>JBAUOP010000022.1:0-58963 GCA_049579805.1 Acidobacteriaceae bacterium
CAGTTCCGCTCTCCCAACTGACTGCCATCAACCCCGATGAATCAACCCGGCAGGCTACCGAAGACTGGCATTACTGGGTGGCGCAGGGATACCGCTTCTGATCTGTGCACGCCTGCCGAAAGCTCACCATGCTTCGCGCTATCGCCCTCGCCATCGCCGTCGTCTGGTTCTTCCGTCTGCGCTTGAACAGCCCCTATCTCGGCCTCGACTGGCTCCCCTACAGCTTCTCCGTCGGCAGTTGGAGATGGTACTACGGCCCTTTGGCCACCGTCCTTTTCGGCGCCACCGCGATCACCATCTTCGTGCGCGAGCTCATCCGCGATCAGCGCGAAAAGCAGCGCATGGCGGCCGAACTCGAAGCCGGCCGCGCGGTCCAACAGGTTCTCCTGGGCACGGAAATGCCAGCCACCCCTGGCCTCCGCATCAAGTCGGTGTACAAACCGGCCGGCGAGGTCGGCGGCGACTTCTTCCAAGTCATTCCCGCCTCGGAGAGCGGTATCCTCCTCGTCGTCGGCGATGTCAGCGGCAAGGGCCTGCAGGCCGCCATGACCGTCTCCGCCATTCTTGGCGCTCTGCGCATGGCGCCCGCTCTGCGCCCCGCCGAGCTCCTCACTGCGCTTAACCGCATCCTCTATGGCAGGCTCAACGGAGGTCTGGTCACCTGCTGCGTCGTCAGCATCCGGCCTGACGGCAATATGAGCGCGGCGAACGCCGGCCATCTCTCGCCCTACCGGAACGGCGAAGAGCTCACCCTCCCGCCCGGCTTGCCCCTCGGCGTCGCCTCGGATCCCGAATGTGAGGAATCTGCCTTCTCGCTTAACCCAGGCGACACCCTCACCTTCATCTCTGACGGCGTAGTGGAAGCCCGATCATTCTCCGGCGAACTTTTCGGCTTCGACCGCACGGCCGCCATGAGCACTCAGTCAGCCGAAGTGATTGCCGAAGCCGCGCAGGCCTTTGGGCAGGAAGACGACATCACCGTGCTGACTCTCAACCTGACGCCCGCCAAGGCTCTCCACGCGTAGGCGCTTCGGTCCGGTGCCGCTATAATTCACAGACTGGCGAGCAATTTGGCTGCGGAGGTCGCACGTGACGAAACCCGGGGAAGCAGCGAAGGATAACGCAGACAGCTTCGATCAGAGCCATGCAGCTTCAGGACTAAGCCGCAGAGCATGGCTGAAGCTCGCTGCATCTGCGGGCGCGATGGCTCTTTCCGCCGATCCTTTGCAGAGCCTCGCGTTGTCCGCGACACCTCCCACCGCCGTCGCGAAATACCCTACCCCTGCGGAGTGGACGGGTCACAACGGGAAGCTGGGCGAGTATTTCCGCGCTCCGGGCTATCCCGCGTATGATCCGCATCCCCGCTATCTCGGTGAACTCCACGGTTCCTGGTCGCAAATCGGCAGGCAATATGGCGAACGCGCCGGCGACCTCATCCGCATGGTCTATGAAGGTTGGTACCGGGAAATCCTGGCGGTGCAGGGGAGCCCTGAGGTCATCGCGGCCTATTTAACCCAGCAGGAACGGTACTACGAATTTCTGGTTCCTGAGGCGCTGGAAATGATGCATGGAATCGCCGACGGCGCGGCTGCGGAACTCTCCGCTTCAGCCTTTCCCGGCGAATTGAGCCATTTCCATAAGATCCTGATGATCAACAGCTATTTCGGTCTGCAGGGAAAACCGCCAGCCTCTTCGATGGCGGAGCTGGCTTCGGCCGATGATGCGATCCACTGCTGCAGCGGCGCCGTCATTCTGGGCCCTGCCACCCGTGACGGCAAGGCGATCCATGTCAGCTCAGAAGACCAGCACTTTTTCCCGCAGGAGTATCTGGTCACCTTCATCGCCAACCCGACGGACCCGCGAGCCCATCGCTATACCGTGACCGACTCCGCTGGCGAGATGGGGAGCGAGCATGCGCAGAATGATCGCGGGGTGACCGTAAGCGGATATGCTGGCGGAAGTCTGGGCATTCTTGGGCCGACTCTGGATGCTCCGTTCACGGGCTATCGCAGGCCCGGTCTGGACTGGCAGTTGGGGAACTTCTACGCGGCAGCCTTCGCCAGCTCGGCAAGGTATGCGGTCGAGCTTCTTACGGTTGGCCGCCCGGAATACCGAGCCAAATCAGGAAACAAGATCGTCATCGGCAAATGCGTGCGCGGCGCGAACTGGGTCGTTTCCGACCGTCACGAGGCGTTTGTGGTTGAGAGCATTCCGGCCGATGAAAAAGGCATGGCACGGTACGCGATCCGAGTCCCGGGAGAAATGGGTGAGACGGGCAGTCACTACGTCGTCTCGACGAACAATGTCGAGGCCAAGGACAGCTACACCGAGGACAACCTTCACGACCCTGGCCACCCCATGAGCCATCATGGGAACGGTACACAGAATCCAACGTATTTTGGGCTCAACGGCACCGGCACGCGCTTTTGGACCCTCATGACACTCATCCGGCAGAATTACGGCCAGATCACCGTGGAGATGGTGCAGGAATGGCGCAGAACGCATTTCCTCTATGACGCATCGGGTACACGGCACGATGACATCGAGATTGGCGGCAATCGAATTCCGGTCTATTTGGTTCCCGATACCGCCAATTTGTGCCGGCACAGCTCCGGACCCGCTGGCGTGGATACCAATGCGGGAATCAATATCTATGTCAGCCTGTCGGTGGCGGACGACCTGACATCTTTCCGAACGAAGGGCAGACCCTGTGAGTGGGACGGTCCCTGGGATCGCCTGTCGCTGCAAAATCCGCCGCGCCTTGCTTAGCTGCTTCTTGTTCGAACCGAAGTCGCGGAAACGTGTGGCGCAGTGACTCATCTCGACTGTCCGCCATCTGCGACCTGGATGGCTGACGCGGCCACCCCGTTTCTCCTCAATCCGGTTACATCGGTCAATATTGGAGCCTCGAGGGACGCGAACAACGGCAACGCACTCGAGTGAAGGACGGCTACCAGGCATCCTTCTCGGTTTGATACTCGGCGATGATGCGTGCAAATGGGGCTCAGTTTGGTGTGGAGAAGAATGGGTTGCCACCACCGGCCCAGGAAATCCGGGGCCATTGAACGAACAGCCTGCACAAGAAGGGATGCTGACTAAGCCGACCCGATGCTGCTGCCAGACTGCGAAGCAGCGAGGAGGGGAGTTGTCTCGTCAAATCCGGAGACGCGAACGGGCGAGAACGAACTCACCAGCGCCGTCACCGCAAAATTAAGACACAGCGCGATGAATCCGGCGCTCAGACCGTGGTAAGGATCGCGCCCTGTCAGCATCAGGAGCGCAGTGATCAGAATGCCCGTCAACAGCCCGACGAAAACTCCAGCAGTGCTGGCTCGGTTTGAGAACAGGCCGAGAACAACCCCAGGGAAGAACTGGGCTACGCCAGCCACTCCAAGCAGGAAGAGGGATATCAGACTCAACGAGTTATTGATGGCAAAGAACAAGGCCGCGGCCGTGAGGACTAACACCATGCTCTTCGCGAGTTTCACGATTTGCGGGTCCGTCATGTGGGGCCGCAGGATAGGCCGAAACAGGTTCTTGGCGTACAGCGTCGCCCCGGCAAGCAGCTGAATCGCCGCTGCGACCATCGCCGTAAGCGCGCCCGCGCCGCCGATTGCCCCCAGAACCCATGCCGGAAAAGTCTTTTGCACAATCATCAACAGAGAGAGGTCGCCGTTCGCAAGGCCGGGCAATACCAGAAGCGCGCACAGGCCGACGAAAAACATCAGCGGCATCGTAATCACGTAAAGCGGCAAGATCACTGCATTGCGCCGCAGAATCCGGCCGCTTCGCGCGGTAAACGTTGCAGCGAATAAATGCGGCCACATGTAAATACCCACCGCGGAGAGCAAAACAGTCGTGATGTACCACCCGTGGCCGAGGTCGCGTGTGGCCCCCGGCATCACAAGGTGACCGGGTTTCGCCTGAACCAGGGCGTGAAACATCCCGCCGATCCCGCCAAAGTAAATCCGCGGCACTGCGATTCCGATGAAAACCGCCGCGGCCAGCAACAGGCCATCTTTCACGATGCTGACCCACGCGATCCCGCGCACGCCGCTCGCAAAGACAAACGCGGCAACGAGACTGAAGGCGATGATCATAGCGGGCGTGCGATGGATCCCTCCGAAGCTCGCCGCTTCAACGATCAGCCCCAAGCCCGTGAGCTGCAACACCAGATAGGGCAGGAGGCATACGACTCCCATCAGAGCCACAAAGGCGGCCAGGTATTTGCTCCCGTAACGCACCTGAAAGAAATCAGCCTGGGTCTGGAGCCTATGCTTGCGCCCCACCTCCAGAATGGGCGGCAAAATGTAAAACGAGATCACATAGCCCAGAGGCAAAAAGCCGAGATCGTACAGTACCGGCGCTCCACGCGAGTACGCCCAGCCGCTGGCGCCGAGAAAGGTGAAGGCAGTGTAGATTTCGCCCGCCATCAGCAGCCATACCAACACCGGGCCAAAGCCTCGGCCACCGCAAGTCCACTGTTCGAGATCCATCTCGCGATGAAATCGGGCGCAAAAGCCGATGAGCGCGCCGATGACCACAATGATGGTAATGATGGTCAGCGCCACGACGCCTGGGCTCAAGGTTCACCGCCGCTTTCGTCTTCTGCCGCACGTCGTTCTTCCAGCCTGTAGGCTCCCCACATGAACAATGGCGTGAGCAGCAGCCATGCAATCAGCCAGAAGAAGTTGAACGGAAGCCCGAGAACCATCGGATAAATGCGGTCCCACAGGGGAACAGAAAAGCAGATTGAGGCGAAGGGGATTAGACCGAGAACGATCGCACCGGGTGATGGACGCTTCATAGGAAGTCAGGCAAACGGCGGGGTGGCACGATGGTAGCAGAATCATGCAGGCCCTGCGCAACCATCCGGACTGTTCGTTTTCGTTGTGAATGTCCGATGCGAAGGGTACTTGCGAAAGGGTACTGACCGCGCCGATACAACAAAGACCCGTCCAAGTCCCGTATTGTCGCCGTTCTGTCCTTGTGGCCGCGACCTTGCGGAGTTCTTCAAGAGCAAGGGCGGCCGTTATGCGTCCAGGTGGCATTGCTTTTTCCCCGGCCGACTTCAATGCGAGCAGTCTTGGTTTTTCGCCCGTGGGCATTGATCAAGGAGTAGTTGCCGGGCTTGCGGTCAAGCAACCGGACCCTGTTCTACAAAATCTAAAAATGCACGCCCATCCGCTTTGAGCGCCTTAGTTTGAGTTTTGGGCTGTCTGAGCCCGGCAGGCCCGATTATGCTCATTTAGTGTTCCTGATGATCCCTTGCTTCGCACTCTGTGTCCATTTGCGCTTATATTTTCCCACCTCCTATATTCCGGGCGCGGGCGAGGACTGCCTCTTTGGTGGTCCAGTGAACGACGACAGCACTATCGTGCTGACGGTAAGGAGCGTTAAGACATGCGAATGAGGAAGATACTGGCGGTTGTGCTGCTGGCGGGCGGCGCCGTGATGGCTTGCGCGCAGAGTGACGTGGTTTCCGTCACGGATTGGCGGGTGCATGCGGGCGACGACCTGTCGTGGGCGCGGCCCGGTCTGGATGACTCGGCGTGGATGCGGACCAGCTTTCCGGCAATGGTATTCGGCGATACGAGCGCACACGGCTGGCACTGGTACCGCGCGAGCTTTTCGATTCCGGCGGATCTGCGCGGACGACAGATTTCTCTCGGGATGGCGGCATTAGACGATGTGTACGAGGTCTATGTGGAGGGCGTCGCGATTGGGCGCTTCGGCAGTTTCACGCCGGCCCCGCATGGGACTTATCCGCGGCACATGGCCTTTCCGATTCCCATGGGCCTCCTGCACGGGACGGTTGGCCACGTTGCCGTCCGGCGCTGGAGAGGCGCATGGACGGTGCGGTTGCTCGACTTTGGAGCGGCCGGAACAGTCCAATTCCCGCATCCTCCCCAAATAGGCCCGGCGGATGCGATCGTGGCGCGCGAGCAGCGGGATCTGGCCAGAGGCGCCATTCAGCAGATGCCCGCGAATCTGACATGCATTTTGTTTCTCTTTGCGGCGGCCATCAGCGTGGTGTTGTTCAGCGTCCAGAAGCGCAGGAAGGAGTACTTTTACCTCGCGCTGTTTTGCCTGGTACGGGGCGTACCGCACCTTGCGGGCGACTTTACTGCTACGAGCCAGAGCATCGACAGCCGGTCGTGGGGCCCGGTGCTCATCTTCACGATCACCAGCTCCGCGAACGTGTTTACCAATCTCTTTCTGGCCGCCCTTTGTCCGCGCTTCCGGAGGATTCTCGTGGCCGGCGCCGTGGTTTCCGGTGTTATTGCGGTACTGCTGGGCGTTGGCATGGCCGTGGACGCAGGTTACCAGTTTCCCGTGCTTTACATGATGTCGGTTGTGCCTTTGGCGTTCCAGATGGTAGCAGTGTGGGGCCTTCTGCAGGACCGGGAAAAGGGTTCGCTGATCATCGGGGTTTCTCTGTTTATGTCGAGCGGGATCGTGCTCTGGGGCAGCAACAATGTATTCCTACACAAGCACCCAGACCTTAGCCTTGGTCCGTTTCTCATTGACTACCGCGATGCGGCGGGCGTGGCCTTCATTTTTGTGGTGCTGGCGGTGTTGTATCTGCGCTACTGGGATGAGCAGGTGCGCCAGGCGGCTGCGGAGCAGAATCTGGCCGCGGCGCGGCGCATGCAGGAGCAGCTTCTTGGCGCAGGCGTCGGGGAGACGCCAGGGCTTGCCGTTGAGGTGGCCTACCGACCAGCGCAGGAGGTGGGCGGCGACTTTTACCGCACCGTTGCACTCAAGGATGGCTCGCTGCTGGTGGTCATCGGCGACGTGAGTGGAAAGGGGCTCGACGCGGCGATGCTGGTGGCAGCCATTCTGGGCAGTCTGGCGAATGAGGTGGAGCGGAGTCCAGCTTTGCTGCTGGAGTATCTGAACCATGCCGTGACGGGGCGCACCGGCGGCGGGTTCATCACGGTTTGCTGCGCAAGATTCTTCCCCGACGGGCGCGTAGCGATTGCGAATGCTGGGCATATTCTTCCTTATCTTGCTGGCCGCGAGGTGCAAGTGGAAAGCGGACTGCCGCTGGGAATCATTTCGCAAACAAGCTACCGCGAGACCGAGATTGAAACCCAGGATGCCATAGTTTTCCTCACCGACGGCGTGGTGGAAGCACGAAATGCAAATGGTGAGTTGCTGGGCTTTGACCAAATGGCAGCGCTGACCACAAAGGCTGCCTCCGAAATCGCGGACGTCGCTCAGCGCTGGGGCCAGGAAGACGACATCACGGTGCTATCCGTAATCCGTACAGGCGCGCTCAAACCCGGCCTGGCATAAAACGATACCGCTGTTTCGGAGCACGACAAACGGCCATCCAGGTGCCAGCGTCAACTGGTCCGCGGAAACGGGATCTGCCGCTCAAACCACTTTGAGGGGAAGTCGCCGTTCCGTCCTTGTGCCTGCGATCGGGAAGAATCTTCAAGAGGACGGGACGGCCGTTTCTCGCCAAGTTGACGGGCCGCGGATCGATGGAGCCTGGCCGACTTTACAGCATGAATCGGGTTCCAATCAGTGCATTTACGATTACCAACAACTGATACGATGGCTCGGCGGTGAACATGAACAGAACTCGTCGTGAAGCTCTCATGCTCGGTGGTGCCGCGGCCTTCGCCGGTTTAGCCTCTGGCGCGCAGCAGCGAACCCCCTTGCATCTCGACCTCAAGCCCGGCTCGCAGTCAGCCCGCGCGCCGCAATCCGCCGGCATCCAACCTGTCCGCTACGATCAGGATGCATCCCGCAGAGATGCCAACCACCCGGTCTGGGATCCCTTCAAGGTACTCACCGCGTCCACGCATGGCGCGATGTTTGCCTTCGAGAATGCCGCCTTGCTCACGCCGGATAACTTCGGACGCGGTGGGGTTCCCGAACATTTTCACCACAGCCAGGACGAGCTTTTCTTCCTGCTCGAAGGTGAGCTCACCATCGATATCGCCCATGTGCGCCATATCCTGCGCCCCGGTGACTGCATACTCGGGCCGCGCAGAATTCCTCACGTCTTTGCCTTCTCCGCCCTGGGGCGCAACCGTCTGTTGATCGCCTACTCCCCCGCGGGTCAAATGGAAGACTTCTTTCTCGCGGGCGACACCGATCCTGCCAGGTTGCAGAATCCGGCGTTCATCGAGGCTCACGGGATGACCGTCACCGGTCCGCCGCTCAGGCTGCGCCCGCTCGCATAACCCGCGGGTGGAATTTGCGCCATCAGGCTGGCGCTGCGAATGCGCTCGTATATCGTGAATCTCCGGCGTCTGTCCGCGCGCGAGTGGCAGACTTTGCGATGCGAGCCGCACTTTCGGGCCGCGTGGCCAACGATCTCGATCAGCAGCTTCGATCATCCCGGCCAGCCTTCAGAGTTTGCACTTTTCTTTGGCTCGTTGGCGACTCCAAGCATGGGTGTTGAAAAACTCGGTACGCGTTGGCCGATTCGGATGAGATCCGTGTGGCGATCCAGGGATTCCACCAGCATAGTTTGAGCATGCTGTTGCGGATGCCATGATTGGGGGATGATCGCTCATGATGGGTCAGCACGCGCGCTCGGAATCGCTGTTCTACTACTTCCGGTTGGAGGATCAGGTTCCAGAGAACCATCTCCTGCGGCTGATCGATAAGCACATAGACCTTGGCTTCGTGCGCGAGCAGCTAAAGACCAGCTATAGCGACACTGGCCGTCCGTCGATCGACCCGGAGCTGCTGCTCCGGATTGTGCTGATCGGCTATTTGTACGGCATCAGCAGTGAGCGCAAGCTGGTTGAGGAACTGCGGATGCATCTGGCGTGGCGCTGGTTCACAGGTCTGGGTTTTGACCAGGACGTTCCGCATCACTCCACATTTTCGAAAAACCGCCACGGACGCTTTCAGGAATCGAAGTTGTTCGAGCAGTTGTTCGAGCGAATCGTGGCCCAGTGCCTGAAAGTCGGCTTGGTGCACGGAGACAAGTTATCGGTCGACGGGACCTTCGTTGAGGCCAACGCATGCAAAGAAAGCCGCATCCCGCGAGAACAACTGACAGAAGCTGCGCAGGTCCATCGAACTGTGCGCGAATACCTCGCGGACCTGGAAGCGCAGAATCCAGTGGAGGAGCCGATCCACAGCCAGGACAAGGTCTCCACCACCGATCCGGACTCCACATATGCGACAAAAGGCGGTACGCCGGCACGGATGGGGTACTACAACAACTACCTTGTCGATAACCACAGCTGCATCATCGTGGGTGTGCAGGGAACGGGCGCGCGCCTGAGCGAAGAGTCTCGAGCCGCGGAGGAGATGATCGCTCGCTTCGCTGAATGGCAGGGTAGGAAACCGCACTCCCTCGGTGCTGATGCGAGCTATGGTAACGGTGAGCTGTTGCAGTGGCTGATGGATCGAGAGATCACGCCGTACATGCCGACGAGGGATGCTGTCGCTCGCACGCGCAGTCCGTTCTTCGGTCCGGATCGCTTTACTTATTTGCCTGACAGCAATAGCTACCGGTGCCCAGCGGGTCAGCAGCTAAACTACGGCGGTCGCAATGACAGGAATCGCGCCTTCGCTTACATCGGAACTCGCAAGAAATGTGGCCCGTGTCCACTGAAGCCGCAGTGCACCAGGGGAGCGTTTCGGTTCCTTGCTATCCACATGAACGAGGCAGCCCGACAAAGAGCGCGGGACCTCTGGACAACACCCGAGTTCGAGCATGCACAGCGGCAGCGAAAGAAGGTTGAGGCGTTGTTCGCGGAGCTGAAGGGCCCCATCGGCCTGCGCCGCCTGCGTCTGCGCAGGTTGAAGTTCGTCCAGGAGCAGTTCTTCCTCGCCGCCACTGCCCAGAACATCCGACGGCTGGTCCGATTCCTGAGTGGACCAATAACCTCTCCAATATCCGCAACTGCTTGAACATAGGCAGCC
Source organism: Acidobacteriaceae bacterium (assembly GCA_049579805.1). GTDB lineage: Bacteria > Acidobacteriota > Terriglobia > Terriglobales > Acidobacteriaceae > Palsa-343. The sequence continues at coordinate 9,904 of JBAUOP010000022.1, forward strand.
ACAGAAGTGTCGACCCAAAACGCGGCAGAGTCGTCGACTTTTTCAACACCCACAAGCCGATGCACTCACTGAGCTGCTTCACAGAGTGCCCCTCCAGGGATTGGGCCTCACAGACGGGGCTTGGGTGAGTTTTCCGTGGGACTTGTCGTAATCGGTTCCTCTTCGGAATCAATGGATCACCCGCAGCGGGCGCTTGCGGCGCTTCCTGCGACTCGTGCATACTCCCTCCATGCTCAAATGGCACGCAGGTCTTCTTCTTGGGATCCTCACCACCTGCATTCCGGCGTACGCGCAGCAGCCGCTCGCCGTCGCGCACGACACCGCACCGGATGCCCAGGCGCGGGCGGGGAATATTGAAACGGTTATCGATTCCCATGGCAGCCGTCTTCTGGGTATGCTGCTGCTCGCCGCCGGCACACAACCGCATCGAACAGTGATTCTCCTCCACGGCTTCCCCGGATACGAGCAGAACATGGATCTGGCCCAGGCGCTCCGCCGCGACGGCTGGAACGTGCTGGCGATGCACTACCGTGGCTCCTGGGGCTCGCAGGGCACCTTCAGCTTCAGCAATTGCATGCAGGACGTCAGTGCGATGTTCGACTGGCTGAACGAGCCGGCGAATGCCGCAAAGTTTCATGTAGACCGACGGCGCATAGTCGTCGTTGGGCACAGCATGGGCGGGTTCCTGGCAGTTGCTGCTCTGGCGCAACATCCACAGATTGTGGCGGGCGTTGTCATTACCGAGGGCAGCCCCATAGACGATGGTCCCGGCTACTTCGGTACGGAGTCTGATCCGGCAGACTACGCCCCGCTCGCGGGCACTTCGCCCGCTGCATTGCGTCAGGAAGCGCAGACAAACGCGGCTGCCTGGTCCTTCTCGGCGCTGGCCGCGAGGATCGCCCCGCGTCCGGTCCTCGACATCTCTGCCAACGATGGACTGCGCGCTCGAAACGAAGCGCTCGTGCGTACTCTCATCCATGCAGGGTCCCGAGTAACCTCCCTGCACATGGACACGGATCACGGCTTCAGCGATCATCGCATCGCGCTTGAGGCTGCGGTGCTTGCGTGGTTGGATAAGACCGTCAATTAATGGAGCTCTGGTGTGGCACGGACCATACCTACGTTTCGATGTCCGCAGGAAGCGGTCCCGCACCCAATGCAGTCATTCCGGAAGGCTTGGGATAAATTCGCCGGATACGTCCTCTGAAATGCGCCAGGATGGAGCGATCCACTTGGCCGTATAGTTGCCTATGGCGCCTTGTGCCGCGACCGCGATCACTTCCTGAACCAGAAGGGCGCATTGCCCGTTATACGGCCATGTGGCATCCTGAACCGTGACCGACTTCCGAGGATGTATTCGTTTCTCCAGCCCCTCACTACTGGGGCTTCACTTGACGTTCAGCGACAACCTGAACATTCTCCGGAACGGACTGAAGACCCTGCACCTGCAGGACAACTTCCAGTGAAGGCAATTCTGCCGGAGAAGAAACGTTGAAAGTTCGCATCAACTTTGCCAGCCGGTCGTCGTTGACGATGAACCGTCCTCCCGCTTCAATGGCGTCCGGGCTTGTGGCGCCGATCAGAATCACATATCCGTCGTTGCTCAGATTCCTCATCAGGGCCACACGTGCGTAGTTGATCGTCAGGGCGCCCTCCTGATGTTCGGCAAAGATGGCGGGCTCCGACGGCCGGGGATTCATATTGTGAATACTGGACGCAGCGGGATTGTCCGGCGGAGGAATAAACCGGAAGTTCAGACGATTCTCGAATAGCTGACCCCACGGGTTAATCCATGGTCCGCCCAGAAGGATGTAATTGCCGTGCTGGAAGTCCCGCATACTCAGATCGTGAGGGTGTTTGATGCTGATGACCTCTGGTCCCGCGTCAATCTGAATCTCCGATGCGATGATGCTGCTGGTGAGACTTGTTTCTGTGGTCAGATCCACATAGCGCCACGCGCCACTAAGCACGGAATTCCCAGGGAAGTCGGACGGTGAGCGGAAGTACGAACGATCAACATAGTCGTCCAGTGAGACGATCTTGCGGAAAATCATCCGATAGGCTTCGAGGTTCGAATCGGTGACGACAACAGTAATCGGCTTACCGTTCACGGCGAGAAGCGACAAAAGGCCGTTCGGGCCGCTCTGGCTGTCGGCCGCCGTGCCACTCTGGCGGTGGAGGCGGTAGGCCAGCAGCCCGCTGGTTGCCGCGAGGATGCAGACCAGAATCCAGGCAATCGCGGGAAGAAACCTGCTTGAGGCCAGCAGGGCCTCATGCTGTTCTGCCAAACTGGTTCCATCTTCGGAATGCTCGGCGGCCGGTGGCTCTTGCAGTGGAGCGGATACGATCAGCTCTGACGGCTGGGGACTATAAAGAACTGGAACATACTTGCCCCGCGGAATCGTCAGGATGTATTTCTCGTCACACCCCTCTGTACGATAAAACTCCTCAAGCCGTTCCCGTAGGTGACGCATTGTGACCCGGACAATGTTGTCTTCGCCGGGATTGTAGCTGGCTGGCCGGTCGAATACTGCCTGTCCGATCATCTGCTCGTTGATGCTGCCCGCCCTTCCCTCGAGCAGCGCATCCATCAAGAACTTCACGACCGCTCGGAGCCGGGGAGCCCTGGCGATCGACTCGCTGGCCAGGAGACGCTCAAGAGACGCCCGTGCCTCCGCCGGTAATCCATCTGGATCGGCAGACGAAATGCGTTGGAATGAGTGGCAATCCGCCCTAGGCGCGTCCGATTCGACTGCACCGGAAAAGTTTGGCTTCACGGCTGTGCTCATGGTCAAAGACCAAAAGAGTTTACAGGGAAAACAATACGACTTCCCAGGGAATTCTCCGGGAATTCCCGTTGTGGGGTGTCAGCTTACGTCTGTATTGTGCCTGAAGCATTAGCACTACGTGATCTGAGGCGTTCCAGAATCTCGGTATCCGGCGTGCAGAAGTCGGAGGAAGATTGCATTCAGGCGACGATCGGCTCGGCCTTACCGATTCTCCGAACGCTCCGGGACGCTCGGCCATTCTCAATCCAGTTCGGATTGTGCCAGGACAGAGGTCTGCCGCGACGACTCGGCTGCTGGAATCGGCGGCCTCTCTCGCGGTACGGCGACTGTCCGATGGCTCAGCTCCCAACCCAGGGCCCATTCCGCAACATCACTCTGGCCACGCCCCATCCCCGGATCTGCGCGGCCGCCGCGTGGGCGGAGGCATCCGCTTCACTCTCCCCCACGAATCGTTAACTCCCCGACATTCTGTCGCCCTGAAACCTGTCCCTGATCAGCAACGGGATGGAGAGAAATCGTCTGTTAACGACTCACGGGGCGGATCGCAGGGACTGTACCTGACTTCAAGGAGGCGCGATGAAAGGCAGTAAAATGAGCAGGAGGCGTCAATGGACCTCGCTATGGCATCTGGTTGCGGTCTGCCTGATTGTGGTGGGCAGCAGGGTGGCCTTCGGACAGGCTGCCGAGTTGCAGGGACGCGTCGCCGACTCCAGCGGTGCCGTGGTTCCGGATGCCAGCGTTACTGTGACGAATAATGCTACCGGCGTCACCGTTAAGTCAAAGACAAACGGCGATGGCCAATACACGGTGCCTTTTCTCCAGCCAGGCGACTACACCATCGTGGTGGAACACGCAGGCTTTGTGACGGTGCGGCGCATGGGTGTCCATCTGGAAGTGGATCAGAAGGCGGGTATCGATTTTGAACTAAAACCAGGCGGTGAGACCCAGACCGTGGAGGTCACCTCAGAGGCGCCGCTGCTGCAGACACAAAGCGCCTCAACAGGCGAAACCATAGGCACAAAAACGATTGTCACAATGCCGTTGAACGGCCGCGACTACACGCAGCTTGTCACGCTTTCCGCCGGCGCCTCGAAAAACTCCTATTCCCGTGCTGGCAATGGTTTCAGTCTGAACGGAAGCCAGACCTTCGAAAACACGATGCTGATCAATGGCATCGACAACAACGACTACATCCTGGGCGCCGATTCCGCCAACATCAATGCCATTACCCCCTCCATCGATGCTATCCAGGAGTTCAAGGTCGAAACCTCCAACTACAGCGCGGAATACGGGCGTTCCGCGGGGGGCATTGTGAGCGTCTCCATCAAATCGGGGACCAATGCCGTGCACGGCGATGCTTTCGAGTTCCTGCGCAATACTGTGCTGGACGCCAACGACTTCTTTGCTAACCGGGCGGGGAAGCCTCGGACTCCACTGCATCGCAACCAGTTTGGCGGAACCATCGGCGGCCCGATTCTCAGGAATCACAGCTTCTTCTTTGTTGGCTACGAAGGCCAGCGGCAAACGAGCGACCAAGCCGGATTTACGACGGTTCCCATTGGGCAGGAGGCCACGGGAAACTTTGGCTCGATTCCAATCTACAACCCCGCCGACGTGGTCAATGGACAGAGGCAGGAATTTCAAAGCAACACCATACCCAGCCGCCAGCTCGATCCAGTGGGCCTGAAGTTGGCGGCACTATACCCGGCACCCAATTATCCCAGTGTGGCAAATCCGGGAGCTGTCAATAACTACGCCTACACCCAGGGCCTGACTTCAAACTTCGATCGCATCGATTCCCGCTTCGACGAGCAAATCGGCAGCCACGATTCCGCCTACGTCAGCTTCAACCGCGGCACCGTGTTCACGGAGACGGGATCGGTATTTGCGCCACCCGGGAATGGCAACCCCGTTGGAGCCGGCCAGACGACCGGTCCGTTCACTCAACCCATTCATGCCTACACGATCATGGGTAGTGAGACGCATATCTTTACAGCGAACCTGGTGAATGAGTTCCGTCTCGGGTACACCCATAACGATTCCAATCAGCTGCCTCTCTCATCCCAACCCTTGTTCCAGCAATTCGGTATCAATGGAATCCCTCCCTCTCCCGGACTCACTGGGCTTCCGTTCTTCTCCATCACCGGATTCTCCACCCTCGGAGACCGCACCTTTGCACCCAATCCCAAACTGGTCCAGGTCAGCCAGGGGAACGACACTCTATCCTGGGCCAAAGGCAAGCATACGATCACAATGGGCGGCGAGATGCTCTTCACGCACAACTATGCGGGAACCTCTGACGTACAACGGGGTTACCTGGTATTTACCGGACAATTCACCTCCCAGACGCCAGGTGTGGGCACCGGCTCGGCCCTCGCCGATCTCCTGATAGGACAGACTCAGAGTGCGACCCTCTCCACCGCCTTGCAGGGGCGTTTGCGCTCCACTTATATGGGTGCTTTCGTCAACGACAGTTGGCGAGTCGCCCCGAAACTCACGCTGAACCTTGGGCTCCGGTACGATCTCCAGACCCCCATGTCGGAACGGGACAACAGGATGTCGAATTTCGTCCTCGATTCTTCCAGCCCCCAGTATGGAACGCTTGTCCAGGCGAAAAATGGCAGCACCGTCGATCGTACTTTCAGCAATCTGGACACGACCGACTTTGCGCCCCGCGTCGGGATCTCGTATCAGGCCACACCCAAAACTGTCGTGCGCGGCGGGTTTGGGATCTTTTATGGTGGCCTCGGATTTCAGGCAATCGCGCAGGCGGGTTCGGCCAATCCTCCCTATTTCTTTTCGGTCCCAGTCGTTTCCGCAACGAATGCCGCCACCTCGAGTCTGGTGCTGCAGAAAGGGTTCCCTTCGGGATTTCTCAATCCGGCCAGCGTTGTGAATCCCAGTCTCTATTCCCAGGCAAGGAATTACCCAATGCCAGCTGAGGATGAGTGGAACGTGGCGGTCGAGCATGAACTGCCCTTCAATTCCGCCCTGACGGTCACGTATGTCGGGAACAGCACCTCGCACATCATGGGCGACAACGACGTGAATGCCCCGCCTCCCGGACCGGGAGCCGTCGCGGCGCGGAGACCCTTCCCCGGTTACGGTGAAATTGTTTACCAGGGAGACTACGACCATTCCACCTACCATGCGCTTCAGGTCGGGTTTACCAAGCGTTATACCGGTGGGCTGTCCGTGCTCTCAAATTTCACCTGGGCGCATGCCATCGATAACGTTCACAACAACGAAGACAACGTTGGCGGAGGGTATCCGCAAAATCCCAACGACCTGCAGGCCGAGAAAGGAGATTCCGGCCTCGACGTCCCGCTCGATTACACTGCGAGCGTAATCTATGCCCTGCCGTTCGGCGCGTCTCACGGATGGTTGGCCGTCTCGCGGCTGGGCAGGCAGATTGCCGGAGGTTGGCAGTTGGGAGGCATCTTCACCGCCGACCACGGCTATCCGTTAACTCCGAGTGTGAGCCCGGATCCAGCCAATACCACGACGCCGGAACGCCCGAACCGCACCTGTTCGGGGTATCTCTCCTATCAGCAGCGATCGATCAGCCACTGGTTCGACACCGCTTGTTATACAGTGCCCGCGCCTTACACCTATGGTGATTCCGCGCGGGGAGTTATCTGGGCTCCGGGAGTGGTGAGCCTTGATGCCTTAATCGACAGGACCTTTACGTTCACAGAACACTATCGTCTCGAATTCCGCGCTGAATCGTTTAACGTCGCGAACAGCGCCCATTACGCGGCACCCTCCGTTGCTGTGGGCACCGCGCAGGTGGGCACCGTGTCAAACGACTCCGCCGCGTTTCCAAACCGCCAATACCAATTCGCGCTGCGACTGCTGTTTTGACGTTTTGACGATCAGGAATCTCCGCTGGGAATATACAACCGTGCTGCGAGCGGCCTTCAGGTCGCTCGCAGTGAACCGCCAGATCGCACGGCTCTTGCTCGCTAAGTGGCAATGACTGCTGTCTGCATAAAGCTACGCATGTGTTCGGCAGGCCGTAAGCTTGCTCAGGTCCTTCGGAAGCTCGATTGAGGTTCAGAGAAAAACGGCTGGGAAAGGGAAAATGAAAAAGAAACGGATCTCGCGTCGCTCGTTTCTGAAGCAAGCTGGCGCCGGAGCCCTGGCCGCCCCGGTTCTTTCCAATCTGATGGCCGGCCCCGCGGCCTATGGTGAGTCCCCGGATGCCCCCGCTCCGGGATTCCCGATGATCCAGGGCGGTGCCTCGCGTAAGAGAAACGTGCTCTTCATAGCGACGGACGACTGCTGTTGCCGGCTCGGCATCTACGGCAATCCGATTGTCAAAACACCGAATCTGGAGCGGTTAGCCAAAGCGAGTGTGCGTTTCGACCGCGCCTACTGCCAGTACCCCTGGTGCAGCCCCTCGCGGACTTCTCTTATGACCGGCTTGGCGCCGGACACTACCAGGGTTTACGACCTTCGGACTCATTTTCGGGCAGCCTTACCCGACGTGGTCACTCTGCCACAGGCCTTTCTGAACAATGGCTATTTCACCGCGCGTGCGGGCAAGATCTATCACTACGGCAATCCCGATCAGATTGGCACGTCCGGCCTCGACGATCCCCCCAGCTGGAATGAAAGCGTCAATCCAGCCGGCGTCGATCACGTCAAAGAAGAGGCGCTGCTCACGAATTTCACTCCTCAGAATCGGCCGAAAGCAAAAGGGCGCGCCGGTATGGCGGCTCTCCTCAAACAGCTTTCGGGAGGACGCGGCGCTGATTGCTGGCCGCGCGGCGGAGATCCTGAGGGTGCCGAGGTTGCGGGCGGCGACGGCTGGGGCGCCAGTATTGCGATGTATGAGTCCACTTCCAGCCCGCAGCTCCATACCGATTACCTCGTTGCCGACGCGGCCATTGCCATGTTGGAAAAGCGAAGAATGCAGCCGGACGATCCCTGGTTCCTCGGCGTCGGCTTTTACAAGCCCCATGTGCCCTGGATTGTGCCCTCTGAGTACTTCGATATGTACCCGCTGCAGGACATTCAGGCCACGCCCTTCAACCCGGATGAAATGCACATCGCTCCCCCGTGGGCCTACATCACACGAACTCCGAACTATGGCATGACCACCGACCAGTGCCGGCGGGCGATCCGGGCCTACTATTCCGCCGCCACTTTTCTGGATTCAAACGTTGGCCGTGTGCTTGATGCCCTGCACAGACTGGGCCTTGCCGAGAATACGACCGTCGTCTTCTGGGCCGACCATGGATGGCAGCTGGGCGAACATGGCCAGTGGGAGAAGCAGACACTCTTCGAGCCGGCCGCGCGCGTCCCTCTGATGATCGGTGGCGCCGGCGTCTCGGCCCAGGGCCAGGTGTGCTACCGCACGGTGGAACACCTCGACCTCTATCCTACCCTTGTAGACATGTGCTCCCTGCGGGGGGCCCCTTCCAATCTTCACGGGCAGAGCCTGGTCCCTCTCCTCTCGAGTCCCAACGCCAGTTGGGAACGCCCCGCTATAACCCAGATCTACCGTCCCGGTAACTACCCTCCCCCGTGGGGATGGCCTGGCATTCCGCCGGGTGGCATTATGGGTTACTCCATCCGCAACGAACGCTATCGATACACCTTCTGGAAAGAAGACAGCGAAGGGGAGGAGCTCTACGACTATCGGGTCGATCCGCGAGAGCTGCGTAACCTCGCCACCGACAGCGGCGCAGCCGGAGTCAAGGCCACGCTCCGCGCCGACCTGGAAAGAATATGCCGCCAGCGCGGCATGGCCCACGCCCCAGGAGCACTCCAGACTTAATGCGCTGTTCCCGGAAACAGATTATGCCGGAATGCAAAGTTGACGCCCGCTGCCCACAAACGGGATCGAGCAGCCACATCGTCTCTCAAACCATGCCCGCTTCACTGAACGGGAGCATAAGAGGTAACCGGAATGGATCGAAGAGAGTTTATGACGTCAATGGTGGCAGCGGTCGGTCTGCCCACCGTACCCTCGACTGTAGCCTCCAGGCTGGAGAACTTCGCGGCCGAGGGCAGGACCGCCGCCTCCGGTAGCCGGCATCCGAAGAATGTTGTTCTGATGATCTGCGACGACCTCGGTTATGGCGACCTGAACTGCTATGGATCGCAGTTGCCCACCCCTAATCTCGATCGTCTTGCCGCCGACGGCATGCGCTTCACCCACTGCACGTCGGGCCATCCCATCTGCTCCGCTGCGCGCGGCTCTCTACTCACCGGGCGCTACGCCCCCCGCAGTCACACGCTCGGAGTCTACTGGCCCTTCTCCAAAAATGGCATGGATGTGGATGAAACCACCATTGCCAACCTCTTCCACGACGGCGGCTACCGCACCAAGGCAATTGGAAAATGGCACCTGGGAAGCCTGCTGCCGTATCTGCCCACCAGCCGGGGATTTGATTCTTACTACGGCGTCCCGTGGAGCGATGACATGCATCCCCTGCCTCTGATGCGCGACACCGCCATCCTCGAGCCGCACACCGACCGCGCTCTGCTCACGCCCCGCTACACTGAAGAGGCCCTGAGCTTCATTAACGAGAAATCTGACAAGCCGTTCTTTCTCTATCTCGCCTTTTCCTATCCACACGACCCCGCCAATGCGTCGCCCAGATTCCGCGGTAAGTCCGGCTTTGGCCTGTATGGCGACGCCGTCGAGGAAATCGACTGGAGCGTCGGCGAAATCACCCGCACCCTCAAGAAGCAAAACTTGCTTGACGATACGCTCGTCATCTTCACCAGCGACCATGGCTGCTGGTTCCAGGGAGATATGGGGCCCCTGCGCGGTCGAAAGTCCTCGACGTTTGAAGGTGGCTTTCGGGTTCCCTTTATCGCTCACTGGCCTGCGGCCATTCCGCGCGGCACCGTGTCAAATGCCTGGACGTCGAACTTGGATGTGCTTCCCACCTTGAGCTCTCTTTGCGGCGTCAGCCAACCCAGGCTGCCTCTGGATGGCATTGACATTTCCAGTGCGCTTCTCGATCGAAACGAGGAATTCCGTCGACCGGCCATTCTGTACTTCACTCCGTTTAGCGGAGGCGCGCCCATGCAGGGTCTTGATCTTCACTGTGCCCGCAAGGGGAAGTGGAAGCTTCGCCTCGCTCAGTTGACCGGCGAGATCTATATCAACGACTATACGGCCGGGCACGAGAGCTTCTGGCTGCCAAACACCGAACTTTACAACCTCGATGCAGACCCAGGAGAATCCTACGACGTCGCGAGTTTGCATCCTGATATCGTGCAGGAGATAAGAAAAGATGTCGTCGCGCAGATGACGACGATGCCGCCCGAAGCGCAGGATGCTTTTGCAAAACTGCAGAAGAATCTCGCCTCGTCTCGCACACGCATTGGCGAAACGCCGATCCCACCCAATATGCCGCATCGCTCCCCGGCGGGATCTTGGCCGCAACACTAATGCCTCGTGATGAACGGAAAGAGAGATTGGGAATAAGCATGGAGACACGCAGGACCGTATTGAAGTATCTCGCTGGCAGCGCCGGCCTGGCGACCACGAGCCTGAGCGGCGTTGAAGCCTTTGCCAGGCAGGTCGGCGGCAACACTGAAAAGCCCAATATCCTCTGCATCGTCGGCGAGGGCGTCCGGTGGGATGAACTGTCGCTGACGGGCAATACCATCATTCGCACGCCGAACATGGACCGGATCGGCCGCGAGGGCTGCGTCTTCCACAATGCGTTCGTCGTCAACGCGCTCTGCCTGCCATCGCGTGCAACCATGCTCACCGGCATGTACTCGCACTCCACCGGCGCCGTCTCGAACGTGCAGGGCAAAATCGACCCGAAACTCCCCCTCGTCTCCGACCTCCTGCAGCAGGCCGGCTATGAGACTGCCTTCCTTGGCAAATCGCACGTCGAGGGCGCACTTATGGATCACTACTGGGATTATTACTTCGGCTTTGTCGGCCAGGCGGACTATTACCGCCCGCGCATCACTGAAGGCATCAAAGGCAGGTACGGACCGGAGAAGCTCTACGCCGGAGAGTACGTGGACACACTGCTCACCCGCAAAGCGGTCGAATGGCTCCAGCAGAAGCGCGACAAGCCCTTCTGCATGTTCCTCTGGTTCTATGCCCCGCATGCCCCATTTTTCCGCCCCAAAGACATGGTGAACGATCTGAACGGCGTGCCCATTCCCGTGCCGGCTTCCTTCAACGAGGACGAGAAGGGCTACCCCGGTAAGCCCCGTGCTGTGGCCGATGCCGACGACAAGATCGGCTACTCCGAGGTATATAACGACGATCCGCGCTCGCTCGAAGAGCTGGTGAAGGACCATTATGTCGGCGTCGAGGACAACGACCGCAACATTGGCGCAGTCCTTACGGCTCTTGAGAGTCAGGGGCAGCTCGGAAGGACTGCAATTCTGCTGACTGCCGATCACGGCTTCTTCCTCGGCGAGCATCACCTCTACGACAAACGTCTCATGTATGAACCTTCGATTCGGGTTCCAATGCTGCTGCGCTATCCAGGCAAGGTGAGCCCGGGCGCATGCTCAAACGACATGGTGCTGAACCTCGACCTTGCCCCAACGCTCCTACAGATCGCGGGGCAGGCTATCCCCGCCAAGATGCAGGGCGGGAGCTTTCTGCCACTGGCCGAAGGCGAAACGATTCCCTGGCGCCAGGACTGGCTCTACGAGTACTACGAGTATCCCGGTTTTGAGAATGTGAAGCCGTGCCGAGGCGTGCGCACCACGCGCTATAAGTACATTGAGTTCTTCCTTGAGCCGAAGGAATACGAAGTCTACGACCTTGAAGAAGATCCCAACGAGATGCATAATCTGTACAGTAAGCCCGGCTACGACGATCTGATCCAGCATCTGCGGGCGCGCATGGAAGAACTGCGCCGGGAAACGGATGATCACTATCAATACCAACCGACCGGACTACCGCTCTATCCCGCACCGTTCCGGCAGGCGAAATAAGGTCCCCGCAGAAACCGAGCCTGTAACATCGAAGCACGCCGCGCCGCGAGGAGCCGAGACGCTGTCTCGAATCCAGATCATGAGGCCAGCGCCACTGCCCAGAGGGTCGCCATGAACAGTACCAATTTCCACGTCCTCGCCAAGCCGATCGGGCCGATCTGCAATCTCGACTGCAAGTACTGCTTCTATCTCGAGAAGGAATCCCTCTATCCCCAGGTCTCCCGCTGGGCCATGCGCGAGGAGGTTCTCGACAGTTATATCCGCCAGTACATTGAGGCCCACGACACCCAAGTGGTCCACTTTGCCTGGCAGGGGGGCGAGCCGACTTTGCTCGGCGTCGAGTATTTCCGCAAGCTCGTCCAGATCCAGAAGAAATACGCTCGCGGCAAAACGATCCGGAATGCGTTTCAGACCAACGGCGTCCTGCTCAACGACGAGTGGGCCGCGCTCTTCAGGGAAAACGACTTTCTCATCGGTTTGTCGGTGGACGGACCGCGTCATTTGCACGACGCCTATCGAGTCGATAAGGGTGGCCAGCCGACCTTCGATAACATAATGCGCGGTATAGCAACGCTGAAACGCAATGGCGTAGAATTCAATACCCTCACTACCGTACACCGCGCCAATGGCGACTACCCGCTAGAGGTTTACCGCTTCCTCAAGGAGCAGGGAAGCGGCTACATGCAGTTCATCCCCATCGCGGAGAGGCTCGCGCATCAGGTCACCGCGGACGGCCTCCAACTCGTCTCGCCCGACTTTGCCGGCGAGGCGCGGGTGGCACCCTGGTCGGTCGAGCCGCGCCAGTTTGGCCGCTTTCTCTGCGCGATCTTCGATGAGTGGGTGCGGCACGACGTGGGCCGCACATACGTTCAGATCTTCGACGTGAGTCTGGAAATGTGGACCGGCATGGAGGCAAGCCTGTGCGTCTTCCGGCCGCAGTGCGGCGCGGCCCTTGCCATCGAACACTGCGGCGACCTCTATTCTTGCGACCACTTTGTCTACCCGCAGAATCGGCTGGGCAACATTATGGAGTCCCCACTCGAGTCTCTGGTCGACTCCGATCAGCAGCGCCGCTTCGGCGAAGCGAAGGAGTCAACCCTCCCGCGCTACTGCCGTGAGTGCGATGTGCGCTTTGCCTGCAACGGCGAGTGTCCCAAGCATCGATTTCTGACGACTCCCGAGGGTGAGCCGGGCCTGAATTATCTCTGCACGGGATACAAGACCTTCTTTCGTCACATCGACCCGTGCATGCGCTTCATGGCCGCGGAGCTGGCTGCTGGCCGCGCCCCTGCGAACGTGATGCGCTGGGTGGCCGCCCAGGACAGAAGCGCCGCGTTGCAGAAAGCCGGCCGCAACGATCCCTGCCCCTGCGGCAACGGGAAAAAGTTCAAGAACTGCTGCGGAAGCACTCGATAAAGAGCGTGATGCGCAGCGACCGCTGCCGGGCTGCTATGTAGTTCAATGTATGTCGACGAACTCTTTGAAGCCTTCCCGAGAACTTCATCTTTAATCCATTTGGAATCGCCGATCCAACCCAACCACGGAAATCGCAGAGATGAAGAGTCAATCATCGCGCCACTGGTTACCGGGTCAACAAGAACTTCATCACTACGAACAGCTAATCTGCTGGTGGCAAGGAGTTGCGCAAGAGGCGAAGAATAGTCATCGACGCGCGGGCTCGGCACTTGGACGTAGAGTCGCCGTTCCGCACTTGTGGGCGCCCCCAGCGGAGTTCTTCAAAAGTATACGTAGGCCGTTTTTCGCCAAATGACCGGCAACACAGAACATTCGAGGCGAAGGAACGGAAAAGTTGCGGCCCGCTCGCGGAGCAACGGGCCAAGCCATGCCGAGTGGTGGAATCCCGCCGGTAGGTAAGAGTGCGCTTGATTCGCCAGGATCTTTTTTGTAATCCCCGTGACGCGCCAAAATACAGCGCCTATCGGCGTTTTGTCAGGGTAAAGTGCGGGCCGGGTGATGATTTGCCGCGATTCGCTTAGCCCAGGCTCGCGAACGTCTCGCGGCGTGGCCCTGTCCCAGCCGCGGGGCCTTTCCCATGTTTAAGGTTTAGTACCGAAGGGTTGCAGCGGCGGGAATACGACCCTGGAGCGCCCCCCTTGATTTCCCGGCCGGACGAGTCTGTGCAGCGTTCACCCGTGCTTGGCTGGCAGCGCAAGCAGGGATAAGCGAGAGGATCGAAAATCATCAGTGATCGTCTGCGGCCCCAGCCCAGCCTGATCGTCGTGTATGGCGAATCTTTCGGATGCGGTGGCCACAGTTGCCACGCGAGGTAGCTCAGGGTCGGATTGCGCCCCATAGCGTACTGGAAGGCGGTGCTACATGGGGTTATCTGGGGTCGGCCGATCGGCTAAACGATAGCGCGGGGTGGATTTGAACCACCGACCTTTGGGTTATGAGTTCTGGGATCTGGTGCCCAAGGGGAAGAGATCTGAGTTGCAGGATAGGGTAGGCCATCTTCAGGAATACTCGGGAACTGACGGGAATTTTGAAGATGGGTTGACGTGCCCCGCAGCTATCAGCATCAGCCATAAACCCATTTCGGGCGACTAGCTGTGGAGGCTCAAGTGAGGACCAGGTGATCGATAGGTTCTGGAGCAAGCGTCATGGGCGCATCGCCTGGCATGCTTGAAGCATGAACAGGCTTCAAAGTGCATCGATCCGACTACTGCAACTGACCGGGCTGGATCCAGGCAAAGAGGAAGTTCGCGATTGCCGGGAAGAGCACAGATGCCACGGCTAGCGCAGGGCCGATGGCAAACTGCAGCACTTTGAGGTAGAAATCGCCACCCAGGCGCCCCGGAGATGTATTCGTGATGTTGCTAAGAGTCGGATCCCGATGCGCCTGCGCATAGACCCAGTGACCACACCCGTGAGCAGCAGAAACAACGTCAGGAATGTATACCCGAGGAGCGGCTGAGGATCGAAAGGGTAGACAGCTGAGGAGATGGTCGTTGCAAGGAAGAGCAGCCCAATGCTTAGGATGAGAGTGCGCATGCGGCCCATCATGTTCTGGATGAAGGCCAGGTAATACAGGCACACGAACTCCTCCGCCGCGCGGACCAGCGGAGACTTACTAAGGACAACTGGCATCTGCGCGGATTCAGAGAGCGCTTCGGGCATCTTATCGGAGACGATCAGCGATGCCTCCTCATTTTGCCATTCGTGCACCAGAACCTGAGTAATCAGCGTGCCTGAGAGCTTGGATATGAGGGTCTGCATCCTCTTCTCATACTCAAGATCCGAGGAACTCGGCGGGCGAACCTCTTTCGCGGCAGGCTTCGGAGCACGAGAGAAGACCGAAGCGTACCAAGGGGCGAATCGGCAGCGGACTTCCTGCAGCAATTCATCCCTGGCGCGTGGCCGACTTTTAAGGGAGCATCAGCCGTCTCGATATCCAGCGGGGCGTCCACGGCCTGCCAGGAATGTTTCCTGAGCTATTTCTCGAATCCCGCCTCGGTACCGATTGCCGCCGTTTCCGACTCCAGACGACCGGATCGCGGCGTGGCGTGCAAAAACAAGCTCAGAAAGACGGCGGCGGAAGCAACACCCGCGAGATAGACAATGAATCGCGGCTGATACCCGCCGGCATGGTCGTACATGTGCCCGATCCAGAGAGGTCCCGTCCCGCCGCCGATCGCGTAGGCGGTCCAGGTCAGTCCGTAGAGCACGGAAAAATGCCGCCGCCCAAAGTAGCGTGCGAGCAGGTAAGGTCCGACATCCGCTTCGCTGCCCAGGCCCACGCCGAGGATTCCCGCACCAACCAGGGCCATCGGTCCCGTGCTGGCGAAGGCAAGAACCAGGGTGCCCGCGGCAGCCAGCGCCAGCACAAACGTTTGAATCCGCTCTGGAGAAACGCGGTCGATCGCGAAACCGATGAAGAGCCTGCCAATGATGCCAGATCCTCCACGTACGGAGAGAGCCAATGCGGCGCTTGTCGCCAGAACCCCGTGCTGTGTCAGAATCGCCGCGAGGTTAGTGACAAGACCGTTCTCGCTGAAAGCGGACAGGGCAGTGATAAAGGCAAGAATCCAGAACGCCGAGGTGCGCAGAGCGGCGCCGACCGGGACACCAGCAGCCTGGCGGTCGGTCCGCACCAGAGGTTTCTCCGGTCGATTGCGCACCAGCATCGCGGTCAGAGGTAAACCGAGGAGGGCAATGCCGCCCAGCATCAGCCAGGCCGCGCGCCATCCGTGATGCCGAATCATCGACTCGGTGAGTGGAGGGAGCAGGATGGAACCGACTCCGCTGCCAGTGAGCAGCAACGCCAGCGCGAGACCTCGATGTTTAGAGAACCAGGTCAGAATCGTTCGCGTGTAGGCGAACTGCGCCGTTCCGTTGGCCGCCAGTCCGAGCACAAAGAAAATGAGATAGAACCGCGCGATATGGGAATCGAGTTTGCTGAGAGAGGCCAGGGCAAGAGCGAAAACCAGGATGGCAGGCAGGATGATGCGCCGGGGCGGGAAGCGGTCGAGAAGCAGCCCGATGACGGGAGAGACCAGCGCGACTGTGATGGCCGCCAGAGCAAAGGCGCCACCCATCGCCTCGCGCTTCCATCCAAACGCGGCATGCAGAGGATCGAGAAAAAGGCTGAAGGTGTACGGAACAATGGGAGCGAAGCTCACTCCGACGCCGACAAACGCGGCCGCCAGAACGCCCCACCCGGCATAGTGAAGAGAGCTCTCCCTGGCCCGCTCTGCGGAGGTTGGGCTCATCCCTCGCCGCGCCGCCGCGCCATCGTTTCCAGAAGCTTTGGCCTTACCGCAGGGCGAGTCCAGGGACATTCGGCAATGCAGATGCCGCAGGAGGCAGCTTCGGCAAAGCATGGGATGCACTTGTCGAAGTCGACATACCAGCGCTCGATGCCGCGCACCATCTGCTTCTGCGGCGTGATGGCTCCTGGAGGACATACCTGCGTGCAAATCTGGCAGGTCGCGCAGAACTCATCGGCGCCAAAGCGGCACGGCGCGGTGGGCTCCAGGGGCATGTCCGTCGTGACGCCCGCAAGCCGAACGCCGGCGCCAAACCGCGGACTGATCAGCGATCCGTGTTTGCCGAGTTCGCCGAGGCCGGCGGCAATCGCAGGCGGAATCAGCAACAGCGCTCCGGCCATGGGGCCGGGATAGGGATCGGCGTTGTATCCCTGCGTTCGGATCCAGTTGGCGAGGTTGTAGGAGGATCGGGTTCCTCGCGCGTATTGATCGCCCGCATCGCACACGCCGATGCCGTTGGTTTCATCGGACGGCACTTCGCGGAGGCGCTCATAGTTGTGCGCCAGCGCAACGAAGATCACCCACGGGTACTCGATCGTGTAGCCCTCGAAGACATACAGCGGGTCCATGGCGGCTATGCCGACGTCGTCGGCCTCGTGGGAGAGCGCGAAAGTCTTCGCCTGTTCTGTCAGGGTCTGCGCCGGGGCCAGATTGCGTGTGGCGGCGACGGGCTGCAGTTCGGGATAGGTGTACGCGGCCTGAAACGCCTCCGTGGACCCCGGGCACTTGCGGGAATTCCTGCGCGCCACAAGCTGCAGATCGCCGTAGGGATGCTGATCGGGTGGATGCCAAAAGAGGGACGATGGTCTTCGCGGAGTGGTCTCGCCCACGCCATTGATGGGATTGCCGGACACACGCACCAGCGCGGCAATTTCCTGTTGAGGCTGCCAGGTTCCTTTCCTGGGACGCCGCGGGTTGGAAGAATCAGTCATAGCAAGCTCACAAGAGTCCCGGAAAGGGAGAAGGCAGCCCGAAGGCATTGGCGACACGGTTGAAGCCGGCAAAGAGAGCGGCGATATGCACCGCTTCCGCCAGCTGCGCCTCCGTCCAGCCGGCCTGCATGGCGGCGTCGATGTCAGAGCGCGTGACGGCCTGCGAATCGATGTTCACTTTGCCTGCAAGCCGGAGCAATGCGCATTCGGGGGAGGAGATCAGCGGCGAATCCAGGTCTCCACTCCGCAGCGCGTTGAACAGATCACCGGAGCCGCTCTGCGCGCAGAGGAAATATCCATGGCTGTCGGCGCAATACGGGCACGCATTCCGGAGGGAAAGAAATGTGGCGATCATCTCCTTGTGCCGCCGCGTCAGCAGCCCCTCCACGAACAGCATGCCCCCGGCAATCTCCAGCATGCCGCGCAGCAGCGGCGGGTGGGTAGCGAAGCACAACAAAATACCTGGGAGATCGCTCCGGCCGAAGCGCTCACGATACTGCTGGAAGAGCGCCCGGATCTCAGGGCTTGCCGATGCTTCCTCAACCAGTGGCAGGTTGGCCGAGACAGGCGCGGCTCGCTGCGCTGCCAGCTGTACGACATCGGAGGAGGATTCTGAGTTCATATCGGCTAATACAGGAACTTCAGCGCAAACTGTACCTGGCGCGGAGCCTGCGCGGCAAGCACATGGTTGAATGTTGGCGAACTGATGTCGCTGTCAGGCAGCCGGAAGTTCGTGCGGTTCAGGAAATCGAACATCTCGGCGCGGAACTGGAACTGCTTCGACTCTGTCACCTTGAAATTCTTAAGGGCAGCGAAGTCCCAGTCGGCGTAGCCCGGGCCGAGATTCACGTTGCGGCCTTCGGTGCCAAACTGGCCTGCGTTGGCTACGGGATCGAGTCGCTGGTAAGCGCCCGTGTTGAGCCACGCATTAACCGCACGCGGCCCGTCGTTGGGGTTGCCAATGAGATTGGGTCGCTGAGCGGAGAAGCCGCTGATCTCCGGCGCGCTGCCTTGCGCCGCAACGTCATTCGAGTCGAAGACGGTGAACGGGGTGCCGCTCATCAGGGTGGCAATGCCGTTTAGTTGCCATCCGCCCAACCCCCGCTGGTACCCGTTTCGAGCATGGTTCCAGAACGGAAGCGCCCATTCATAGCTCCCCACGAATCGGTTGCGCGCATCGAACAGAGAGAGCCCACGCTCTGCCGCGAGATTGAAGGGATCCTGGGCGAGGTCGTTCTCGCCGGCAACCGGCGTGGCCGCCGATCCGGTTATGTTGAACGACGAAACATCGTCGATCGTCTTAGACCACGTGTACGACGCGAGGAAGGACAGTCCGTGGCTGAACCGCTTGCGCATCGACGCTTCCATCGCGTTGTACGACGAGTTGGCGATGCCCGCGATCTCGCCGGTCGATGAAAACTTGCAACTGCTGGGTGAATCGGCGAGCGTGCAGCCGGAATAGAGCCGCCGCTGATCGGCATTGCTCGAATTCGAAATCGGCTGGCCGTTCACGCTTCCGGGAACGAATACCGCCGGGTTTGCTTCGATAAAGCGCGGCAGGTGCGTGCCTTTGGTGCCGACGTATCCGACATCGAGCAGCCAGTTGGACCCGAACGAGCGCTCCAGATTCAGGTCCCAGTCCTGTGTGTAAGGGAGTGTCAGTGTCGGCGACAGAGTCAGGTTCGTGAGCGGCGTGGAGAACGTCCCTGCGGCAGGAGGATTGCCGTTGAAAGGATTTGCGAAGTTCGGCAGGCTCACCTGGGGCGTTCCCAGAAATGGAGGCGCACTGATCGGAGCCTGTAAAGGTCCGCCCTGTCCGGTGTAATAAGGCTCATAGAAGATGCCATACGCCGAAGTTACCAGCCAGGTTCCACCCCCGGTCGGGTCCCACGCGATGCCAAGGCGCGGCGCAAATGCCTTCCTGTCGGTGGGGATGAGGCCTGCCGGCACACCTGGATCGCCGGGATAAAGCAGTCCCGCCGGCGCGTTCGGCATCACCTGGGACTGCTTCCCCGGCTCAAACAACGATAGCCGGTTATGAATTTCCGTATAGGGTTCGGGTAACTCATAGCGGAGTCCGGCATTGACTGTGAGTCGCGACGTGGCTTTATACGTGTCCTGCACATACCCGTTCGCATTGTTGCCACGAATACCGCGGGAGAAGTTGCCGATACCCTGCAGGAAGACGACCGGCTGTCCGGTGAGGAAGCTGGCAAACGCGTCCGTCACCGGGAAGGGTTCGAACACGAAGAATCCGTTGGTAGCGATCCCCTGCAGCACGTTGATCTGCTGACGCTGGTATCCGCCGCCGAACTTTAGTTCGTGTCGGCCATGCACCCAGCTCAGAGATCCGGAGTAATCGAAGACGTTTTCGTAAGTATTGCGCGGGCCCGTGATCGGATCGCCGACCGTGGTGTAGCCATTCACCTCGACGAATGGCGGTCCCGCGGCGATACCAAGACTCGGCGTGTATTGGAATCCAAGACTTGCGGGCAACTGGTGGTCCTCGTGCTCGCCAAAGAGGAACTTGTTGCGCAGAAACGAGAATCGCGCCACCGCGATCAGGGCGGGCGAAAAGGTGTGCGTTTCCTGCGCGACAAAGTTCTGCGCACGCTGGTCTTCGCCTACCGGAAAACCCGGTACGCTGGCCCCGCCTGGCGACAGCGGATCGATCTGGGAGAGCTGGTTGAACATGTAACGGAAGGTCAGCGTGTCACGCGGATCGAGGTAATGGTCGACCTTGATGCCGAACTGATTGGTGTCATTGCTTAAGGTCTGGGTTGTCGAGAACAGATTTGTGCCGACGTTCGGAAGCGGGAAGAAACTCAGCAGATTTTCCGAAATCGCGTTGAACTGCCCCGGCGGCACCTGGTTATTCGGGTACGGCGCATTGGCGAAGACGTTGAAGAGTTGGTGGGCCGGATTGTTGCAGAAACCGGCCGTAAAACCCTCCGGGCAAAGTTGGGAGAAGTCGCCCGTACGCTCGTTCACCGATGGTACGGTGGTCAACTCTGTCTCACCCTGGCGATTACGGAAGCCTTCATAGTAGCCAAAAATGAACGTTTTGTTCTTTTTGATCGGCCCTCCGACCGTGGCCCCAAACTGGTTTTGCTTCAGCGGCTCCTTCGTCAGCGCAAAATAATTGTTGGCGTCGACTGCATCGTTGCGCAGGAACTCCCACAACGCCCCGTGGACCTGGTTCGTACCCGACCGCGTGACGATGTTCGTCGTCGATCCGAGCGCGCCTCCGAATTCGGCATTCGCATTCAGCGTGATGATGCGGAACTCGCTGATCGCGTCCACCGGCGGCTTGAGCACGAACCCTCCGTCGATACCGTTGAAGTTGTTCGCGCCGTCGATGAGAAAGTTGTTCGATTCAGGCCGCTGGCCGTTGACCGCATACGCCTGTCCGTCGCGCAGCGATCCGCCCGCTTCGGCGATCCCGGGCGTTAAAGGAACGACCCCAGGCTGCAACAAACCAAGTTGCGAAAAGTTCCGTCCGTTGAGCGGCAGATCCACCAGCTCGCGCTCCTGCACGACCTTGCCCATGCTGGTGACGGTTGGCTCAATCAGCTCGGCATCGGCGCTTACCAGCACCTGCTCCTTCTCCGATCCAACCGCCAGATGCGGCGAGACCGACGCCGTCTCATTCACGTTGAGCGTGATGCCGTTCTGCTCATATTCCCGGAAACCCTTCGCCGCGACCTGCAGCTGGTAGTGTCCGATCGGCAGTTCCAGAAGAACGTAGTTGCCATTGCGATCGGTGGTCGTGCTGCGTGACAGGCCCGTTTCCGCCTGCCGTGCTGTAACCGCGGCGCCCCGAATGACAGCGCCGCTTGGATCTGCGACGGTCCCGCGGATGTTCCCAGTGATTTGCTGCGCCGACAAGCTGAGGCAGGTAAGCGCGACAAATGCCAGCATATTGCGAACGATCTTCATGTCTCTTTCGAGCCTCCGGAAGACTTGCACTGCAAACAGCGTGACCCCTGTAGTTCGCGTGACCCCTCTGGACGTGGCTCGTCCTGACACGTGCGCCAGAGAACATGCCGCATCGTCGAAGGTTCAGCGAATCAGATCATTTCCGGCGGGGAACACCGGTGCAGGCGGCGGATCAGAACCGCTTTGATCCCACCATGCTGCTCGGACGCCACAGTAACTTCGCCGCCGCGGCGTTGTCTTCAGACCTCCGATGGGAATCGATGTCCACCTATCGATGGAGGACAAAGAGGATTCGCAGGCGCGACAAGGTTCCGGCGCGGAAGGTCCCCGCGCCGTTCAGGACTTCTGACTCAGCGCGAGGGTGTGCGGTAGCCGTGCTCGGCCAGTTGCTTTCCCATCTCCGCGTACATCGTCTCATCGCGTGGCTGCCAGGTGCCCAGACCATCGACGTACCGGTTGTACATGCAGAACGCAGCAGCAATCAGGACCGTATCGTGGATCTCGAAATCAGTAGCGCCCTGTGCTCTGGCTCGGGCGATGTCGTCGGCTGAAACGCGCTTGCCGTCTTGCTGGACCTTGCCCGCGATCGCGAGCAGCGCCTTGAGCTTCGGCGTTACGGGAGCGGACTCGAAGTCGGTCTTCACCTGTTTCACGACGTCGCCGCTGCCCAGATGGGAGGCGGCTGCGGCGCCGTGGCTGGTCTGGCAGAAATAGCAGTCGTTTTGCGACGACACATACGTCGCGATCAGCTCCCGCTCGCCGGGTGTCAGGCTGTTCGGCTCGTGCAGCAGGATGTGAGCCAGATCGCGCATGGGCTTCGCCGTCTCCGGACGAAAAGCAAACCCCGCGCCGATCCCCGGCAGTCCTTCAGGAAGTGCGATGTGCGGCATGGTCTTCTCCTCAGCGCGCGGCAGCAGCCGGCAGATAGTCTTTGCTCCCCTCGACATATCCCTTGCGCGCGACCATCCTGCCGCGCTCGCGATACATCGCTTCATCGTGCGGCTGTATCGTGCCGAGCCCATCAACGTAGCGGTTGTACATGCAAAAGGCGGCGGCGATGAGCACCGTGTCGTGGATCTCGACATCTGACGCGCCCAGGCTGCGCGCGTACTCGACGTCGGCTGCGGTGACATTCTTCCCACCCCGTTGCACCTTACTGGCAATGACCAGGAGAGCTTTGAGTTTCTCGGAGATGTTCGCATGCTGAAAATCAGCCTTGACCCGTTTCACCAGATCCTCGTTGCCGCCGAGATGGGCTGCGGCGATAGCGCCGTGGATGCTCTGGCAGAAATGACAATCGTTGAGATACGAAACATAGGTGGCGATGAGCTCCCGTTCGCCGGGCGTGAGGGTATGCGGGCCAAAGAGCAGCACATCCACCAGCTCGTTCAGGGGTTTGGCTGTTTCGGGGCGGAAGGCCATAGCGCCGCGGATGCCGGGCAGTCCTTCGGGGAGAGCGATGTGGGGCATGGTGGATGGATCCTTTCCAGCTGGGGTTTACCTTCGCAAGGAACCGCTCGCGCAGAAAAGCTTCCACAGGACTCGCAAAGCTCTCTGTTCGGCAGGAACAGAAGACAGTAGCACCCTCACCCGTATGATGTCCTCCATCGAAAGGTGGAAGACAGCCGATGCGGGAATTCAGTAATGTGGGCAAGGCCTTGCATCTTCAATCGAACCCCAGTTCTGTTCATTTTCTGAAGAATCGGCGGCGGACGGTGCGTCGCCGGGCGAGCCAACTCCTTACGTCTGCGCTGCTGCTTGGTTCGGTCGGATTTCTGTTGAGCTGTCATTCGGGCCTGCCAAACCAGCAATCAACCGAATACACGCGGTTTGTCCAGTCATTTTATGTAGGTTTGGCGGCAATGGAAGTCGGCAACGATGTACGTGCGGAGAGTTCCTTCGCAGCAGCGACCCAGCTGGCGCCTGGCGAACCGGCGGCGTGGACCGACTGGGGGATTCTGGCACTCCGACAGAGGAACTACGATCAGGCAAAGCAGAGGCTGGACCGTGCGCACTCGCTTGCGTCCCGCAATGGCAGAATTGAAGCCGATCTCGGAACTCTGGAAAGTACGCGCGGGAACTCTGCTGCGGCTATCACTGATTTCCGCCAGGCCGTGCATCGCGATCCGCAGAACGTTCGTGCCCTCTATCAGCTGGCCCTGGAAATCGAACGGCAGGGCGGAGGGGACAGCGAAGCGCAATTCCAGCACCTTATCGAGCAGATTCTTGAAGCCCGCCCCGATAACCTTCCGGCATTGCTCGAACTGGCTCGGATTGCCGCAAAACGGGGCGACACAAAGACGCTGCGCAGCGCCGTGGAGCGGATCGCGGCGCAGTCCGCCAAATGGCCGGACATGGCGCGTCAGCAACTCGCTGAACTCCGGAAAGCTGCAGAGACGGCACCCGCAAATGCGGCCCTGCGCAGCGTTTTCCTGCGCAATGTGCTCATGCAGGTGCCCAGGTTCCGCGATAGTCTGGCCGTCATTCGCGCTCAGCCAGGACAGGAGGCGTTGCCGTTTGAAACCTTCCTGCGGCTACCCTCGCCTCCATCGCGTCCCGCAGCTGCGGACCTGACGATGCGCTTTGTCTCTGAAGAGCTGCCGAACCCGGAAAGGGAGAAGTGGGATTGGATCGGAGCCGCAGCCCTGAACGGACAATCGCCGCCTGTGGCGGTTGCGGCCAATGCCCGCACCGTAAGCCTGATCGGCGGCCCGTCGTTTCCGTTCCCTGGAGGCAAGGCGCAAATTCCTCCTGGGCAAGAGTCGATCGTCCCGATCGATTTCAACTATGACTTCAGGACGGATCTGGTTTTGGCCGGGGCCGCTGGCATTCGCTTCATGCGCCAGGACTCGTCCGGGAGTTTCACGGACGTGACGGCGAAAACGAAGCTGCCGAGTTCCATTCTCAATGGCAGCTATACCGGCGCGTGGGCTCTCGACATTGAGGCGGATGGTGACCTCGATCTCCTGCTGGGCTCACCGGCCGGACTGCCCACTGTGCTGCGAAACAACGGCGACGGCACGTTCACGCCGATTCATCCCTTCTCCGGAATCTCCGGGATTCAGCAGTTCGTATGGGCCGATCTGGATGGCGATGGAAACCCGGATGCGTCGCTCCTCGATGGCGCGGGTCATCTGCACTTTCTGCACAACGACCGCTCAGGCAACTTTCACGAGATCGCGACGCCCGGGGATCTCGGCGGGGTCAAGGCGATTGCCGCTGCCGACACGCGCAACAGCGGCAGCCTGGACCTGCTGGCAGTTCGGGCGGACGGGGCCATCACGCGGCTCACTTACCGGGACGGCGGCTGGACAGAGGCACAGCTTGCGCGATTGCCGGATACGGCATCCAGTCTGACCGGACCGGTTCACCTGCTGACGGCAGATCTCGACAATAACGGGGCCGTCGATCTGATCCTTGCGTGTCAGGGGCACGACGCCATGATTTGGCTTGCCAATCCCGACGGCAGCTACACATTGATGGATCACCCCACCGATCTGAAGCACGTGTTTGCCGCCGCGGACCTGGATCACACTGGCCGACTCGACCTTCTGGGGCTGGATGGGAACGGTCAGCCGGTGAAAGCGGTCAGTCAGGGCTCAAAGAACTACCACTGGCAGGTGATCAGGACTCGGGCGGTGGCGGCGGTCGGCGATCAGCGCATCAACTCCTTCGGAGTCGGAGGAATGATTCAGATCCGATCGGGGCTGCTACTGCAGGCGCAGCCGATTACGGGACCGGAGGAGCATTTCGGCCTGGGAGAGTGGCCCGAGACGGATGTCGCGCGTATCGAGTGGCCCAACGGCGTGGTCAATGCGGAGTTCAGCCTGAAGAGTAACCAGGAGGCCCTGGCAGAACAGCGTCTCAAGGGTTCGTGCCCCTTCCTCTTTGCCTGGGACGGTAAGGAGATGCGCTTCGTGAAAGACACCGTACCCTGGGGATCGGCGATCGGTCTGCGCATCAATAATCTGGGCACGGCGCGCATCGCGGCCACACAGGAGTGGTACAAGATCCCCCGGCACGATCTGGTTTCTCGCGACGGAACCTACGATCTGAGCATTACGGGTGAGCTTTGGGAGACCTATTACTACGACTGGCTGCAGCTGATGACGGTCGATCATCCGCAGGGCACGGCGGTCTTTGTGGATGAGCGCTTCGCGGTTCCTCCCGTTAAACTGGCGATCACAGCGACCGATTTGCCCCACGCGATTGCGCATGCCGTTGATGACCGCGGCCACGACGTTACCGGCATCCTGCAATCCCTCGATGGCCGTTATCTGGATACCTTCGGGCGTGGCCAGTACCAGGGCGTGACTCGGGATCATTATGTCGAGATCGACCTTGGTCCCGACGCTCCGGCAAATGGACCTCTCTATCTGATCGCGCGCGGCTGGGTGCATCCTTCGGACTCGTCAATTAACGTGGCCCTGACCCAGGGTCGTCACGAACAGCCCGAACCCCTGCGTCTGGAGGTTCCGGACGGAAACGGCGGATGGAGGATAGCCCGCAGCAACCTCGGCTTTCCGGCCGGGCGCAACAAGATCTGTCTCATTGATCTAACCGGAGTTTTCGTGCCGGGCACGCCGCGCAACGTGCGTCTGCGAACCAACCTCGAGATCTACTGGGATCAAATTCAGTGGGCGCGCGGATTACCCGGTACGCCGCTGAAGATTACCCGGATCGAGCCCTCGATCGCCAATCTGCATTATCGCGGATACTCGACGATCCACCAGGCGAATGCATCCTCGCCGGAAATCCCGGATTACAGCCACCTGGCTTCGACGACCCAGGTCTGGCCCGATTTGCAGGGTTATTACACGCGTTACGGCGATGTGCGGGAGCTGCTGAAGAGAGTCGACGACCGCTATGTGATTATGAACGCGGGCGATGAGATGTCGCTGCGTTTCCCGGTACCGCCTGCACCCCAGGCCGGCTGGGTGCGCGACTATGTCATTGCGGGCGACGGATGGATCAAGGACGGTGATTACAACTCCACGGATTCAGCGACGGTTCGTCCGCTGCCTTATCACGCTCGAACGCTGTACGACACGCCGCCGGCCCCGCTGGAAGACGAATGGGTCTACCGGCACCACCCCGGCGACTGGCAGACGTGGCAAACGCGCTATGTGACGCCGTCGGGCTTCCGTGACGCCCTGAAGCCCTGGCCCGCGAATACGACTGAGGCTGCGACACGGCGATGAAACGAATCTCTCTGGCGCGTGTGCTTCTCACCATCGTCTTTGCCGGCATGTTGGCGACGCCCGCGTTGATGCGGCGTTATGGCCCGCAGGGTCGCCAGCCGGCAGCAGTGCATACTGACTGCCAGACCGCTCTGGCTCGTTACGGATTTTGTTTCGAAGAAGTCTCGAAGCAGGCGGGCATCGATTTCGTGCACGAGGCGCCCATTCTCGACCCGAAACTAAGCCGCATCATGCCGGAAGTTGCATCCATGGGCGCGTCCGTGTCGATCGTGGACTATAACCGCGATGGGTGGCCCGATATTTACGTCACCAATAGTCGCATCGGGAGCTTGAACCATCTTTATCGGAATAACCACGACGGTACGTTTACCGACGTCGCGCCGCAGCTGGGCGTTGCGGATGTCAATCGACCGGGCACCGGCGTCTCTATGGGTGCCGTGTGGGGCGACTACGACAACGACGGCTATGAGGACCTTTTCCTCATCAAGTGGGGCAAGCCGGAGCTTTTCCATAACGACGCGGGCAAAGGCTTCACGCGCGTCACCGATCACGCCGGCCTGCCTCCGTGGATCAATGCCAACACGGCGTTGTGGCTCGACTACGACGACGACGGCAAGCTGGACCTCTTTGTCGGCGGCTACTATCCGGAAAACGTCAACCTGTGGCACCTGAAAAACACGCGCATGATGCCGGACAGTTTCGAGTACGCGAAGAATGGCGGACGCAAATACCTGTTCCACAACCTTGGCAACGGCCGCTTCGAGGAAGTCAGCGCGAAGGTGGGAATCAGCAGCCGCCGCTGGGCCCTCGCTTGTGCCGCGGCCGATCTGGCAGGGAACGGCTATCCGGATCTGTTTATTGCGAACGATTATGGCGTGTCGGAGCTTTACATCAACGACCATGGCCATTTTCACGAAGCAGGCGCCGAAACCGGCGTCGGCTTCGCGCCGAAAAGCGGCATGAACGCTTCGTTCGGAGATATCTTCAACCAGGGAAAATTCTCTATCTATGTTTCGAACATTTCCGAGGAAGGTGTGTTGATTCAGGGAAATAATCTCTGGGTGCCTCAGGATGGCGCCACTCTTCACTACACGAATATGGCTCGTGACCTGGGAGTGGAACTGGGCGGATGGAGCTTCGGGGCACAGTTCGGCGACTTCAACAACGACGGCAACCTCGATCTGTTTCTGGAGAACGGATACATCTCGGCCTCGAGGACGCGTAGTTACTGGTATGACTTTTCGAAGGTTGCCGGCGGTAACAGCTCGATCATCCGCGATGCAGCGCACTGGCCGGCTTTCGATGGCCGCAGCCTTTCGGGTTACCAGCAAAAGAAGGTCTGGATCAACGATGGCGAGGGCCGGTTTGAGGACGAGGCGCAGGCGGTGGGCGTGACGGATCGTCACGACGGCCGGGCTGTAGCCCTGGCCGATTTGTGGAATACCGGAGCGCTGGATGCCGTGGTTGCGAACCAGGCCGGCCCGCTGCTGATTTACAAGGATGTGGTAGCGCCGGATCGTGACTGGATCGAATTCGACCTGGAAGGAACAAAGAGCAATCGGAGCGCGATCGGGGCGCGGGTCACACTCTACTGGAACGGCCGGGAGCAGGTGCAACAGGTTTCGGGAGGAAGCGGATTCGCGTCGGAGGACGAGCGGAGACTGCATTTTGGACTGGGCACGAATCCTCAACTGGAGAAAGCCGTGATCCACTGGCCGTCGGGACTCGTGCAGACGCTGGACGCAATCACGCCGAACCGCCGCTACCGGGTGAAGGAGCCGCAATGAGCGCGCCGGCCGTTGCTGCTCCCCAATCCGGTCCGCCGCCGCGCCCTTTCTGGAAGAGTCTGCTCGACAGCCGTTTTACGCCTCCGGTTTTCATCACCCTCATCCTGCTGGTGGGCAATCTCTCCTTCGGGATCCTGGAGAGTTACCAGAAAACGCTGCTCGCCATTGCGACCAGCATCGCTGGTGAAATGATTCTGGGCCGCATCTTCCTTCGCAAATGGCCGCACCCGGCCAGTTCGTACATCACCGGCATCAGCGTGGGAATCCTGCTGCGTTCGCCGGTCTACTGGACCTACGCGTTGTGCGCGGCGCTCTCGATTACATCGAAATACGCGCTGCGTTTTCGCGGACGCCATATCTGGAACCCATCGAACTTCGGCATCTGCGCGATGTTGTTCCTGGCGTCCGACGCGGTTGCCGGACTCAGTATTCAGTGGGGCAACAACTTTGCGGCGCTGGTCGTAATCTGGGTTCTCGGTTCGCTCATTCTATGGCGAGCGCGCCGGTTCCACATTACGGCCGTGTATGTGGTTTCTTTCATTGCTCTGTCAGCTCTGCGCGCGCACATCACAGGCGATCCCTGGCAGTCGGAGGTGTCGCCCATCACCGGTCCGATGTATCAGCTCTTCATCTTCTTTATGATCACGGACCCGAGGACCACGGTTCGCTCCCGCACCGGGCAGTGCATTGTGGCCCTCCTGGTAGCGCTGGTGGAGTTCTTCATGCGTCTGGACAGCAGCATCTACGCGCCGCTGTACGCTTTGTTCTGGGTGGGTCCGGCAGCTCTCCTGGTCGAGATGTGGCTGGATTCACGAAAGAAGCGCGTGGCGGCTCCCGCTGCGGTCCTGAAGCCGGCTCCTGGCAGCTCGTATTAGGGTGGGCTGAAACCGCAGCGCTTCAGCATGGCGAAAACCTCGTAGCCCGTGGCCTCCAGCTTGTGCGCGTTCTCGATCAGATCGCCGGCCTCCACCGGGTACCAGTTTCGCCTCTCCGCGCGGCCCAGTCCTGCAATGTTGAACGGCTCAAGGACGCTGAGGATGTCACGCACCAGTTCTGACGATTCTGACTCTGTTAAACGATGCAGGGCGCGGTCGAACAGGCGGGCTGACGCCGGTCCGAACACGGGATGACTGCACAGGAGAAAGGACGAGGCGAGATGGGACTTGCCTAACCGGCGGGCCGCTTCCGAGTAGCTGGCCGCCGCGAAATAGAGCAGCGAAAGCGCCGCAAACAAGGGAAAGTTATTCATGTTTGCATAGAGCGCACCGACGAGCCGGGCGGTCACGAGTAATTCCTGATCGGTCTGTTCCGCATACGTCTGCAGTCTGCTGTGAAATGCGGGGGTGTTCCACGTCTGCGCAATGATCTCCGCAAGACGGGAGACGCCGAGAAGGGTGAGCGGAAAGCCTGTCGACAACAGCGGGTCAACAAAGCCGGCCGCGGAAGGCAGCAACGCCCATCGCGGTCCCGTAATCGTGGCACAGCGGAAGCTCAGCTGGGGTATGTGCCGGAAAGACTGTTCCACGCGGGCGCCGTCAAACTGCTCGTGGAGGGCGGGGATCTGAGCCAGAAGTCGTTCCCAGGCGGGGCGGCCTTCCCCCAGCCCAAGATCGGACGCAAGTCGATCCATGGCCGCTACACCCGCACTCGTGATGCCGTTGTTGAACCGCAAAACCCAGATCCAACCACCATCAAACACATGGTGGACCGCCGCGTCGTCAACGGGGTAAGGCGGCGTCTCCTCGGACCGGAAAGCCCACGTCTGCTCAAAGCGCCTTACGCCGGAGAAATGGCTGTACAGCGCCTGCGTCGCGGGGAATCCCGGAAGCGCGCCATCTCCCAGTTTCAGTGCATGATGCAGAAATCCGCGCGGGCCGGTGGCATCGACAAGAAACCGCGCGCGTATCGTCAGTTCCTCCCCGCAGTGTGCACCTGTCAGGACGACTTCGCTGTCCTCGTCATGGATCTCCTGCATGTGAGCACGATCCAGATAATCTACGCCGATGCGCTGTGCCTCGCGAACGAGCCAATGATCGAAATCCGCCCGGTACCAATGGGTGTCGGCGATTTCGTCACGCGGGCTGGCTGCCACCAGCAGCTGGTCCCGCCGCTGCGGATCGGGCGGATTAGGCGAACCGAGGCGGTGATGATAGAAGGTAAAGCCGCGCTTGAGTCCGCAGACCACCTCGGGATACGCGCGCTGCCAGCTGCCCCACCTGGCGAGCGGGCGAAGAGCGTCCAGGTTGTAACGCTCCGCGAGTTCCTCCAGCAACAGATTGGACAAAGGGGTCGACGATTCGCCGATCACGACACGAGGATGGCTCCCGCGCTCGATAAGAACCACGGAGCGGCCGAGTTGCCGCGCGATCATCGCCAGTAGCGAGCCGGCGAAACCCGACCCCATCACCGCCAAGTCCCAGGTCTGATTCAGCTCCGTCCTCCGCAGGTCTCGCAATGAATCGGCGGCGGAACGCGCTGCTCGAGGTTCATTCGACGGAGCCGCGCGATGCGATCTTCGCGACAGGCGACGCAGACCGCGAATCTTTCCACATCCCACAAATCGGCAAAGACACGTCCACGCCCCAGGCTGATGCCGTGCACCGCCGCCTCCTCAAGCATGGCCAGGGAGGGCCGTGAGAAAAGACCCTGTGCGGCCAGTGGTTCCATGGCTCCATTTCCCGTTCTCGTGGGGATCAGCGTAACCACGGTCGCTCCGCAGTCAAATGCAACATCGAGAGACCGAGCTACCCAGGCGAAGGCCTCTGCCTCCGGCATGAAAGGCGGATGGACTAGAAGAAACACGCGGAGGTCGATGTCGTTCGCGCGCAGCCGTTCCGCCGCGGCGGCAAACTGCTCAAGCGTCATCTGCTTGTTCAGCCTCTCCAGAATCTCCGGATGCGCGGTCTCAAGACCCATCGCCACTTCCAGTCGGCCACGGAGCCGATCCCGGAACCGAGCGCATTCGTCCGTAACCAGCAAAGGGTGGCACTCCACTACGACCCGCTCGAACTCGGCAACATGAGCGGCGATTGCCGCGTGGTCCTCAGGAGGAACTGCCCTGCGGTCAAAGAAGCTGCCGCTGTTGTAGAGCTTCACCTGGCGTGCCGCCGGCAGCTGCGCCAGAGCATAAGCGATCTGCTGAGGGATTGCACCGGCAGGCGTGTCGCCGGCAACAGTGTTGCGCCACAGGTCGCACATAACACAGCGCCAGGGACATTCCCGGTTCGTAAGGAAGATAGTGGCTACAGCCACAACCTCGCCGGACGCGCTACGCTCCTCCTCTGCCAGACAGGCCCACGGCCGTGCCGTTGTCAGCTCGTTGCGGTCCGGACGCTGCGCCAGCACCCAGGCATTGCGCTGCGTTGGAGATTCCGGATCGATCACAGCCACGACTCTCAGCGATAGAGCGAGTGAAATTGTTCCCGGTACTGCGCTTCGCGCCAGGGCAGCATCGAACCCAGCACACTTTTCGGCAATGCCCCATGCTGGAAACGCCTCTTGGGAAACGCTGGCATTTCGAAGCCGGTCACCGCTTTTACCCCCCGAGTGACAATCTCCCCCTTTAACTCGTATAGGCGCTCGACGCTGTACTGGGTCAGATCAATGAACGGGATGGCTTCGGCCACCGCGATCACTTTCGGTCGTGTATACGGGCTGAAACCCTCGAAGCCCAGATGATGAGCGGTGGCGTAAGTGCGCACATACGATCGGCTGAGGCCCCCGCTGTAGGTCAGCGAGTGCTTGATCTTG
Organism: Acidobacteriaceae bacterium; assembly: GCA_049579805.1. Classification (GTDB taxonomy): domain Bacteria; phylum Acidobacteriota; class Terriglobia; order Terriglobales; family Acidobacteriaceae; genus Palsa-343. Next base: position 42,026 of record JBAUOP010000022.1, read on the forward strand.
CCCACGCCCCACCCCTCCTGATACAGCATCGGATTGTTCACAACACTGCGGATCGTCAGTTCGGCGTTCTCCTCAATCGGATAGTCCTTCAGGTTCTCGTCGCCGCCGTCGCCGTCGACGAGGAACCGCCATTCGGGATAGCGTGCCCGGATGCCTTTCTCCAGAGCCAGAGCCATTGTCGCTGACTCCAGATCGAGCGGCTTGTAGTCCTCAATCACTCGGAGAGTCTCACTCACGTCCAGACCTGACGCGTCAGCTTCAATCGGCTCGAGAAAGAGCGACAGGTTCAGCTTTTCCAGGAAGGCCTGTGCTTGGCGAACGTCGGGACCGTCTCCCAGATCAAGCACGAAAGCTTTCAGCCGGCTCGGATCCATACCGAGCTTGCGCAGCGAGTCATACATAACGAGGAAGACGCTGCCGCTGTCAATCCCGCCGGAGAAGCAGACGCCGATCGGCTCCGAAGTCGGAATGTTCCGCAGCCACAGAGCAATTTCTTCCGCCAGTGCGGCGATGTAGCGTTCGCCGATCATGGACAGATCCGGGGGCAGCGTTCCCATCTGCGGCGTGAAGAATCGCGTGTAGACTGGATCCGGATCAGGACAGCCAATCAACTGGAGATCGACCACGTAGTGCGCCGGAACCATGCGCGTGTAGCTCGGATGAAACTGACCGTCCAGCCCTTCAGCCTGAAGCCACGCGTGAATTGCGTCGATGCGCGGCGCAACGATCAGCGCTGGCCCCTCCTGGCGCTTGGCCAGGAAATAGCGCATCGGTCGATCAAGCGATCTCGCCATGCGGACGCTCTTCCCGGATTTGGCAAGCAGAGCGAAGGAGCCGCGAATGCGGAGGACCTCGTCGGCTGAACCGCTCATCAGAAGTGCCCGCGCCTGCTCGATGGTCGTGTCATACAGGCGATTGGCCGCCGGTTCGGTCAGATCGACGACGCGTTCGATGTATTGATCCATATCACTCCATGCACGTTCTGCGTTGTAGTGTACCGACACCCACTCACAAAAATCATCCCCGTTGCGCTGCGGGCGAACACATCTCTCGATTCGCGGCGGCGGCGGCAGCAGAAAGCGGCAATGACTCTGCGACATTTATGCGCTGAGTTGGAACGGATCAATACATTTTTTAACATCGGTCCCGATAAGTGGGCCAAGGTTCAGCGCGCCACTTGGGCGTATCGTCGTTAGCCTTGATCGGAAATGCTTCGGGGCGAGTCCTGGCATTCAAGCCCCTGTGCGCCCGTTGCTGCCCCGAGGCATTTTCGATAAGGAGACTCGAAGGAAGACGGTGGCAGTGGGGGGCGCTGCTATGGAGCCAGGGGCGCGAGCTGGTCTGGATGGATAGTGCAAAGAGCTTGGAAGAAGCAGGCTGGGTAAGGTGAGAAGACAGACAGGTCTCGCGGGAACGAGCGATTTCGAGAGCTTGCTGCGAGCCGGAGCAGCGCATAAAGCCGTAATTTCGCACTGAAGACGCAGGCAGGCGGAGATGTGCGGCCACATCTTCGTGAGCCCATGGATGGGGCGGGGATCAGGAAGTGTCTTGCTGCCTGCATCGAAAGGCCAGTTGTTGCGTGGTGAGGTTGGGCCCGATGTTCATGTTGGCGCCGCAGCGCGGGCAGCGCCAGATGGCTAACGGGGAGTTGGTGGGATGCGAGGTTGTCGGAGACCGGCAGGCAAGCTGCCGGCGAGCGAGCGCGAGGAGAGCAGCCCGGCGTGCGTTGGCGAGGTAGCCGAAGTGGCGGATGCGGACGAAGCCTCTGGGCAGCACATGCTGGCAGAAGCGGCGCAGGAACTCGCTTGCGGGTAGTGTCATGATGCGCTGCCTGTTGCCGTGCGCGTAGTCTTTCCATCGGAAGCTTACGCGGTGGCCGTCGAAGCTGAGCAGGCGTTGATTGCTGATGGCGACGCGATGGGTATAGCGGCCGAGATAGCGCAGCACGCGCGTGGGATCACCGAAGGCAGGCTTGGCGTAGACCACCCAGTCGTCCTTAAGCAGCGCGCGCACCAGGGTTGAAGGACAGTCGATGCGGCGCTGACGGAGTGCCTTTTGGAGGAGAGCGAGGTACTTGCCGCGGAAGACGCGGCTGAGGACCCTGACGGGGAGGAAGAAGGCATACCGGGGATGGACCCAGCGCGAGTAGCCTGGATCGAAACCGCCGGCGGGAATGACGCAGTGAAGGTGAGGATGCAAGCGCAGGTTCTGTCCCCAGGTGTGCAGGATGCTGAGGAAGCCGATCCTGGCTCCGAGATGCCTGGGGTTGGCTGCGACTTCCAGCATCGTCTGAGCGGTCGCGCGGAAGAGCAGATCGTAGAGCAGGCGAGGATGTCGCTGACAGAGCGGGTTCAACGCATGAGGCAGAGTAAAGACGACGTGGAAGTAGGGCACGGGGAGCAGGTCCTGCTCACGCCGTGCGAGCCAGCGCTGACGCGCCTGGGCCTGACACTTCGGGCAGTGCCGGTTGCGACACGAGTTATAAGAGATGGCTTGGAGATCGCATCGCGAGCAGGAGTCAAGATGGCCTCCGAGCGCAGCCGTGCGGCATCTGGTGATGGCCCGCAACACGCTCAGTTGCTGATAGCCGAGCCAGGAACGGTTCTGTTCTCGAAAGCAGTCACCCTGCACGCGAAGGATGTCGGCCAACTCCACGGGAGGCCGACTCATTTATCTTTTTTGCGGTGATACTCGCGGGATGCCTGGCTGACGCTGGACAGTTGCAGATGCTCCAGCGGATTCGACACTGCCTGCAGGTGTCGTTGCGACAGATGGAGATACCTGGCCGTGGTCTCGAGATCCACATGACCGAGCAGGACCTGAATCGTGCGGAGATCGGTTCCCGCCTCGAGCAGGTGCGTCGCCCAGCTGTGGCGCAGAGTGTGAGGCGTCACATGCTTCCGGATACGTGCATAGCGGGCGGCTTCTTTACAGGCGTACCAGACAACCTTGTCCGACATGGGTCTGTCTGGGCCGCGGTGGCCTGTACTGCTGGGGAAAAGGTAGGTACGAGGCTTCTTCCAGCGCCAGTACTCGCGCAGCGTCTCCAGCAGGGCCGGGCTGAGTGGGATGTCGCGACCGCCGCCACCCTTGCCACGTTCCACGCGGATCATCATCCGGCGGCTGTCGATGTCGCTTACCTTGAGCAGCGATACTTCCGCCCGCCGCATCCCTGTGCCGTAAAGCGTCATCAGCAGGGCGCGCTGCATGAGGTTGCCGGCGGCATCGATCAGCCGCGCGACCTCGTCCAGGCTGAGCACCGTCGGCAGGCGGCGCCGATCCTTCGGGTCCTTCGGATAAGGCAACTCCTCCCAGAAGTCGCGCCGCCTGAGGGTACGAACGAAGAAGAACCGCAGCGCGGCAACGCGGCCCACCACACTTCCCACGGCCAGCTTGCGCTCCGTGAGCAGATAGGCCTGATAGCTTCTGAGCTCGTCTGGTCCCAGCTTGTCCGGGGATTTTCCGAAGTGCATAGCAAACTGCTCGACGGCATACAAATAGCCACGGATGGTGGCCGGTGAATAGTTGCGCCGCTGGAGCTCTTCCAGCATCCGCTTGCGTAAGTGGGTCACAGGGATCTCCTTCCTTGTGACCCAAACCTACCTCAGGCACCCCCGTCCGTAGCTCCACGCCAAGGCAGTGTCCGCCGCGCCAGCGGCTTCGTTCAGAGTCGCCGATGCTTACCTTTGACCTCAGTCAACCAACGTGATGGGATGCCCGTTTCTCGTCAACTTGCCAGTCCGAGGAAACGTGGAGCTTGGACCGACACCCCGTGGCGGGTCTGGTCGCGATGAGTCCATTGGCGGTTCGGCGCTCGGAGCCGATTGTCGGTCGCTCACGACTGGCTATGAGTTATCGGTAGGCGGCGGCCTGGATGGCGTACAGCTCGGAGTATGTGCCACGGTTGGCCATTAACTGTTCGTGAGTGCCAACTTCGACGAGCCTGGCCCCGTCTAAAACGATAATGAGGTCAGCCATGCGAACAGTGGAGAACCGATGCGAAATCAGCATCGTGATTCGGCCGTTGGCGCTCTTCTCACTATGCGCGGCAAGAGAAAAGCGCTCGAACAGCGCATGCTCGGTTTCTGCATCAAGCGCGGCGGTCGGTTCGTCGAGAACCAAAACCAGCGGGGCATCTCGCATGAATCCGCGAGCCAGCGCGAGCTTCTGCCATTGACCAAATGACAGGTCGGCTCCGCTCGGCCATGTGGGCCCCAATTGCGTGTCGAGTCCGAACTCAAGACGCGCGACGACGTCGCCTGCATTTGCGCGGCCGACAGCCGCGGCTACAGCGGACTCATCTTCCAGCCGGCCGAGGTCGCCCAGACCGACGGTATGCCGCGCGCGAAATTCGAACCGAAAGAAATCCTGGAATGCGCCGGACATCCTCGCCCGCCAATCGCTTGCCGCGATGCGCGAAAGAGGCATGCCGTCGACGAAGATCGTGCCCGAGGTGGGTTCATACATCCTCGCGAGCAGCTTTACGAATGTTGACTTACCGGCTCCATTCTCGCCGACGATCGCGACGACGGCGCCGCGCGGCAGGGTCAGCGACATATCTTCGAGCGCCAGACGCGAAGTGCCGGGATAAGCAAACGAAACGTGATCGAATCGAATCCCCTCGCGCAGCACGGCCGGAGCCGGCAGATCGCCAGCAGCGGCCTGTTTCGCAGCGTAGTCTTCAAGCCACGCCAGTCGTCGCGAACCGTCGGCCCAAAATCCTCGCAGGAATCCAATTTCGCCCACCGCGGCTCGTACGTAGGCGGCTAAGCCCGCGCCAGCTGCCAGAACCAGCAGGATCTTTGCCGGGGAGGCATGAATACCCCAGGCAACAAACACCACCGCAGCCGCATAGGCGCCGCCAAAAATCGCCCAGGCGAACGCATTCCATACGGCCGTGCCCCAGCGAGCGTTCGCGACCGGTCCGTACCAGCGCTCCCAGGCGGCCCGGCGGTCATGCAGAATCTGCTCTCCGATGCCAATCACACGGACTTCCTTGCCGGACGTCGCCGTGGTTGCGAGATTAAACAGATGACGTGAGAGCCGCTCTGCCTGCGCCCCGCGTTCCTGAGCCCTGCGCTCGACGTCGGGCCTCCAGAATGAGGCGATGGCCGTAGGCAACGCGAACACGCCCAGAAGGAGCAGGGCTGGATGCACCCAGGCGAGCATTACCATGGTGATCGCCAGGCGCAACAGCCATCCGAGCGTGGTGAACAGCGACACGTACATGTGATCGAGCACGAACACCTGGTTGCGCAGCATGGAGAGGCGGTCCAGATACTCCGGCCGCTCCTGGTGCGCGACAGAGACGATCGATGCCTGCAAATGCGCCACGTGTGCTTCGAGCGCTATGGTGACTTTGTCACGGAAACGCCGCTGCACGCGCGTGCTGATGGTCGTCATGAACCACGTCGCGGCGGTGCTCACGGCCATACCCAGCGCGGCACCGAGCACAAGGCCGTTTCGGTGCTCAACGACGCCCTCGCCCAGCAACGCCAGCCAGAGTGCGATCAGAGCCGCAGGCAAGGCAGCCAGTTGCGAAAGGACAAGAGCGAAGATCATCATACGCCGCTCGTGCCGGTAGCCCAGTTTGCACAGACGCCACATGGAGGAAAGCGTCGGCGGCAGGGGCTCGATCTCGCCTGTCTTCCTTTCTGCGTCGTCAGGAGAGGACTTCATATGCCGTTCCCTCCTCATCCGCTTCCTGGAACCGTTGTGCCTGAAGGTCGAACATCGTTCGATAGCGGCCGCCCAGCGCCATCAATTCGTCGTGGCTGCCAAGTTCGACCACCCGCCCATGTTCGAGTACGCAGATGCGATCGGCATGGCGCACGGTGGAGAATCGGTGCGAGATCAAAATAGTGGTACAGTGCCGTGTCGCCGCGAGCAGGCGCTCGAAGATTTCGGCCTCGCCACGCACATCGAGTTGAGCCGTGGGTTCATCGAGCAATATGAGACCCGCGCCCATCTTTACCGCGACCATGGCTCTTGCCAGCGCAACGCGCTGCCACTGACCGCCGGACAGATCCGTTCCACCTGCATAGCCTTTGGAGAGAACGGTATCCAAAGAAGCGAAATTCTTCGCACCCGCAGCTTCGAGTGCTTCCTGGATCAGGTAGTCCGCCGCGCCCCTCGGGGCCGCATTGTCGCGCAACGGCAATTCGAACCGAATGAAGTCCTGAAAAACCGCTGTAATGCGCGAGCGCCAGGACTGGACGTCAAAGTCGCGGAGGTCATCACCATCAATCTCGATTCTGCCCTCCTGCGGATCATAGAGGCGGCAGAGCAGCTTCGCGAGCGTCGTTTTCCCGGCGCCATTCTGCCCCACGATGGCGAGCGATGTGCCGGCAGGAATCGTCAGATCGAAATGTTCCAGCACCGGAGCACCGTCCGGATAAGCGAAAGTCACATCGCACAGGCGGATCTCGCGGGCGGGTTTGGCGGTTGTGGCTTGTTTGCCCGACGGAAGTTGGCCCAGCCTCTGTGTCGTTTCTCGGAGGCGCAGAACCGCCGCTACCGGTGCGGCCGCTCCGTCCAGAGCCCAATTCAAGCCCCCAAACGCGATTGCCGAAACTCCAACCGCGCTTTGCAGAAACGTCACCGCCTGGCCGAGACTGATCTGATGTCCGGCGGCGGCGCTCGAGATAGACCAGAAAACTAATACGTTCGCGGCAAGTACCAGCAGGATGCTGGCCGCCAGGGGACGCTCCCTCATGCGCGTGGCCGCATACTGCAACTCATGTAACCGGGTGCGGCGCTGGACAAATCGATCTAACGTCCAGGCCGCCAGACCAAACAGGCGCAACTCCTTGCTCGCCGGTGGATCGACCGCCAGGCGGTAACCGTATTCGGCGTCCCGCTGCGCTCCTCGTACCTCGGGTGTGTTGCGGTCGTGCCAGACGCCGCTTTCACGCAAAAGGTAATGAGTCGCAAGCCACGCGCCTGCGAGGATGGCGCCGGCCCACCAATGATCAGCCGCAACAATGACCGCTGAGGCAAGCCCCGTGACCATCGTGATCATGCCGCTGGCAATGAAATCCATTGCGATGGAGAGTGGCGGTCCGGTCATCCCGAGATCGAAATCCCGCGCGACCGTAAGATCTGTGCTGAGGGATGGATCTTCCAAATGCCCGATGCCAGGCGGCAGAACACACGCTTCCGTGAGGCGGTCATAGAGCCACGCAGCGGTGCGGTCCCCAAGGTTCGTACTAACGGCGCGGTGGATGGGATTCAGGACCTGGAGAAGAATGAAGATGCCGCCTGCGAATGCGAGTGGCGCTATCAGAGAGTGGCCGCTTCGCGCAGCGCCAATGAGGATCCCCATCGCGACTGCGAAGGCGGCGGGCAGGATGCCGAGCAGGAACAAGCCCAGCCACCACGCCGCCGCAAGCGGGAGGCTCGCCTTCGGCAGTACGCTGAAGAACTTCCACTCTTTCCGCGCGGTTATTGCCAAGTCCATGTCACCTTCCGACTGTTGGGTTCCTCGCAACGGTGGCGCAGAGGCGCCTTGATGAATTGTAGAAAGCATGTGGACAGATGTTCCACGAGAGCCTCACGTCGCAATCATAACTGTTCAATTCGACCGGGCTCGGTCCGGCAGAGAAGTTGAGAGCCTGCTATGAGGCGGGACCGACGGGCTACGTCGTCTACTGGCAACTGGCAGAGCTCGGCGTACAGTGCGAGGTGGTGGCACCGACGCTGATACCCGTTAAGGCCGGTGATCGGGTTAAGACGGATCGACGGGATGCTGAGATGCTGACACGCTGCTATCGATCGGGGGACCTGACAGCGGTCAGGGGTCCGGATGAAGGTTCTGAGGCCTTGCGCGATCTGGTGCGTGCTCGCGAAACCGCAAAACAGGATCAGATGCGAGCGCGGCACCGGTTAAGCAAGTTCCTGCTTCACTCCATATCAGGCCAAACCACTCGTGGACCGGTTGTGAACGGGTTGTCGCCATGTCACACATTTGAACTCATTCGCCCAAACGGCGAGATCGGTATCAACGCACTGATCCAGATCGAAAACTGGAGCCTCGCCACAAGACATGTTTTCTGAAAGTCCGATTTAACTAAGCGAGGTGAACCGATGAGGAACGTCGCACGCCTCAAAATGGGCTACTATCCATTGCCCGAAAGCGAAGGAGTGAAGCTCCATTCTCTGCTCACCTATACCGAGCCAGCATCAGTGATCGATCCTTGTGTAGGACAAGGCACGGCCCTGTACCTTTTGACCAGCGACGCTCCAGTTCGGCGCTATGGGATCGAACTTGATGCCGAACGCGCACGCATTGCAGGTTCCAGGGGGATTTCGACCATTCAGGGCAATACTTTCGATGCTGTCGCGAAGACAGAATCTTTCTCCCTTCTCTACCTTAACCCTCCCTATGACTCCGAGATCGGCTCGACTGCGAACCGGCGCATGGAGACCGTCTTCCTGGAACACACTTACCGCTGGCTGGTATTGGACGGAGTTCTCGTGCTGGTGATTCCATTCGAGCGACTGCACGACTGCGCCGGAATCCTGAGTTCCCACTTTGCCGCGTTGAATGTATTTCGTATGACTGACCCGGATTCCGTCCAGTATCGGCAGATCGCCGTTCTCGGCGCGCGCCGCGACGTCAGGGGCATCGCGGTTGAGAACAACAAGCGACAGCTCCAGGGCCTTGGCCTGTATGGCAGCTTCCAGAAACTTCCCGAGCTGCAACCAAGGGCCTGCGCGCCCTATTCTGTGCCCGCCTCCGGCGAAGTCGAAATGAGCTATCGCGGCCTTCCTTACGATCTGCTCGAAGACCTGTTGCCGCACTCGGGGGCCTGGAGGCAGGCCGCGCCGCTGCTGTTGCCGCACGACGATGTTGCCACGGGCCGGCCCATCACCCCGCTGCACGGCGGCCACGTCGGTTTGCTCTGCACTGCCGGACTGCTCAACGGCGTTTTTGGCGTGGGCAGCGAGCGCCACATCGCCCGCTGGCGTTCCGTCAAGCAAGTGACGACGTTCGTGGAGGACGAGGGCGACGCGCAGATCATTCACCATAGAGAACGCTGGGCCAACGAACTCCGGCTGGTCTACGCCGATGGGAGAACGCTCAAACTGACCGAGACTCCGGCGAAGAAGGAGGATGACTCCGATGGAGAATGCGCACCTGCGGCTCGGGCTGCTTGAGTACGTTCGGATGACGGAGAAGGCCTCGACTCGCATTCGCCTGCGGGTGGATCGCTATATGGGCGAAGACCGCCAGGCACACCTCCTGAGCGTCTTCGGCAACGACTCCGATGCGGGCGCAATCACGGCGGCCGTCCATGAAAAGGCCACCTTCACGCTCACCTTTCCTGGTGGCACGACCAAAGAGGTCACTCTGGGGGATCATGCGTCCTGCTACAAGGGCGCGGTCGCGTTGCCGGGGCGCAAGCACCCGGTACGCCACTTGCTGGCGGTCTCCGAGGAGCTTCACACGAATGGCAGCGCCGGAAGAACCCTCCTGCTGCGCTACCGGCGTGACGAGGCGTGGGCTGCGCTCGTGAGCTTTCTGGGACTTCCGGCTGATCCTGCATGGGCGGATCATATCCTTGGTGTTGTCGAGGGGAAGAAACGGGTCGAGGTGATCGACGGGATTGGCTGTGAGCCCGTCCTGATTTCGGCGACCACCGAAGAGATGCTGGAGTGGATCGGTGAGGGGCTGCGTTCTGACGCTTTGAGCTTTCCCGGGAAGGAGGGACCTATTCGCTGGCCGAGATGCTCGATGGCGGGAATACTCGCCCCGGTGCCTGCAACAGTCTAAATCCGCTGGATTGTGGGACCCTCATAAAGTGATGCGTTAAATGGAAGAATCATTTTCCCGGATCCTTAAGCAATCGTTGCTTTTTCGAAAGTGGTCATATTATTATGGCCATATCGATGAAGGAGGTGGCATGCAGAAAATTCCGGCCGCTCAATTCAAATCCCAGTGTCTTGCCTTGATGGATCAGGTCGCCGAAAGCGGTCAGCCAGTGGTGGTTACAAAGCACGGCAAACCTGTTGTTCAGATCATCCGGGCTAAGCCGGAAGACGACGACATCTTCGGCTTTCTGGCAGGGAAAGGCCGCATTATTGGAGATATCGAGACCACGATCCCTGTTTCGGATTGGAATCTGCCTGAATGATTCTCCTCGACACCCACGTCGTTATCTGGCTTGCTCTTGAGCCGAACAAACTATCGAAACGCGCGAAAGAAGCCATCCGCGGCGCTCGTCTTCAAGGTGGGCTTGCGATTGCAGGAGTCACCCTGCTGGAATTGGCCTGGCTTGCCGAGAAGAGGCGGGTAGAAACCACACTCAGCGTAGAATCCTTCGTCCGCCAGTGCGCTTCCAAAATGACGGTGATTCCCATTACGCCGGAGATTGCCGCACGCGCGGTCAGCTTCCCCGATTCTTTTCCGAAAGATCCTCAGGACCGCCTGATCGGGGCGACGGCGTTGGTTGAAGGAATTCGACTGGTCTCGCACGACGGATTGATCAGAAAATCGGGCATGGTTCCAGTCATCTGGTAACCGAGCCACAGTTCGGCTCTTTTCAGCGTTCTCAGGGAGGGTCAAAGAGGGCGTTCCTCATGGAGCGCCCATTTTTTCGCGCCGCAGACCCACACCTTCCGCTTTCGTTCATCCTGCCTGTTCATCACCGTAGTCCAGATATCGGTCCCGCCACAATTCAGTTCCCCACGAGGTATCTCCATGGAGACGACCTTCGACTACTTGCGCTTATGTAGTGCACCACATAAGCGCAGATATGTTGCGATGTCAGTTATGTTGTCATGATCCATAAAATCGCCCTGAGGCTGAGGTAATACCGCTGAAGTGACCACATAAAATCTTAAGAAACTTGACAATTGATCACTGGCTTGCTGACCGGTAAGCAATCTCTTCTATGCCAACGGTTCCTACGGATGAACACAAGAGGAATGGGAGTAAACGGCAGATCCGCGATGGTGCAACAACACCAGGGGAAGAGTGGCTCTCAATCACTGACCCGTCTTCTCACAAATGAAATTCTGGCTAACGTTATTCGTAACGAATCGCTTTCACCGGATCGAGCAACGTAGCTCGATGTGCGGGTACCCAGCAGGCGAAGATTCCGACACAGCTCAATATAAGAGCGACCACGAAGACGACGGCGGGGTCGGAATGAGAGATTCCGATTGGCAGCGAAGACATGAAACGAGCTAGGGGCCAAGCAGCGGCAAGGCCGAGAATAAGTCCCGCACCTATTTGCCATAGCCCTCGGGCCATAAATAGAAGAAGGATGTCACGAAGATTTGCGCCCAGTGCGATCCGCACCCCGATTTCCTGAGTCCGGCTACTAGTCGCATGAGCGATCACAGCGTAGATGCCGCCACAGGCCATGAGAAGTGCAATAGACCCAAAGGTGACGAATATCTTGCTGATCAGCTTAAGGAACCAAACGTCGCGTTCGACAGCTTGGTCCAGGCGGGAAGGGTCATTCAGAGGCAAACCGTCATCGATGCTTTGAACGGCGGAACGTATAGCCGGTAGGGGGTTGTCAGCGGACCGAGCGATGACAGTCATATTGTTCCAATCTTCCTGGCGAATCGGAACAAAGATCAAAGGGTTTGCATCGCTTTCATGCAGATTCTGAACCAAATCTCCAGAGACGCCGACAACGGTGAGCCAGTCAGATGGTTGTTTCTGGCCATCGAATAGCCGGAACCGCCTACCGATTGGATCTTGACCAGGCCAGAAGCGCGATGCAGCACCCCGGGTGAGAATGGCTACCTTATGATAGGCCTCTCCATCACTCTTGTTAAATGCGCGACCGCGGAGAAGTGGCAATTGAATCGTTTCGAAATATCCTGGAGATCCAGCAACTAGCGAGATCCAGGGCCGCTGCTCCACTTCGATATCAGAAATATTTTCAAGTTCAATCTGCTGTCGTGTCGCTCCAAGTCCGGGTGCATTGGAAACCAACGCCACATGACTGACACCAGGAATCGAACGCAATCGAGGCAATAGCTGATCGTAAAAGCGTTGGCGAGCATCGGCATCTTTGAATCGTGTCTCGGGCAGGTCCAATCGCGCCGTCGTAAGTTGTTCAGACGGGACAAACGGATTCGCACTCAGGCTGCTCAGCAGGTTCCGCACCAAAATGCCTGCACCGCTGAGAAGTACCAGTGTGAGTGCGAACTGAGCGATGACCAGAAATCCCGAAACCCACCCGCCTCGGGGACGGCCGACAGACCGAGCACCCTCTTGGAGATTGCCAAGTAAGTCCCGGCGCGATGAGCGTAATGCCGGCCCGACGCCGAAGAGAAGACTGCTCAAAACGCAAAGCAACGCGAAGTAGGTGAAAACGGAATAATCCATCGTGAAACTGATCCAATAAGGACGGGCCAGTTTTGTGAGACGATCGAACCAGTGCACCCCGAAGGCGGCTAAGCCCAACCCGATAATGCCCCCAAAAATGCTAAGCAGTAAGCTCTCAATAAGAAGCTGCCGCACTACCCGCCATCGTGATGCACCAAGACTGGTCCGGATCGCCATCTCTCGCTGTCGACCTAGCGATCGACTGAGCATCATGTTCGCAATATCAGCGCAAGCGATGAGTAGAACAACAGCGACAGAAGCGAGCATAAGGGTAAAGATGTTGCGTATGTTCCCTCCGTTAAACCGTTGCTGAAACGTGAGGACGCTGGTGCCAAGGTCTTTGTTTTCGGGGTATTGTAATTCGAGACGGCGCGCAAGTTGACTGAGTTCAGTATTTGCTTGGAGCAAGGTGATTCCAGGCTTGAGGATAGCGAAGGCCTGGAGAGCCCGATTATTGCGATCAACAATCGCAGGCGTTGGCTTGAGTGGCATCCAGAGATCCACATTGGTAGGAAAGCGGAAACCATTCGCCATCACCCCGATGACCGTGACAGGTTCTCCGTTAACTCGGACAGTCCGACCAATGATATTGGGCTGTCCTCCGTATCGTTCTTTCCACACGTTATAGGAAAGGACGATAACGCTATTGGAATCAGGTTTGCCATCTGCAGGCAGGAACGTCCGACCCAATATGGCCTGCGCGTGTAGCATCGAGAAAATATCTAGAGTCGTGCGTTCAAGATGATAAGTCTGCGGTGGGTTGCCCTCTTCGCTGAGGATACCCTCCTCATCGTTTGCTGCCTCGAAAGATTGGAACGAGGTCGCATTTGCACGAAGGTCTGAGAAATCGGGATAGGACAGAGGAAGATTCCGTTCACCTCGTTTAACGCTTGTACCGGTCACCACAACAAGACGCGTGCCGTCGGGCACGGGTACAGGCCTGAACAGGATCGAATAAACGAGAGTAAACACCATCGTGTTAAGGCCCAGCGCAAAGGCGAGAATCAACACGACCGCGGCAGAGAACCACCGATTTTTCAGGATCATTCGTACGGCGTAGCGAATGTCCATCAATACCGTCTCAGCGCTCGGTAACATTATTGGCTCCTTTGCCACCACATCGCCTCCTCCGCTTGATGCCCATATCGGCGACGATAAGCTTGTTCCCGGTCCTTTCGGCTGCGCGAAATGCGATGCGGTCTCGTTTACCAGACCCCGCCGCGCGGGAGTCGAGATGTGGTTGTCCGATGGCTGCCACGTCCCAATTCCGATTGTTGTGATGACGTCAGGCTCGAAATCCTCGTAGTAGATCACGGCGGACTTTGCCTGCTGGTGGTTGAAGAGCCATAGACCAAATGCCGCAATGACGAGAGCCGCGACCAGGAGTGCATACGCGAAAGGGCGATCCAGGACGCTCAGCTCATAGCGCGAGAACATCATCGCAAGGGGAATGAACGCGAGAACGAAAGCCCAAAACACGTATTGCACATTCGACTTGCCTGGCAAATACGAACACGCAAAGGGGATCTTTGATACGCCGATCAAGGCGGCATCGGTCATGATTGACCCGGCAAGCGCAAGAATGAGGAGATGTTCGGTGACCTGGTGCCAGGGTCGGTAGCACAGAGACAGGCCAGCCACCGTCAACCAGACCGGGACCACTGAAAGCACCAACATCGCTCGTCGGGCCGCTGCAACGTATTGTTCCGGGGCGCTCAGCTGCGTCACCTGGAGCACCCAATTCGCCTTCAGTGAAACAGGGAGCGAGAAGATGCTGCGTAGCCCCGCGACGGCAAGACACAACATTATTATTGTGCTCATCAGGAAACCAGGTGTTACGACCTCTGTACGACGATCATTGACGACCTGTGCGAGTGTCGAGACTGCTACAGCGAGTGCGATCGCCAGAAAAAAGGCGTACACCACCCTGTGCTGGCGGCTTCTCGCCAGAGACCGCATACTGAAGCTGACAACGGCTGCCTTAAGCGCGTTGCCCAGCGGGAGCATCCATTGCTTACCGCGACGCCCCGGAACCAAATCCGGCTCCTCAACCGTCTTCTTCATGGTGCGTATATAGCAGAGCATGAGCGATGCCAATGCTCCCATGGCAACACCAACCAAAGCCAGCCATCCTCGAAGTGCAAGCGTATGTACAGCGATCGGGAAGATACCGCTTGTCTGGCAAAAAACTCCGAAGAACCAAAATACGGGCCATCGCGTCAGAACTCCCTGTTGCTGAGCTGAAGCGAATTCTCCGGCGGTGCCAAAGCTGGGCTGAAACAGCCACATCGACAGCAATAGAGCAAATCCGGAGAGTTGAAGGATTGCCGAGAGTCGCAGAAACCATCTTTGTGGCAGGATCGCAGCGAGCAAGCCCTGGAGTGTCAGCACCGCGCCGAAGACAAAGATGCCCGATCCCGCCACCGTAAACCAGTACGCGACGAAGATGCGGGGGAAATGCAACAAACCTCCGGCCAACAGCGGCAAGGCGATCCCCATTCCGCAATTGATCGCGATAATCCCGATCGCCAGGAGCGAACCAGAAGCTGCGACTTTTGCCGCCAAGATTGTGCGCGATCGCACCGGCAGCGGACCGAGCACCATGGCATCGCGCCGATCCGGAAAGATGTTGTCCCAAGTGGCGATAGCGGTTAGACCGGCTATCAGCATTGTGCCTGCCAAGAAGCTCTGCACCGCGTGCATTTCCACACTCAGCAGGCCATCGCGCGTCAGGTCAGGGTTCCCTGACCAGACCAGAAAGCCCAAAGATCGAAAAACACTGATGAGAATCAGCACTCCTGCAAACTGTCCGAGAAAGCGCGGGATGTCAGCCTCAATCGACAGCGACTCGACGTCGACCACCCGAAGCAGAAACTGCCGGTACAGCACACGGAACTGAATCGGTAGGCGCCAAACTAGGCTGCGCAATACGCTATGCATAAATCAGATCTGCAATTTGCCGTGCAGTGGATGAAGGATCCTGTTCCACGGTCAACTGTGAAAAGATGGCCTCAAGCGACGGGAGTTCCAACAACGATCTCAACCGTTCGATCGCATCATCGGCCACGATCTTCCCTTTGTGCAGGATCACCACCCGCGATGACACCCGCTCCACCGTGTCAAGTTCATGAGAACTAAAGAGGACAACTTTGCCGCGCGACGCAAGTTCCTGAATCAGACTTCGGAGCACCAGTGATGAACCAACGTCGAGTCCTGAGAAGGGTTCGTCGAGCAGAACCAGGTCGGGGCTGTGCAAGAGTGCCGCCGCAATCAGCAGCTTCTGGCGCATTCCTTTCGAATAGCCTGAGATCGCGGCGTGCCGGTCCTCGTAGAGAGCCAAGGCTTGGAGTAGTCCCTCAATCCGCTGAGCGGAAGCTCGAACGGGCAATCCACGAAGTTGCGCCACCATCGTGAGGTACTCTGCGCCCGACAGATGATTGTAGAGAAATGGTTCCTCCGGTACGTATCCCATTCGCCTTTTGTACCCAATGAGATCTTCTTGGATCGGTCGTCCATCGAAGAGAATTTCCCCGACTGTTGTCTCCAGCAACCCCGTAATCATCTTCATCGTGGTAGATTTACCTGACCCGTTCGGTCCGAGATAGCCCGTCACCTCTCCTGCCCGCGCCGAAAATGTCACACCATCTACAGCGGGAATCCCCGCGAACAACTTCGATACCCGCCTCAACTCGAGCAACGGCGCCCTCCCGCAATTGTGGTAGTACCTATGTAGACCTCTCTATAGAGGGTTGTCAAGTAGACGTCTACATAGGACAATGGATCATGGCTAAAGGGTCGCGACTGACCTATGTCACCGCTCTCATTCTTCAAGCGATTGACGCCGGATTTGTCTACGGTTTCTCCATCATGGACATGACGGGTCTTCCTAGCGGGACCATCTACCCGGCGATGAGACGGATGGAAGAAGATCGGCTGATCAGCTCCCGCTGGGAGCGGCAATCAATCGCAGATCGGGAGCAGCGGCCACCGCGCAAGTACTACAAGTTGGCAACTGCCGGACAGAGGGCTTTGGAATCCTCACGAAAACGCTATCCTTTGCTCCAGCAATTCGAGCCGCAGCGGGAGGTGAAGTCTTCATGACCTCACGTCTGGAAACCACCGTCCGCTATGCGCATTTGGGCATGCTGTGGGTCGCCTCCTTATTGGTCCCAACATCGAGGCGCTCTGAATGGTCGGAGGAGTGGCGCAATGAGTTGTGGTACGTACTGCGGGAGTGCTCTCCCCAAACAAGCATTCATCACAGGCCCATAAAGGAAGCCACTGTGTTTTGCCTGGGGGCGTACCGGGATGCAATTTGGCTGCGGAAGCGATCATGGCAAAAGCAACAGTTGCTCTCGCGAATTTGGGGATCGCCTGCATTCTGCCTTCTGCTCTTATCCGGGATCTTCCTCGCGGCATGGGGATTCGCCCGCTCCTCGCCCCGGGTAGCCGCTGGAATATCGTGAGCTTTCGGCAGGCGTGCACAGATCAGAAGCGGTATCCCTGCGCCACCCAGTAATGCCAGTCTTCGGTAGCCTGCCGGGTTGATTCATCGGGGTTGATGGCAGTCAGTTGGGAGAGCGGAACTG
>JBAUOP010000023.1:0-119708 GCA_049579805.1 Acidobacteriaceae bacterium
GTACTACACGAATACGCGCGAGGGATTGCGGCTCTCGCAGCGCATACTGGCGCGGCAGCGCAAGGACATGAAGCAGATTGTGATGATCACGGACGGGAAGCCGTCGGCGCTGACGCTGGAAGACGGACGGATTTACAAAAATGCCTTCGGGCTGGATCCGCTGGTGGTGAGCGAAACGCTTGAAGAAGTGTCGCGCTGCAAGCGGCAGAACATCATGATCAACACCTTCATGCTGGCGTCGGACTATGGGCTGGTGCAGTTTGTGCAGAAGGTGACGCAGATGTGCAAGGGGAAGGCGTACTTCACGACGCCGGAGACGCTGGGCGAGTATCTGCTGATGGATTACCTGCAGCGACGGATGAAGACGATCCACTGAGAAGCAGGGAACAAGGGATGGGTTTAGGGTTTAGCCGTGTCCGCGGCGGGGGCGGCGTCTGCTCCCAGTGTGGAGGGTGCGGGGCCGTAGCGCACCTGATAGCCGCGTGGCGACGCATGGAAGCCGGCTTCTTCGAGGAAGCGGGCGAGGAAATGCTGGTATGCGGGCTGGCCGCCGATCGTATCGATAAGCAGGCCTCCGTGATGACGGGTTTCCGGAGTCTGTAACAGTTCCTGAGCCATTTGGAAGAGAAACGCTGCGAGGTTGCGTGCGGAGGCGGAACGGTCCGGCTCGTCGGCAGGCAGAAAGACCTGGATGGCCGGGTTGTTGTGGCGGAGGTACGCGATGAGGTCTCCGTTGCGGAGGATGACGGTGGCACCGACGCTGCGCGAAAGGGAAGTGTTGGGGTCTTCGGGCTCGATCCAGCGCAGAATACTGCCCCAGGGGCTGGCAGGGTCGGTGGCGGCCAGGGCGACGAGTTCGGGTTTCTCCGGGTCGGCACTTCGGAGAGAGCGAAGGAGATCGACGGCGGCGGGCTGGGCGAACTGTGCGCCGCCGAGTCCGGCAATGAAATAGCCGCGGCGGACGCGGCCCTGGGCTTCGAGTGCTTTGAGGACTTCGTAGATGACGCTGAAGCCGCCGGGGAGGTTTTCCTGGGCAACGGTCTCGCGCGTGACAATGCCATAACGGTGCAGGAGTTGCTGAGCAATAGCGTGCGACCAGGCGGTCTGTTCGGCGGCGGTTGTGCGCGCGGGTGCAGGCACGAGGGTCCAGCGGCCCTGCGCGCTGGCGGGTGTGGTGCGGCGGGAGCGAAAGACCTGCTGATTGTGGGCGCGCTTCGAGGAGTGGGAAGTTTCCGGCCTGGCGATCCGGGCGCGGAGGGCGTGCAATGTGTCGTTGGTGACGAGGCCGCGCCAGACCAGCGACCAGAGAGCGTCGACGGTTTCGCCGGGGTAGCCGCCGCCGATGGCCTCGTGCAGTTGCGAGAAAAACAAAGCACCGGCACGGGCGAGTTCGGCGAGGAGCGCGTCTTCGCGAGGAGTGAGCGGCGCCCCTGATGCGACGCGCGGCGGGAGCAGGCCCGAGACGCGGTCGGCGAGGTAGAGAGCGATGCGGCCGTCGCGCTCGCCGAGAGAATCAAAGCCGCACCAGACGATTTCCCCCGCGGCAATGAGGGTATCGAGGTCGGCGGGGGCGTAGCGGGCGATGCGGGCGGGGAGAATCTGGGTTTCGAGAAGCGAGGCGGGGAGTGGCGCGCCCTGGAGGGATTCGACGGTATCCAGAAGGGCGTCGAGGCCGCGACGCTTTTGCAGAACGCCCTGCCAGTGGGTTTGGAGGCGAGCGAAAAGGCGCGGTTCGGCGGGCTCAATCTCTTTTCGTAACCGTGCGAGTGACTTGTGGCGGATGAGGCGGAGCGACTCAGCGTCGCAGAACTCGCGGCCAGCGCCTCCCGGACGGAATCCGCCTTCGAGGACTCGGCCATCGCGGACGAGGGCGCGCAGAGCGGCTTCGACGGCGGTCGCTTCGAGACCGAAGCGCGCGGCGGCTTCGCGGAGAGTAAAAGGAGCGTGGGTGCGAGCGTAGCGGCGGACCAGTTCAAGGACCGGAGAAGCGACGGTCCCGAGGAGGGATTGTGGCAGGCCGGCGGGCAGCTTGATGTGGAGTGCATCGCGAAAGCGGGCGGCGTCCTCTACAGCGATGAAACGAGTCTGGCCGGCGATGCGGATGGAGAGAATGCGGCCGGCGCGCTGCAGAGGAGCCAGAGACCGGAGGATCTCGGCTGACGCAACACGCTGGGCTATTTCGCCGCGGGAAAGATCGCCGAGGCGCAGGAGTTGGTCGTGCAGGCCATCGGCAGAGCGGGCGCGCTGGGTTTCGCCGAGGAGTTGGAGCTGGGCTTCCACTTCCGCGATGGCGACGGGATCGAGCAGTTCGCGGAGATCGGCTTCGCCGAGGAGTTCGCGGAGCTGGCCCTGATCGATGGAGAGAGCGGCGGCGCGGCGTTCGGCCAGAGGTGCATCGCCGTCATAGATGAAGTTGCCGACGTATCCGAAAAGGAGCGAGGCCGCGAAAGGCGAGGCCTTTGCGGGGTCGACGACATGGACCTGGAGGTCGCCGTCTTTGATGGAACGAAGGACGTCGAGGAGGGCGGGCATGTCGAAGGTGTCGCGGAGGCACTCGCGGTGAGCTTCGAGGAGCATGGGGAAGGAGGGGTATTGGGAGGCGACGGCGAGCAGGTCCGAAGCGCGTTTGCGCTGTTGCCAGAGCGGAGCGCGGATCTGGACGCGACGGCGGGGCAGGAGCAGGGCGCGTGCGGAGGCTTCACGGAATTTGGCCGCGAAGAGAGCCGTGGTGCTGAGCTGACGGACAACGAGGTCCTGGGCGAGGTCGGGATCGGGCAGCAGTAAGGCGGGGTCCGGTGGCGTGTCCACGTCGGGGAAGCGAAGGACGAATCCGTCGTCGGTGGACATGGTTTCGACGTGCGGACCGCCGACGGCCTGGATTTGCGCGGCGGCGGCCATCGCCCATGGGGTGTGGATGCGGTTGCCGAAGGGAGTGAGGACACAGACGCGCCAGTCGCCGAGATCGTCACGAATGCGCTCGATCACGATGGTGCGGTCATCCGGAACAGCGGTTGTTACAGTTGCCTGATCGGAGAGAAAGGTAAGGAGGTTTTCGGCGGCCTGGGTGTCCAGATCGTGCTCGCGCACAAGGCGGCTGATGGCGGCGTTCGGCGGCAGTGCGCGCAGCTCGCGGACCAGCGCGCCGATGCGGCGACCGAATTCGAGCGGGCGTCCGGCGAGGTCGCCGTGCCAGAAAGGCATTTTGCCAGGGCGGCCGGGCGCGGGCGAGACGAGAACGCGGTCGTGAGTGATTTCGTCGATGCGCCACGTGGAGGCGCCGAGGAGGAACACTTCACCCACGCGCGATTCGAAGACCATCTCCTCGTCGAGTTCGCCGACGCGGACGGGTTTCTTATGCTCGCCGGAGAGAAAGACTCCGTAGAGGCCGCGGTCGGGGATGGTGCCGGCGTTGAGGATGGCGAGGCTCTTCGCGCCTTCGCGCGGGGTGAGGAGGTTCGCGACGCGGTCCCAGGTGATGCGGGGGCGCAGGTCGGAGAATTCGTCGGATGGATATTTGCCGGCGAGGAGGTCGAGGACGTTCTCGAGAGCGGCGCGGCTGACAGAGGCGAAGGGCGCGGCGCGGCGGACGAGCCCGTGGAGATCGTCGACAGAGATGACGGGGGGCTGCGCGCCCCGCGAGCGTCCAAAGGAAGATTGCGGCGGTTGAGAGACGATGGCGACGATCTGCTGAGCGAGGACGTCGAGGGGATTGCGCAGGATGGAGGTCGATTCAACCTGGCCCTCGTGCATGGCGCGGGTCACGGCGGCGCAGGCGACGAGGTCCGCGCGATATTTGGGGAAGATGATCCCCTCGCTCACGACGCCGACTTTGTGGCCGGCGCGCCCGATGCGCTGCATGCCGCTGGCGACCGAGGGGGGCGACTCGATCTGGATGACAAGGTCGATGGCGCCCATATCGATGCCGAGCTCGAGCGAAGAGGTGGCGACGACAGCTCGAATCTCGCCGCGCTTGAGCTGCTCTTCGATCTCAGAACGCTGGGCGGCAGCGAGCGATCCATGATGAGCGCGGGCCAGAGGTTCCTGCGCGAGTTCGTTGAGGGCGCCAGCCAGGCGCTCGGCGGTTCGGCGGTTGTTGACGAAGATGAGCGTGGAGCGGCGGCCGCGCAGGATGGCGAGCAGACGCGGAGGGATGGTGGTCCAGATCGAGGCGCGCTTCGCGGGTGAACCCTCGGCGGACGCGGGCGCCGGCTCAGGGGGAAAGTCTTCGACGGGCAACTCGACTTTGAGCTGGAGCCGCTTGTGCTCGGGGGCATTGACGATCGTGACCGGGCGCGGCACGAAGGAGTCGGCTGAGGGCGCATAACCGCCAAGGAAAATCGCGACTTCTTCAAGGGGGCGCTGCGTGGCGGAGAGACCGATGCGCTGGAGCGGACGGGCAGTAATGGCTTCGAGGCGCTCGAGGCTCAGGGCGAGATGCGCACCGCGCTTGGTGGGAACGAGAGCGTGAATTTCGTCGACGATGACGGTGTCGACGGTGCGCAGAGCCGAGGCGGACTCGGAGGTGAGCAGCAGGTAGAGGGATTCCGGAGTGGTGATGAGGACGTGGGCCGGGTGGCGGCGGAAACGGCTGCGCTCGCTCTGTGGCGTGTCTCCGGTGCGGATGGCGATCTCGGGCGAACGGAAAGGAGTGCCGGAGCGGCGGGCGAGGTCGGCGATGCAGGCCAGAGGAACGCGAAGGTTGCGTTCGACATCGACGGCCAGGGCTTTGAGGGGACTGATGTAAACGATGCGCGTGCCAACCGCATCGGGCGAGCTGTGGAAGAGCAGGCGGTCGAGGCACCAGAGGAAAGCGGTGAGTGTTTTGCCGGTGCCGGTGGGCGCCAGGATGAGAGTGCTTTCGCCGCGGGCAATCACGGGCCATCCCAGCCGCTGCGGTGTGGTGGGCGTCCCCAGCGCAGAGCGGAACCACGCGGCCGTGAGCGGATGAAAGAGCGCGAGCGAATCCTCGGTGTCCGAACTCTCCGGCGGTATGGACTGCGAAGCGGGTTGCGAGGTGGAAGGAGACCGGGCCATGCGGGGATGTGTGCCTGGAGTGAGGATAAATCCGGGCAGCGGCGACAGGCGGTTCAGCGGGCGGGAAGCGGACGATACCAGACGGTTTTCGGAGTCAGGACGGTTTCCCAGTGGGAGTCCATGCGGGGCTGCTCGCCGAGGCCGAGGAAGAGCACACCGTCGCGCGCGAGGGAGCGATGGATGGTGAGCAGGAGCTGATGGCGGGTTTCCTGGGAGAAGTAGATCATCACGTTGCGCAGGAAAATCACGTCGAAGGTCTCGACGAGGGCAAGGGGAAGGCACAGATTGCGCTGCTGGAAACGGCACAGGCGCTTGAGATCGGGGTTGACCTCCCATTCATCGCCGGTGCGAACGAAGTATTTGAGGAGCATGCGCGCCGCCAGACCGCGATTGATCTCGATGCGCTGATAGCGGCCGGTGGCGGCGCGCTCGACCATTTCGGACGATATGTCGGTGCCGAGGATGTCGATGCGCCAGCCGGCAAGCTGGGGGAAGTGCTCGCGAAGGAGCATGGCCAGGGACCAGGCCTCCTGGCCGCTGGAACTGGCGGCGGACCAGAAGCGGAGGCTGCGGGCGTCGCGGCGGCGCTCGATGAGCTGCGGGAGGAGGTGCTCGCGGAGCAGGTCAAAAGCGGAGGTATCGCGAAAAAAGCTGGTCTCGTTGATGGTCATGGCCTCGGCGACGGAACGCTGCAGAGCCGGGGATCGGTCGGCGCGCAGAGCGGTCACGAGCTGGTCGAGGGACTGCAGACCGCGGGCGCGGAGGAGGCGCTGGAGACGCGATTCGAAGAGATAGTCGCGCGAGGCATCGACCTGGTTGCCGGAGTTGCGCATGACGACGGCGCGCAGGTACTCGAAATCGACCGGAGAAATGCTCATAAGGCAACCGCGGCCGGCTGCGGCGACTGGGCCTTTGTGGATGCGAGGAGGCGGAGGATTTCGGCGGGAATTGCATCGAGGGGCAGGACCTTGCTGGCAAGCCCGGCCTGAGCGACAGCGCCGGGCATCCCCCAGATGACGCTGGTGGCGCTGTCCTGGGCCAAAATCGTGCCTCCTGCTGCGCGAATAGCGCGGCAGCCGGAGAGCCCGTCCGAACCCATGCCGGTGAGGATGATGCCGAGGACGCGGCTGGCGCACGCCAGAGCTGCGGAGCGGAAGAGGACGTCGACAGAAGGACGGCAGAAGTTCTCCGGTTCACTCTGGTGCAGGCGCAGGCGGAAGTCGCGGGTGAGCTCGAGGTGCCAGTCGCCACGGGCGATGTCGACGACGCCAGGCTCCGGACGCACATCGGGAGCGGCTTCGCGGACGCGCAGAGCGCACAGGCTGTTCAGGCGATCGGCGAGCAGACCGGTGAACAGGCGCGGCATATGCTGCACGATGAGAATGGGAAGAGGAAAACCGGCCGGAAGCTTAGGCAGCAGCGCCTCGAGGGCTGCGGGGCCGCCTGTTGAAACTCCGATGACGACAAGTTTAGGGGCGTGCACCGGCGGTGGCAGCGGAAGGGCCGGAATGGCCGGGCGGAGCTCGGCGGAGCGGGGCTGCGGATCGCGGGGAAAGAGAGCAAGGATCTTCGGGACCAGGTCGCGGCTCAGCGTTTCCACGCCCTGACGGAGGCCGGACTGTGCGCCGGGCTTGGTGACGTAATCGGTAGCGCCGCGCGCCAGGGCTTCAAGGGTGATGCGCGCACCGCGCCAGGTGAGGGTGCTGCACATGAGGATGGGAACCCGGCGGTCGCGGCGGCGGATACCGGAGAGAACCTCCAGCCCGTTCATGCCGGGCATCTCGATATCGAGGAGCACGAGATCGGGACGGAGCCGTTCGAAGGCGGCGAGGGCTTCCTGGCCGTTGGTGGCGGCGGCGACGATCTCCAGGCAGGGCTGCGGCTCGAGCACCATGCGCAGCAGAGTGCGCATCACGGCGGAGTCGTCGGCGAGCAGCACGCGGACTTTGCGGGAACAGGGGGTGTCGCTCATAGCTCTTCGACTCCGGCCATGCGCAGCTTGTCGAAGAGCCCGGCTTCATCGAAAGGCTTGATGAGATACTCGTCGGCGCCCGCCAGCAGAGCGGCCTCGATGTGGTCGTTTTCCGCCTCCGTGGTCACCATGACGATCCGGGTGGCGTTGAAGGCGTCTTCGGCGCGGACCGCCTGGAGCAGCTCGAATCCACTCATTCCTGGCATATTCCAGTCGACCAGGGCAACCGCGAAGGGGCCACGATGGCGAAGTGTCTCCAGCCCCTCGGCGCCATCGGCCGCTTCGACGCACTCGACGCCATGCTCGGTGAAGACGGAGTGCAGATACGTGCGGATAAAACGAGAGTCGTCGACAACCAGGGCGCGCATCGGAATCCTTTCTGCCTCAGGCCGGGAAGGCGCCGGCGAGTCGCATCGGCTCGAAGCGTTCGGGTTCCAGGCTGACCAGCAGCCGATCCTTCAGCTTCCAGGCGCCGGCAAACAGAGCCTGACGGCGCGCGTCCAGGTTGGATGGATTCGGCTCATGATCGTCGCCGGAGACGTGCAGGACCTCGCCAACCGAGTCGACAAAGAGACCGAAGACGCCTTCCGGCGTTTCGAAGACCAGGACGTCCTCCGGTGCGCCGGCCGCCTCCATGCCGAGCAGCCGGCGCAGGGAGACGGCGGTCAGAACCTCGCCGCGATAGTGCACGAGGCCGCCCACAAAGTACGGAGCGAGCGGGACCGGCTGGGTGGCCGGTTTGCCCAGGATCTCCAGTACGTGCGCAATGGGAACCCCATAGAGGGTCTCGCCCACGCGGACGGAGCAGACCTCCTGGGTCTTGCTGGCTGTGGCTTCCATCATTAAAGTTCCTCCTCGGGAAGTGACGCGGAGGGAAGGGTCGCGTCGAGTGGGGGAATGCCGGAGAGCTGCACAACTCCGGTGACATGTTCCTGCAGCAGAGTGATCCCGTCGGCAATCGCGCCGGTGCCGGCCTCAGCAAGGCTGCTGCCAGCGGCAACGTCGAGGACCTCGGAAACGGTCATGCCGACCTGGCGATCTCCGTCGCGGCAGACGACCACAGTGGTCTGTGCGTCGGGATTGCCGCCGGAATCGGCCAGCACCCCGGCGGCATCGTCGAGGGGCAGCAGCGTTCCCTCGAAGCGCAGCACCGGCCGCGACCCGGCCCGCTCGATGCGGGACTGCGGGATACGCTCGATGCGGACCACGGTTTCCAGGGGCAGCGCGGCCCGCCGGCCCTCGGTAGCGACCACCAGGTAATCGCGCTGACCGGCCTGGCGAACATCGGCCTGGAACTCCTCCGCCTCGCCGGTCAAGCCGACATTTGCATGCTGGGCAATGGCTCCTGGGTTGAGGATCAGAGCCATCTCGCCGTTGCCGAGAATGGTGGCTCCGGCATAATAGCCAATCTCGCGCAGAACCGCGGCCAGTGGCTTAACGACAATCTCTTCCGGATCGGCGAGTCCATCGATGATCAGCCCGAAGCGGCGGCCGTCGGTGTTAAGGATGGCGATGTCGCAGGCAGCGGAAGGCTCACGCGCAGGCTGCTGGAGCAGCCGGTCCAGAAAAACCAGGGGCAGCAGGTGCCCGCGCAGACGGTAAAGTGCGGCGTTTTCCAGCCACTCGATCCGGCTGTCGCTCTGCCCGGTGCTCAGGTGGACCAATTCCGTGAGCGAGCTCTGTGGCAGAGCAAAGTTCTGCCCGCGGCTGTGCACGATGAGCGCCGGGATGATGGCCAGGGTGAGGGGGATGCGCAGGCGCAGGACGGTTCCCTTGCCGGTCT
Organism: Acidobacteriaceae bacterium; assembly: GCA_049579805.1. GTDB lineage: Bacteria > Acidobacteriota > Terriglobia > Terriglobales > Acidobacteriaceae > Palsa-343. Next base: position 8,790 of record JBAUOP010000023.1, read on the forward strand.
GGCTTTCCACCTCGACCTTGCCGCCGATCTTCTCCACGTTGGTGCGGACCACATCCATGCCGACGCCGCGTCCGGAGACGCTGGTGACGGCGGCGGCGGTGGAGAAGCCGGGCAGAAAGATGAGCTGCAGAATCTCGCGCTCGTTCATCTGCTCGGCACGCTGGGCCGGGATCAGGCCGCGTTCCACGGCCTTTTCGCGAATGCGCTCGATGCGCATGCCGGCTCCGTCGTCGTGCACTTCCACGATCACGTGGCTGCCTTCGTGACAGGCGCGCAGACGCACCACGCCTTCGGCCGGCTTTCCGGCGGCCACGCGCACCTCGGGGCTTTCGATCCCGTGATCGATAGCGTTGCGGATGGAATGCGTCAGCGGGTCGCGGATGGCCTCGAGAAGGCTCTTGTCGAGCTCCGTCTCCTGGCCCTCCATATCGAGGCGCACGCGCTTGTTGAGACTGAGACTGAGACTGAGATCGCGCACCAGCCGGGGAAAGCGGGAGAACACGTAACTAACCGGTTGCATGCGCGCTTTCATCACGGACTCGCGCAGATCGGCAGTGACCATATCGAGGCGTCGGCCGAGCAGGGAGAAACTGGCATCGGCGTTGGTGGCCTGGAGAATCTGATTGCGGGTGAGGACCAGCTCGCCGACCAGATTCATCATGCGGTTGAGCAGCTCGACATCCACGCGCAGGGTGGAATCGGCAGTGCTGCCGGCCGCAGGGGCTTCCTGAGGCGGAGCCGGAGCGGATTCCTTCACGAGCCGCGCGGGACTGGAACCGGTCTCCGGCGCGGAGGGATCCGAACGAGGCGCTGCTTTCGGTCCGCGATGGGGAGGTTCGTCATCCCGTGGCGGCTCTGCCTCTGCCGGCGTATCCGGAAGAGGCGCACCTTGAGACGGATGAACAGTGGGAGCAGCGGTGCGCCGGCTGGGAGCGCGCCGTTTACGGGGCGGAGCCCCCGGAGCGGGCGCGGCGACAACCAGCTCCGGCTCGGCCACGGCGGCTGCGCTTTGCGCGTGCTGCAAAGTCTCCAGTTGGGCAATCATCGCGCTGTCGTCGTGCTGGCCGTCGTCTTCGGCGCCGCTGACTTCGATGGAGCGCAGGATCTCCCGCAGGCGGTCGAGCAAGGCCAGCAGTCCGCTGATGATCGGAGGGTTGACCGCCAGCTCGCCTTCGCGCAGCATTCCCAGCAGGTTCTCGCCCGCGTGGGAGAGCGCCTCGAGGCGGCTGAAGCCGAGGAATCCTGTGGTCCCTTTGATGGTGTGCACGGAGCGGAAAATCTCCGCAATCAGCTCGGCATCGCCGGGGCGCGTCTCCAGGTCGGTGAGGCACCGCTCCATGCGGTCCAGGCCTTCCTGGCTTTCGAGAAGGAATTCGCGTGTGAGGTCGTCCACGGGAGTTTTATCGGATGGGCGCCGGGGAACTTGAGAAAGGTTGCCGGTCAGGGCCGAAGCGGTTAGCCTCAGAGACGCATGACAGAGCTTGATTTGGCCGTACTGGACCGGCTGCGCGCGACCGCTGCCGAAGCCGCGGAGCGGGCCTATGCGCCCTATTCGCAGTTCTATGTAGGAGCAGCTCTGCTGTTCGACGATGGATCCATCGTCACCGGCTGCAATGTCGAGAATATGTCTTACGGACTGACCAGCTGCGCGGAGCGGAACGCCTTGTTTCGGGCCATCAGCGAGCGAGGGCCAGGTCGGCGCATCCGCGCGATTGCCGTCGCCAACCGGAACCGGGCCGCGAGCCCGCCGTGTGGCGCCTGTCGCCAGGTCATGAGCGAGTTCGTTACGCCGGAGGCCGTGGTCTGCTTTCCCGGCGAGCGAGGCCCGGAGACGCAACCGTTTGCCGAGCTGTTTCCTTTCGGCTTCTCCCTGGAGCCACGGGCGTGACAGCTCTGCATGCTGTCGACCTGATTCGGAAGAAACGCGACGGCGGGGAACTGACGGCAGAGGAGATCCGCTTCATCGTCGAAGGCGCGGCGCGGGAGACTATCCCCGAAGAGCAGCTGTCGGCTTGGCTTATGGCGGTCTTCCTCCGGGGATTGTCGCTGGCTGAGCTGGACACAATGACCACGGCGATGCGTTTCTCCGGCGAGGTGCTGGATCACACCGGTCTGGGGCGAAGGACCGTCGACAAGCATTCAACCGGCGGGGTGGGCGACAAGACCTCGTTTCTGGTGGCGCCGATTGCTGCCGCCGCCGGGTTGGCGGATCCGATGATCAGCGGGCGAGCGCTCGGGCACACGGGCGGAACTCTGGACAAGCTGGAATCGATTCCCGGGTATCGGACTGATTTGTCGCTCCCGGAGATGCGGCAGGTACTGGAGCGGTGCGGCGCGTCGATTGTGGGGCAGACGAAGAATCTGGTGCCGGCCGATCGCAGGCTCTACAGCCTGCGCGACCGCACGGCGACGGTGGAGAATCCGTATCTGATTTGCGCATCGATCATGAGCAAAAAGCTGGCGGCGGGTCTCGACGCGCTGGTGATCGACGTAAAGACGGGGTCAGGTGCCTTTCTGCGTAACGAGGGCGAAGCGCGCTATCTGGCGGCGCTGATGGTGGAGACCGGCGAGCGGGCCGGGACGCGGACGGTCGCGGTGCTCACAGACATGAGCCAGCCTCTGGGCCGGACGGCGGGGAACTGGATGGAGGTGGCCGAAGCCATGGTGCTGCTGCGCAACCAGCGCGATCCGCTGAGTGAGGACCTGCGGGAGATTTCGCTGATTCTTGCCGGATGGATGATTTATCTGGGCGGCCAGGCCAGTAGCGCCGAGGCGGGCTACGCACTGGCTGAAGAGAAGCTCGTCGATGGCTCGGCGTTCCACATTTTTCGGGACATGGTCGCGGCGCAGGGCGGCGACGTGGCAGCGCTGGACGCGGGCATGGCGTTTCATAAGCCGAAATTCAGGCGCGAGTTTCGGGCAGAACAGAGCGGCTATTTTGCCGCAGCCGATTGCACAAAGATCGGATGGGCGGTGCAGCGGCTGGGCGCGGGACGCGAGCGGGCCGGTGAGCCGGTGGAGCCGCACGCCGGGCTCGCGATGCACGTGAAGCTGGGGGCGAAGATCGATGCTGGACAGGGGTTGGCGACGCTCTTCGCGGAGGACGAGGCGCGCTTCGCAGAACCGGAGCATCTGCTGCGCGAAGCGCTGACCATCGCCGAGCAGCCGGTCGCCGTGCCGCCGCTGGTGCAGGAGATTATTTCGCGAGACAACAAAGATTTGTTCCTCGAACGGCGACCGCGACCATAGGATTAGAAAAACTCCAGGGAGAACGCATTGGCTCGATTCACAGGAGTGCTGGGACTGCTGACCATGCTGGCGCTGGCATGGATCTTTTCCACGAATCGCCGGGCGATTCGCTGGCGCACCGTGATCTGGGGCCTGGGGCTGCAGATTGCCTTTGCTTTTATGGTGCTGGAGTGGAGCTTCGGCGAGCGCATGCTGCACGATGCCGGCGGCGCGGTGAACAGGATGCTGGATTTCGCCTTTGCGGGCTCAACCTTCCTCTTCGGCGACCTGGGCGCGAAGAGCTCGAAAATCGGCAGCGCCTTCGGGACCAGCTTCTTCGCCTTTCAGGTGCTGCCCGCCATCATCTTCATCTCGGCGTTGTTCTCGGTTCTCTATTACCTGGGCATCATGCAGCTCATCATTCGCGGCTTTGCGAAGGCCATGCTGTGGACGATGAAGGTGTCGGGCGCAGAGAGTCTGAACGTGGCGGCCAGCGTCTTTATGGGCCAGACGGAGGCGCCGCTGACCATCCGGCCGTTTCTGCCCAACGCGACGCGCTCGGAGCTGATGACGATTATGACCAGCGGCATGGCGCACGTCTCGGGCGGCATCATGGCGGCGTACATCATGTATGGCATTAACGCCAGCAGCCTGCTGGCAGCGGTGATTATGACGGCGCCGGGCACGATCCTGATCTCGAAGATGCTGGTGCCGGAGGTGGAGAAGCCGGCGACCGAGGGTGTCGTTCACATTCCGGAAAGCGCGGAGCAAAGAGACGAGAACCTGATCGGGTCGGTTGCGCGGGGCACGATCGACGGCGCGCGGCTGGCCTTCAATGTGGGCATCATGCTCATCTCGTTCCTGGCCCTGATCGCGCTGCTGAACGGGATTCTGGGCGGGATGCACGCCTGGCTGGCCTGGCATCACATTCCCTTCCCGCATTCGCTCGATACGATTCTGGGCTTCTTCTTCGCGCCCATTGCGTGGCTGATCGGAATTCCGTGGCACGAGGCGGGGATCGTTGGAAATCTGCTGGGAACGCGGATGGTGCTGAACGAACTGGTCGCCTATACCTATCTGGGCGGGATGAAAGCAACGCTCGATCCGCGGTCGTTTACCATTGCGACGTTTGCGTTGTGCGGATTTGCCAATCTGAGCTCCATCGGGATTCAGATTGGCGGCATTGGCGCGCTGGCGCCGAATCGGCGCAACGATCTGGCCAAACTGGGGCTGCGCGCCATGCTGGCGGGAACGATGGCGAATCTAATGTCAGCGTCGATTGTGGGAATTCTGATTCGGTAACCATGACTGAGACTCTATTTGAAAAGGCCGATGCTGCGGCGAAGTTCGTGCTGGCGCGGACCGAGATCCGGCCGCACATTGGGATCGTGCTGGGATCGGGATTGGGGGCCTTTGCCGGGCAGCTCGAGGCGCCGGTCGCGATTCCGTTCGCCGACATTCCGCATTTTCCGCAATCCACGGTGCCAGGGCACAGTGGGCGGCTGGTGACAGGCCGCATTGCTGGAGTTCCTGTCGCGGTGATGCAGGGGCGCGTCCACGCTTATGAGGGATACGGCTCGGACGATGTGACGTTTCCGGTGCGCGTGCTGGGCCGCGTGGGCGCGCGCAGCCTGGTGCTGACGAATGCGGCCGGCGGCATCAATCCGGCGTTCCATCAGGGACAACTGGTGCTGATCGCAGACCACGTCAACTTCTCCGGGCAGAATCCAGTGGCTGGTAAGAACGACGAGCGACTTGGACCGCGTTTCTTCGACATGAGCGAAGCGTATTCAGGTCGTCTGCGGCGGCTGGCGCATGAAGCGGCGCGCGAGATGAATTTTCGGCTGGACGAGGGCGTGTATCTGAGCGTGCTCGGGCCGAGTTTTGAAACGCCCGCCGAGATTCGGGCCTTTGCAGCGATGGGAGCGGATCTGGTCGGCATGTCGACGGTGCAGGAGACGATTGCGGCACGGCACATGGGAATCGAAGTGCTGGGCATCAGCTGCGTGACCAACATGGCAGCCGGCATCCAGCCGAAGGCGCTCAGCCACGAAGAGGTGATCGAGACCGGGCGTCGCGTCGAGGCTCAGCTTGCGGAGTTGCTGACGCGCGTGGTGCGGATGACGGCCGCGCCGGAGACGTAATCACTTTCCGGACGCAGAGCCTTCTTCCTTCGATCCGCCATTCTCGTGGTCATACCATTCAGGCACCGGCTTGGCGGACTTGGTCCAGGCCGCCGCGATCAGGTCGCGGAGCATCGAGGCTGCGGCGGCGAGGCGCTCGGCGACGAAATGGCGGGATTCCGGCGTTCCGGCGCCGTCGAAGCCGCGCTGCTGATCGAGCTGGTAGACCTTCTCGACGTACGTCGCGGTGTGGCGCAGGTAAGCCATGTAATCGGTCCATTCGTCGCCAATGGGATGGAGCGGCGTCATGAGCGGCTGGACATCGGAAGGATGGATGTTGGCCGAAACAAACGCCGTTTCGAAGCGGCTGTGGATCCCGCGCTCGGTGGTATAGCCGTTCGGGTTGTTCTTGCCGACCCAGCCGTCGTAATTCACCGTCACATGGAGTGGCTGCGAACCGTCGCCGACGTAATGGCCGAGCCAGCCTGCATAGAAGAGGATGGCCGCTTCGACGGGCTTCGTATCCTGATGCTGTGCGCTCAGCTCGCGATAGTCGCGCATGGCGGATTTAAGGCGCTCCCAAACCTCTTCGGTGATGTACGGCTGGAGGCCGACGCGATCCGGTTGCAACTGAGAGGCGAGTTTGGGATGGGTCAGGCCGGCGGCATAAAGGTCGGCAATGTACTCATAGCGGTTGCGAGGCAAGGTACCGATCACGTCGGCGAGTTCGAGGTCGATGAAGTGATCCGGCGCCTGTTCGGCGGCAAGTTCGGGCTCGGCGCGGGATCGCCAGCGGTCCGGCTCAGGGGCGAGATACTCGATTTCGCTGATCGCCTCGGGCGTGTGCATGAAGGCAGGCAGATCGGCGGGCAGGCTCTGCGCGGCGAGGCGGTTGATGATCTTGTGGCCGTCGTTGCCCCAGGCGAAAGAGGACGGGGCAGCGATCAGAGGCAGAAGCAGAAGGGCGAAAGAGGACCGGCAGAGCAGTTTCATATTTGCCTGAGTATAGCGTCGGCAGTTATCCCCCCACCCCCCAGGGGGGACTGTGGCAAATCATTGATAATGCGGGTCGCGGAGGGTAATACCTTTTGGGTATTACCCTAAAATGCCCTCTTTGTGGTGCAATCACTGCGAAATTCCGGGCGCCCGCGATCGGCCGGCGGTTGGCGCGCCGGGACTCTGGGCGATGCGGTCGGTGATGTCAAAGAGCGGTGGAGCGCGGCGCAAAAGCCGATGGGGATGGTCCGCCTGGGCGGAGCATCCCCACTATGTTTGAGCGTAGGCGGGTGGGGGAAGTTGGGGCAAGGGAAATCGGCGGGGTGGGGAGTACGGGGGTACCGTTACGGGTGCGCGAGGTCCGCTGCGGCGCTGTGCGCCTGCGCGGACGGCCCTGCGGCAGCAAGGAAGGGTCCTTCGGACCGGTTCTTTTTCCGCGGCCTGAAGGCCGCGGCTTTCTCCGTCGTCCTGCTGCGCAGGACCGCTGCGCAGTCATTTCCTGCGTGCACGCAAGCTGGGGCCGTTGTCCGTGCGACGATACTGCCTTCTCCCTTTTAGCTGGTCCCATAACTGGCCCAACTCGCGCCCCAGGCCGTCGAGATCAGGAAATATAACCGACTCTGACACGCCTGCGTCACGTAGCTCATTGCGAATTTTGCGGACGTTAGACTTTGAAATATCGATTCGTTTGATGTGGGCGTCCGATTTTTCGGAGTAGCGGTGAATCCAATAGCGGCTGGTGCCCAGCACGATGAGGCGGCTGTGCTGAGCGGCGATGCGACGAGTCATCAAGGGGAATTCGAGGACGAGTGATTCCTCTGGCAATCGAGGCTTTCTGCTTTTCGCCTTTAGCCCATGATGGCCTGGGAGATATACGGTTGGCCAACCCCCCGGAGATGAAAGGCCCTTCTTCCTCCTGTACTCGCGGTAAATCTTCCAGCTCTTCTTGATTTCCTTCTGGCCCGGGAGAACGTCGATGTCGTCGACGAGTTGAAATGGATCGAGCACATACAAATAAGCGCCTTCACTGTTGCTCAACTCACCTCTAGTGGCGAAATGTAGGGCCATCATCGCTCCGTCGGTCCAGTCCAAGAGGCGTGTCGGAGCGCTGTGGTGTTGCATCAAGAAATACCATTCCCAGTCGCTGGCTTCCCTTCCATACAGTTCGAGTCCACGGCGGAAGAACTCCTCGGCAAAGTCCGCTTCCTTCTCAAGGAGTCCTTGAGGGGCTGTGTTTATGGATTTGGGAAGGTCCCGGTAGAGCTTGGGCTCAAGCGTTGTTTCTTTGTGACGCTGGTCCTCGCCGCGGAACCAAATCTCTTCGTCTTCCCGCAATCGCCATTTCTTGCGCGTCTCGGCCACGATGTCCGTCACGTCGCCGATAGAGACTGCCGAAATATGCTTCATTTTCGCCGAATCTTACAACCCCTTGGAAATCTACACAAGCAGAGGCGCCGCGAACCTCGCTGTTATGCACGGTTATCATGCAGACTCGGTGTGGGGCTCGAATCCGGTCATACGCCATGAATGGAGGTCCATCGGCTCGCGGCTGAATCGCTCGTAGCGCCCACAACGGGCGCCGCAACAGTTTCGGAGTATCTCAGGAGACAGCGTTTTCTCTTTTCCCCGCTGGGGCGGGGTATAGGCGGCATTGAGCCAGTTAGGCGCGGCTACGTTCTGCGATGGGGAGGCGGATTTCGGCGCGGCAGCCTTGCTGGCCGGGTCGGTTGCGGAGGTCGATGGAGCCGCCGTGGGCTTCTACGATTTGTCTGGCTAAAGCCAAGCCGACGCCGGTACCGGATTTCTTCGTCGTGTAGAGCGGGACGAAGAGGTTGTCGGGATTGGCGAGGCCGGGACCGTTGTCGTCGATGGCGATGGAGACGAGGTCGCCTTCTTCGATGGCGCGGATGGTCACTTCGGGGAGGCATCGCTCGGGTGCGGTTGGTGAAGAAAAAGCAGGTCCCTCTCTCCGCTTGCCCACCACGCCTTCATCAGGCGTGGCGGGTCCCTGGGGCGCTCCGCTCGGGATGACAACTTCGGTAGGCGTGAGGCGGGCGCTGTCGGCTAACTGCGTCGGGGCCTGGTCTTCGTCGAGGCAGATGGTGGCGGCTTCGACGGCGTTGCGGACGAGGTTGATGAGGAGCTGCTCGATCTGGTCGGGGTCGGCGAGGAGATCGACGTCGGGAGCGCCGAGGAAGCGAATGTCGAGGCGGATTTCGAGGCCGATGACGCGCTCGAGGAGCGGCACCAGCGGTACGCGTTTGAGGACGGGCGCGGGGAGCTGGGCGAGCTGGCGGTAAGCCTGCACGAATCGGTTGAGGGACTCGGCGCGATTTTCGATGACGGAAAGGCCGCGGTTGAAACTGGCTGTTTCCGGCGGACTTAGCGTTCGGGGCTGTGAGGGAGCTGTGGGTGGCGCCGCGAAGGCATCGCCGATTTCATGCGTGCCGACGGAAGGGCGGGGCGGCGATGGCAGGAGGCGGGAGCGGAGGCTGCCGGCGATGGACTTAATCGGGGTGAGGGAGTTGGAGATTTCGTGTCCAATGACGCGGATGAGGCGGCGCCAGGCGAGGCGCTCCTCTTCGCGGAGGGCGGCGCTGACATCGGAGAGGACGACGAGGGTGTGGGGGACTCCACGCTGGCGGAAGGTGCCGCGGCGGATCATCCAGCGAGCGGTTGGTTCGGCGCCGGGGCGTCGGCCGGGGGTGGTGGCGGCATCGATCTGGACGATGGTTTCGGTGGGCGCTTCGGTCGGCTCGCCGAGGAGACCGGCGAGATTGAGATCGCCGGCGGTCTTGCCGAGGTCTTTGGCGGGCTGGAGGCGGAAGACGCGCTCGGCGGCGGGGTTGAGGAGGCGGAGGCGCGTCTCCTGATCGAAGGCGAGGACGGGGGCGTCCATTTCGGCGATGACGCGGCGGAGTAGGGCGACGGCTTCGAGGGAGGCGACGCGCTGGGCCTGGAGGGTATCGGCGAGGGCGTTGATTTCGAGGGAGAGCTGGCCGAGGGCGTCGTCGCGCGAGGCGCCGCGGGCGCGGAAGGAGTAGTCCTCTTCGCGGAGGGCGGCGACGACGTTGGCGAGGGTCTGGAGGGGGCGGACGGCTTCTTCAATAAAGGCGGCGAAGACGAGCAGCAGGACGAGGGTGAGGATGGCGATGGTGGCGAGGAGGGGGCCGGTTGAAGCGTGGAGGAGAGCGAGGAGAGCAGCAGAGAACCCAATGACGGCGAGGGCAGTGACGGTGCAGAAGATACGCAGGCGCACCTCGAAGGAGAGGCTCTGGCGGATCGGCTTGCGGGAGGTGGGACGGTGGGGCATGGTCAGGATTCAGAGCTCAGAGCACAGAGCTCAGGGCACAGGGGACCTTCGCAGCGCTCAGGACGGCAATCGTTGTGTGTTGTGCGCCGACTGACGCTAGATGCCATACTTTTCCATCCGCCGGTAGAGCGCGCCCCGGCTGAGGCCGAGGGCTTCTGCCGCCTGGCTCACGTTGCCGTTGCAGCGCGAGAGGGCTTTGCGGATGAGGATACTCTCGACGGACTCGAGGGACATCTCTTCGAGGGCCTGGGTGGAGACGCGGGCAGGGGAAAGGCCGAGGTCGGAGACTTCGATGACGTCTTCGCGGGACATGAGGACAGAGCGCTCGATGGTGTGGTCGAGCTCGCGGACGTTGCCGGGCCACGCGTAGTGGAGCATCAGCTCCATGGCGGCGGGGTCGATGCCGGTAGCGGGCTTGCGGTAGCGCTGCGAGTAGCGGGCGAGAAAGTGCGCGGCCAGCGGTGGGATATCTTCGCGGCGTTCGCGCAGCGGCGGCAGGTGGATCTCGACCGTGTTGAGGCGGAAGAGGAGGTCGGCGCGGAAGCGGCCTTCTTCGACTTCTTTGCGGAGGTCGGCGTTGGTGGCGGAGATGACGCGGACGTTGACGCGGCGCGTTTTTGAGGAGCCGACGCGCTCCATCTCGCCGGTTTCAAGAACGCGGAGGAGCTTGGCCTGCTGGCGCGGGGGAACGTTAGCGATTTCGTCGAGGAAGAGCGTGCCGCCTTCGGCGAGCTCGAAGCGGCCGATGCGCTCGGTGCGGGCGTCAGTGAATGCGCCTTTGACGTGGCCGAAGAGCTCGGATTCGAAGGTGCCTTCGGGCAGCGCGCCGGTGTTCACGGCGACCAGCGAACGCGAAGCGCGGGAGGAAAGCGCGTGGAGGGTCTGGGCGACGACTTCTTTGCCGGTGCCGTGCTCGCCGGTGATCAGCACGCTGGCGTCGGAGGGTCCGATACGGGTGATGGTGGCGAGAACGGGCTGCATGGCCGCCGCGGTGGCGATCATTTCGGGGAGATTTTGCGCGCGGAGGAGGCGGTTCTCGGCTTCGAGACGGGTGGCGCGGCGGACGGCGTTGTTGAGGTCGATCTGCGTCTTGAGGACAGTGAGAAGGCGGGCATTGTCCCAGGGCTTCTGGACGAAGTCGTTGGCGCCGCGGCGCATGGCTTCGACGGCGAGCTCGACGTTGGCCCAGGCAGTCATCACGATGACCGGCATGTGCGCGTCATGAGCGCGGATCTCGGAGAGGAGATCGAGGCCCTCGCGGCCGGAGGTGGTGTCGCGGGTGTAATTCAGGTCGAGGAGGAGGGCGTCGAAGGTGCCGCATTTGAGCGCGTCGAGGACCATGTAGGGCGAGGTGGCCTTCTCGATGCGATAGCCTTCGGGCTCGAGGAGGAGCTCGAGGGCGTCGAGGATGTGGGGCTGGTCGTCGGCAATGAGGATGCAGGGCGGAAGCTTGCTGCCGGCGATGTCGGTGGGGACGGGTTGGGCGGCGGCGGACATAGCTGTTAGCTCTTAGCCTCTAGCTGTTAGCTGGTCTTCCTGGCGAATTACGGTCAGCGAAAAATCTGATAGCTAAAAGCTAACAGCTAATCGCTAAAAGCTTGCTCCTCATTACGGCCCGTGGGTGACGATGCCGGATTTGGCATCGTCGATGGAGACGTGGGTGAGGTCGAGGGTGGTGCCGGTGGCGCGATCGATGTCGACCTTGGCTTTTTCAAAGTTGGTTTGGGCGGCGTCGAGAGCGGATTCGGCGATGGCCAGGGCGTTTTCGGCGTTGAGGGTATCGACGCTGGATTTGGCGCCGAGATGCTGCTCCTGCTTGACGATTTCAAAGACGCGCTGCGCGAGGTCGCGGGCCTTCTGAGCAGCTTCGATGCGGCCTTCCGCCTGCTGGAGGGCAAACTGCGAGTTACGGACATCGAAGCGGATGGTCTTCTTCTGTTGCTCGTAGGAGATCTGGCTTTGGCGGAAGGCGAGCTGAGCACGGAACTGATCGGCCTTCTGAATGCGGTTGCGAATCGTAATGTTGAGGGTGAAGCCGACCTGGTATTCCGGCGCGGAGTAGTTGAAGGCGTCCTTCAGCACGCCGGGAGTGTCGGGGGGAAGAGTCGTGGAGCAATACTGGGGTCCTTCGTACGGTAAACAAGCGGGGTTCAGCGGGCCGCCGTTACCGGTACCGGCGAACAGTCCGTAGGCGTTGAGCTGAGGCAGCAGGAGGTTATTGACGGCCTTCAGATTCTCCTGCTGAACCTGCATCTCGATCTGGTCCTGCGCGACATCGGGGCGATTTTTCTCGGCCTCGGCGATGAGATCGTCGATGGACCTGTTTTCGTTGGGGTCGGGCGCGCCTTTGAAGTCCAGGGGAATGACGGGCATATTGTCGATGGTGGGATTGTCGGCGCGGGTGAGCGCGTTCTTCAGGTTCAATTCGGCGGCCTGCAGGTTCGCGCTTGAGATGGTGAGATTGCCTTCCGCGGCAGCCACGGTGGATTGGTCGGTCATGACCTGCAGGGTTGGAATCGCTTTGAGTTCGAGCTGCTTCTGATCGTCGCTGAGGGTCTGGTTGGCAAAGTCGAGCGAACGCTGCTTGATCTGGTCGTCCTCGTATGCGTTGACCAGATCCCAATAGATGTCCTCCACGCCCGTCACCGTCGTGATGACCTGATACTCGAACGCATAGTTGGTGATCTGAAGGTTTCTCTTCGCGATACGAATCCATCGCTTGTTGGTGCCGGTACCGAAACCGGCCAGCAGAGGCTGGGTGACATAAGCCTGCCAGAAAAGCTGAATCGCGGGGTCCACGATGTTGAGCGGGCTGTTGGAAGTCTGCCGTTGCCCGTTGAGCGTCCACTGAATGCCCGTGCCGGTCGGGAAATATTCGGTGTACTGCGTGGTGTAGCCAATCGTGTTGGTCTCAAGGAGGGGAACGCCATAGAGAAACGGATTAAATTCCTGGGTTTTGGTGTGGTCGACCAGACCCTTGACTGTGAATACGGGATCGAAGGGATTCACATAGGTTCCTTCGCCGAGGGTCGACTGGACGAGACCGCCCTGGCCGGCGGCTCCGGCTCCGGAGGAAACGATTCCACCGCCAGGCGTGGAGGGTCCGGAGGCTCCCAGCGGGCTGACCACGTTGGTGTTGACACCCAGGGAGACGCCGCCGGCCTTCGTGCGAGCCAGATCGGTGGCTGCAGTGGGCAGATTGTAGCGGAACGAGGCCAGGTCGAGATTGTTCTCAATCGCGAGAGCGATGGCATCCTGAAGCGAGAGATACAGCTTGCCGTCACGAATAAGATCTTCGAGACGCGGGGAGTTATGGAGGTCGACGGGCGGGACGGTGCTGGGGCGATAGGGCGAAAGCGGGTTGTGCGAGTGCGGTAGAGCAACGCTGAAGGGTATGGGCGGCGCAATGGAGAGCTGCTGCTCCTGCTGAGCCTGCTGGGCCAGGGACTGCGTTTGCTTCGGCGGCATGGTGACCGGCGTGGGCGCGACGGGATTGGACTGGGGGATATTCGCGGGGGCCGGTGGGGGAGGGACTTGATTCTGGGGAGTGGCTTGCTGCGCGAAGGCCGAGACGACAGTCCCGCTGAGGAGCGCAACACCCAGGGTCAGGGCGCGAAAAGAGAAAAGCAGGTCCTTCGACTGCGCGGCTATGCCGCTTCGCTCAGCATGACAACCTTTGGGGCGGTTCACGATGCGCTGACCTCCACGCCGAGATTCGGGTTGGCGGTGTCGGTGACCAGCCAGCCGTCGCGCAGCTCGATGACGCGGGAGCCGTAGCCGGCGTTGGTCTCAGAGTGCGTGACCTGGACGATAGTGGTGCCCTGCTGGTTCAGTTCGCGAAACAACTCCATGATTTCCTTTGCCTGGCTGGAATGGAGGTTGCCGGTGGGCTCGTCGGCGAGGAGCAGCGCGGGCTTGTGAATGACGGCGCGCGCGACTCCGACGAGCTGCTGTTGTCCGCCGGAGAGCTGGGAAGGGAAGAGGTCTTTTTTGCCGACGATGCTGAAGCGGTCGAGGGTATCGGCGACGAGGCCCTGGCGCTGGGCACGGGGCATGTCCTTATAGGAGAGAGGGAGGTCGATGTTTTCCTGGACGGTGAGGTCGTCGAGCAGGTGATAGCTCTGGAAGACCATGCCGATTTTGCGCTTGGCGAGGTCGGCGCGCTGGCGGCGGTTCATTTTGTGGGCGGCTTCGTCTTTGAGCCAGTACTCGCCCAGCCATTGGTCGTCGAGGAGGGCGAGGACGTTCAGGAGCGAGGATTTGCCCGCGCCCGAAGGCCCCATGATGGTGAGGAACTCGCCTTCCTGGATGTCGAGGTTAATGCGTCGGAGGACCCAGGTTTGGCCGGCTCCGGTTTTGTAACTGCGTTCGACGTTGCGTAGCTGGATCATATCTTTAAGCCTGCCTGGAGCCGGGAGCTGGGAGCTTGGTGGACAAAACTATCCCACAGACTGGAAGCTCTGTCGCTGCCAGCCACCAGCTCACGGCTACTGGCTTGTTACTTAACTTCGAGAACCTGTTCGAGCGACTCGCCTTCGGCGACAACCTTGCCGTCGAAGAGGTGAATCTGGCGGTCGGCGTGGCGTGCGAAGCGCGGATCGTGCGTGACCATGCAGATGGTCGCGCCTTCGCGGTGAAGGTTCTGCATCAGCTCCATGACGGCCTCGGCGTTGCGCGAGTCGAGGTTCCCGGTCGGCTCGTCGGCGAGGAGGATGGAAGGCGATCCAGCAAGGGCGCGGGCCACGGCGACGCGCTGCTGCTGACCGCCGGAGAGCTGCGAGGGATAGTGGCGGATGCGGTGCGCCATGGCGACGCGCTCGAGCGACTCCTGCACGCGGCGCTTGCGCTCGGCCGACGACATTCCCGAACGATAGGTGAGCGGCAGCTCGACGTTCTCGTAAACGGTGAGGTCGCCGATGAGATTGAAGCTCTGAAAGATGAAGCCAATCTCCTGGTTGCGGATACGCGACCGCTGCGAGAAGTTGAGGTTCTCGACGGAGTGGCTGTTGAGGGTGTAGCTGCCGCCGGTGGGCGTGTCGAGAAGTCCAATGATGGACAGCAGGGTGGACTTGCCGCAACCGGAAGGACCGGAGATGGCGACGTATTCGCCCTTGTCGATTTTCATATGGACGCCGGACAGCGCGTGCGTCTCGATCTCGTCGGTGTAGAAGACCTTGGTGAGGCCCTCAATTTCGATCAACGCCTGATTATTCTCCATCCTGCTCTCCCACTCTTGAGATTTTGAGGCCTGGTTAGTCCAGCCGAACCTTATCCGTAGCATCGTACCGCGACATATCGGACAGAATCACGCGATCGCCTTCGTTCAGTCCACTGAGGATCTGAATCTGGGTGACGGACGCCTTGCCGACTTTCACCTGGACCCGGGTGGCGGTTTTGCCGTTGGGGTCGATGCGAAAGAGGCTGATGGTGGAGTCCGGATTGCCGAAAGCCGGGCGCCCCACGTACAGCACGTCGTGGAGGTGCGCGAGATCGATGGTGCCATCCACACTCAGCTCCGGTACCGCACCTGCCGGTAAGGGGCCATCCAGTGTTACGTCAACGGTGCGCGTTCCGTTCAATACGGAGGGATCAATTCTGGTAACGTGGCCGGGAACGATGCCGTTGTGGGTATCGATTTCGGCCTGCTGACCCAGCAGGATATCGTGTGCCTGGGTTTCTGCGATCTGCAGGGAGGCCTTGAGCTTGGTGGGATCGATGACCTCGGCGACGGAGGTGCCCGCGGTGACGTGCTGGCCAACTGAGACGGGGGTCGCCAGAGATGCGAGCACTCCGGAGATGCCGGCTTTTACCTGCAGAGCGTCTTCCTGACTCTGATAGAGGGCGAGCTGCGCCTTGGCCTGGTCGATTTTGGTCTGCGAGGAGGCGAGCTGGACCTGGATGGCCTTCTGGTTGACCTCAAGCTGCTCCTGGCTGATGGAGTGCTGGGAGGTGAGCTGCTCGGCGTTGTTTCGGGACTGGTTGTACTGGATGCCGCTGATGACGCCGAGGGAGTAGAGCTGCTTGTCCGTGTTCGATTGCAGCTCCGCCTGGCTGAACTGGGCGTTGGTCTGGGCCGCCGTGAATCGCTTATCCATGAGCGTGCTGGAGAGCGTAGCCTCGAGGCTCTTGTAGTCAGCTTCAGACTGTTTGACGGCGAGCTGCGCGTTGAGCAGTAGCTGCTGGAGCTGGGGATCGGCGAGGTCCATGATGACGGTTTCCGGCGTAACCCTGGCGCCGGGGAGGACGCGGATGCGAACGACAGTGGCGTCAGTCTGGGCGGGGATGAGCTCGATGCTGTCTTCGCGGGGAGTCAGGGTGCCGAGGCCGCGGACCTGCACAATCATGTCGCCGCGCTTCACGGTTTCAGGCCAGATGGTGCTGGCGTCCACTGTAGGAACGGCCGGCTTGAGGCGCATGACACCCCAGGCGGCGGCAGTGACCGCTACGGCGACGAGAGTCAGCACGACGATCTGCCGGCGGAGTTTCTTCTTCTTAATGTCGGGCCGTGAGATATCCATTACGCAGAACTAATTGCATGTGCCGCGCCATTCGCGGTTCGCGGCTAGTGCATTGAAAATAAGCAGGTTATTTCGGACCTGAAAAGGCTCTGGAACGGCCAGACTGGCCGTTTGCGGAATGCGGTGTCCATTAGCGGACAGCCGCAGCGCGGGAGGGCAGGAGTCCGGCGGCGTGGAGTTTCTCTTCGACCCGAGCGCGGACGTGACGGTGAATGTCCTCGATGGAGCGGTCACCGTCGATGACAGCCACCCGCTGCGATTCGCGGGCGGCGATGGCGCGGTATTGATCGTAGACACGGCGGTAGAAGGCTTCGTCCTCTTTTTCGAAGCGGCCTTCGTCTTTGCCGGCAGCGGCGGTGCGATCGTTGCGGCGGCGTGCGCGGGCCAGCGAACGGGCGAAGTCGGGGAGCAGGAGGAGAGTGAGATCGGGATCGAGGCCGCCGCACATGACGGCATGCATGCGCAGGACGACTTCGCTGCCGAGCTGACGGCCTCCGCCCTGGTAGGCCTCGGTGGAGTCGGTGTAGCGGTCGCAGAGGATGACACGGCCGGCATCGAGAGCGGGACGGATGACTTCCGCGATGGCCTGGGCGCGGTCGGAGAACATGAGGCCGAGCTCGGTCATGGGGGCGATAGCGTCGGTCTTCGAGTCGAGGAGCAGCGAGCGGATGCGGTCGCCGATGTGCGTGCCGCCGGGCTGGCGGGTGACGGTGACGGGGAGGCCGAGGGATTCGAGGTGGGCCGCGAGTTTGCGTAGCTGCGTGGACTTGCCGGAGCCGTCCAGGCCTTCGAAGGTGAGGAAGAATCCGCGCATAAAAGCAGGGTACAGGGTGCGGGGTACAGGGTGCAGGTTACAGGGTGCTGGGGCCTGGCCGGGACTGACCGTCCGGGCGGGCGTACACTTTTGGGGAAGCACGGATTCTCAGGAATGAGCGAGCTAACCCATCCTCTAAGCTGGCGGACCCTGGCGGGGCTGGGCGCGGTACTGCTGCTGTTAGTGCTGGCTGTGCATCCGGCGACGGCGATGGTCGGGGTTGCCGCGGCGATGGTTCTGCTGCCGGTAGCGCTGTTTGGATGCGTGCTGGTGCCGTGGTCGCTGGGCGCGGTTGATGTGCCTGAGTCGCGGGTGGCGCGGCCGGTCCTGGTCCGGGCGCGGCTGTTTGAGCGGCCTCCTCCGATTTCTCTCCTGTAATTCCATTCCACATTTTGAGCAGGGATGCACGGGGCTGCGGCTGCGTGCGCTACTGCGCTTTTTAACGGAAGGACAAGCCGGGAGAGACAGAGATGATGATCGTCGCGCTTTTCCTGAATGCATGTGCATTTTGTTTTGTGGTGGGGGCCGTTCGCTCGATGCTGCGCGGGAGGCGCACGCGCTCGGAGAAAAAAGGCGGGGAGCTGGCGGTCTCAACGATGGCGGGGCTGACGATGGGGGCGATGTTTCTTGGACTGAAAGCGATTGTGCAGCCCGAGGCGCGAAATGCGATCGTGGAGATTGTCGAGCAGAAGAGCCTGGAGGACGGCAGCGGTGGCGAGCCGCCCGGGGGACGGACGTTTCATGAGGCGCTGCGGCGGATTCGTCAGGGGGACGAGGTGGAGAGCCTGACGGTGGTCTGGGAAGACGCCGGCAGTGGGAGCGGCTCTCAGGAGGAGACGAGGTCGAGCTGAGCGCTTGCGGTTGAGGAAGTGGTGTGGAGCGATGTGACGTGGGCGATGGCCTGGGTGAGACGGGCTTCCTGGGGGCGCGCCTTTTTGTGGTGGACGCGGGTGTAGATGTGCTCGACGCGATCGACGCGCCAGGCGCCGGAGTGGACCGCGTCGGAGCTGACACCGCCACCGGGAAGGAAGACGATGTCGCCGGGGCGGGGAAGGGCGCGGAGGGTTTCGAGGGGGATGAGATTGACGCAGGCCCCGTCGGCGGTGAGGAACTCGAGGCAGTTGGCGCTCTCGATGACGATTTCGCGGGAGCGGCGCAGTTCCTGGCGGGCCCGTAGAGCCTGGTACCAGGTGGCCGCGGTGATGGGCAGGGCGACGAGGAAGGCCAGGATATTGGCCGTGTAGCTGAGGGTCGCGAACGGGATAGTCATGGTGGATCTCCGCCCCGGGGCGCTGCGGGGCCCATGGTCCGGTGTGGCTTCTTTTGTATCAGAGGGGACGAAGACTGGCGAGAGGAGAGTGGCGGGCAGCGGATGAGGGCAGAGAAGGGAAGGGACGGGGCACGGATTGAAGAGGCTGTAACTCTCGCTTACAATACTTACAGCGTCAGGAGGATCTGGAAATGAAAGCAGCACGGTCGATGGTAGTGAGCATGCGCCTGCCGGAAGAGAGCGGGCGCCGGCTGAAGCGGATGGCGAAGCGGCACGGCTGGACGGCAAGCGACACCAGCGCGCGGCTGGTGGAGGAAGGGCTGCGGCGGTCGGAGTTTGCGCTGATCGACTTTCGCGATTCGCCGGTGGGCAGGCAGGCCTACATGCAGGGCAGCACGCTGGCGGTGTGGGAGGTGATGATGATCGTCCGCGCCTATAAGGGCGACGCGAAGAAGGCGGCGGGGCATCTGGAGTGGCCGGAGGCGCGGGTGCAGGCGGCAGTCAACTATGCCGAGACGTACGCGGAGGAGATCAACGAAGCGCTGGCGGAAAACGATGCGATGGATTTCGATGCGCTGAAGAGGATCTTGCCCAATCTTCAGTTGTTCCAGCCTCAGCGAAGGCAAGGGAAAACATCGAGTCGAAAATCCGCGTGAGCACGAGGTTCCATGCTTCGACTTCTGCTCGATGAGCACCTTTCTCCCGGAATCGCTGCCGGGCTTCAGCGGATCGATCCCGGCATCGATGTGTACGCCATTAGTCAGTGGAGACATGGGCGCTACCTGGGACGCCCGGACCACGAACTTTTGACGGAGGCTGCCACGCAGGGGCTGACACTCGTGACCTATGACTGCCGATCGATACCGGACTTGCTCGGAAGCTGGCGGGACCACGAACGCAGCCACTCGGGAGTCATCTTTGTGGACAACAGGACGATTGCGCCCGGGGATATTGGAAGCCTGGTGCGGGCGCTCGCGAAACTGTGGCTCGACCTTGGCGACACCGATTGGGAAAACCGGGAAATGTTCCTGCCGCGCTATCGATAGCAGCTCCACAGCAGCCAGCTGCCGGCGATCAACAGCAGCGGCGAGCCAGCCCGGCGGTGAGTCGACACCAAAAATGCCGTTCGGAACTCGTCCAATCTGCTCCGAAGCGGGGTTCTGTTTACACTGGGTGATTGCGGCGCAGGTCCTCGCAGGACTTTGAGGCCGCGAACCCAGGAGGAATATGTCTTTTCGTTTTGCCCCGATCGTGGGGCTGCTGGCTGCCGCTCTCTCACTTCACGCCCAAACTGCTTCGAATCCCATCAAAATCACCGCGAACCTGACCGATGTGCCGCGCAAGATGATTCACGCGGAGATGACCATTCCGGTGCAGCCGGGACCGCTCACGCTGCTGTACGCGAAGTGGATTCCGGGCGAGCACATGCCGGATGGGCCGATCGACAACCTGGCGGGGCTGTTCGTCACAGCCAACGGCAGGCAACTGGCGTGGGTGCGCGATGACGTGAACATGTATGCGATCCGCGTGACGGTGCCGGAGGGCGTGCACGAGCTGGACGTGAAGGATGATTTTTTGGCGACGGCGCCGCCGAGCGGCTTCTCCGCGGGCGCATCGACGAGCGCGAACCTGGCGCTGCTGAGCTGGAATGAGGTGGTGCTGTATCCGGCGGGGCACAAGGACGATGGGGACATCTACGTGCAGGCCTCGGTCGTGATTCCGCAGGGATGGCAGTACGCGACGGCGCTGCCGCGCGTGGGCGGCAAGGAGTCGGACACGGAGCCAGGCGCGGATGGGTCGGTGCATTTCGATACCGTCAATCTGAAGGAGCTGGTCGATTCGCCGCTGCTGAGCGGGCGGTATTTCAAGCAGTGGGATCTGGCGCCGGAGGTGACGCCGAAGCATTATCTCGACGTGGCCGCGGATGGGCCGGAGGATCTGAAGCTGGCACCGGAGACGCTGGCGAGTTACAGCAATCTGGTGCGCGAAACAGGCGCGGTGTACAAGTCGCGGCACTATACGAGCTATCACTTCCTGGTGACGGCGAGCGATCAGGTGGCGCACTTTGGACTCGAGCATCACCAGTCGAGCGACGACCGCGTGCCGGAGAAGACGTTTGTCGATGACAATCTGCTGCTGCTCTCGGCGGATCTGCTGCCGCACGAGTTCACGCACTCATGGAACGGGAAAGACCGGCGGCCGGCGGGGCTGACGACGGGGAACTTCGAAGATCCGATGATCGGGAGCATGCTGTGGGTCTATGAAGGGCTAACTGACTACATGGGCAATGTGCTGGCGGCGCGCACGCATCTGTGGACGGACGCGCAGTACCGCGATTTTCTGGCCAACGATGCGGCGCAGATGGATTACCGGCCGGGGCGGACGTGGCGCGATCTCGCGGACACGGCGACAGCGGCGCAGATTCTCTACGAGACGAGCGACGCGTGGGATAACTGGCGGCGGAGCACAGATTATTACGGCGAGGGCGACCTGGTGTGGCTCGACGTGGACACGACCATCCGCAAACTGACCCACGACAAGAAGAGCCTGAACGATTTTCTGGGCGCGTTTGAATCGGTGGGCGGGGACAATCCGCCGAAGGCGGTGCCGTACACATTCGACGACATTGTGAACGGGCTAAACGCGGTCGTGCCGTATGACTGGGCGGGCTTCCTGCGCGAGCGTCTGACGAGCAAATCGCCGCACGCGCCGCTGGGTGGGATCGAAAACGGCGGCTATAAGCTGGTGTTCACGGATCAGCCGAATGAGCTGCTGCAGGCGCGGATGGCACTGGGCAGCTCGGCGATTGCGTGGTGGTCGATGGGGATCAATGTGAACAGCGACGGCAAGATCGACGACGTGCTGGTGGGCTCGCCGGCGGACAAAGCGAAGCTGGGGCCAGGCATGCAGATCGTGGCCGTGAACGGGCGACAATACAGCGGGCAACTGCTGAATCAGGCGATCCGGGACGCGAAGGGGAACACCAATCCCATTTCGCTGATCGTGGTGAACACGGGCGTGTACAAGGTGCTCGGGATCGATTACCACGATGGGCTGCGGTATCCGCACTTGCAGCGGGTGGACGGAACTCCGGATCGGCTGGATGAGATTCTGAAGCCGATGACGGGCAGCGAAGTGAAACTTCGCTGAGCGGGTTACAGGTTACAGGTTGCAGGTTACAGAAGACCAACGGCCAAATTCCGCACCGATTACGAGGCCGCTTCCGAGATGGGGGCGGCTTCTTTTTGCCGTACAGAGTTCAGGACCGATTCCGCGGCTTGCTGGCCGGTGCGGATGCAGTCGGGGACGCCGATGCCTTCGTAGGCGTTGCCGGCGAGGGCGAGGCCGGGCAGCGTGGCGATGGCTTCGCGGACGCGCTGCATGCGCTCGAGATGGCCGACACCGTATTGCGCCATCGATTGGCGCCAGCGGGCGATGCGGATGAAGTTGGGTTTCGCGCGGAGGCCGAGGACCTCGGACAGTTCTTTTTCGACGATGGCGGTCAGCTGCTCGTCGGTCTGATCGAGCAGAGCTTCGTTGCCGGATCCGCCGAGGAAGCAGCGGAGGACGCCCTTGTCGGCGGGCGTGCGATTCGCAAACTTGGCGTGGACGAAGGTACAGGCGAGCATGCGGCGGCCTTCGCTGGCCGGCACGAGATAGCCGAAGCCGGGCGGCAGGCTGTGGAGATCGTCGCGGTTGTATCCAGCGGTGACGGTGATGGAGGAACTGTAGGGTACGCCCTGCAGGGCTTCGCCCAGAGCTGTATGAACAGGCCGGAGGAGTCCGCCGGCGGTCCATGCGGGTAGGGCGAGGATGAGTGCGTCGTAGCGCTCGCGTCCGAAGGCGGTTTCGACCAGCCAACTGTTGTTTTGGCGAGCGATGGTTTCAACCGGCGAGCTGAGGTGGACGGACCCCGCAGCGAGTTCGGCAGCGATGCGGTCGGTCATCTGGCTCATGCCGTCACGGAGGGTGGTGAAGAGGGAACGCGGACCGCTGCGCCTGTCGCCGGAGGTCGGGCGGGGCGGCGCCGCAGTCTTGCGGGCGGCGAGCATGGCGCGGGAGAGGCTGCGGTGCTTCTGCTCCATGGTGACCATGCGAGGCAGGACGGCACGGACGCTGAGCTGGTCGGCATTGCCGCCGTAGACGCCGGAGAGGAGCGGCGAGACGAGGCGGTCGACGGTCTCCTGGCCGAAGTGGCGGCGGGTCATGGCGGCGACGGATTCGTCCTCGGTGGCGGGCGCGGGTGGGAAGAGGAATTCGCGCGCCATGTGCAGTTTCGTCGACCAGGAGAAGAGCGGCGTGAGGAGGGTGGGCACGAGCTTGGTCGGCACCATGAACATGAGGCCGTCAGGGAGGGGAATGAGGCGGTTGCGGACGAGGATGTAGGTCTTGCGCTGGCGGTCGTTGGAGGGGAGAAGCTGGTCGGCGATGCCGAGCTCGCGGCAGAGCGCGGCGGCGGCGGGTTTTTCAGAGAGGAAGGAGTCGGGGCCGCCTTCGACGACGCAGCCGTCGACGATCTCGGAGCGGATGACGCCGCCGAGGCGTCCGGAGGCCTCGTAGAGGGAGTACGCGATCGGGGCGCCGGCACGGCGGGCCTTTTCGAGGGTCCACGCGGCGCTGAGGCCGGCGATGCCGCCGCCGAGGATGGCGATGCGTTGGGGCGAGTTGGAATTTGGGGCCATGTTCAGCGTCTGCCGATTTTCACCACAGAGGACACGGAGAGCACAGAGACCACGCTTTTCCCACATCTGGCAAAACCGGCCAGATGTGGGGCACCCGGTACTCGGCACCCGATTCCTTATCTTCTACGAGTGCGCTACCTCTAACTGAATCAGATTATGCGCTTCGCATCCAGCAGAGATACCTGTCTCCGGTTGCGGGGCGGGGTGGTAGCCGCGCGGCTGGTAGATGCAGCAGGGCTCCTCGGCCATGACGTCGCCAGTGACGGCGTAGGCGCGGGCGCGGGATCCGCCGCAGATGTTGCGGAACTCGCAGGCGCCGCATTTGCCGTGGAGCTGGTCCGAGTCGCGGAGCTTCACAAAGATGGGCGACTCCTGGTAGATGTGCGCGAGCGTGTCGTTGTGCAGGTCGCCGCCTTCGATGGGCAGGAATCCGCTGGGGAAGACCTTGCCGATGTGGGAGATGAAGACGAAGCCGCGTCCGTCATTCACGCGCTTGGTGGCCCAGCCGACGGCCTTCTCTTCGGAGCCCGTGCCAGGATGGCTGGCCCAGCCGTGATGGCCGGTGGGGCGCGCGCCGGCATCGTCGTGCACGCCAACGGTGGGGCGGTTTTCTTTCATGCGCTGCTGGATGAGGTAGCGGCGATAGTGCATCGCTTCGGTGGTCTTGATGGCGAAGGGGACGCGCTTGGTCAGCTCCCACATTTTCGCGAAGACGTCTTCGAATTCCTCGCCGGTGAGCAGGTCGGCGAGCTGTCCGCGCCCCACGGGAACGAGGAAGAAGAAGCTCCACATGACGATTTGCTTCTCGGTGAGCAGAATCGACAGGCGATCGAGGTCGGAGATGTTCAGGCGACTGACGACAGTGTGGACCTGGATGGGCAGGCCGGCGTCGTTGGCGAACTGGATGGCATCGACGGTTCGCTGCCACGTGCCAGGAATGCCGCGGATGGAGTCGTGAATCTCGGGGACGGAGCCGTCGAGGGAGACGGCGAGACGCGAGAGGCCGGAATCTTTCATGCGTGCGATGGCGTCGCGGGTGAGCAACGGCGTGGCGCTGGGAGTAAGGGCCGCGTGAACGCCTTTCTTCGCCGCGTGTTCAATGAGCTGGAAGATGTCGGGGCGCTTGAGCGGATCGCCGCCCGTAAACACGAAGAGAGGGACCTGGAGGTCGGCGACCTGATCGATGAGGTTAGTGGCCTCGGCGGTGCTGAGCTGGCTGGGGTGAGCCAGCGGCTGCGCGGAGGCGCGGCAGTGCTTACAGGCGAGATCGCAGGCCTGGGTGGTTTCCCAGATGGCGAGGAAGGGCGCGCGATCGTAGTCGAGCGAGGTCATGGCCTGGCGGATGTCCATGAAAAGAGAGTGGCAGGACGGGGCGGGGGGCGGATGTGATGGGAGTCACAAGGCAGGCAACAGGCAATAGGGAACAGGCAATAGCTACGCGGCGAGGCGATTGCGGGCCTCGGCATGTTCACGGATATAGTCGGCAAGGGTGCGGGGTTCGCGTTCGAGGATGGCGCGCAGGACGAGGGGATTGCCACCGGGAAGGCCCTGGCGGTCGAGGTTCTCGTACATCACCTTCAGGCCGTTGCGGCGGGGGCCGGGTTGGAGGCCGGTGGCGTCGGCCCAGTCCTCGAAAGGAAGCTCGACGGCTTTGACCGGGAAGCCCAGGGCCTCGGTCATGAGCGCAGACACCTGGAGGCGGTCGGGCATACCGGGCGCGCACAGCTCGAAGGTGCCGTAATCCAGCCGGTCGGTGGTGAAGGCGAGGGCGGCGGCTTCGGCCACGTCGCGATAGTCCACCCAGGAGGTGCGGACGTGGACGGAATACGGCATGGCGTAGCCGCGGCGGTGGACAACGGCGTCCCAGACCTGCTCCAGGGTCTGCATGAACAGGGTGGGCTGGAGGACGGTGAAGTTCATCCCGGATTCGTAAAGGGCTTCTTCGACGGGCAGCTTGGCCGCGTGGTTGCGCAGGCCGAGGATGGGCGGGTGAATGATGCTGGAGAAGACGAAGCGGGAGACGCCGGCGGCGCGGGCCGCGTCCACCATGGCGATGCCCATATCGATCTCGTTGGGGGCGAAGCTTGGGTTGATGTGGAAGACGCCGTCGACGCCTTCGACGGCTTTGCGGAGGCTGACGGGATCCCCGAGGTCGCCGATGGCGATTTCGGCGGCGCCTCGCTGGCGCACCTCGGCTTCGCGGCGGCGGTCGCGAAGCAGCGCGCGCACGGTGACGCCGCGCTGGTGCAGCTCCGGTACAACCAGACCCGCATATTGGCCGCTGGCTCCGACCGCTAAAACCTTCATGCCCATCTCCGGTGGTCGCTGGTGAGACGCATGGGAAGGGAAGGCAGATGTATGAAAGATCGACGGATTTGATGAGAGGAAACGGAAACGCAAACCCTGGGCAAATGCACCAGAAATGGTGCAGGCAGGAACCCGTTCCGGCACGGTATCGCCGAGGCCGGTAACCGGGGGTAACCGGGCATTCACGATATACTGGGAGACGTGACTGCGATAGCAACGGACATTGCCACGAATGCCCCGCGCACTGAGAATTCCGGTGCGGGCAAGCGCGTTTTGCTGCTGAAACCCCGCGGTTTTTGCGCCGGGGTGGTACGCGCCATCGATATTGTGCGGATCGCGCTGGAGACGTTTGGCGCTCCGATTTATGTTCGCAAAGAGATTGTGCATAACCGTTTTGTGGTGAACGAGCTGGCGGAAAAGGGCGCGATCTTTGTGGACGACATCCATCAGGTGCCGGAAGGCGCGCGGGTGATCTACTCGGCGCACGGCGTATCGCCTTTGGTTCGCGAGCAGTCGAAGGAACGCAAGCTGAAGGTGATTGACGCGACCTGCCCGCTGGTGACCAAGGTCCACGTGGAGGCGGTGAAGTTCGCGCGCCAGGGGTATTCGCTGGTGCTGATCGGGCACCGGGATCACGACGAGATCGAAGGGACGCTGGGCGAGGCGCCGGACGCGACCCAGGTGGTGTCGAGCGTGCGGGAGGTGCAGACGCTCGAGGTGCCGGATCCGGAGCACGTGGCTTACCTGACGCAGACGACGTTGTCGCTGGACGAGTCGCGGGACATCATTCAGGCGCTGAAGGCGAAGTTCCCGAAGATTGTGGGGCCGCATTCGCAGGACATCTGCTATGCGACGGAGAATCGGCAGGTCGCGGTCAAGAACGTGGCGCACAGCGCGGATCTGGTGCTGGTGGTGGGCTCGAATAACAGCTCGAACTCGAACCGGCTGGTGGAGGTCTCGCGGAATCTGGGCACCAAGGGGTATCTGATCGATCATGCGGAGGCGATTGACCCTGCGTGGCTGGCGGGGGTGAACAACGTGGCCGTCACGGCGGGGGCATCGGCGCCGGAGATTCTGGTCGAGGGCGTGATCAGCTATCTGAAACAAAACGGGTTTACCACGGTCGATGAGGTGGAAGTGATGCCGGAAAACGTGCGTTTCGGGTTGCCTCCGGAGATCGTCCAGGCCATTCATTCCGCTCCGACGTCCGTCTAAAACGGGCCCACGGGCATCGCATTAGACAGAAGGGATTCCGGTGGTACCTGGAAACGTAATGAGTACACCAACCGAACCCGCGCGGGGCCGAAAATCGACGCAGACCGCAGGGGCAGCTTTCCCGGTGAGCCAGGATGGCAACGGAACCCAGGCGGTGCGCTTTGGGCGCATCGATGCGGCTCTGGAAGATGTGACCCGGGCGATTGAGCGAGCCCGAGAGTACGTGCTGGGGCGGCAGCACGCGGAAGGCTACTGGAGCGGGGAACTCGAAGCGGACGCCATGCTGGAGGCGGACTATATCTTCCTGCACGTGCTGCTGGGCACGGGCGATGCTGGGAAGATGCGGCGGGCGCTGGCCGAAATCATGCGCTTCCGGAACGACGACGGCAGCTGGTCGCTGTATCCGGGCGGACCGGGGAACGTCAGCCTGGCGGTGAAGTGC
This sequence comes from Acidobacteriaceae bacterium, assembly GCA_049579805.1. GTDB lineage: Bacteria > Acidobacteriota > Terriglobia > Terriglobales > Acidobacteriaceae > Palsa-343. Next base: position 35,698 of record JBAUOP010000023.1, read on the forward strand.
TACTTCGCGAACAAGCTGATGGATGTTTCCGCGGACGAGCCGCACATGGTCCGGACGCGCGACTGGATTCTGGCGCACGGCGGCGTGACCGCCTGTAACACCTTTACCAAAATCTATCTCTGCGCGCTGGGGCAGTACGACTACAACGCGGTGCCGGCGATTCCCCCGGAGATCGTGCTTTTCCCGAAGTGGTTCTACTTCAACATTTACGAAATCTCGTCGTGGTCGCGTGGAATTCTGGTGCCGCTGTCGATCGCGTATGCGAAAAAGCCCTATAAGAAGATCCCGCAAGAGCATGGGATCAGCGAACTGTTCGTTGGTGGCCGGGAGAAGGCCGATCTCGGGCTGAAGTGGAACCGGGAAAAGCTGATCAGCTGGCGGAACTTCTTTATCTTCCTGGATCGGGTGACGCACTGGTTCGAGTTGGTTCATATCCGGCCGCTGCGCTCGCTGGCACTGAAGAAGGCGCAAAAGTGGATGCTGCAGCGCCTGGAGATGTCGGACGGGCTGGGCGCGATCTATCCGGCGATTCTGAATTCGATCATCGCGCTGCGCTGCCTGGGGTACTCGCTGGACGATCCGCAGGTGATTCGGGCGATGGATGAGTTCGAGAAACTGGGCATCGACGAGCCGAACGGAACGGCGGACTATCCGGAGCCGACATTCCGGATGCAGCCGTGCATGTCGCCGGTGTGGGATACGGCGCAGGCGATGTTTGTGCTGGGCGAAGCGGGGCTGGATCGCAGGGATCCGCGCCTGCTGAAGGCTGCCGACTGGATGCTGTCGAAAGAAGTGCGGCACAAGGGCGACTGGGCGGTGAAGGTGCCGCGGACGCAGCCGGGCGGCTGGTACTTCGAGTTCAACAATGAGTTTTATCCGGATGTCGATGATACCGGGCAGGTTTTGCTTGGGCTCAACAAAGTGGACAATCCCCGGGAGCGGTATCAGTACGACGTTTGCCAGCGAGCGATCGAGTGGGTGTTCGCCATGCAGTGCAAAAACGGCGGGTGGGGCAGCTTCGACAAAGACAACACCAAAATGATCTTCGAGCACATTCCGTTCGCCGACCACAACGCGATGCTCGATCCGCCGACAGCCGATATCACCGGGCGCATTCTGGAAATGCTGGCCACGTACGGCTACACGCGCAAAGATCGCCGGGTGGAGAAAGCGATCAGGTTCATCTATGCCGAGCAGGAGCCGGACGGAAGCTGGTTCGGCCGCTGGGGCGTGAATTACCTCTACGGCACGTTTCTGGTGCTGCGCGGGCTCGAAGCGATGGGCGTATGGAATCATGAGCCGCAAATCCAGCAGGCGGCGGAGTGGGTGCGGAGCGTGCAGAATGCGGATGGCGGCTGGGGTGAGAGCTGCGACAGCTACGACAATCCGATTCTGCGCGGCGTAGGTGTGAGCACGCCTTCGCAGACGGCGTGGGGACTGCTGGCGCTGGTGGCAGCCGGCGATACACGCAGCGACTCGATGGCCAAGGGCATCCAATGGCTGTTGAGCCACCAGCAAATCGACGAGCACGGGCGCGGCTTCTGGGACGAGAGCATGGGCGAAGGAAAAAGCCGCCAGGCGATCATCACCGGGACCGGATTTCCGCGGGTGTTTTATCTGGCGTACACGCTGTACCGGGATTATTTTCCGCTGCTGGCGCTGAGTACTTATAAGAAGGCGATGGCAGCAGCAGCGGTTGAATCGGCGGTTCGGTAGAGAAGCAGGTCCCCCGGCTTCGCTCGGGATGACAAGTTGTCGGGATGACAAGTTTGGGTTTTGGAGGATGGACTGAATGGCGGTACCAATTTCACAGGCGTGGACAGTAGCCACCTACGTCCTGAAGCAGAAGATGAAGGGGCGCAAGCGGTTTCCTCTGGTGACCATGCTGGAGCCGCTGTTCCGCTGCAACCTGGCGTGCGCGGGGTGCGGCAAGATCCAGTATCCGCCGCACATTCTGAAGCAGGAGCTGACGCCGGAGGAGTGCTTCCGCGCGATTGAGGAATCCGGCACGCCGATGGTATCCATTCCGGGCGGCGAGCCGCTGCTGCATCCGCAGATCGACAAGATCGTTGCCGGGCTGGTGGAGCGGAAGAAGTACGTTTACCTGTGCACGAACGCGCTGCTGCTGAAGGAAAAGCTTCACCTCTTCAAGCCGAGCAAGTATCTGTCGTTCTCCGTGCACCTCGACGGTCAGCGCGAGCACCACGACTTTTCCGTGTGCCGCGAAGGCGGGTACGACATCGCGATGGAAGGCATTAAGGCGGCGGTGGCGGCTGGCTTCCGCGTAACGACGAACACGACCCTGTTCGACGGCGCCGATCCCAACTCGGTGCGCGCGCACTTTGACGACCTGATGACGGTGGGCGTGGAGGCGATGATGGTCGCCCCCGGATACACCTATGAGAAGGCGCCGGACCAGAAGCACTTTCTGGGACGGGCGCGGTCGCGGCGGCTGTTCCGCGCGATTCTGTCGAATCGGAAGAAGAGCTGGAAGTTCAACGCGAACTATCTCTATCTGGAATTCATCATGGGCAAGCGGGAGTTCCGCTGCACGCCGTGGGCGATGCCGACGTTCAGCATCTTCGGCTGGCAGAAGCCCTGCTATCTGCTGCAGGACGGCTATGCGGATACGTTCCAGGAACTCCTCGATGCGACCGAGTGGGATAACTACGGGACGGAGAGCGGCAATCCCAAGTGCGCGAACTGCATGGTGCACTCCGGGTACGAGGGCACGGCGGTGAACTACACCTTCGGATCGCTGAAGGGCCTGCTGGAGACGGCGAAGGCGATGATGAATCGCTACCAGGATCCGGGTGCGGCCGATCTGCTGAACGAGCCGGTGCGGCCGGCGCACAGCGTGAATCCGCTGGTGCAGATTGAGACGCACGTAACCGTGGAAGAGGAAATGCGGGTATGACGATTTCTTCATCTGCGGCTGAAGCGAAACCGAAAGTCGATCCCAACGCCGTCGAAGTCATGGAGGGTCGCGCAAAGGAGCAGTTGGAAGGATGGATTCCCTCGCTGGCCAGCGAGGATGAGATCCGCCAGGCGCTGGAGAAGGCTTTCGACTATCGCGGCGACGTGTCGCTCACGCTGAAGGACGGGCGCGTGATCCACGGATACGTCTTCGACCGGCGGACAGGCGCGACGCTGGCGGATTCCGCAGTGCGGGTGATGCCGTCGGACGAGCGCACCAAGCTCGTCATTCCCTACGCAAACATTGCCGCGCTGGCCTTTACCGGGCGCGACAACGCGGCGGGGAAGACCTTCGACGCGTGGATCCGTAAATACTGGGAAAAGAAGGCAGCCGGCGAAAAAAATATCGGCATTCAGCCGGAGTCGCTGGAGGGGTAAGGCCGCTACGGCCCCATCGGCGGACGGCTCCCGTGCAAAGCGGGAAAATACGTCTTTCTCCGCAAACCAGCGTCTAATCCTTCATTACAGCAATTAGCATTCAACATTTTTGGAGGCAGTACTTGCGATCGACTTCCCTGGCCGGTCTGACGCTGCTGTTGTGCGCAACCGGCTCTTTCCCCCAACAGACTCCCGCGAGTACGCAGACCAACCCAACCCAGACGACGCAGCAGCAAAAACCGGCGGAGACACCGGCGGGTACGCCCACGCTCCCCAACACGCCGGTGCCGACGCCGAAGCACGACGTTCCCAAACCCCTGCAGCAGCCGAAGCGCATTCTGGGCATCATGCCGAACTATCGGGCGGTGAGCGCGGGAGCGATTCCGCCGCCGCCCACGTCCAAAGAAGCTTTCGTGATCGCCACTCGGGACACGTTCGACTACTCAGCCTTCATTTTTGTCGGCATCACCTCGCTGGGGGCCGAGGGTATTCTCGCCTCGCATCCCACCTTCGGTAAGGGTGTCGGCGGATTCGGAGACTACTACTGGCATGGCTTTCTCGACAAAGCCAGCGGCAACTACATGGTGGTCTGGGCGCTGCCCGGCATCCTCCACGAAGATGAGCGGTACTACGCGAAGGGCGAAGGTCCGCTGCTCAGCCGCGCCGTCTATGCCGCAACGCGCGTTCTGATCACGCCCAACTACCACGGTAAAAATACGTTCAATGGGGCCGAGATCTTCGGCCGCGGCATATCCCAGGCCATTTCGCTCACCTACTACCCGTCGCAGACCCAGACGCTGGGCGGCTTCAGCGAGAAGTACGCGTATGCTCTGGGCCGCGATGCCCTGACGGACGTCTTCCGCGAAGTCTGGCCGGATATTGCCCATCACATGAAGAGACACAAGTCCCAGTAGCCGCCGCAGCCGCGCTGAAACAGAGCACGGTCGCGGAACAAATCGCCTGCTCCTGACACATGGAAACAAGGGAGGGTGAAACAGCAACGCCCGTGCTAAGTTGCTGGTCCATCCCCCGACCCCAGTGCTGGAGTTTCCCGTGTTCTGCACCCAATGTGGATCGGCGTGTCCCCCGGAGAACAAGTTCTGTAACCACTGCGGCGCCCCGCTGGCGCTGCCGGCGACGGAGGCGGTTGCTTCTGCCGTAGGGGCGATGCCTGCGCAGGCTCGCTCCGCAGCCGTTCCGCCCGCGGTCTATCCGGGGCTGCCGCCGGGAGTCGTTCCCGTGGCGGGGCAGCCCGTGTATTACGTGAGCCCGCAGGCGGCGGTGCATCCGCACACCATACAGCAGATCAACCTGCTGCAGAGCCTGCGCACGCGGATCCAGCATCTGGCCTCCACCGAGGCGCTGGAGGGTTTCAGCCTGAAGGAGATGTTCTCCGAGGTCTTCCGCAAACGCAGCGTGGAGGAGGTGGAGGACTACATCCTTGTGGGCAGCACGAAGACCACGCCCCCGATCGATGTGGTGCAGACAGGCTGGCCGAAGCCGTGGCTCTTCTTCCGCGTTCTGGCAGTGCTGGTGGTTTCGTATTTGGTGTGCACCTTCACGCTGATGCATCTGTCGGATGCCGGCAATCTGATTCCGGCGGTGATGATCCTGGGGGCGTTCGCGGTCCCGCTGACCACGCTCGCGTTTTTCTTCGAGATGAATACGCCGCGCAATGTCTCGATTCATCGCATCGCGACATTGTTCCTGCTGGGTGCGGTGGTTTCTCTGATCTTTGCGCTGATCGGCTACACCATGCCGGTGCTGGGCTCCATGGGAACCATGGCGGCGGGCATCGTGGAGGAAGTCGCCAAGCTGCTGACGGTGGTGATCGTGGTGCGCGGCGTGCGCTACAAGTACATCCTGAACGGATTGCTGTTTGGGGCGACAGTGGGCGCCGGCTTCGCGGCCTTTGAAACATCGGGTTATGCGCTGAACCAGGGGCTGCTGGCCGGGGCGACTCTGCATGCGGGCGTGGTGCAAATGCTCGAGGTGCTGCGGACCCGCGCGTTTCTGACGCCCTGGGGACACGTGGCGTGGACCGCGATCGCGGCCGGCGCTTTCTGGCGGGTGAAGGGCGACCAGCCCGTGCGAGTGGCGATGCTCTTCGACAGCCGCTTCCTGAAGGCGTTCATGATCCCGGTGGTGCTGCACACGATCTGGGACGCGCCGTGGCAGCTTCCGTTCGATGGGAATTACATCATCTCGGCGCTGGTGAGCTGGTATGTGGTCTTCGGTCTGGTGCAGCAGGGGCTGCACCAGGTGAAAGACGAGCAGAGAACGCATCTGCAGACCACGCTCGACAAGGTGGAGGCCTCGTTGCAGCCTCCGGGCACGGTGGCCGTCTGATCCAAACTTTGTCCTGCAGCTCGGCGAAGAGCGGCAGGAAGTCCGAGGGGAGCCAGGTTATGAAATTCTGCGGCAATTGTGGCAAGCCAGTGGAAGGCAGCGGACGCTTCTGCGTGCACTGCGGGGCAGATACTACATCGGCGACGACGGCCGGTGCGGCTCCCAACTCCGCGCCGATACAGAGTGCCAGCATGCCGCCGCCTCAGCCAATGGCCGCTGCGCCGGTGCAATATGCTTCACCGGGCGCGGTTCCGATTCCTGTGGGGATTCCTACAGCGCCGCCCGCCACGGCGCAAAAGCGCGGAGGGATGACGGGCACCCTGGTGGTGCTGGCCGCAATCGTCATCGGCGGGTATTACTACTACAACCACGGGAAGACGCCGGCGCCCGCACCTGCACCGGCGCCATCCAGTCAGCCGTCGAGCGATACCAAAGCGCTGGTGCAGCAGCAGTCCTTCGCCGCGCAGTGGCAGGATGAGAGCGGCATGCTGGTCCTGACTTCGGCCAAGTGGACCAACAGCGCGAATGTCACGCTGTCTTCCGCGACCGTGCAGTGCGAGCAATACAACGCGGTCGGCACCGATCTCTCGCAATACCGGACGACGCTGAACGGCCCCGTGCAACCCAATACCGTCAGCACCTACAGCAATATCCAGATTGGCGCGGTGGCCGCCGGGATGAGCAAGGTGAACTGCGACGTGGTACACGTGAAGCCGGCGCAGTAGCAGCGGTTCGCAAGTGTGCCAGTTCGTCGGTGAGAAGGGAACTGACGGCTGCCGATTCCGGGCGCGCCTTCGCTCAGTGCAGCAGGTTCATCAGGCTGCCGCCGGCAAAGGGCTCCGGCGTAATGGTCAGCACGAGCAGCGCCAGCGCCAGCACCGCGAGCCAGGCGCGGCGACCCAGGTGCGCGGGCACCTGCGGCACGCTGGGGTGACGGAGGCTGGGAAGCAGGAAGCAGCCCCACACCAGCCATCCCACCCACAGCATGGTTCCGGCAAAAAAGAGAAGGAAGATGACAGCGCTGGTGACCCAGCGGTGCGCGCGCGGCGAGAGCGCGTAGAGGATGTGTCCGCCGTCGAGCTGGCCGGCGGGGATGAGATTCACCGAAGTGATGAAGAGACCGATCCACGCAGCGACCAAAATGGGATGCGGATTGAAGGCACCATCCAGAGGCGGCAAGGAAGGATCGAAGAGGCGCAGGATGCCATGCAGGATCGAGAGCCCCAGCGGCACGCTGACGCTGATGCTGGCTGCGGAGTGAAAGCCGGCGGGCGCGACAGGATGAGAGAGCAGCAGTCCGGCGACCAGAACCGGCAGCGTGACGATCATGCCGGCCAGCGGTCCGGAGACGCCGATGTCCATGAGGGCGGTGCGCGACGGAACGCGCGAGCGCAGTCGGATAAAGGCGCCAAAGGTGCCGATGAGCGTGGGCGCAGGCAGGACCCAGGGCAGTGAGGAGCGCACGCCGTGGAGGCGGCAGGCGAAGATATGGCCGGCCTCATGCGCGCCGAGAATGCCGAGCAGCGTGAGCGCGAAGGGCCATCCGCCGGCGATCGCATCGGGATGGTGCCAGATCCACGCGAGAGGAAAGAAGCCGGCGCTGGCGGCGAAAGGCGGATCGCCGTGGCGGAAGTTGAACATGAGAACGGCGCCGGTGCTGACCGTGGTAAAGAGGCTGAGAACCAGCAGGGAAATCGCGATGCCTGCCTGTTCCAGCTGCGACGCCGGACCTGCGGTCGCTTCGCGCGGCGTGCTTTCACCGAGCGGACCGGGCATTTCAATCGCGGGATGACCCATGCTCAGCGGTCCTGCAGACAGGAATCTTTCGGGACCGCTCCAGTTTACCGGTGAAGGCTGTTGAACGGCGGGAACTTTATTTGTTGTCGAGCAGGTGCAGCTCTTTGCCGGGCTTGAAGCGAACCGCCTTGCCGGGGGCGATGCTGACCTCAGCGCCGGTGCGGGGATTGCGGCCGATGCCGGTTTTCCGGGGCCGGACGTTGAACACGCCAAAGCCGCGGAGCTCAATGCGCTGACCCTCAGCCAGCGCGTGCTTGAGGGTTTCGAAGACAGTATCGACGGCAGCCTCGGCCTTGTTGCGCTGGAGGCCGGTACGCTCAATCACCTGGTGAATAATGTCCTGTTTTATCAAGGTGTTCTCCCGTCTGGCGGATGGTCGGGCCTAAGGCTGATCGTAGAAACGTTTTCCTCCATTGTCAATGCGGCCGGCCTCCCGTAAGATGCAATTCCAGCACCATTTGCGGCGTATTAGCCGGCCCGCGGAGGTCTTTTTGTCCACTGCCGGGCGCCGGGTGCCGATCATCGACCGTTCCAGCCCTGGCGAGGACGGCAAGGAGTGATATGTCGATCAAAAGCGATCGCTGGATTCGGGAACAGGCCCTGAAGGGCATGATCGAGCCATTCAGCGAAAAGCAGGTGCGGGAGGGCGTGGTTTCCTACGGCCTTTCCTCATACGGCTACGATCTGCGGGTTTCCGACGAATTCCGGATTTTCACGAACGTCAACAGCGCGGTTGTTGACCCGAAGAAATTTGACGAGCGGTCGTTTGTCTCGGTGCAGGCCGACTCGATTCTGGTGCCGCCGAACAGCTTCGCTCTGGCGCGCTCGGTCGAGTATTTCCGGATACCCCGGGACGTTTTAACCATCTGCGTGGGGAAGTCAACCTATGCGCGTTGTGGCATCATTGTGAATGTCACCCCGTTCGAGCCGGAATGGGAGGGCTTCGTCACTTTGGAGATTTCCAATACGACGCCGCTGCCGGCCCGGATCTATGCCAACGAAGGATTGTGCCAGATTTTGTTTTTCCAGTCGGACGAGCCGTGTCAGATCAGCTACGCGGATCGTAAGGGGAAGTATCAAAAGCAGCAGGGCATTGTTCTGCCGAAATTGTAGAGTTCTGCCGAAACTGTAGAAAGCGATGAGCGCATTGGATCTGACTCCGGAAAGAACGCGCATTGGCCTGGTGGACTTCGAGCCCATCCGGATCGCAGGGCTGTGCGAGATTTTTGCCCTGCGGCCCAACATGGAAGTGGTGGCCACGGACTGGGCGGGCGCGTTCCGCAATCCCGATTTCGATCTGATCGTGTTCGTGCTGCGCGATCTGGGCTTCTCGCTGGCTCTGCTGGCGCGGCTGCGGGCGCGGCATCCTGGGCTGCGGGTGATGGTCATGAGCGCGGCCTCCGATGAAGAGCGAATCGTCGAGGCCATCAGCGCCGGTGCGCGCGGCTGGCTGGACGAAACGGCAACGCCGGACGAGGTGATGCGGGCGGCCGAAGTGGTTCTGAGCGGCACCATCTGGGCGCCGCGCCGGGTGCTTTCCGCCGTAGTGGAACGGGCGGTCGAAGGCTCGGGACTGCACCAGCGGCGGCGCAATCCGCGATTCACCGAACGTGAGGAGGCGGTGCTGGGGCAGTTGGTGCTGGCGCGCTCGAATCGAGAAATCGCGCAGGCCCTCAGCATTCGCGAGCAGACGGTGAAATCCTACGTGGCGCGGCTGATGCGCAAAGCGGGCGTAGGGAACCGGATTGCGCTGTCGGTGCACGCGGCCAGCGGGAATTTCGGGAAGAATCAGCCGTAGGTCCGCGCCAGTCGGCGAGTTAACAGAATATCTGTTATCGGACGTAATGGCCTGCGGCCTCTGCTGCTCCTCCTGCATCCACCTGTCGAAAATCAGAAGTCGTTGCGACTGAGCCCCGGCCGCTGCGGATCGCCGCTTCGACAGTGGCGGTCTTCGACCTTAACGCACGAGCACATGAGCAATGGCAAGGCCAACATCCGGTAGTCGCCTTCCAACAGGTGAAGGATGTCTATCGCACCGTAAAGTGTCGTCGACGTAACTGGCTTCCACTGTGGGAATCAACTCGCGCCGCTGGCGGCATGTAATTCTCTCCAGCGACTGCGACATATTTCCTGGCCCGGTGTGCACTATTTGCAGGATGTGACCAAAGGATGCCTGCGGAGTGGTTTTTTTCTTTCGCCTTCTCTCCCAAGGGGTTGCCTCCAGTAACGAGCTGTGTATGATCCTCGAAGGCAATACTTCCAAACTTCTGCCTGGAAGGTTTCTGGGTTCCCGGGACCAGGGCTCGAGACTGAAGGGAGCGCTTGCGCTCGCCTGCGGCCCGAGTTCGCCATACGAGGTTGTCATTCCGTCCGGCGCACGTTTGTCCGCGGTCAGAGCAGCCCACCCTGAATCACGCGCGTACGACCTGACTCCCTCGTCTGACCCAGCGCAGCGGGCGGAGCCCCCACGACACCCTTCAAACGAAGTCCCGAGGTACGGGCAAGATTCCGATTCGTAGAAGGTTACTGCTGTATGACCAGGTTTGCGTTCTTTGCACTGCTCCTTCCCCTCGCTTTCACCTCTTCAGTTCTGGCCGTCACCATCACCAGTCCCGATAACAACGCTCAGGTTACGAGTCCCATTTCGTTAGTCGCGAACGCCGGCAGTTGCTCCGATCAGCCGGTCACGGCCATGGGCTACTCGCTGGACAGCAGCACCGACACCACCATGGTCGACAAGGCCGGGATCAACGCCGACATTCCCGCTTCCACCGGCACGCACACCATCCACGTGAAGGCGTGGAACGCCAGCGGTGCGGTGTGCGTGGAGGATGTCACCGTGGATGTAACCTCCGTGAGCGCCGCTTCCGATCCGCCGGTCACCAGCGCGGCTGCATCTCCGGCAGCCACGGCAGCAGCGACCCAGGTTTCGAGTGAGGGCATCACGGTCAGCAGCCCCTACAGCGGCACCACGCACACATCGCCCTTTACGCTGACGGCCTCGGCATCCAGCTGCCAGTCCAAATCGATCACGGAGATGGGCTATTCGCTCGACAGCGGCGCCACCACCATGGTGGACAGCTCCACGATCGGCGCCACGGTGAGCGCGAGCACCGGTGCCCACACCGTCCATGTGAAGGCCTGGGGCACTGGCGGCGTGGTTTGCGCCGCGGCCGTCTCCATTACGATTAGCGGATCGTCGCAGGGCGCGACCACTTCTTCGGGCGGCATCACGGTCAGCAGCCCGGGAAACGGCACTTCGGTTTCGTCGCCCTTCTCCCTGGTGGCGAACGCGTCCACCTGCTCGGGACAGGCGGTCAGTTCCCTCGGCTATTCGCTCGACAGCAGCTCGGACACAACCATCGTGAACGGAACGTCGGTCAACACGCAGGTCACGGCCGCCAGCGGCGGGCACACGCTGCACGTGAAGTCCTGGGGCAAATCGGGAGCGTCGTGTTCGGACAGTCTGTCGATCACGGTGGCCGGAACGACGGCGACCGGCGACAGTGTCTCGGCGCCTACGAGTGCCACGGTCGTCTCCAGTGTTCAGACGCTTTCCGGATGGACGGCGACCCACGATACCGGGATGAGCGGCAGTGCCAGCGGCTCAACCTCTGTCGTGAGTTCGCCCACGGTGAGCGGCGACTCGCGCAAATTCTCCCTAAGCTGGTCTGGCTCGGGGGGTGAGCGTTTTTCGAAATCATTTGGCGACGACCGCACCTCGCTGGACTTCCTGTATGACGGCTGGGTCTATATCGCCAGTTCGAGCGGCTCCATTGCGAACATCGAAATGGACCTGAACCAGACGATGCCCAGCGGCAATACCGTGATCTATGGCTTCCAGTGCGACGGGTATAAGGGTACATGGGACTACTCGGAGAATAAGGGAACCACGGCCAAGCCGGTCGGCGCATGGGTCAGTACCAGCGTCGCCTGCAATCCCGCCAGCTGGAGTCGCAATGCATGGCACCATGTGCAGATCGAGTATTCCCGCGCGGCCAGCGGCGGGAACATCACCTACAAGTCTGTAACCCTGGACGGCACAACCCATACCCTCAACAAGACTGCCTTTGCGGCTCGCGCGCTGGGCTGGGGCTCGTCGATTGTAACCAACTTCCAGGTCGATGGCCGCGGTTCGGGCAGCGCAACCGTCTACCTGGACAAACTCACAGTTTCACGCTGGTAGATGCACCAGGGCGGCTTCCCTTTTGGCGAAGCCGCCTCTTTTTTGTCTGCAGTTCGATCAGAGCGTGGCGGGACTGGAATCAGGTTCGTCGAGCGGCTGCTCCCGGACGGCTCCACGCGATGCATCCAGCGCTCTGGGGGTCCGGGAAAGCGCGCCGACAATCTGCCGATGCACTTCCGGCACCGGATTGGGCGGAATGATCGTCATGCCGCCGATCAATTGGCTCAGTGTCAGATACGATTCCCGGCAGGTGTAGAGGAATTCCAGCGGATACTCCGGCTTGCGCGCCCGCGCCTGGATGGGATCGGCGTCGAGGATATAGCTGACGTCGGGCCGGGGAATGAGCTTCATCATGAACCGCACATAGAGGCGCATAAAGGGATTGCGCAGGTTGAGGTTCACGAACTCGTCGTACGCGTAGCGGTCGCAGATAAAGAACCCGTTGCCCGAGCGCAGCGCCCGGCGCACCACGAAGCGCAGTGAGAGCCCATCGACGGTGTACAGAAAAAGGCGGACCAGGCTCATGGCGCGCGAGCGGACGTTCTTGTCGCGACGCTCGATGGGGCGTTCCGGCGAGCCGACTCCTTTTTCGCCCTTGAAGATTTTGTGGCCGCTGGCTTCACGCAGATTCTTCAGGCGCGCCACCTCGTCCCAGAACGGAATCACGCGCACCTGCACGCCCGCACCCGCCAGAAAGAAGCGCAGGGCGTCAATCTGCGTGCTCTTCCCTGCCCCGTCGATCCCCGAAAAACTGACCAGAGTGGGCCGTGGCGTTGCGGAACCCGATGGCATCGCTTTCCTCCTGAAGGCGTCGCGTAAGTGCGGTTTAGTGGGACGTGCTGGGGCTGGCCCTGGACAGGCCCATGACCGTCCCCACAGCGACTGCGGTAGCGACCAGAACGCCCACAGAAATCAGAATAGTCCGGGTCCGCCGCTGCTTTGCCGGGGCAATGGCTGCGCCAGCCGGGCGTGAGGCGGTGATTCCGCTGGGTTGCTCGTAGGGCGCAGCGGCGGTGCCCAGCGGCGGTTGCGGAGCCGCGGGCTGCTGCTGGTTCGTCTGCTGCTGCGATGAGGGCGGCGCGTTTTGCGGCTGGGGTGCATCCGGCGTCGTCTCCCCCGAAACATCCATGGGAAGCAAAGAGGTGGAAGCCACTTCGGTTGCTGGCGCGTGCTCCGGAGCCGGCGCCTGCGGAGGGGCTTGCTGGGCAAAGCCGGAGCCGCCCAGCGGAATCGCCACAAGCAGGACGAGTATCCGGCTGATCTGCCGGGTTGTCCAGGAAGTCTGCAGCGAGCCCGACTTTCCAGGGCGCCAGGGTCTCTTTCCAGATACGTGCATGATCGTTCCTTACGCCGCCTCCGCTGCCTGCAGGGGAGCAACCGCCGCTGCCGGCAATGCGCTGCTGAGCGGACCCTGGTGAAAGCTGGCAACGGCTTCGGCAGCCGTGTTGTAGTGGTCGAAAAGCCGCTCCAGCCCCGCAGCGGCAAAGGCGGCCTCCGCGGACGATGGAAGGGCAGCCAGTCTGACGTCGCCGTTCCGTCTCAGAGCCTCCTCCAGACATTGCAGCATCAGGTGAATGGTGGCTTCATCCAGTTCCCGCAGCGAGGCGCAATCCAGCACCAGGCAGGGGCGACGCTGCGCCATGGAGGATTGCACTTCCTCGAGGAAGTGCAGCGTCTGACGCGGATCCGGGGAAAACGGCAACTGTTTCACGATCACGGTTCGTTTTTTAGTGGTCATAGTCTGGGCCCTGAAAACCCTTGTGCTCGGTTTAGATGCATCGAATCAGCCTACGCTCTGCAACAGTCGGGCCAATTCTGCTTCGGGATCGTTGGCAACGTGCGTAACAATGTTCGTTCCATACCGGAACAGCGTGAACAGGTTGGTGTTGTACCAGCAGCAGGAGGACATGCGCGGCGAAAGGCCGCACAGGACGCGCAGTCGCCCGATCTGTTCGGGCGCCGAGAGCATTGCCGCCAGCAGCCGGTGGTTGCCATCGAGAACGGTCAGGGGTTGATTTTCGTTCAGGCCGATGAGGATGACCGTGCCGAGACCCGGCTCTTCGTCCAGCAATCGATCGCGCAGGGCCGCGATCTTCGCCTGAAAAGGGTCTTCCTTCCCGGTCGCCAGGGCGCGCACGCGGTCGGCGATACGCGTAATCGCAAAATCGCCTTTGGCCAGCCGCCGCCACTGGGCTCGCGGAAAGACGCGGATCTGGCTCAGATCCTCGGGTCGCAGCTCGATCTCGTACCACTCGGTTCCGCGGGGCAGCTCCTTCCACAGCGCAAAGTGGCGAATGAAGAGCAGCGCGCGCCGTTTGGCGTTTTCCGCCGGGTCTTCGCAGTTGGGGGAAACGATGATGTCGTGCAGCGTGTCTCTGTATCCGTGAAACGCCGGGTTATTGATCTCCCCGTGGAGAAAGGCGGCAATCACCTCGTCTTCCGAAACCCGGCGGAGAATGCGAAATGAAGCGGCGGGCGCCGGTCCGGCAGCAGCGGACTGGGGCGCAAACAATCGGATCACGAACGGCACGGCCACCACCAGCAGCAGAGCGATCATGACGGCGAGCTGGACCCAGATGACCTGGTGCAGTGAGCCGTGAAAAACACACACGCCGCCGATCAGCGCGCCGCTGAAGGCCAGCTGCACCCAGCTGGTATTGGCGATCCGGTAGGACATTTCGTAGGTGATCAAAACCACGCTCAGGCAATAGATCACGGTCATGATCCCGTACATCTCCATGAGGTACGAGAGGTCGTAACGCCCGGTGAGAAAGAAACCCTTGCCGAAAAAGGTGGTCCAGATCCACGGGGGAGCGAGGTGGAGAGCCAGCACAATGACTCCGCCTACGCCCAGCACCAGCAGCAGGGGCGTGGCAATCACGCGGGGGTTGCCGCGATCCTCGGCGCGCGTCCCGGCCACCAGGGGAAACATGGAGTTGACCACCGCCCAGGACGAGGTGAAGATAACGCGGCCCACCATGGCTACGGCGGCATAAAGACCGGCGCCGCGGGGCGCAAAAAAGTGCTTCACCAGCACGATATTCCAGTTGCTGATCAGCACCTGCCCGGCAAAAAATATCAGGGCCTGCAGGGTTTCGCGCTGAGCCTCCAGCCGGAGCCCAGGCATGCGGAGCGAGGGCCCGCGCTGGGGTATCAGGAGAACATAGGCCAGAACCACAGCGGCCGAATTTGCGGCGATCACCCCCGGGACTCCCAGCCCCATCCTGATCAGCAGCAGCGACCCGCCCAGGCGGCCGACGCCTTCGATTACCAGGCTGGTGGCCAGTGAGCGGAACGAACAGGCCCCCTGGACAAAGCCGCGCCGGGCCCCCAGCGGAACGTAGAAGGCGGCTCCCACAGCGAGCAGCGCCACCAGCGAAGGACCCGGCAGGTTCAGGAAGCTCGCAATCGGCCGCTGAAAGATGAGCAGAACGAGCCCAAAGCCGATGCCGACCGCCCAGGCGGCCCGGTGAAAGAGGTGATAAACGGCCCTCTTCCCTCCCGGCGCGCTCTGCTGCGCAACCATCTTGGCGGAGACGATCTGAATGGACAGGGTGGCCGCGGAGATGAGGATGAGCAGCGTGTAGACCGCTGTCGCGTGACCGAACCCCGCCGGCCCCAAAAACCGAGCAACCGCCACGTTGTAGGCCAGGTTGGTGGCCGTGGCAACGGCCGAACCCACCAACAGCACAAAGCTGCCCGAGACGATGCGGGAATGTAATGTACCGGGCTGGTCGATCGACGGTTTCTCCACGCGATTGGCGCTCCAGGGCAAAAGACTCCTCACCGCAACGTGTCGGCCGGCGGAATTACCGGTGCGGACGGCGGTCCGGCACCGCAACTCTCTTGAGTGTCAGAACATTCGATGCGCAACTGGCCCTCCCCGCTGCTTTGCCCGGTGCGAGTCTTTCCGCCCGGCAGACAACCTGCGCCGTGGGAAACCGCGTCCAAAATCCATTCTTGTGATGTCACGATCAACGTTTGCATTGCTTTCCTTTTTGCTGCTCTTTCACGGATGTTTCTCCCAGCCATCGTCCCAGGCGCCTGCCAGGCACTGGGCCACAGGCCAGCAGCCCGAACTCCTCGCCGTCTACGAGCCATGGTGGGGCCACCCGGCGCACATCTCCGTCGGATACTCCTCCCACGATCCAAAAGAGGTAAAAAAGCAGATCCAGGAAGCGAAGAAGATGGGAATCTCCGCTTTCGTCGTCGACTGGTATGGCGACCGCGATCCCTTCAACGACATCACTTACGCTCTCGTCCAGAAAACGGCCGCGCAGCAGAACTTCCGTGTGGCGATGCTGTACGACGAGTCGAATGCCCAGGTGGGCGCCACCGACGAAGCCCTCGCCGATTTCAAAATGTTCCACGACACCTACCTCGCGCCCAACGCGCCGGGGCAGAGCGCGTACCTGACCTATGACGGGCGGCCGGTCATCTTTATTTTTCCCAAGGGACGGCATACCGACTGGGACCGCGTCCGTCAGACTCTGGACCAGTGGAATCCCCGGCCGTTCCTGATCTATGAGAACCTGCCCGGCACTTATGCGAAGGACTTCGACGGCTTCTATGCCTGGGTCAATCCCGGCAAAGACGGATGGAAGCTCGATGGCAGCGACTGGGGCAAGGACTACCTCGAAGACTTCTACAAGACCATGCAGTCAAAATATCCGGACAAGATGCCGGTGGGCGCCGCCTGGCCTGGCTTCGACGACAGCAAAGCCTCGTGGAGCCTGGACCGGCACATGGATTTTCGCTGCGGCCAGACCTTTCGGGATACCTTTAACCTCTGGAAAAAGTTCTATCCCCCCGACAATCCCCTGCAATACCTGCTGATCGAAACCTGGAATGACTACGAGGAAGGTACGGCCATCGAACGCGGCATCCCCAGTTGCAGTTCGAAAGGATTGCAGCTGGCCCTGCCTCTTCACTGAGGCACAGCCGCCCGTTCAGCCCTGCCCAGCCTCATGGTCGGACGTTCTTCCCAGTACAGCCGTGCAAGAAGTCGCCTTGAAGGGCACGACTTCACCCAGCTCGCGCCCCAACGCGCCATCTCGGCGGGCGATTCGGGAAAGAAAGAGGAGAAAAGCGAGCCTCCGGACCGGAGGCTCGCTTGCCCCGCGATCAGGCGACGCGGAAGACCTTCCCCGCGGCCTCGTTATCCAGTGCGGTGGTAACATCGAAGTCGCCCACCGGCTCGGTAGCGAGGATTTCCGACGGGTAATGCACCTTGTTGATGATCGAGAGCGGCCGCTGCCGTACCTCGTCGTAAACACGCCCGAGATACTCGCCCAGAACCCCCATGCACAGCAGCACCGCGGCGCCCACAAGGAATACCGCTGCGGAAATGCCGAAGCCAATAGAGTTCAGCGGCGTGCTGGCTAACAGGGTTCCCAGCATGAGAAGCGCAGCCACACAACAGGAGACAGCCGAAAGCACAAAGCAGAGACGTAAAGGCTTGTAGCTGAAGCTGGTGATCGCGTCCATGGCGTACTTGATGCGGCTCAGGAAGGTGAGCTTGCCGTCGCCGCCGGCGCGATCTTGCCGGTCGTAGTAAACGATGGAGTTGCGGTAACCCACCCAGGCACGCAGCCCCGGGAGGTACCGGTTGTTCTCGCGTATCGCGTTAATGGAATCCACGGCCTGCCGGTCGAGCAGACCGAAAATCCCGGCGTTGAGCGGAATCGGGAAATCGGAGAGGGCCCCGAGCACGCGATAGAAGAGAGGAAACAGCGCAGCCAGAAGCTTCCGGCGTTCCTGGCGGCTTCTGCGCACCGCTGCCACCACCTGAGCGCCCTGGCGCCAGGACTCCACCAGCTCGGGAATCACTTCAGGAGGATCCTGAAAATCGCCGTCCATCAGGACAACAGCGTCACCGCGCGCCGTCTGCAGCCCGGCGGAGATGGCGCCCATGTGCCCCCAGTTGCGCGACAAATCGACAACCACTACGTGCGGGTCCTCGGCTTGCAGACCGCGCAACAGCTCCAGAGAGCCGTCCCGGGATCCGTCATTGACGTACACAACCTCCCATTCTTCCCCGATGGTCATGAGGGAAGCCGCCAGCGCCGCATGGAAGCCGGTGACGATCTCCTCCTCATTGAAGATCGGAACGACTATTGAAATCATCGGAGACCCTCCTTGAGGTCCGTGCAAAAAGTCACGAAAGCCGAACGAGGCCCACGTTCTGAATCTTCCTTGCTTTAGCGTTCCGGGTCTTACAGGTCGAACAGTTCTTGCAGGTCTTGCGATCGTGCCGGGTACTGCCTGGCCCACATATCGGGCTATTCCGCTACTGCCTGGAACAGCCGCACTCTCCATCGCACTTCTGTCGGTGTCAAAACCGCAATGTACCGCGCACGCACTTGCCGCGCGGTGCTCTCTCCGTTTTTGTTAAGAATCTGCACATCGTATTCGATGTTGTCTACCAGCTGAATGGATAGCCCCTCAGGCGAGTAAAAGACGATTTGAATGTCATGGGTGAGGGGTTGGTACCGGGTTCGGATGCCCAGCGCCGCCTGCTGCCGGATGGTCGCCGTCAACTGGTCCCTGGCTGTCCCGGTAAAGTCTGTATCCAGCAGGTCGGCCCGGTTCTGCGCCAGGGCCCCGGTCATCGCCTTCCAGGATTCGAGATAGTCGCGAATCGCCGCCTTCCGGGTGGTCTCATTGAGCGGCCGCGGCGTGTCCAGATGCGCGGGCTGAATATGCACTTCGGCCTGCTCCGGGGCTGCCGCGTATGCCACGCTGCCCACCGCCCAGGCCACCAGAATGGCTCGAAGAATCTTCATCTTGCCCACCGGATCTCATTGCCCAGAACCACCCCGGTGGCCACCGTGATCCGCGCCCCGTTGTGGGCAGGCACCTCCGCCTGCGCGATGTCTTTCTTAATCGGGACATCGACGGTCGTCTGCTCGCCGTGATAGCTCTCCGTGAAGGTCACAATCGTGCCGTCCGGTACCGGATTCCCGCTACAGTCGAGGATTGGGTCGGTGCTGAGAGCAATCTTCTGTCCGTCGGGGTTCGCGCTCATTTTCAGACTGCAGGGATCGCCCGGGACCTGATCGATGACCCGGGTGCTGGAGACGCCGCCCGCAGTGGCGACAAATTTAGCGTCGCCTTCCCGGGAGGACGAGTTCATCTGAGTCCACGCAGCGCCATTATGGCTCTGCACCGTGCGGGACTGCGTGCTGCCCGAGGGGACCGACAATTGAAACAACACCGGCACGGGCCGGGTGATGACGTTATGATACATGTCAAAGACGTAAACAGCGCCGCTAATTCCATCATGCAAATCGACAGACAGGCGCGACGGCCTGGCAAGGAACGCCAGGCTCGCCGGCTGGGGCGCAGGCACTACGTTGAACTCGCCCACGTCGGTCGAGCCGTCGTGCTCCAGGAAAACGACATAATGGCCGGCATGGTCCAGGTCGCCCGCCGCGAAGGGCACCGGATCGCCCAGCTGCACCTGGCGCCGCAGCGCCGCGCCGGTTCCCACGATATATAGAGTTGCCGCACCGCTGCCGCTGGTCTGAATCGTGAACGCTGAGCCGGCCACGGCCTCTGCCGGAAGGCTCAGGTTCCCGGACTGGGCCAGCGCCGATGACCCCGCTGCCAGCAGGGCCCAGCATCCCAGCGATGCGAGCAGAGATGGAATGCTGAATCTCATAGGTCCTTCTGGCTGTACGTGGCGACGACGGCGCGCTCGGTACTGATCTGTCTGGCCAGGTCTTCGGGAATGGGAATCGTGAACGAAACCGGGCTCTGCGGCAGCAGAGCGCGGTCGATATAGTGGTCCGCCACCCACACCAGCTGCCCGGTCTTGTCATAGAAGGTTCCCAGCACCAGGGCGATGTTGACCACCTGCCCGCTTTGATTCACCACAGCGCCGGTGAGTGACGGATTGGGCACCGGGTTGAGCTTCTGATTCTGAATCTCAATCACCGGGTCCGCCGAGGCTGCCACCAGGGTCGCCGTCGGCTGCATCTGGATGCTCCCCACATCGGCGAGACTCGCATTCGGAAACAGGATGAAAAACGGCGTGACCTGTTTGGGCAGCAGCAGGTGCGAAATCTTGTCGAAACTGGTCTCCGAACCCAGCACCTTGCCGTTCTTCGCCGTCAGGGTCGCCGCCACGTGGACATACGCCGGGACGACATCCTCGTTGAGCAGCTCGCCCATCACCACCACCCCCGCGGCGCGCTCCACCGGGTGCATGTCCACGATCCTGATATGCGGACTCTCCACGTTTTGGGCCGCCCAGTCATCGCCGCTGCCGCGATAAATCACGTCCCAGCGCAGATAATTCACCGTGATCACCTGGGGCGGAACATGCGGCTCCTGCACGATCGGCCACACCGGCTTCCATTGGTCTCCCACGCGCACCACCGGCACCTCGCGGGTGTCGGTGAAATCCCCCACCACTGTGGACCAGTGCATCTGCAGCTGCATCTGCGCGCGGTCGTCGGTCGCGTGCAGGGGGCGGACCTGAAAACCGTCCAGGTCGGCAAAGCTGCGCAGGCTGAACTGGGCGCCGGTCAGATCGCGGATCAGGTCCTGCTCGGAAAACTGGCCTTTGTTGTCGAGGCTGGCATACGCCTGGGACCATTTGTGACCGCCAATGTCGTGAGCCAGGCTTTGCACCGAGGCCTCCGGCGTGGACCAGTTGTGCGCGGCGCCGGCGGTTAGCCCGGCATAGAAAGCGGCGGTAGGGATCGGGAACAGGGTTCCCAGGGTGATCAGGCCCGCGGTGGCGAGAATGATGACGATCGCAATCAGACGTCCCATAGCTATGAGGCCATCCTTCCGTGGGCGACAGTTTCTTCCTCTTCGGCGGACTCGGCCTCCGAGATGGCCCGGATGGGCTCTCCCGGGATCAGCACCAGCAGCAGCGCCAGCAGGCTGCTGCCAAAAGGCAGCGTCCCCCACCAGATCCCCTGCCAGTGCGGTGGCCTCTGCGGCGCGTTGATCGCCGTTGCCGGCGGAACGCTGTCGTTGCCCCACACATAAATCGTGTCGTTCTCCAGGCTGTCCACATGCCGCCAGCCGGCGAATGCCAGCAGCGGATCGTAGTAGTGATCCTTCACCATGACCCAGCGAATTCCATACTTGTCCGCGTGGCGCAGCATGGCGCGCAGCGCGTCCATCCCGGCATCGCCGTAATGCTTTGAGTCGGTCAGCGGACCGGAGCCGTAGGCCATCAGTTCCGGCAGCAGCCGCCCTGAGTTCCACTCGCCGTCCACGCTCCCCGCATCGGTCAGCATCGCCAGCCGCGCGATCTGGTTCCCGAAGCCCAGCGTGATGTAGCGGTAGCGGTCGTGGCCGTCGCGATTGAGCCACAGCGCGCAGGAGTTAACCTTGAAGCCTCCGCTGACGCCTTCCGGCGGATAGTACGTGGACCAGCAAACGGCCACCGCACAGGTAAGGGCCGCCGCCGCGCCCAGCGGCAGCGCGGCCCGCATCCGGAAGCGCGCCACCAGTTCCGAGGCCAGCATCCCCACGATCGGCAGGGCCAGCAGGCTCGCCCAGTAGGTGAAGCGCTCCATGGTGATGACATTGAACGCGCGCCCCAGCAGGTAATAACCCACCGGCGTGGTGCCGCCCAGCCCCAGCAGAAACGCCAGCCAGAAACCGAACAGCAGCGGGCGCAGGCGCGAAATCGCGGCTCCCCGAAAAATGATGAAGGGCAGCGCGAGAATCATTGCCCCGTACGGGACAATGAAATAGTTGATTCCCCACTGCGGGCTCAGAATATAGTTGGCGCGGCTGGCGTGCGGAATCGGCACCTGGGTGACCGGATAGCGGAGCAGCGCGATCCAGAAGGGCAGCAGCACCGCCGCCACCGCAGCGCCAACCGCCACCGTCACGAAGATGGTGCGGAACGTGAATGCGGTACCGGAAACACGCTTCCCGTCTTCGCGGTCGAAAAACGCCAGCGCCACCACGGGCAGCGCAAACAGCAGCGATCCGAAGACGAGGGTGGCGCTGTGAGTGGCCGCAGCCGCGGTCAGCAGCACCAGTGCCTTGAGAAACGCCTTCCAGCGCCCGTAGCGGATCCACTCAAACAGAAACGGCATCGCATTCAGATAGAGCGGCGCCGCGCAGGTGGTGGATAACTGGCCGGCCGCGTAGACCAGAAAGCTCTCGGCGCCCACGAAGACCGTGGCCAGAGCGGCAAACGAAGCGGCCCGCTCGCTCACCCAGAGCCGTGAAAACCGGTAGACTCCCAGCACCAGCAGAAGAATGCCGGCCAGTTGGACCACCATGTAGCCCATCACCAGGCCGGTAATATGGGAAACGATCGCAATCCACTGCTGGGGCACGGGTAGGTACGTGGTCTGTGAAAATCCGGCGTACCACTTCGTATTCCAGGGATCGAACCAGTGGTGCAGATAATGCGACGCGAAAAAGATGTGCAGATTCGTGTCGTAGGAGCGCAGCGGCAGCTCCATGAGCAGAAGCGGCAGGTGAACCGCCAGTGCCGTGGCAAAGATCAAACTCAGCGGAATAGGCCGTCCTGCCCGCTCGACTGCCTCAACTTGCTGCAAGGTTGTCCTCTCGAAAATGCATTGGATTCAAAACCGCCCCCGCCTGGTTGCTCCAATGATCTCAAAGCCTTGGCGATTGATGGGGCACCGGAGCCAACGCTGCCAACCCACCCCGCATCCAACGCCGAAAGTGCAAGATCAGCTTGTTCGTATGCCCAAAGCCCGACCCCGGTTTCTGAAGATTGCAGTTCTGCCTGTTCTCTTCTTCACCTTTGTTTGGATTGCTCGCGGACAGACGTACCAGGTGGGCCCCAATGGTTCGACGCAACCGAAAAAAGGGACCGGCCAGTCGGCGTCTCCGGGACAATCCCTGGGGTGGGGATCGAACATTCAGAACGCCCGCCTTGCACGCGCCGCGGAACTGGCTTTGAAACAGGGCCATCACGCGGAGGCGCAGGCGCTCGCCCAGCGCGCAGCCCAAACCGCCCCCAGCGATCCCCACCTCTGGTTCCTGCTCGGGTACGCCGCCCGCCTGAACCACAACTTTTATCTGTCCATCGACTCTTATAACCATGGTCTTCGTTTGCAGCCAGGAGCGGTTGAGGGTCTTTCCGGCATCGCACAGACCGATGCCATGATGGGCCGCAGCAAGGAAGCCCAGGCCCTGCTCCAGAAAATCGTCACCGCCCATCCCCAGCGAGTGGGCGACGAAGTTCTCCTCGGGGAGCTGCAGCTGCGCTCCGGCGACGACACCACCGCCCTCCAGACCCTGGGGACCGCCGAGCGCATGGCGCCCACCGCCCGATCCGAAGTCCTGATGGCCATCGCCTATCAGCACCTGAAACAATATGACCAGGCGGGCCATTATCTGGATATGGCCAGGCGTCGCGCGCCGAACAATCCGGATGTGGAGCGTTCTCTGGCCGGCTACTACCGCCAGATGGGCCAGTATGACGAAGCGATTAAGGAGCTGAAAGCCATTTCCCATCCCACCCCGGACATCAAGGCGGAGCTGGCCTACACCTACCAGCTCAACGGCAACCTGGACCAAGCCGCCAAAGTCTACGCGGAAGCCGCCAATGAGGTCCCAAAGAATCTCGATCTGCAGTTGTCGGCGGCCCAGGCTGAAGTGGCGGCAGGCTCCGACGAACGCGCCAACGCCTTCCTGGAACGAGTGGCGAGCGCGGAACCCGACAATTACCGGCTCCACGCCGTTCGCGGGCAGATCGATCAGATCGAGGACCGTCCCGAGGACGCGATCCAGGAATACAACACCGCGCTCGCGCATCTGCCCGCCGGTCCGGCGGAGGGCCCTCTCTACCCCATCCAGATGCACATGGACCTGGTGAGCCTCTACCGCGGTCTGGACCAGAGCGACGCAGCCCAGAAGCAGCTGGCCGTGGCCCAAAGCGAGATCGGCTCTCTGAACGAACAGGGATCGGACCGCGTGCCGTTCCTGCGGCTCCGGGCCACGATCGAGCTGGCCGCCGGCGATGTTAACGGTGCGCGCACCGATGTTCAGAGCGCTCTGGCGCTCAGCCCCAACGACCCGAACAATCTGCAGCTCTCCGGCGACGTACTGATGAAACTCGGGCAGACGGAAGAGGCGATCGCGATCTACAGGAAGATCCTGGCGCAGAATCCCTCAAGCCGATCGGCGCTCACCTCGCTGGGCTACGCATCGCGCGTCGTGGGCCGCGATAAAGAAGCCGAGACGTATTTCGATCGTCTCGCCAAAGTCGATCCCCGCCTGTACGTGCCGTGGCTGGCGCTCGGCGATCTCTACACCGCGCGCCACGATTACACGAAGGCCGAGAACGACTATCGCAAAGCGTATTCCCTGGCCCCCCACAACGCATCGGTGGTGGCCGGCGGCATCAACGCCGGCATTGAGGCCCACAAGCTCGAAGTGGCCGGCGTATGGATGAACCGGGCGACTCCGGCCATGCAAAACCATGCCCCGCTGCTGCGCGAAGAGGAGCGTTATACCAGCTTCAAAGGCAATTACCGTGAGTCGGCGCGTTTCGGCGAGAAAGCGATCCGGCTGCTGCCGAGGGACCGCGACGTGGTCGTCTATCTCGGCTACGACTACCTCTACCTGGATCGCTGGCAGGATCTGCAGCAGCTAACCCGGAAGTACAACTCCATTCTGGCGAAAGAACCGGATATCCCTCTGTTCGCCGGTTACGTGGCGAAGCACGATGGCAATCTGAACCAGGCCCGAGCCGACTTCACCGAGGCCATCGAGCGCGACCCGAAGGTGACCACGGCCTACGTCAACCGCGGTTACATTCTCCACAACCTGCATCAGCCGCGCGCCGCCGAGCAGGATTTCGAGACGGCGCTGCACCTTGAGCCCAAAAACGCCGAAGCGCACATGGGGCTGGCCTACACCAGCCTGGATCTGCATAAGCCGCAGATGGCGCTGCGCGAAGTCAGCCTGGCCGCCGCAGGGCAGCCCGATTCCCTGCCCGTCCACCTGATTCGCGCGACGGCGTATGGCCAGGAGGGGGCTCTGACCAAATCGGCGAGCGAATACCGCGCCGCGCTCAAATTTGCGCCCAATGACGGCGGCCTGCACATGGCGCTGGGCAGCATTTTCTATTCCCTGCGGCACTATCGCAACGCCATCGATGAATTGCAGATTGCGCGCCGCCTGTCGCCCGCCGATCCGCTCATCTATGCCTGGCTGGCGCGCTCCTGGGCCGAACTTGGCAATCGCGATGAGACTCTGCGGTATGTCCAGCTGGCGGAAGAACGGGCGGCGCGTCTCACCCCGGCATCCGACGTCACATCGCCCGACGAGGTCAAGCCGAACTCCAGTAACAGCGACGTGTACGTCTTCACCGGCGATGCGCTGGCCCAGTTGGGTGACCAGCGTGCCGCCATGCTGCGCTTCCGCCGGGCGCTCGTCATGGCCGGCAGCGACCGTGTCGAAGTACGCCTTGCCGTCGCGGAACTTGAGGCGTGTCAAGGGAATGCCCCCGACGCCAGCCGGCAAATCGCCCTCGCGCTCATGGAGGCCGAGGCCGGTGTCACCGTGCCCCCCACCGGCGCGCAGCTCATCGAGGCCGCCGATGTCTTTCGGCGCCTGCATGATTACCAATTATCGGAAACTTACCTCCAACGCGCCCGGGCAGCCGGAGCATCCGATACTGCTGTGCATATCGGCCTGGCCAATACGTATCTGGCGGTGGGTGACACCGCCCGCGCCCAGGGCGAGCTGGATGCCGTCCGCCAGTCGGCCGACGAAGAGCCCAACTATCAGTATCTGTTAGCCGAAGCCAGCGTCTACACCCAGGAACATCACAATGCCCAGGCGCTCACGGCCTTTGCCCAGGCCGTGGACGCTGCCGGCGAGGACCAGACCGCCGAAGAGAGTCTGCTGCAGGCCGGAGGCTCCGAAGGCTATCGCCTCAACTCCCACCTCAGCCTGCAGGACAATGTAATCATCCAGCCCATCTTTGAGGACACCCCGGTCTACGTGCTGGATTCCAAACTGGATGCCACCTTCGCCGTGCCTCCCACCGACACTTCCCTGTTGCCGCCGCCCCGTTCCTCGATCGACACCGAGTGGACCAACGTCTTCCACCTGCATCTTAATTATTTGCCCACGGCCACGGGGTTCTACCAGCTGCGTAATGCACGCGGCACGATTTCCGTGCCGAGCACCAATTCCATCGTCAATCGCGACACGACGGATTCCTCGTTCAATTTCGGCCTGAATCCGACGGTTCACCTGGGCAACAACGTGATCACCTTCAACAGCGGTATTCAGGAGACCCTCCGGCGCGATTCCCTCGAGCCACGCCAGCTCAACCAGAACCTCTTTCGCCAGTTCACCTACATGTCCACCAGCTCGTTCTTCCACTTGCTCTCTGCCGATGGTTATGTGCTGCACGAAAGCGGGCCCTTCACCGAAATCAAAGAGAGCTCCCATGCCTTTGCCGCCGCCCTGAATTTCCGGGTGGGTGCCCCGTGGTCGCGAACCGCTCTGATCACCGGATGGGGCGAAAACGACCAGAACTTCGATCCCGTCGGCATCGAGGACTACTACACGTCCTCCTATGTCGGCCTGCAGCGCCAGTTCGGCCAGACTTTCAACATCAAGGGCATTCTCGAGGATCTCCGTGCCTGGCGCGTGGTCAGCCCGCGCTCCGCCATCTCCCAGGCCCTCGTACCTTCCACCGTGATCAACTGGTCGCCGGCGCGCAACTGGCAGATTCAGGCCAACGCCGCCTGGTCCAGCACCCGCGGCTTCCATATCTACGACGACGTCACAGGAGGAGCCAACGTTTCCTGGGCCCTGCCCTTCCATCGCGAGTTCCACGATGAAACCGGCGACGTGGTCCTGCAGTATCCCATTCGCTTCACCGGCGGCATCCAGCAGGAGACCTTCTATAACTTTACCGGTGCCCAGAACCACCAGTTTCGTCCCTTCGCAGGCATCACCATCTTCTAAGGCGGATCCGATGAGAATTTGTTTAGTAGCGACCTTCCCTCCCAGCGGACGCCAGCTGAATGAGTATGCCTTTCACATTGCGCGCGAGCTGCAGCAACAGCCCGACATCCAGCTCACCATCCTCGCCGACGAGCTCACCGAGTACGACTTTGCCACTGACGGAGATGGCAAGCCGCTGCAAGCTACCCAGCAGCCCGAGCTGCCCGGCTTCGACGTCGTCCGCTGCTGGAACTTCAACAGCCTCGCCACACCCGTCCGGCTGCTCAACACCATCCGCCGTATCAAGCCCGACGTGGTCTGGTTCAACCTGGTCTTTTCCAGCTTCGCCACCCCGGACTATCCGGTGGCCGCCCTGGCCGGGCTCTCCACGCCGGCTCTGGTGCGCGCCATGGGGATCTACACCCATATCACCCTGCATCACGTTCTCGAGCACGTCGACTTTGGCGCCGCCGGCGTCAAGCAGGAGCGCCTCTTCCGCTTCGGTACCGACGTCGCCACCCGAGCCCTGCTGCGCGCCAATTCCGTCTCCGTCCTGCTGCCCGGCTATCAGCGCACCCTCATGGAGAAATACGGAGCTACCAACGTCCTGCTTGGAACCCACGGCACCTTTGCCGCTGAGCCCATTCCTCCGGACTTCTCGAAGCGCGGCAATCCTGAACAACGACTCCTCGCCATCGGACACTGGGGCACCTATAAACGGCTGGAGACTCTGATGGAGGCCTTCCCCGCCGTGGTGAAGGCCGTCCCCAACGCGCGGCTCATCGTCGCCGGCGCCAATCATCACACCCGCGCCGGCTACTGGGAATCCATCCGCGCCGCCCAGCCTCCCGATCTCCCCATCGACTTTCTGGGTTATGTCCCCGAAGAAGATATCCCCGAGCTATTCCGCAGCACCTCGATTGTCGTCCTCCCCTATGACTCGGCCACAGGATCCAGCGGCCCCGCCCACCAGGCGTGCGAGTATGGTGTCCCCATCGTCTCCGCGGAAATTCCCGACTTTGTCGACATGGCTGCCGACGAAGATATGGCTGTCAGCTTCTTCCGCCGCGGCGATGCTGCCGATCTCGCCCAGCAGCTCATCGGCATCCTCCAGTCTCCTTCTCTCCAGCGGCAGATGGCGGAGCGCAATTACGCGGCTGGCGTTCGCATGACCATGAGCAACGTGGTCCGCGGTTATCTTCGCTGGTTCGAGTTGCACCGGCGCTGCAGGGAGCTGACGCCCAGCCGCAGGCGCGTGTGGCTGCGTTCTCTGTTTCGTTCCCGCCACTCCCGGCCGGACTGGCCTCCACAGGCCGGCCACCCCGCGCCTCGCATCGTAGAACGCATCGCCCCCGAATCGCTCGATTTCCCCGAAGAAAGAAATCCCCCGGCACTCACTGACACCCGCAGCGGCAGCCGCGCGGACACGCAGCGCGGCTCCCTGAGCCCCGATAGTTATCCCCCTCATCCGTCTCTCGAAGGTGGATGCTGACATGAATCCGTAGGTCGCAGTTCTAAGTCGCGTTGTGACGATCGAGTTCAGGAAGGAGAACCCCGTGCTACAGGTCCAGGTTTCCCGCTTCTCCGGCCGGGTCCGGCTTTTCACGTTTCTGGTGTCGGCGATAGCAGTCCCTGTTCTCGTTAGCGGTTGCGGCTCCTCCTCCGGGACCCAAATGGCTCCCCCGCCTGCCGTCACCATAAGCGCCAGTCCCGCCTCGATCACCGCCGGCGCCAGCGTGACCCTCACCGTCACCGCGACCAATGCCAGCTCGGTCAAAATCACCGGCACGGACGGCAGCAGTTACTCCCTCGGAGCCTCCGGCGGAACCCAGTCCGTCACGCCCACGGCCACTGTCACCTATACGGCAACGGCAGCAGCTTTGTCAGGCACGGCTTCCGCAACGGCCACCGCCACCGTCACCGTCAGCGCGCCCGTGCCGCCCACAGTGACCATCTCCGCCAATCCCACCGCCATCGCCGCGGGTCAATCCTCTACGCTCACTGTCATCGCGACCAATGCCACCGGAGTCACGGTCACCGGGAGCGACGGCAGCACTTACACGCTTACGCCCACCGGAGGCACGCAAGCCGTCACCCCGGCCTCGACCACCACTTATACCGCCACCGCCACCGGGACCGGCGGCGCTACCATCACCGCGCAGGCCACCGTCACCGTTTCTGCGACTGGGACGGCCCCGACCGTCACCATGACCGCGAATCCCAGCACCATTGCCACCGGCAGTAGTTCTACCCTCACTGTTACCGCGACCAATGCCACCGGCGTCACCGTCACCGGCTCGGATGGCAGCAGTTACCCTCTCTCACCCACTGGCGGCACACAGTCGGTCAGTCCCACCGCCACCACCACCTACACGGCTACGGCGACAAGCGCCGGTGGCACGACTGCTACAGCGCAGGTGGTCGTCACCGTCACACCCGCGGGCAGCGAGATGGCCATCACCCACGTGATCTTCATGCTCCAGGAGAACCACACCTTCGATAACTACTTCGGGATGCTGAACCCCTACCGTCAAAACAACGGCTGGAACATCGGCGCCGACGGCAATACCTACAATGTCGATGGCATCGACGACAAAACGAACACCATCTCCAATAAGGATGACGAAGGGGACGTCTATCCCCTCTTCAGGTTCACCAGCACCTGCATCGACGACGAAACCTCCGCCTGGCTGGCCAGCTATGGCGAGACCAGCACCTATGACTTCACCACCACGCGTCCCATCCTCATGGATGGCTTCGTCCACAACGCGGAGGGCTACGCCAAGGCCTGTGTCGCCAGTGGCACTTGTTCCGGCACCTTCGACGACACCACCGGCCGCCGCGCCATGGGCTATTACGATCAGGGATTCCTGAACTACTACTACTACATGGCCTCGCAGTTCGCTCTGTCGGACCGCTGGTTCTCGCCGATCTCCAGCAAAACCGTTGACAATCGCCTTGCCATGTATACCGGCGGCACCACCCAGGGACTGGTCAAAGATCCCAGTGCGGACGACCACATCACCACCCAGCTCAGTATCCCCACCATCTTCGAGGAACTCGATCAGAACAATGTCTCCTGGAAGCTTTACTACACCTCCACCCTCGGCTACTGTATCGCCGATGACGGCGACGAGTGCACGGGCTCATCGAACGCCAACTATCCGGCGATCTGGTACAGCTACTTCCAGTACTCGCACCAGTATCTCTACGAAAACCCGTCCGGCGCTCCCTGCACCGGCACCACCCAGTCCTCAACGGCCGTCGGCGACGCCTCCGGCTCCTTCTGCATCGACACCAACCACATCGCCCCGCTGCCCTTCTACTACAACGACATCAAAAACGGGACTCTGCCCAGCTTCGCGTTCATCATGTCAGGTTCGGGGATCAACGACGAGCATCCCGGCTCAGGCCAGTCCATCCTGACCGGGCAATATGAAGTGTCGAAGATCATCAACGCCCTCATGACCAGCCCGTCGTGGAGCAGCTCCGTTTTCTTCTTCAGCTACGACGAGGGTGGCGGACCTTACGAGCACGTGCCGCCCGTCCCCGGCCACTCCAACGACTTCACCGACGCCGCCGACCAGAGCCTCTATCCGGATATCTCGTCGATTGCCGTCAACCCTGACAGCTACAACCCATGCCTGCCTGCGGGTGGCACCCCCACTCTGCACTGCGATCTCGCTACGGGCGACCCCGGCGCCAGCCCCGATGACGCCGCAGCCCAGCAGGGATTCGCTGCCCAGCTCGGCTTCCGCGTTCCTAATTTTGTGATCTCCCCGTTCGCCCGGGCACACTACGTCTCCCACATCCCGATGGACCACACCGCGATCATTAAGTTCGTCGAGAACCGCTTCATCGGCAGCTCCGCGCACCTGACTAACCGCGACGCGGCCCAGCCCAATCTGCTGGACTTCTTCGACTTCACGGGCGTTCCGTGGGCTACGCCTCCCACCCCGCCGGCGCCCAACACGACCTCCGGAACCTGTAACCCCGACAATATGGGACCGTAACTCCAGGAGAAGAGCACCCAGGCTGCACAACCTCGCACATACGGGCGGCGCAACAGGACTACGCGTTCTTTGCGCCGCTCGTTTTGTTTTCCGCGGAAGGCGCCGTCTCCGCCGGGATAACTACGAACGGGCGCATCATGTCGTTGTCCTCGTGCTCCACCATGTGGCAGTGATAGACGTAGCGGCCGGTGTAGCCCTCAAAATGCACGATGATGCTCAAAACCTCTCCGGGATAGACGAGCGCCGTGTCTTTTCTCCCCACCTCATTCGGCGCCGGAGCGCGCCGCAGCCCGACCAGTCGAAGCTTGGCGTGGGCCTGCATCGTCGGAACGTCATAGCCCTGCCTCTCAAGGATTCGAAACTGGACCAGGTGCAGATGCATGGGATGGGTATCGTCGGTGGTATTGATGAAGCGCCACTTCTCCACTGAGTCCAGCCGCACAATCTCGGTTACCGGGTCCTCGTAGCCCTTGTTGTTGATGTGCATACCGAGTGAGCGGCCCTTCGCATCGAAGCTCTCGGAAAGGGTGAAATCCCGGACCGGGATGGAAGGATCGTCCGCCGGTGGAGACGCGGGATGCGCGGGGGGCAGGCTGAACGCCGTCCTGTTCCGCAGGGGCCGCACCACACGGAACTGCATGAACTCGTCGATCGGGTCGCGCGGCACCGTCAGCATCGACCACCCTGGAAAAGGCGCGGGCGCATCGTTCGCCATCATGATGGTTTTGCCGGCGAGTCCGGAGAAATCGACAATCAAATCGGCGCGCTCGGCCGGTCCCAGCAGCAGTTTCTCCATGGCGACCGGAGCCGACAGCAGGCCGCCATCCGAACCGATCTGGTGGAACTTCACCAGATTCGGGATATCCGTTGTCGACTTCGCGAGATTGAGAAAGAGCCGCATAAACCGGGAGTTACATGCATTCAGCACGCGCAAGCGGTAGGGCCGCGGCTCGACTTCCAGATAGGGATAGATCGAACCATTCACCAGCGGAAAGGTCCCGAAAAACTCCGAGCCCCAGACGCCCGGCGGAAGCGGCACACCGTCCTCGAAGGTCGGCGCATAGACCAGTTGTCCCTGCGCATCGATGGTGCGGTCCTGCACCACCAGCGGAATCTCGTAGTCGCCCGCGGGCAGGTTCAGCGCTCGCTCCTGCTCATCGCGGAGCAGATAGAACCCGGACAAGCCGGCATAGACATTCAGCCGCGTGATGCCCATCGCGTGATCGTGGTACCAGAGCGTTGCCGACTGCTGGACGTTGGGCCAGTTGTAGCGGACCGATTGCCCCGGTGTGATCCAGTTCTCCGGCAAGCCGTCGCTGAACGACGACGTGCACGCGCCATGAAGATGGGTCACCGTGCGGACGGCCGGCGCCGGCGGCCTGGCTCCGTGAATATGCCGATCGACGGCGAAGAGGTGCTGCGTCGGCAGCTGGTTTCGCCATTCGGTCACCACCGGGCGTCCCCGCCACGCCTCGAAAGTGGGCCCGGGATATTCCCCCTCGAAACCCCACAGGCGAGTCGGCGGCAGCTGCGAATGCAGAGGCCGCGAGAATTCCCGAAGACGGATGATGTATTCGTCCCCGTCTCTGCCCGACCGCAGCGGCTCCATGCGGCGCGGCAACCGCAGCGGATCGACGTAACGCTGGAGAACCGGCAACGGCGGAGAGGGAATGGGCGGGCTGGGCGGACTGGACGACGGCTTCGTCTGAACAACACCGGCGTCGGCCCTCGGCCTCAGGATCGCTCCCGACACCGACGCAGCGCACAGTTGGAGGAATTCCCTCCTGCTACGAAAACTCATTCTCCCTCAGATTACGCGGACTAATTAGATTGGCACAAACGTTGCGCTCCGGATAACATGGAGTTACTGCCGACGATGGCCGAAACACGGCCCCCAGACCGAACCGAACCAGCCAGACATCCCTCCAGGTATATCCCGCATCTACTGCGCATAAGCGCGAAGGTACGGACTTTGCTATGGGAGCACCCACGTGGGAATACTCGCAACCCAGCCCCTGACTGCCGGAAGTGTCAGACAACGACCTCCGTTCCTCCGCGACTGGTCCTTTGAAAATACCCAGCTTGCCTCCTGTGCGACCCACGATCACCTCGCCCTCATTTACGACAATCAGGAGGAGCAGCTCGATATCGTCGTTCCCTTTCTGCGCCTCGGCCTGGAGCGCGGCGAGAAGAGTGTCTACATCATTGACGACAGCGACCCTGCGATGGTCATCGCCGCCATGGAACGCCATGGCATCGACGTCGATGCCGCCACGGCCACCGGCGCGCTCGCC
Source organism: Acidobacteriaceae bacterium (assembly GCA_049579805.1). Lineage (GTDB taxonomy): Bacteria > Acidobacteriota > Terriglobia > Terriglobales > Acidobacteriaceae > Palsa-343. The sequence goes on from JBAUOP010000023.1 coordinate 68,613, forward strand.
ATCATCACCAAATATGACGCCTACCTCAAGAGCGGCGATTTCGATCCCGACTGGATGATTGGCTTCCTTGCTCAGGCGGTCGAGGACGCGAAACGTGAAGGCTTTCACGCCGTACGCGCCTCGGGCGAGATGACCTGGGCCCTCGGCCCGGGCGGCGACGTCAACAGCCGCCTGATCGAGTACGAGTGCAGGCTGAATACGTTCTTCCCCCAGCACGATATGGGCGGCATCTGCCAGTACAATCGCCGCCGCTTCCGCCCCGAGACTCTGATGCACGTCATCCACACCCATCCCCGGATCGTCTTTCGCGGCGAGGTGTGCGACAACCCCTATTACATTCCGGCCGAAATCTTCCAGGGCTTCAGCAATGGGACTGAGGACCCGTTCCTCCACCTGCTCGAGGGCATGGCGGAGAACACGCGGCTGCACCGCCGGCTCAGCGCGGAAACAGAGGCTCTGTGCCAATCCGAGAAGCTGGTGGGCGCCGGGCGCATGGCTGCCACCATCGCTCACGAGATCAATAACCCTCTCGAGGCGATCGTCAACCTCTGGTACCTGCTCAAACGGGAGAACCTCTCGCCGGAGGGAGTTGCCTACCTGCAGGCGATGGGGAAAGAGCTGAACCGCGTCTCCCACATTGCCAAACAGACGCTCGCTTTCTACCGCATCGGCGCCGCTGCGGAATCTCTCGATCTCGGTCAGCTGATCGACGAGGCCGCGCAGCTTTTCTCGCGCCGGGCGGAGTCGCGGGGCACCGCTGTCCAGATCCAGCACCGCGGGTCGCTTTCCCTGAACGGCTTCGCCGGCGAGCTGCGCCAGCTTTTCGCCAACCTTATTGGCAACGCGCTCGAGGCGGGCGCCGGCAGGATCCACATCCGCATGGCGCACAGCCACGACTGGAAAAAGCCGGCGCGCCGCGGCGTGCGCATCGTGATCGCCGACAATGGCGGAGGCATTCCCTCCGTCGCCGCCGCCAGAGTTTTCGAGCCCTTCTTCACCACCAAAGGAGAGAAGGGCACCGGCCTCGGTCTCTGGGTCAGCAAGGGCATCGTGCAGAAGCACGAAGGCTCCATCTCCATGCGCACCAGCACTCGCCCGGGCCGCAGCGGAACCGCATTTTCGATCTTCCTTCCCGCCGCCTGACCACCCACCGAACGAAAATGCTGCGAAGACCAGCTGCAGCCCCGCAGCTCAGGCCGCAGACCGCAAGGTAAGTGCGCAACCATCGGCGCCGCCTCTCTGGCGTAGTGTCATCAATCCGTAACATACCTGCGCTAATGTGAGTGGGCAATCCTCCGGGGTCCCCACGCCGGCGAATTTCCCAGCCGCACAGAGGAGTGTCACAATGAGTCGACGTCTCACACCCAGAGTCCGCTGGGCAGGGTGTCTTGTTGCGCTTGCAGCCATCTTCGCCACGGCACAGTCCGCACCCATTACGCTCTCCGAGTCAGGTTCGACGTTGATCTACCCAATGTTCCAGACCTGGGTGGCGGCACACGCCAAAACCGATCCCAACCTGCACATCACGACTGCGTCCACCGGCTCAGGCGCCGGCATCTCCCAGGCCATCGCCCACCAGGTGCAGATTGGGACATCCGACGCTTATATGAGCGATGACCAGGCCATGGCGCATCCTGAAATCCTCAACATCCCGCTCGCCATCTCGGCGCAAATCGTCGACGCCAACATCCCCGAGCTGCGGGGGGGCGTGCTGAAACTGAGTGGGCCCGTGCTGGCGGGGATTTACTCGGGAAAGATTCGCATGTGGGATGCCCAGCCGATCGCGGAAATGAACCGCGGCGTGTCGCTGCCTCACCGCACGATCGTGCCGGTGCGCCGCGCTGACGGATCGGGCGACACGTTTATCTTCACTCAGTACCTCACCTTTTCGACGGAGTCGCCCGACGGCGCCACGCAGTCGTGGGGCGACAAGATCGGTTACGGGACGACGCTGAACTGGCCACAAGTGCCGGGGGAACTGGCGGAATCGGGAACGGAGGGAGTGCTCAGCACGATCGCACATACCCCGTATTCATTGGGCTATATGGGTACAACTTATGAGGCCGAGGCGGTCAGAGATGGCCTGATCGTTGCTATGCTGCAAAACCAGGCCGGCAATTTCCTGCTCCCCAACGCCGACACCATCACCACCGCAGCCTCCGAACTCACGCCGCGCACGCCCGCTGACGAGCGGCTGACTCTGGTTTTCGCTCCGGGCGCGAATTCCTATCCCATCATCAATTACGAGTACGCCCTCGTCTCCGCAAAGCAGCCGAACTCCGCGACTGCCACCGCCCTCAGCAATTTCCTGCTCTGGTGCATCTCGCCGGAGGGTGGCAGTGCCTCCAGCTTGCTCGATCCCGTGCATTTCATCGCGCTGCCTATACCGATTCGCGCGCGCAGCGAAATCCAGATCGCCAAAATCCACTAAGGCGGCTGCCAGCGCCGCAAGGGAGAAACTGTTATGCCCGCTTCAGACAATTCCGCAGCCCGTCAGACCAAAACCGTTCAGGACTACATCGATGAGCGGCCTATCTGGCCCGACGGCACGCATGTTCCCTCGGTTCCGATGACGCAGATGCAGCGCCTCATCTGGGGCCTTGCCGCTGCCGGCAAGTTCTTCGAGGGCTTCGTCGTCTTCATGACCGGCGTCGCTCTCCCGCTCATCGCCCGCCAGTTCTCGATCAGCCCCACCCAGAAGGGGATGGTCGCCGCCGCCAGCCTCGCCGGCATTCTCGTCGGCGCCCTCGGTCTGGGCAGCCTCTCCGATTACTTCGGCCGCAAGTCGATGTTCGTCGTTGAGATGATCATCTTCACCGCCTTCCTCGGCGCGGCGATCTTCGCCAACAGCTTCACGTCGCTCATCTTTTGCCTCTTCGGCCTGGGCCTCGCGCTGGGCTGCGATTATCCCACCGCGCACATCATGATTTCGGAGAACATTCCCAGCACCAGCCGCGGCAAGCTGGTTCTGGGTGCCTTCGCCTTCCAGGCCGTTGGCGCGCTGGGCGGAGCCGCTGTGGGCTACGCGGTGCTCATGGTCGTGCCCAACCTCGACGCATGGCGCTGGATGTACGCCACCGCCCTTATCCCCGCCGTCATTGTCACCGTCGGCCGTTTCTTCATCACGGAGAGCGCCAACTGGCTGCACACCCGCGGCGCTACGGAGCGTGCCACGCAGGCCGCCCGCAAGCTGCTCGTCCGCACCCCCCAGTATCCGCGCGACATCATACTGGCCCCCAAAACCGCCGCTGCCTCCGGGCATGGCGGCGGATCCTTCCTCTCCCTCTTCGGCCGCCGCTATCGCCGCGCCACCATCCTCGCCTCCGTTCCCTGGTTCCTGCAGGACCTCGGCACCTACGGCATCGGCATCTTCACGCCCACCATCCTGGCCACGGCCATCGGCCACAAGGCCGAACACGTGCGCAGCATGACGGACCTCATTGCCAACGCCCGTCTCGCCGCGCGCGGCGATGCCATGATCACCACGCTGCTCATCATCGGCATTGCCTTCGCCGTCGTGCTCGCCGACAAGTTGGGCCGCATCCGCCTGCAGATCGGCGGATTCATCGGATGCGCTGTCGGTCTGCTCATCGCATCGTTCTCCGTCGACTTCTCCGGCAGCACGAAGATCGTTCTCATCTTCGCAGGATTCATGCTCTTCGACTTCATGACCAATCTCGGTCCCAACGCGCAGACCTATCTGCTCGCCGGCGAGGTCTTTCCCACCGCCGTTCGCGGCAAGGGCGCAGGCTTTGCCGCCGCGTTTGCCAAGATCGGGGCCGTCATGACCGCGTTCCTGTTCCCCATCCTGCTGGCCACCATCGGCACGCGCCTGCTGCTGTATGCGCTCGTCGTCGCCTTTTTGCTGGGAGCCGTGGTCACCTGGTTCTTCCGCATCGAAACCACAGGCGTCAGCCTCGACAAGATCGGCGAGGAAGTAACCGAGCCCGAGCGGACAAAAGCAGTCGCTTAAACCGGCTTCGTCCGGTACACAACCCCGCGCAAGCCACGTAAGGCCGAGTCATCCAGCTCGGCCTGTGTCCAGTTGTGTGAATCCCTGGCGCAACGACGATTTCTCCCCTCCCGTGATGACGGACGTTACGAAATCTGTTGCGCGCACTTTCGAGTTGTCGATCCATTGGTTCTTCGAAACCGACATCGCCGACGACAAAAAAGGGTGACCGAATCACCGCCCTCTTTCCGTCTCTCAGCCGCCCCGCGTAGAATGATCGCGCCCCAACATCCACCAGGGACGGTCGCCATGCGCAAGCTCCATGTCTTCGTTGCTGCTTACTGTTTTCTATCCGGCGGAATCTTCGTCCCTGCCCAAACCGCTGGCCAAACGCCGATCATGACCTCGCGCGAAGTGTCCTGCGAACGCCTTACCGCCCTTCAGCTTCCCAATGTCGAAGTCACCCTGGCCAGGACCATCGCCGCCGGTGCGTTCCAGGCTCCACCGGACCCCGATTCGCGAGGCGATCAGTCCGCCTTCTATAAGAAGCTCCCCGCCTTCTGCCGGATCGCGCTGACCGCCAGGCCGTCCCCCGACTCCGACATCAAAATTGAGGTCTGGATGCCCCTCCATGGATGGAACGGAAGATTGCAGGGCCTCGGCAACGGCGGATTCGCGGGACAGATCGACTACGACTCTCTGGGCGCCGCGCTCGCCAAGGGATATGCAGCCACGGCCACGGATACCGGCCACTCCGCCTCCGGCATCGACGCATCATGGGCTCTCGGACACCCGGAGAAAGTGATCGATTTCGGCTACCGCGGCATCCATGAGATGACCGGCGTGGCCAGGGCCGTCCTGCAGCAGTTTTATGGAACGGCCGCGAAGTACTCCTACTTCACCAGTTGCTCTGACGGCGGGCGCGAAGCCCTCATGGAAGCGCAACGTTATCCCGACGACTACAACGGCATTCTCGCCGGAGCGCCCGCCAACTACTGGACGGCGCTGCTGTCCTCCGCGGTGTCTGACACCCAGGCTCTCACGCTCAACCCGGCCAGCTTCATTCCGCAGGCTAAGCTCCCAACCATCGCCGCAGCCGTGCTCGCCGCGTGCGATGGCCTTGACGGAGTGCGCGACGGCATCCTGAACGATCCACGGCAGTGCCACTTCGATCCAGCTTCCATCCAGTGCAAAAATGGCGATAACTCCGATAAGTGCCTGACCGCACCCGAAGTGTCGGCGCTCAACAAAATCTACGCAGGCCTCAAAGATACGCACGGCCACACCGTCTTTCCCGGCTACCTGCCCGGCGCCGAAGAAGGCGGCAACGGCTGGGGAACATGGATTACCGGCCCGGTGCCGCTAAAAAGCTTAATGGCGTACTTCGGCATCCGCTATTTCTCTAACATGGTTTATGACAATGCTGCCTGGAGTTATAAGTCGTTTGCCATGGACGGCAGCATGGACGCGGCAAAGGCCAAAACAGCCCATGCCCTTGACGCCGTCGATCCCAATCTCAATCCCTTTCGCGCTCATGGTGGAAAGCTGATCCTCTATCACGGCTGGAACGATCCGGCCATTCCCGCTATGAACACGGTGAATTACTACGAGAACGTGCTGGCTCGTGTGGGCCAGGCCCGGGCGCATTCATTTGTTCGCCTCTACATGGTTCCGGGCATGCAGCATTGCGGCGAAGGCCCTGGTCCGGACCAGTTTGGACAGTCCTTCCTCTGGGTCGACGATCCGCAGAGAAACGCCAGGGTTGCGCTCGAACAATGGGTAGAAAAAGGCAACGCACCCGCCGCGATTGTCGCGACAAAAACAGCGCAGGAGGATGGCCAGGGCCCGCCGCTGATGACCCGGCCTCTCTGCCCCTATCCTGAGTTCGCGAAGTACAAGGGAAGCGGCGATACAAATCAGGCAGAGAATTTCTTCTGCGCGACTCCAACAAAGTAGACTCTCCCCGTCCGTCCGAGGAGCCATCGCGGCCAGAGATGAGCTACACAGGCTGGTTGACAACGCGGAGGTACGGCCTCGGTGAACGCCAGCCGTCCGGGTATTTCAGCCTGGCTTCCTCGTCCGATACCGAGGGCAGGATGATCACATCTTCCCCGTTCTTCCAGTTCACGGGCGTCGCAACCTTGTGGGTGGCGGTCAGTTGCATAGAATCCAGAACGCGCAGAACTTCGTCAAAGTTGCGGCCCGTGCTCATGGGGTAACTGAGCGTCAGCTTGATCTTCTTGTCCGGACCCACGACGAAGACCGTGCGCACGGTAGCGTTGTTGGCAGCCGTGCGGCCCTCGCAGGACTCCCCGGCTTCGGCCGGCAGCATGTCATAGAGCTTGGCCACTTTCAGCTCGGTGTCTCCGATCATCGGAAATTTCACCGCGTGGCCCTGGGTCTCTTCGATGTCCGCTGCCCACTTGCCGTGGTTGCCAACGGGGTCAACGCTCAGCCCGATGATTTTGCAGTTGCGCTTTGAGAATTCGGGTTCAAGGCCCGCCATGTAGCCAAGTTCCGTGGTGCAGACCGGCGTGAAGTCCTTGGGATGAGAAAACAGGATCGCCCACCCATCGCCAATCCATTCGTGGAAGTTGATCATCCCCTGTGTCGTCTCGGCGGCGAAATCAGGGGCCACGTCATTAATTCGTAGACTCATGGTGATCTCCAGAGAGGAATATTTGTTCGCACATGCGTCGCCCCACGAGTATAGCGCCCGGGGACCCCTTAGGATTGCATTGGGGAATCCTCAGGAATGTATTAAAGCTTCGCGCCCGCCGCGCCGAAAAATATATGACGTATCTGGAGACCGAATGGTTCGGCGTCGGCCAGGTATTGCTCAATGTGCTGGGAATGCAACGAACTCTGCCGGCGGCGATGAATAATGGACTACGAAGGACAAACCCCGGAGGCGGCAATGAATCTCCTGGCGCTTGTCGGAAACACCCCCCTGGTCGAACTGCGCCATGTGAACCCTAACCCAGGGGTTCGCCTGTTCGGAAAAGTGGAGGGCAACAACCCTGGCTCGTCCGTCAAGGACCGCGCCGCTATGTTCATGATCGAAGGCGCCGAGAAACGCGGCGAGCTGAGGCCGGGAGTGCGCCTGATCGAACCCACAAGCGGCAACACCGGGATTGCCCTGGCCATGATCGCCGCAGTCAAGGGGTATGAGATCGAGTTGGTGATGCCGGAGAGCTCCACCGCCGAGCGTGTCACTACAATGGAGGCTTTTGGCGCCACGGTAACCCTTACGCCCGCCGATGCCGGAATGGAAGGCGCCATCGATTTCGTCCGCAAAAAGGTGGCGAATGGCGGCGTCCTGATGCTGAACCAGTTCGGCAATCCTGACAATTGGCGCGCCCACTACGAGACAACCGGTCCCGAAATCTGGCGGGACACCCAGGGCGCCATCACCCATTTCGTGTCCGCCATGGGAACCACCGGAACCATCATGGGAACCTCCCGCTATCTCAAGGAAAGGAATCCGGCGGTGCGGATCGTGGGCGTGCAGCCCGCGGAAAACGCGAAGATTCCTGGAATCCGCCGCTGGCCGAAAGAATACCTCCCGGCCATTTTCGAGCCGGCCCGCGTGGATGTGACCATGGATGTAACCCAGGAAGTGGCCGAAGAGATGGCGCGCACATTGGCGCGCCAGGAAGGCGTTTTCACCGGGGCTTCGGCGGGTGGGGCATGTGCCGTGGCCTGCCGCCTGGCCGCAACGCTCGATTCAGGCGTGATCGTGTTCATCCTCTGCGACCAGGGCGACCGCTATCTCTCCAGCGGGCTGTTCTCCAAACGCGACAAACAGGCAACCGATGGCGCCAGCCATGCAGATTAAGCGCTCCAGACCAGCCGGCGGCGAGCCCTACCAGATGCCCTTGTCGCTCCCGGTCAGCTTCATGCCCACCAGAGCGGCAGTCGCCAGCGCCGGCAGCAGTCCCAGACGCGCGCTGCTGTGCAGTTCCCTTTTGCGCAGCATGCCGCCCAGCTGCTGGCGGTAAAGCTTCGCCGACTGCGGCAAAATCGGCACGCGCAGGAATTCTTTGGCGTAATAGACCTGTTCGCCACCAAAGCGCGCCGTCGAGCGCACCGTTCGCGGCAGATCCAGGCCGGTTCCGCGATACTGCTGCACGGTATCGGAGACGATGACCAGATACGTGGCCACGCCCTCCCAGATGTCGGAACCTTGCGCGGCTCTCTGCAGATCGTCGTAATCGATGAGGCGGTTCTCGATCAGTCCGCCGCTGTCCAGAATGTCGCACAGCCGGAAATAGAAGTGGCGATACATGCGCTGCAGCGTCGAAATCATGATCCGGTCGGAAATCGAGGCTACGCGAAATCTCTCTCCGCCAACCTCAACCTGCCGCGAGCGCGGGTAAATCGACGCCGCCATCGCCACCTGCTCGCCGGTCTGGCCAAGTCGGCCCATGTGGATCTCGACCGCCTCCGGCAGACCCGGAATGTCGAAGTTCCACTTGCGCGCCAGCCGATCGCCCCAGCTCCGCGCCGCGAGGCTGGCGTTGAAGCGCCGGCCCATCAGCTCGCCGACCTTCACCGGATCGGCTCCGGTATAGAGGTCGAGGTCGCTGCCCAGATCGGGCCAGTGGTCGAGCGATTTGATCACCGTCACTTCCAGCCCTTCCTCTTCGAAGGCTGTGCAGATTCGTTTCAGCCAGGAAAGCGCGTTTTCGATCCGCGCCTCTTCCGCGGCCCGAGCTTCTTCGGCCCAGATCACGCGTTCGCCGTCGCCGGCTTGCCGCATCGTTTCAGCCATCACATCCATCGCGCGAATGATGACGTGATTCGAGCTGGCCAGCGCAGCCAGCTCTGCGAAGCGCTCGCGCGACATGCTGCTCAGCGTCGCGACCAGCGCGCGGTTCTGGCTGACGCTCGTGCCGTTCGCCGGCAGCAGCAGCTGCGAGAGAAGAACCATACATTCCTTCGAGGGAGACGCAAACACCGATGGTTTGGGCATAAATGACCGAGAATTCCTGATGTTTATTGAGGATTGGGAAGCTGAGGCCGAGGCGCCTGGTCGTTCAGCGGAATCGCGGTCGGCTCCGATGTCTTGACCGGAGTTCCATTGCGGTGGAGCAGCTCGATCGGGCCGGTCTGATGACGGCGGCGCTCGCGCATTGCATCGAGCTTGTCCTGCGTCTCCTGATCGTTATTGGACGCAACCACCTGCAGCGGATGCCCTTCGGCCGTCATCTGCGTCGCCAGGCCGACGCTCGCGGTCGCGTCGTCCGCAGCGCGTGCCTTTGCGTAGAAGAAGTTCGCGGTTTCTACGTCGCCTTCGCGCTCGGCCACGTAGCCCGCATTGTTCAGAGAGAAGGCGCTGTTCGGATTCAGGCGATAGGCCTGCAGAAAGTCCTTGCGCGCGGTGGTCCAGTTGTTCTGGTTCAGTGCGGTCACGCCGCGGGAAGCCAGCATCGCGGCCCGCGCCGCGGGAAGATCGATGGTCTTCATTTTCTCTTGCAGCATCTGCGCATTGGCCAGCGCGACCTCGCTCACGGGCCGGCCACGCCAGGCCGTCGCCGCGGTCACCACCACCGGCTCGCTGGAGCGCGCACTGGCAGCCGCGAGGTAGTACCGCATTGCGGCGTCATAATCGCCGATCGATTCTTCCGTCACACCCAGGTTGTTCAGCGTGAAGTTATTGTGCGGATCGAGCCGGAGCGCCTGCTTCAGCAGCGTCTCGGCTTCGGCGCTGCGACGCTCGGCCAGCAGGTTCATGGCATCGAAGTTCATGCGATTCACCTGCATCGGCGTGTCACGCAGACTGTTGAGAGCCACGCTCATGCGCTGTCCCTGGAACTGCTTCTCGCTGCTCAGGTCGATGAAGGCGTCGGTTCCCTGCTCCGAGGCGAGCTTGTAGAAGTTCTGCGCCTGGCTCAGCTGGCCCTGCAGCTCGGCGATGTAACCCAGGTTGTTCAGTGTGAACGGATCGGAAGGATCGTAGAGATACGCTTTATAGAAGAGCTCTTCAGCCTTCCCATAATCATTCTTGCGGACTGCCTCGACACCGTCCCGGTTGAGGCGCTGTACCGGCGTGAGCTGGCTATGCCGCGGCAACGTAATTTTGATATCCTGGGCGCGCGCAGCCTGGATGGCCGAAACAGCCAGAGCGGCGGTCGCGGCCAGCAGGGCGACACGGCCCAGCGAGCTGCCGAGCGATTCACCTTTGGGTCTGGGGCCGAAGAAGATCATTGGCTGCAACACTCTTGGATGCAATCCGCCCCAAAATGTTGCCGCTCGGGGTTCATGTTTCCAGGCCACCTTAAACGTCCCACCATCATCCAATGACTGCTGTTGTTTCGGACAGTGAAAGGGTACCCCTGAATGCGTCGATTCCTGTTGCTTGTGCTGGTCAGCGCTCTGGCGAGCGGATCCTCGTGCCTGGCGGCATCGAGTCCCGGTCCGGATCGGCCCAACGTCAGTCCCGCGGCGTCGCCAGCCGCGAACGCTGCGCCCAGCCCCAACACAACGACTTCTGACGCGACTCTGCCCAGCTATCTTCCCCCCCTGCCCGCCGCTCCCCAGGGACGAAGCACGGTGATTGGCGGCGTGATCCGCGATGTCGATCCCCTGCAGGATCAGATCTCGCTGAAGGTCTACGGCGGCCATCCCATGAACATCCTCTTCGACGAACGGACTAAGTTCTATCGTGACGGCGTCGAGGCTCCTCTAAGCGATCTGCATCCCGAGGAACACGCCTCCGTGGAGACGGTACTCGACGACGGCAACATCTTTGCCCTTAGCGTCCATATGCTGACCCATGCGCCGGAAGGCAATTGCCAGGGACAGGTTCTCGGTTTCGATCCACGGGACGGCGACCTGACGGTGCGCAACACCCTCTCCGGCCTGCCGATTCATCTGCGCATCCCGGCGAATACACCCATCGAGCGGGTGGGCCAGGAGTCGATCTCGTCGAGTTCTCCCGGCGCGTCGGACCTGATGCACGGCGCTCTGCTTTCCATCCAGTTTCACGCGGACAACCAGGGCGGCGGCGTGGCGAACCATATCGCCGTTCTGGCTACGCCGGGGGCGGTCTTCCAGTTCGCCGGCGATGTGACCTACTTCGACATGCACGCGTCGGAGATGGCCATTCGCGACTCCCAGGATCAGAAGAACTACACCATCGACTTTGATCCGGCGCGTTTCCCGCAAACCAGCCAGTTGCATGTTGGCTCGCACGTCGTCACCAGCGCCACCTTCAACGGCCGGCACTATGTCGCCAACACTCTGTCCATCCGCTAGGCGGTACCGACATAGAGGACCGCGAAAATGACGGATCGCGCAAGCGGAGCGACGGGCCGCTCTTGCTTCTCTCCCCTCTCAAGAAGTTGTCATTCCGAGCGGAGCGCACCAGGGGCCCCGTCGCGCCGTCAGGCGCAGATGGGGCAAGCGGAGCGAGGAACCTGCTTTTGCTCTTGCGATCTCAACAGGGCAAGCCAGGAGAGAACCGGCCCTGAACACCAGGCTCTTCTACAAGTCGTAACTGAAATCTCAACTACGCCGCTCAGCTTCCGTCCGGGAACGCGCCGCGGTGCAGCACCATGGGAAAGTGCGGCAGCGTGGCCGGAGGCTTGCCTTTCGCCCGCCATCCCTCAGGATAAGGATCGAGCCCCTGAAACAGCGGCGAATCCGCGCGCGTCCCGTCCCCGGCCAGAGTCTCCAGCGTGGTACGAAGAGCCGAAGCTGCCTCCGGACCCGTGCGCGCCCTCCAGCGCTCTTCCAGCACGCGCAGCCGCTGGGCGGAATCGGTCTGCACCTGGGAACCGGCGGCGGTCATCAGGACGATGCGGCCCTGCCTGGCACGTTCCTGGGAGAGAACCTGAGCCAGGCCGCGCTTGGCGAGAAAGCCCATGCCCATGGAAATCGATTCTTTGGAGACGCCGGTCAGTGCGGGGATTCGACGAACCAAAGTTCCTTCCGGTTCAAGCACGCGGAGAATGTCGGCACAGATGGCGAGAGAAATCGGCGATTCCTGCTCGAATTCCAAAGCAAACGCCAGAAGCACGCGCGCCAGCAGGACAGGCAGCGGAAGCTTCGCAAGCTCGCTTTGCGGCGGCGGCGTGCCGCGCTGTTCCGGCTCCGGGCCTTTGCAGACCATGCCGTGGTGCAGAATGGGCATGCAGTCGGGAAGGCCGTCAGGCACCGTGCGCAGCATGGCGACCAGAGAGCTCCGGAGATCCCGAATCGCGGAATCGCCGAATCGTTCGCGCCAGCGCTGCTCGATTTCCGGAAGCAGCGCCTGCATCCCTTGCTGGGCGCCGCGCCCTTTGGGCGTGGTGCGCACCAGCCATGCCCACTGCGGCGGCCGGGGACGAGGATCGCCAGGATCCGGCGCAAAGTAGATGTAGCCCCAGCGGCGCATGCCATCCCAGTTCGGCTCGGTGCGCGCCTCGCGCTCGAGCTCCCGCATGGTAATTCCCTGCTCCGGAATAAACTGCAGGCAGTTGAAGTACATGGCGAGAGACACAAGCCACGGAGCGGAAGCGGTACCGCCAAAGTCGGAGGTGCGGTGAGGCAGGCGATGCTCGGCTTCGTTGTCGAACTCAAGCGTGAACGCCACCAGAGCGAACGAGAGCAGCGTAGACAGCGGAAGGCCGCGAGCCATGCAAGGATGATTCCACGGCTGGCACCTGGAAACAATGAGCGGAGGCGGTCAGGGAAGGCGATCGGCAAATAGAAACGCCGCCCGAAGGCGGCGTTGAATCTGGGGGATGTCCGGGGGAATCACAAGGTGGATTCGATCTCGAAGCCCCACGCCTCCAGCAGCGATTCGGGGATGTACTTCGAGTTGCGGTTCCGGCGAGCCCATTCGCGGAGCCGCGTGGAGCGGACATACTGATCGGGTGTGAGCTTGAACTCCTTGACCACCTGCTCAAAGGAAGTCACGGTGGGTACGACCGGGCCGATGGGCTCGGGCTTACCCCAGTTAGGATTGCCACGACGCTTTGCCATGAATGATTTACCCTCTGCGATTGATGTGTGACCTACAGGAAAACCGGAGCCCAATACAGACCGCACCGGAACGTCACAAGCCTTTACTATTCTAGGTATTTTTTCTATGGAAATCAAGAGAAAAATGCACCGACTTCAGGTGATCCAAATTCGTAAACACCCCTCTTTCAGTTAGATGAGGTAACCGCCCCGCGAGGTTCGTCCCCGCGTCCACCGAACGGACGGCCCCCTTCCTTCCTCCAGACGGGCAATGTCGAACTGGGTACGGCCTCTGCCTGGAGTGCCTCCAGTCACGCTATCCTCTGAAAGACAAATCACTTCCGGAGCGTTCCCGTGGTCACCAAATTCGAGCGGTTGCGGCCTGTTGCGTCCCTGATCGGGCGTCTGGTTCTGGGGTCCATCATGCTGGCCCATGGCTGGATGAAGGTAATCCCGCGAGGATCCCTGTACAGCTTTGCCCATATCGTGGCCCATATGGGAATGCCCTACTGGCTGGGCTATGTGGCTGCCTTTACGGAATTCTTCGGTGGCATCGCGCTGATTCTGGGCCTGCTGACGCCCATCGCGGCCATTGGCGTAGCCATCGACATGGCCGTCGCCATCGTCAAAGTCCATTTGCACCGCGGACTCACCGGCTCCGGCGGCTTCGAGTTTCCCCTGGGCCTGCTGGCTCTCGCCCTGCTGCTGCTGGCGGACGGCCCCGGCTGGCTCGCCGTCGATCACGCCCTCTTTCGAGGCAAATAGCTCTCAGGACTGACTCTCAGGCCCGGAGCAGGGCCAGAAACTCCGCCGCCGTCATCACCGTTCCGCGCCGCGGAAAGAGCTTGTCCATCAATGCCGCGTGCAGGTCGGGTTCGCGGTCGGCGCAGCAATCCCGGATCACGATCACCCGGTAGTCGGCTTCGCCCGCGTCCAGCAGCGTCGAGAGCACCACCCCGCTGGTCGCGACCCCAAACAGCACGACCGTCTCCACGGACTGCGTGCGCAGGATCATCTCCAGGTCAGTCCCTGTGAAGGCGCTCACCCGATGCTTCACGATGTCGATGTCACCTTCCTTCGGCCCCAGCAAGGGATGCACAGCACCAGCTTCGCCTTCGAAGAGCTTCTGGTGTTGCGGCGAGTTCCGGATCGCCCCGAACAACGGGTTCCGTTCGCTCACCTCCGGCAGCCCCGGGCGAAAGCCGACCCGCACGTGAATGATCGGCAGATGCTGGGCGCGGCAGCGGTCCAGCACTTCTGCCGCGCGTGTCACCAGCGTTTCGTCGCCCGCGTAGAGAGAGATGATGCCCACCTGCATATCCATGCTGAGAACGGCTGTATGGGCAAGATCCAGGCTGAAGGGATCGCTCATTGCGCCTTGTCCAGCGAAAACTGGTAGTCGATGATCTTCTTCAGCTGCTCGTAGGGAACGGCGAGCATCGGCACCGCGCGCCCGTCGATGAAGAGAGTAGGCGTCTCGTCGACGTTGAGCTCCTGGCCCAGGCGGAGCGTAGCCTCGACCGGGTTCTTCCCCGTCGGCGAAGCGGCGCACGCGGCAACCTTGTCCGGATCGGCGCCGGCCGCCGTGACCGCATTGCGCAGCGCCTGGTTCGCGTCCTGCCCGGCGAGCTCGTTTTGCGCGGCGAAGATGGCGGTGGCGTATTTAAAGAAGGCATCGTTCCCGCCCTGCTGCTCGACGCATTCCCCAAACGCCGCCGCCTTAAACGCCTCGGGATGGATATTCACCAGAGGAAAGGTCTCGAAGACGTAGTGGGCCTGGGGAAAATCCTGAAGCAGCTTCTCCACCACCGGCTGCGCGTCCTTGCAGTGGGGACATTCAAAATCCGCAAACTCCACCAGTTCGAATTGCTTTCCTGTCGCTCCGCGCGAAGGGCCGGTGGCCCGCTGCTGCAGAATGCGGTAGTTGTTTTCATAGGGGCGCGGACCGAAATCCAACACCGATTCCTGCGAGATGAGGTGCTTGTCGTCGGGCGTCACGAAGAAGGTCAGGTTGGCGATCTGCCGGGGATTCTGCTTCTCCGCGACCAGCACCATCACCTTGCTCACTCCAGGAGCGATCGTCTTCTGGATCGAGTAGACTTCCCAGGCGCGATTCGTGTCATAGCCCCACGATGTTTTCAGGAAGGCATCCACTTCTGCCTTTGTGGGCGCGGCCGCGGTGAAATTCGAGGCTTCCACGGGCGGAAACCGCACTTCCTGGGGCACACTCGAGGCCGCCGGAACATTTGGCGTATGTTGCGGAGCGGGCGCTGCGGGCGGCTGGCTCTGCGCGAAGACGGGCGAAGCCGCCAGAGACAGAGCGAGCAGCGAGCTGACGATGAAGGTCCTGTACATAGATTCCTTTCGGGAATGTTTTTAAACCTGAACTTGAACTGCAATGGGGAACCGCCGGCCCATGCCGAAGGCCTTGGGTGTGACTTTCAGCACCGGCGCCGCCTGCTGCCGTTTGTACTCGCTCCGCTCCACCATCCTGACCACGGCACGAACGGTGGCAAGGTCGAGTCCCCGCTCAGCGGCGATGGCTTCCGGAGGCTCGTACCGTTCGACATAGGCTTCGAGGATAGGATCGAGAACCTCGTAGGGCAACAAAGAATCGGTATCCTTCTGGCCGGGACGCAGCTCCGCCGAGGGCGCCTTTTCCAGAATCGCGCGGGGAATGACTTCCCTTTCCCGATTGATGCACCGGCACAGGTCGTACACACGCGTCTTGAGGACATCGCCAATCACGGCCAGGGCGCCGACCATATCGCCATACAGCGTACAGTAGCCGGTCGCCATCTCGCTCTTGTTCCCGGTGGTCAGCACCAGCGCGTTGAACTTGTTGGAGAACCCCATCAGCAGCGACCCGCGGATGCGCGACTGAATATTCTCTTCAGTGATGTCCGGCTCGCGGCCGGCAAAAACCGGGGCCAGCGCGTGGTTGAACCCGGTGAAGATCTCGTCGATAGGGATGACTTCGTAGCGAACGCCCAGATTGCGGGCTAACTGGTGGCTGTCTTCGATCGAACCCGGCGAAGAATAGGGGCTGGGCATGCCGAGAGTAGTCACGTTCTCCGCGCCCAGGGCCCGCACAGCGATCGCCGTCACCAGCGCGGAATCGATGCCGCCGCTCAGCGCGACCACCACCCTGGAGAATCCGCACTTGCGCACATAATCGCGGGTGCCGAGGGTCAGCGCCTCCAGCATCGCCTCGTCCTCGTCGCCGGCCTGGTGGTGAACATCGCCGGAGAGCGCGGCAAGATCGGCGAAGATCAGGTCTTCTTCAAAGCTCTTCGCCTGGGCGATCACGCTGCCGTCGGGCCCCAGCACCAGGCTCGATCCGTCAAAGACCAGACTGTCGTTGCCCCCGACCTGATTGACCATGACGACGGGCACGCGATGCCGCTGCGCAATCACCGCCAGCATCTCGCGCCGCAGCGCCCGCTTGTCGTGCCACCACGGCGAGGCGGAGATATTCAGGATGAGCGAGGCGCCCTGCTTCATCTGTTCTTCCACCGGATCGACCGAGTACAGCCGGTTCTCCCAGAAGCTCTTGTCATTCCACGCATCTTCGCAGATGGTCAGCGCCACAGACTGGCCGTCGAGATGGCACAGCCGCTGCCGCGCCGCCGGAGCGAAGTAGCGCTGCTCGTCGAAGACGTCGTAGTAGGGCAGCAGCATCTTCGACTGAACAAACTCCACGCGCCCCTGCCGTACCAGAGCTGCGGAGTTCATCACATGCTTGCCGGCCCCATGCTCGGCAGGTGTTACATAACCCGCGATGACCGCAATGGGGTCGTTGGCGGTAGCCCGGGCGATCTCGCACAGCGCTTCGCCGCATCGGGCGACAAAGGCCGGTTTCTCCAGAAAATCCGCCGGAGGGTACCCGCAGATGGCGAGCTCCGGAAACAGCACCAGATCGGCGCCGCCCTGCTGCGCCCGGCGGGTAAAATCCAGGATTTTCGAGGTATTCCCGCGGAAATCTCCAATGGTGGGATTGATTTGCGCGAGCGCGATCTTCACAACTTTAGTGTAGCAATGCGGCACGCAGGGGCCGGGGCGCAGGTTCTACGCAAATGCCTTTCGCCTCCCCTGTTCCCTATTGCCTGTTCCCTGTTCCCTGTTGCCTGTAATTTGTCATCCCGAGCGCAGCGCTTTGGGGCCCCGCCGCACCGAAAGGTGCGGATGAGGTAGGCGGAGCGAGGGACCTGCTTTCCCTCATTTCCGGCCCCATACATTCCGTGTAGCCACTAATACTCCCGCAACGATACGGACCCGGAGTCCCGCAGTCCGGATCACATCCCGTCAGCGTCGGTTTCCTGGTGGAATGGCGACACCCATTTGCCGTCCTTCTTTTGCCACAGCGAACTGGCGATAACTCTTCCGGCCTGCTTCTTGCCCGAGCAGGTTGCGTCCTGCGTGGCGGTGTAGGTCATCAGCACCGTATCCTTGTCCAGCCACAAGAAGGAAAAGTCGGAGAAGGCGAAGCTTTTGACGTCGCATCCCGAATTCGCCAGGCCATTCAGGACTTGCTGTTTGCCTCTCTCGACCATCCCGTCGGCGATGTTGATGGCGTCCTCCGGTGTCATCGCTTCGACCGGTTTCGAAGTGTGATCCTTCCAGCCCTGCCAGCCGGCCTGTTCTTTGGCTTCAAGAGCCTTCTCTACACTTGCATGGGTCTGGGAGTACAGCTGGACTCCGGACAACAGCAAAGCGAAACCAAGTGCCAGCAAAGGAATTCGACGCATGCTCCATCTCCAGTCTCGTGCGGACGATGACTATAGGTTGGAGGGCAAGTCGTGTCAAGAATCAATTTCGAAATTATGCCCCGACCTCTCATCGCGCAACGCGCGGTTGAGAACCGCGAGTTCATCCCCGCAGAGCAGCGGGAGAGCCGGGCAGCGTAAGGACTGCCCGCGAAAATAAAACAGGATCATCGATGCGCAGGCTGCCAGGTCCCGCCGTTTGCCGACTGAGCGAAGGAGACCCGTGCTCCCGAGGCTCTCTCCGAATTGTTTCGGGACTGGCAGTGAACACACACTCAATCTTCTGCGACGGCCCATCGCGGCCCGAGGCAGCAAATGGATGTCCGGTTCTGCGAAGAGCAGGAACCACCAGCCGAGAGGCATACGTGCGCACGGCGAAACCTGACATCACGCAATGCGCGCTCTCGCGAGCGCGCCCGGGACACCTGTGCCTGCCCTTGACAAACGACTTACATGGACGTCGGCAATACATTCCCTTTCGACCGACAGGCCCCCGCGTGCTCCAGCGCCAGATTCTCTCTCCGGAACAGCGCACCACCCTTTCTCTTTATGCACCCGATCAACGGAAAACCCGCTGCCTCAAAAATGGTGCACCCAGGTGGGTAATACCCAAAGGGGCGGATGGGGCAGGCCAATCCGAGCGACCTGCTTCTCCTCATTTCCGGCCCCAGGTTCCCTGGAACCGGAGGGTCCGTCGAAGAGCGTTCGCCCCCGGCGATCTTCCGATGAATCGGGGACTTGCAGGAGCCGCCGAATTCGACTATCGTCCATTCACCGTTCCCCCTCATCGCCCAGTGCTCCCGAAGACCGGACCTGCCAGCAGTCGGGTCTACGCATAAGTCCTGTCCCGGGAAAAACCCAGGACTCAGGAAAGAAGCTTCGCCCCGCCTTCGCTGGTCCGGACGACGGGCTGAGAATTGAATCTTCTGGTTCGTCCGCACGAAACATGGTTGAGGTGGGTCGACTTGTTCGCGCCAGTTGCCGTTTACAATTCGGGGTGTCATGCCACTGACTGAAGGCTCCTGTCTGGGTAGTTATGAGGTACTTGCGCCGCTTGGCATGGGTGGAATGGGGGAAGTCTACCGCGCCCGCGACCCCCGGCTGAATCGGGAAGTGGCCCTCAAGGTTTTGCCGGAGTTCTACTCCCGGGACCCCGAGCGTCTGCGCCGCTTCGAGCAGGAGGCACGCGCCGCGGCCGCGCTGAACCATCCGAACATTTGTGCGGTGTATCAGTTCGATATCGGGCCTCCTGCCCACATTGTCTCGGAGTTACTCGAAGGAGAGACGCTGCGCGAGCGCCTGCGCCGCGGCCCGCTTCCGGTGCACAAAGCCGTTGAACTGGGCATACAGATTGCGCACGGCCTGGCCGCCGCCCACAAGCGGGGCATCATCCATCGCGACCTGAAGCCGGCGAACCTGTTCCTCACGCGCGACGGGCAAATGAAGATCCTGGATTTCGGCCTCGCGCGCATGGACGCGCCGATCCGGCAGCAGGAAACGATAGCTCCCGAGCAGCATACGCTGCCAGGCGCGCAGATGGGCACGGTTGGCTACATGTCGCCGGAACAGGTGCGCGGCGAGGCAACCGACGAACGGTCGGACATTTTCTCGTTCTGCGTGGTCCTGCAGGAAATGCTGACCGGCGTGCCGACCTTCCAGAAGCCAACCTCGGTCGAAGTGATGGCAGCCATCCTGAACGAGTATCCGGTTTCCCAACTCGGGCCGAATGTGCCGCTGGGATTGCACCGGGTCCTGGAACATGGACTGGAGAAGAATCCAGACCAGAGGTTCCACTCCGCGTCGGACCTGGCCTTCGCGCTGGAATCCTTGTCGGACGGAACGATGACGGCTGCGGCGTTTCGCGCCAGGCCCGCGCCGAAGCAGCGATCGCCATGGAAGACGGCGACCGTGGTGGGAGCGGGAGCGGCCGTGCTCCTGGTAGCAGCGGCCCTGATCGTGCTGATGCGTGGGCCGGCAGTGCCCAAGGCTTCGAACTACGTGCAGCTCACCCACGATGGCCTCCAGAAAACGCTGATTGGGACCGATGGAGCGCGCCTGTACCTGAGCCTCACCACCTCGGCGGTGAACAATCTCGCTGTGCTCGATCTGGCGGATCGCGAGGAAAGCAAAATTCCCCTGCCCGCAACCGACATGCAGCCGGTGACCGTGTCGCCGGATGGCTCGGCGGTGCTGGTGACCGAGGGCCGGGGATTTCCCTTTCGCGGCAAGTTCTGGAGCGTGCCGGTGGTCGCGGGATCTCCGCGGCGCGTCGCCGATGTGGTGGGAACCACCGGGGCATGGTCCACCGACGGGAAGTGGCTGGCCTACGCGGACGGGAATGACCTCTACGTGGCGAACGCGGACGGCTCCAGTCCCCACAAGGTGAGGAGCCTCGTCCGGCAGATCGACGCCATTACGTGGTCGCCGGACGGCAAGCTCCTGGGCCTGGGTCTGTCGCAGGGCTTTGGCGCCGATATCGGCGCGCATTCGATTTGGGAGATCAACCCGGACGGATCGAATCTGCATGAACTGCTGGCAGGATGGCGCAATCCTCCGGACGAATGCTGCGGTACGTGGACGCCCGACGGGAAATTCTTTCTCTTCGCCTCCGGCGGACAGATTTGGGCACTGCAGAGTAAGGGGACGCTGTTTCACCGCCAGCCGACCCCGATTCCCCTCACGGCCAGCCCCATGACGCTGTCGTCCCCGGTTGTGAGCCGCGACGGTACGAAGGTGTTTGTCGTGGGGGCGACCTATCGCGGCGAACTGACCCAGTACGATCAGCAGACGCGACAATTTACGCCGGTTTTCGGAGGGATTTCGGCCGAGTATGTCTCCTTCTCGCGGGACGGCCAGTGGATGGCGTGGGTGTCCTATCCGGAGGGCGTGCTTTGGCGGAGCCGCCTGGATGGGAGCGACCGGCTGCAGCTCACCGAGCCGCCGATGCATCCGGCGCTGCCCCGCTGGTCGCCGGATGGAAACACTCTCGCCTTCTTTGTTTTTCCGCAAAGCCCCACCGAGCCGGCGAGGATTTATGAGATCGCCGCCAACGGCGGCAGCCCTGTCGAGCTCATGCCGAACCAGCCGGGCGACCAGCAGGATCCAAACTGGTCGCCGGACGGGACCCGGCTGGTGTTTTCCGGAGACCAGAATCAGGCAGCGCGCAATCCCTCGAAGCCCGCAATCCACATCCTCGACCTGGCGACGCATCGAATTTCCGACGTGCCGGGGTCGTTCGGGATGTTCTCGCCGCGCTGGTCGCCGGACGGAAAGTTCCTCGTAGCCATGAGTGCGGACTCCCGAACCCTGCACGAGTACGACTTTGCCACGCAGAAGTGGAGAACCGTAGCCGAGGGCAACTTCGGCTGGATGAATTATTCGCACGACGGCCAGTACATTTACTCGCTCGATTTCAACGGCGACGGTGAGGTGGTGCGGGTGCGCCTCGAGGATGGCCATGTGGATCTGGTGACCAGCCTGAAGGAGTTTGTCACGACAGGGCAGTATGGCGGGTCGCTGTCGCTGATGCCGAACGACGATCCTTTGCTGCTGCGCGATCGCGGCACGCAGGATGCGTACTCGCTGGACTTTACAGAACGGTAGGCGTGCCGATCAGGAATCCCTGGCGCTTCGCCTTCCCAAAGCCGGAGGTGACCTCGGCCTTCTTCTGGATACAGGAGCATGTCCGGGGGCTTCAGGCTTCCTCCCGGCGCTTCACGTGTTGTCGGCAATACTTCCCTTTCGGGTGACAGGCCCCCGGACCAACCCCGACGCACCCCCTGCCCCCGGCCAGGTTCACCCCATAGCAAGAAGCAAACTCCTCCCACAGCGATTCGTCAAAAGACTTCTTCTCCTCCGCCCGCCAGCAGTACCGGATGCAGAACCGATTAGAAACGCCAGGGCGCCAGCCCTCTTGTCCTGTTGTCATCACCCATCAGTACGGAGATCGTTGGTGGACCCGCCAAGCGTGGGAATGCAGGAGAATGTGACCAAGAAGTGGCAGCTACCAATCAGTGCACCGATGATACACTTCGACCGATTGATTTCCCCGATCCGGAAGCGCACCGTTTCGTAGCAGAATCAAGAAGATAAGGAAACAGCACGTGGCAAATTGTTGCTCGATGTGCGGCGGCAAGCTTGATGCGCCGGTGAAATTTTGCACGAACTGTGGTTCACTCGTGGCGGATGCGGCCCCTGTTCCCGCCGTCGCGGCAGTCGGGGAGCCATCTTCCACGAGTAGTCCTCCACAAGAGAAGGTCGAGCGGGACTCTGCTTCTGATCCAGCCCCCCGCAGCACCCGACTGTCCGATAGCCCGACTGTCTACTCTGGCACATTATTCCAATCAGTGGCATCTCTTGACCCGGGTGGGAACCCGGATACGTGGTATCAGAGCACTTGGGTCAACGTGGCTGCAGCAATCGTGCTGTGCATGACGTTGGCTGTCATTTCTGTGATTTTTGCACGCAAACGGGTGCATTTGGGTTCGAGCGGTTCTGAGGCGTCGCTTACGACTGCCGCGGCCCCCCAGGGCAGGAAGACGCCGACCGCCGGTCGATCTCCAGCCAGCCCTGTACAACCCGTCGGCTCCCTTACTCCGAGTCATCTGATTTCGTTTGTTCCTGGGACTCCGACCGATGCAGCTACCTTCGTGGCGGTTCCGTCTTCCAAGTCTCTCGTGCAAGGTAGCTTTGATATTGCTTACGAGGACTTGAGGGGAGACGGCAACAAAGAGATCATTCTCCAGTCCACATCAAGTGATTTCTGTGGCAGCGGCGGCTGCGAGACCGTTGTTCTGGAGAGGAACGGAGCGCAATATGTGACCCTTCTGGATCAGAACCTATCCTCGCCCCTGGCCGTTACCAATGACAAAGTCAATGGCTATGACGCAATCGCATCCATCGACGATAAAGGAAACATCGGTGTGGACGACAAACAAGGTACGCCGATGTGTGGCAAGCAAATGGTCTATCCAATGCAGCTACCTCCAGTCTCACAGGAGGCGACCGGTCCGCCCACGGCGCCCGTAGTCATCACTACACAGCCGAAAGGCGCGGCGGACGCGACCATTATGACTTCGGCGGAAGCTTTCTCGAAGTACTCGATGGCAGATTATACGTCATGTGCAGCTGCCGCACTCACTATAGATACGTTGTGCATCAAGTTGATGACTGATCCGGACTATGACAAACTCGCTAGGGTGTGCACGACGGCCAAATATTATGCAGAGCAGTTCTATCCGGCAGCGATAAACTCTCTGATTACTTCCGGAAGATCAACTGCCACGGAGAGGGATGCTCTCCTGCAGGAGCAGATTCGGATCGTGCAGAACCAAATGGCAACACAAACCCCCGACCAGCGGCAGACGGAGGCTGAGCAACAGTTCGGCTCTTGCATTCGGCGACACATGTGGCTTGATAAATACGTGCCCGCAAACTGACCACGAAATGTTCGGTCACTCTTGCGCGCTCTCCGGAGCGGAACCGACGTTAACCATATGGAGATTCTTAGAATGCCAGCAGCAGGTGAAGATTCGCAATTTATGACCGATCAAGAAGTGGCGGCTTCAGTAGATATTGCCTGGAACAACTGGAATAGCTGGCGCGACGTGTTCGAGGGCGGACCTTATCCCGCTAATCCATTGCTTTCAAATCCTGACCGGTTCTCGACCTTCCTCACGGAATACAGCGTCCGTCGGACAATTCGGGCTGGAACGCACGAGCGGTTTCGCGGCACGCTGGCTGCAGAGTCGGGGTCGTTCTTCGGAGCCATTCAGGATGGTACCGGCCGCGCTATCGACAAACTCGATGAGGGTCTCCGGATAGACTATGGGACCCTAAATCGGTGGGGCCGGGTCAACCGGATTACCTCGGCCCTGTCCAAGGTTGCTGCGTTCGTGAGGCCAGAGCGATTCATAGCTTGGGACAAATATGGCAAAGCTGGGGTAAACCGTATCTTGGGTCACGATGCCAACTTTCGCACCTACCAGGACTATCTTGCCAAGTGCGATGACACTTGGCGCGGCGAGGCCGGGGACCGAATAAGAGCCTATTTAACAAGTAACGGCGCGCGAGATCGGCTGGTCGGTGATTTACGATTTCAGCGACGTGTCCTGGACGTCTACCTGATGAAGCAAGGTGGGCGTGAGTTCTAAGTCTTGATTCATGCTGATCAAGACTATGGTGCCGAGCACGTTGATTTGTCCCCAATATGGCCCATGTGGAGATCAGATGACGAACTATGAGGCTCTTATTCGGTCAGTCAGCGCGAATTTTCCGCAGCTGTTCAGTCGTGCCGAAAAGGCTGGCCGAAGGCCCCTCCTTGCTGCCCCACGCCCGTCGGCGGAGAGCTTTTGACGGAACCGGCCGCCCCTCACCTCCGGACCAATTTCAGCTTGGTGGGGTAATAGCCAAAACCCGCTGCCTCACAAATGGTGCATAGAAAAAGGGTAATACCCAAAAGGTATTACCCTCCGCTCATTGAAAATAAAGTAGTTGTTGAGGACCTCACCCAGGGGGGTGGGGGGGTAGGCCCCTTTGCGCGCTCAGAGTTGCGGCAGAACCAGCGCATCCAGCTCCAGGAACTGACGCAGGACTTCGTCCTCGGAGCGCCGCATCTCCTCCATGGTTCCGAAAAACTCGGCGCGCCCCTGGTGGAGAAACAGCACCCGGTCGGCCAGCCGCTCGGCGAAGCGCATGTCGTGCGTGACCACAATGCTGGTCAGGTGCAGCTGATTCCGGAGCTTCTGGATCAGATCGCCGAGCAGGCGTGCAATGAGCGGATCGACCATGGTGGTCGGCTCGTCGTAGAGGATCGCCTGCGGCTCGGAGGCCAGAGCGCGGGCGATGGCCACCGAGCGCTTCATGCCGGTCGAGAGATCCGAGGGCAGCAGATCGTACATCTCGGCGACACCGACCATCTCCAGCAGCCCGCGGACGATCTGCTCGATCTGATCGTCGGAGAGGCCTCGTCCTTCGCGCAGGGGAAACGCCACATTTTCGCCGACGGTCAGCGAATCGAAGAGCGCCCCATTCTGAAAGACCATCGTGACCTTGCGCCGAACACCCTGCATCTGCTCCTCGGTGAAACCGGTAATGTCCTCGCCGGCAACCAGAATGCGTCCGGAGTCCGGACGCAGAAAGCCCATGATGAGCTGCAGCGAGACGGATTTGCCGACGCCGGAACGGCCGAGGATGCAGAGCGTCTCGCCGGGATTGACGTAGAAGCTGATGTCGTTGAGGACCTGCAAACTGCCAAAGGACTTTGAGACGTGCTCGAAGGCGATGTAAGGCTGGCGGTCGCCGTGACCGTTCGATTCCGTCTTCACTTCGATGGGGATCTCGGGGGAGATGCTCACGCGCGGGTGCCCTCGCCTGGTGTTCGCTACTGTTCAGCTTATTGGATGACCGCCTTTTGCTCCAGTGCCTGCCGATCGGTAGAACGCAAGGCGCTCGTAATCCGCCGGTGTATTGATGTTACGAAACCAGTCGATGACCTGGGGCGAAGAGGGCCAGTCCCCAGCATCGAAGGTTGCGGTGACTGTCTCCACATCGAAGAGATCGACCGGTTCCCGCAGCGAGGCGGCGGCGGCGCGGACCGCGTCCATCACTTTGTAGTCGCCGGCAGTAACGGAGCGGCGAATTCCATCGAGCAGGCGGCGACTGTAAGCCGCGCAAAGCGGCTGAAGGCGATTGCCGACGACGGGAATCGTCGCCACAGCCTGGCTCGCGTCGGCCCGTGCCAGCAGCCAGCGAAGAAAAGCCGCGGGCAAAGCCGGCAAATCCACGGGAAGGAAGAGATTCAGCTCGGTATCGGAGACGGCCAGCGCCGCTTCCATCCCGGCGAGCGGCCCGCACAGCGGGAAGCTGTCGGCAATGACCTCGGCAAACCGGGCCAAATCCGGCCGCGAGCCGCAGATACGGGGAGAAAGCCCCAGGCCACGCAGCAAATTCACCGCGTGGGCGATCAGCGGAGTGCCGTCCAGGAGCAAAAGCGCCTTGTCTCGTCCCATGCGCGTGCTTTGCCCTCCGGCCACCACGAACGCATTCATCCAGCCGCGCCCTGGCAATACGGCTGGATCAATTGCACCGCTGCGTCGGGATCCGCGACCTCGATGACGAGCTGGTTGTAGCGCTCGTCATGGAGATCGATCACAACGGTGTTGTCCGGATTATGCACGTCCCAGAAGACACACTTTCCGTGCTGGTAGAAAGTACCAGCCGTGAGGATTCCCGGAATGTTGGTTCCCGGCAATTTGATGCCATGCCACCAGCCCTGAGCGACGGACGGGTCAGCGGTAATCCCGGCGATGTGTCGCAGCGGGATCTCCAGGGTGCTCTTCAGCGCCCACAACTGGTCGGCTCCGCGAACGTGCAGTACCAGATTGCCGTCCGAGACAGAGAGATCAACCATGACGCCCTCCTTCCGCTGTTAGTTTAAAGGGCCATTCGCCGCGGCTGCGCGCCCGCGCAAAGTAGAGCGCGCTGCCCAGCAGCGCTATAGCGATGGCGTAGAGCAGATCGCGCAGACCCTGGGTTCGGGAGAAGAGGATGAACAGGAAACCGGCGAGAGCCAGCAGCGGCGGCAGCGGGTAGAACCAGAGGCGGAAGGGCCGCGGCATCTCCGGCCGCCGAACGCGCAGCACGATCACACCCACCTGCTGCAGCAGATACTGCAGCACGATACGGATGACGACCAGGGCAGCAATCACCTGGAGCAGCCGGAAGAAGCAGAAGACGATGGCGACAGCGCCGAGAGCCAGAAGCGAGAAGTCCGGAAAATTCCGCTTTGGATGCAGGTGAGCAAAGATGCGAAAGTAATTGCCGTCCAGGGCCGCAGCATACGGAACCCGCGAGTAACCCATCAGCAGCGCGAAGACCGACGAGAAGGCCGTCCACATGATGAGGCAGGTAACCACGATGGCGGCTGCGGGGCCAAAGGTGGACGCCACCATGCGCGAGATGACCGTCTCGGCCGCGAGGCCTTTGCCCATCGCGTGCGCCGGGATCACGCCAAGGACACTGATGTTCATGCAGATGTAGAGAACCGCTACCACCGCGATCGAAAGCAGAACGGCTCGAGGGATCGTTTTGCCTGGCTCGCGAATCTCGCCACCGATGAAACAGACGTTGTAATAGCCCCAGTAATCGTAGGTGGCAATCAGCGTGGCGGAGCCGAGTCCGGCAAAGAAGCCAGGCGAGAAGCTGAACGCATGCGGCGGCATGTGCAGCAGCGCCGGATGCAAATGGGTGAATCCCGCCAGGATGACGATCGCCATTGCCGCCATGACGCCCGCCCAGAGGACCCAGGCAGTGCGCAGGATCGCCCGAATATCCCGGTAGAGCATGGCGACGATCAGAGCGCAGGCGCCTGCAGCCAGAAGGCTGGTCCAGTGAATGCCGTTCGGCCAGGCAGCGATGACCGGCAAAGTCAGCCGGGGAAACAGGAAGGAGGCGAACTCGGCGAAGCCGATGCAGCCGGAAGCGATCGAGAGTGGCGCGCTGAAGCCCAGCTGAAATATATAGAGGAAGGAGAAGTATCGGCCCAGGCCATTCCGGCCGTAGATCTCGCGCAGAAACGTGTAGGAGCCGCCGGCCTCCGGCATGGCCGCGCCCAGCTCCGCCCAGGTGAGCCCGTCGCAAACTCCGATAAACGCCCCGAGCACCCAGCCCAGCAGCGCCTGCGAGCCGCCCATGGCGACGACGATTAGCGGCAGCGTGATAAAAGGGCCGACGCCGATCATGTACATCATGTTCAGCGTGATCGCGCTCGGCAATCCGATCATCCGCTCCAGATGCGGCGCAGCAGCGTTGCTGACCGCACCCGGCCCTGTAGGTTCGGAAGCCATGGTTCAGCCCTTTGTATCAGATCGCGTCACGATACACTGACAATTCATGACGCCCCAGTCTCTTCCGCCCTGCCACCGCACACGCGTCTCGATACTGCTCGCCACTCTTTGTGCCGTTCTCCTCTGCGTGACCACGGTCAGCGTGGCCGCGCAGGTGGTGCCATGGCGCACGAAGATCGCCGCTTCGCCCGACGCACAGACGCTGCCCCAGGACCAGGGCGCCGACGGTCTGGCGCAGACACTGCGCAAGCTCAACACCTGGGGCAGCCTGCTGTTCATCGTCGCCCACCCTGACGACGAGGACGGCGGCATGCTCGCGTATGAATCGCGCGGCATGGGAGCCCGCACGGCTCTCATGACGCTGACCCGCGGCGAAGGTGGCCAGAATGCGATGTCGAGCGAGAGCTACGACGCGCTGGGGCTGATCCGGACCAACGAGCTGCTGCTGGCTGACCAGTATTCGGGCTCGGAACAATACTTTTCCACTGTGATCGATTACGGCTTCTCAAAGACCATCGCGGAGGCGCACGAGAAATGGGGACGCGAGCGCGTCCTCTGCGATGTTGTGCGAGTAGTGCGAATGGACCGGCCGCTGGTGCTGGCTTCGACCTTCACCGGAAACATCACCGACGGCCACGGCCATCACCAGGTCTCCGGAGAAATGAATCAGGAGGCATTCACCGACGCCGGCGATCCGAAAGTCTGCCCCGATCAGATCGCCGACGGACTCCGCCCATGGTCGCCGCTGAAGGTCTATGCCCGGCAGCCGTTTTTTGCGCGAAGCAGCAAGGGCATCTTCGACTACGCAACCAACAAGTGGTCGCCGGTGCGCTTTTACGACTACGTGACGAAGCAGTGGAACAACAGTTACCCCTCGACGACCCTCGAAATTCCGGAAGGCACCTGGGATCCGCTGCTGGGCGAGTCGTATTTCCAGATGGCGCGCACCGGGTGGAGCGAGCAGAAATCGCAGAACGGAGGCGGCACGATTCCCTTCCCGGGCCCGGTCAGCGTGGCGTATCACCGTTATGGCTCGCGAGTGTCGTCTCCGGATCAGGAAGACTCCTTCTTCCAGGGCATCGACACGTCACTTCCCGGCATGGCGTCGCTCGTGCATTCCGGAGACACCGCGTTCCTCGTCGCCGGACTCAAAG
Source organism: Acidobacteriaceae bacterium (assembly GCA_049579805.1). GTDB lineage: Bacteria > Acidobacteriota > Terriglobia > Terriglobales > Acidobacteriaceae > Palsa-343. Next base: position 97,279 of record JBAUOP010000023.1, read on the forward strand.
AGATCCAGCAGCACGTAACGGCCGCGCTCAACGGCAACCTGCCCGCGCATCCGGAGAGGATCGCCCCGGAACTGGCCGAAGGATACGAAGCGACGCAGCAGCTGATCGATCAGGTGAATGGGAGCGGGCTGAGCGCCGACGATAAGGCGAATCTGATTCACGAGCTGAACATCAAGCTGGCGCAGTTCAACACCGCCCTGGCGGAGGCCCTGGGACTTGAGGTCAATGCGGCGGTCATGCCGCGCACCGCGACGGGAGAGAATCCGGAGCCGTCGATCGTTCCCCATGACACGCCGACCACCGTGACGCCGGGCTCGGAAATCGATGTCCGGCTCCACGTGACGGCGGCCGGTGACTGGGGGCCATCGCCGGACGGCGTGCAGCTGACGCGCACCTGGCTGGCCAATCAGGACGGCGACTCGTGGCAGATCACGCGGCTGGGCGCGCCGGGGCTCGATGAGCCCGATTCCAGCGCCGGCGATGTCATCTTCCGCGTTTACGTCCCGCACAGCGCCCGCCTCACGCGCCCCTATTTCACCCGGCCGAACACTGAACAGGCGTACTACGACATCACCGATCCGCGCTGGCTCAGCCGGCCCTTCGCGCCGTACCCTCTGGCCGGCTGGGCGGAGTTCCACTACATGGGTGTGCCCATCCGCGTGGGTCAGGTGGTGCAGACCGTGCACCGCGTCAATGGACTTGGCGGCGTCTATCAACCCCTGGCCGTGGTGCCGGAAATCTCCGTGAACCTGCCGGCGCGGGCAGGTGTGGTGCCGCTGGGGACTGCAACCGTTCCCTTCCCGGTTTCGGTCAGCAACCAGCAGCAGGACGATGCCGACGGCACTCTGCACCTCGAACTACCGGCAGGTTGGACGGCGGACCCCGCAACCGCGAACTTCCATCTGCCGCCGGGAACCCGCCAGGACCTGTCGTTCACGCTGCACCCCGGACCGCTCAGCGGACAGGACTATGAGATTCGCGCCGTCGCCCAGAGCGGCAACGATCGGTTCACCGAAGGATTCATCACCGTCGGATATCCCGGACTCCGTCCTTATTATCTCTACCGGCCGGCGACCTATCGATTGCGCGCGGTGGATGTGAAGGTGCCCCACGATCTGAAAGTCGGCTACATCATGGGTACCGGCGACGAGGTGCCGGAGGATCTCGGGGAGATCGGGATCCATCCCCAGCTGCTCTCCTCCGCGGATCTCACCGAGGGTGATCTTTCGAGCTACGACGCCATCGTGGTCGGGATCCGTGCCTACTCCTCGCGGCCGGATTTGGCCGCCGCCACCCCGCGCCTGCTGGCCTATGTCCGCAACGGCGGCACGATGCTCGTGCAGTACCAGCGCGACCTGTTCCCCGCCCCGTATGATCTCGCCCTGGGTCGCAATCCTGAGAAGGTGGTCGATGAAACGGCGCCCGTCGTCCTGACGAATCCGGCCAGCCCGCTCCTGAACTGGCCCAACCACATTACGCCGGCCGATTTCGACGGCTGGGTAGAGGAGCGCGGCCACGCGTTCCTCGAATCCTGGTCGCCGCAGTATACGGCGCTGACCGAGACGCATGACCCAGGGCAGGATCCGCAACGAGGCGGACTCCTCTACACCCGCTACGGCAAGGGCAACTGGATGTATATGGCGTATGCCGTCTACCGGCAACTCCCCGCCGCCGTCCCTGGCGCCTATCGTCTGCTGGCCGATCTGATCGCCGCCGGCAAAAATCCGGGACTGCACTGAAACTCACAGCCCCGCGGGCTTGCTTACTTTCGTCACCGTGCGCGTCACATTCCCGAGAGCCTCGGTTCCTGACTCGCTAAAGTCGTAACCGTTGTAGGCTCATTTATTTTCCGGGCTTTTTGAACCCTCCCGGGTTCGAGGCTTTTCCCCGAACATTTACCCCACATTCTCCGAATGTTCACAATCCCCTGCGACGATGCCGATTGGGTACTCGAAGCGCTTCGGGGTGTGGCGTGTCATGGCGCTGTTCCTTACCAGCGGCTTCCGGCTCCGGCATTATCGTCCCCCACCCGGAATCATCTTCACGCATTTCCAACTGAGAGAGGCTCAATGACGAAGAATCTAAAGGTGCTTGCCACTCTGGCGCTGGCCGCAACGGTGACCGTGGGCTATGCGCAGACGGGGGCCAGCTCCCCCGCTCCTAAACATGCTGTCCATCACCGTAAGGCCGTGGAAAGAAAACCCTCGGTCGAATCGCAGATCGACCAGATCCGCCAGGAAATGGATTCGCAGCGGGGCCAGATCGATACGCTGAAGCAGCAGTTGTCGGAGCGCGACGCGCAGCTCCAGCAGGCTCAGCAGGCGGCACAAGCGGCACAACAGGCCGCGCAGGCCGCGCAGGCGGCCGCCAATCAGGAGCAGCAGACGCTGTCCGCCAATCAGGAAGCCGTCTCCAGCCTGCAGACCTCGGTCAGCGACCTGAAATCCAGCAGCAGCTCCTTCCAGGCCAAAATCCAACAGCAATCCGACGAGGTCAAAAAGGCCGTCGAGAATCCCGCTGCGATCCACTACAAGGGCGTGACCATTTCGCCCGCCGGGAGCTTCATCGAAGCTGCGACCGTCTACCGGAACGCAGCCACGGGCGGCGGCATCAACACGCCGTTTACCAGCATTCCGCTCGAGGATTCCGGGCAGGCGCAGACGAGCGAGTTCTTCGGATCCGGTCGTCAGTCGCGTATCGCCATCAAGGGCAACGGCAAGCTCGACAACGTCGACATGACCATGTACTACGAAATGGACTGGCTCGGCACGGGCATCACCTCCAACAACAACCAGTCCAACAGCTACGTCGTCCGCGAGCGTCAGCTCTGGGCGCGTGCCATGTTCAACAGCGGCTGGTATGTCAGCGGCGGCCAGATGTGGTCGCTGACCGCCGAAACCACCAAAGGTCTCGAGAACGGAACTGAAATCCTCCCCGGCACTATCGACCCGCAGTACACCGCCGGCTTCGTATGGAACCGCCAGTATGGCTTCCGGGTCGCCAAGGACTGGAGTAACAAGGTCTGGCTCGGCTTCTCGGCGGAGAACGATCAGGCTCTTCCCGGCGGCAGCGCCCCGACCAACCAGTTTCTGGGCTCTGCCGGTGTGGGCGGCGGGCTATACAACTCCACCGCAAACTACTCCTATAACGAGGCCCCGGAAGTGGTGGCAAAAATGGCCTTCGAGCCTGGCTGGGGACACTGGGAGGTCTTCGGTGTGGGCCGCTTCTTCCGCAACCGCATCTATCCCAATGCTTCCGCTACGCCAGCCAGCGCTGCCGGCGCCTATAACGATGAAGTCACCGGCGGCGGCATCGGCGCCGGCTTCCGCGTTCCCTTTGCCGGCAAAAAGCTGGTGGTCGGCCTCAAGGGGCTCTACGGCGACGGCACTGGCCGCATGGGAGACTCGACCATCGCGGATCTCACCTTCCGGTCGGATGGAACCATCTCTCTGCTCCACACCACCTCGGCGCTAAGCACCGTCGAGCTCAACCCGAGCAAGCGCCTCAATATTTACCTCAACTACGGTGGCGACTATGTCGGCCGCGATATTCAGGACGGCGACAAGTCGGGCTACGGCCTGTATTCCGCCGACATGAGCGGCTGCGACACGGAAGGTCTTCCCACCGGCAGCTATGGCCCCAGCGGCACCGGCAACTGCAAAGGCAACAATAAGGACGTCCAGGAGTTCACCTCCGGCTACTGGTACAACTTCTACAACGGTCCCAAGGGCCGCTTCCGTTACGGTCTGCAGTACAGCTATATCGAGCGCAACCTGTGGTCCGGTCAGGGTGGTACCACCAACCCTGGCGGCAATGCCAAAGGCACCGACAACATCTTCGAGACCTCGATGCGCTATTACCTGCCGTAGTCTCGAACCTCAACCCAACTCCAAAGGACCCGCTCCGGCGGGTCCTTTGCTTTGCACCGTCCTGCCGCGCTGTCCGTCCTCGTGATATGCTGGCGGGTTTTCTCCCCGATGCGACCTCATGACTGATCCACAATCTCCCGAATCCCCAAAGCTGCAGAACCAGCTTGCTTCGAAGCTGAACCCAAACCAACCGCGCGCACAGAGCCACGCACAGAAGATGGCGGCTCTGCTGGCCCAGATTCGCGCCCAGGAAGCCGAGCTGCGCCAGGGCGGAGGCGTAAAGGCCGTCGAATCCCAGCATGCGAAGAAGCGCCTCACCGCCCGCGAACGCCTCGACCTGCTGCTCGATCCTGGAACCGAATTCTTCGAACTGGGCCTCTTCGCCGCTTTCGGCATGTACGAAGAATTTGGTGGGGCGCCGGCTGCCGGCGTAGTCGCGGGACTGGGCCGCGTCAGCGGGCGCCTCTGCATGATCATCGCCAACGACGCGACCGTGAAGGCCGGGGCGTTCTTTCCTATGACGGCCAAAAAGGTCCTCCGCGCGCAGCACATCGCCATGGAGAACCGCATCCCCACGCTGTATCTGGTGGATTCCGCGGGCATCTTCCTGCCTCTGCAGGAAGACGTCTTCCCGGATCAGGACGATTTCGGACGCATCTTCCGCAACAACGCCGTGATGTCGGCCCAGGGCATTCCGCAGATCACTGCCATCATGGGCATGTGCGTTGCCGGCGGTGCGTATCTCCCTGTCATGACCGACCAGGTCTTGATGACCGAAGGCAGCGGTTTGTTCCTGGCCGGTCCGGCACTGGTCCAGGCGGCCATCGGCCAGAAATACTCGGCGGAAGAACTGGGCGGTGCGGCGATGCACGCCGAGATCTCCGGCACGGTCGATTTCAAGGAGCCCAACGATCACCTCTGCATCGCGCGGCTGCGCTCGCTGGTGTCGAAATGGGGCCATCCGGCGCCAGCGCCCTTCGATCGCTCCGGCTACGATCCGGAAAAGGACGCGCCCCGCTTCCCTGCCGCCGACCTCTATGGCCTGCTCGATTCGGACCCCGCCCGTGCCGCGATCAACAGCTACGACATGCACGATGTGCTGGCGCGCATCCTCGACCGCAGCGAGTTCGACGAATACCGGCCCGGCTACGGACGCACGCTGCTGTGCGGCTACGGGCGCATCGGCGGCTATGCGGTGGGGATCGTCGCCAACCAGAAGCTGTCTCAGCCGCAGACCAGCCACAGCGGCGAAAGGCGCATCGAGTTCGGCGGCGTGATCTACGCGGAGAGCGCCGACAAAGCGGCTCGCTTCATCATGGACTGCAACCAGAACACCATCCCCCTGATCTTTCTGCACGACGTCAACGGCTTCATGGTGGGCCGCGACGCAGAGTGGAGCGGGATCATCCGCTCAGGGGCGAAGATGGTGACCGCGGTCTCCAACTCCGTCGTCCCCAAGATTTCTGTCATCCTCGGGGGCTCGTTTGGCGCCGGCAACTATGCGATGTGCGGCAAGGCTTACGATCCGCGCTTCATCTTTGCGTGGCCCACCGCGCGCTACGCGGTCATGAGCGGCGACTCGGCGGCCAATACGCTGGTCGAGATCCGCATTCGGCAGCTGGAGCGAGGCGGCCGGCAACTGAGCGACAGCGAAAAAGAAGAGCTGGTGACCTCCATCAAGGCGACCTACGAAGCACAAACGGACTGCCGCTATGCCGCCGCGCGGTTGTGGGTCGATGCCATTCTGGATCCGGCAAAAACCCGCGATGCGCTGCTGCTTGCCCTGGAAGCCGCATCGCTCAATCCGGAGCTTCCGCGATTCAACCCCGGGATTCTCCAGACGTAACGAAACTGGTTCCGCTTCCACATCGCTGCACGCGCCGCGAGAGTATTCTCAAGCCATGCCTGCATCGTCAGCCGCGGTTTCGCGCAGAAAGCGCGGGACCCGGAAGTCTGCCCGCGGCGGCTGGACGGCCGTTGTGCCGCTCCTTCTGGGAATCCTGATCACGCCTTTCGCTCTGCGCGCAGCCAGCATTCTGGCTCTGGAAGGTCCGAAGGCTTTTGCGCTCCTGTATCCGTGGGTGGAAGTGCTGCGCAGCCGCGCGCTGCATCTCCCGGCTGATCTGGCGGGGAAGGCCTTCGAATGGATGATGTACCTGCAGTTTCCTCTTTACGGGCTGGTGATCATGCTCACCTGGCGCGCCCGGCGATATCTGCGCGCTTTTATCATTGGGCTTATTCTGCACTTCAGTGGCCTGGTCGCTGTTGTGGTGCTGGCCTGGCTGGGACAGTAATCCGATGATCGGCCCCGGGAAGCGAGCGACCGCATGACACGGCATCGGATGCTGACGCGGCTCGTTCTCAACCAGCTGCGGCTACGGTTCATGATGGCCCTGCTGGCCCTGACGCTGGTCTGCGGCGTTCTCACCATTGTCTTCCTCGTGGACTGGCACCAGCATGGCGATACGTTCGCCATGGCTCTGGGAGCTCTTCTCACCTTCTTCGCATCGGTCATTACGGCCATCGTCACGCTGACCTACCTCCATGTCTCACGGCGGTCGCTGGCGGCTGCGGAGGCCGCCATCGCCCTGCAGCGCGAGCAGTGGGAGGCGCGCATTACGGTGAAGCCGCGGTTCTGGATGGGTATCCGTTCGGAAGCAACGGATCGGTTCGCCCATCGCCCGCTCACGATTACCTATCGTCGCGACCGTGCTCAGGATGGCCAGTTCTACTACGATTCGGTAACCTGGCCCCAGATCATCGTGGATGTGTGGAATGACGGTGAGCGGTCGTTCCGGCTGGCCGGTTACCGGCTGTGGGTGAGCGATGAAGCGCATCTCGCCATCGAGCGATCGCTCTCCGGTTTCGTCGTTCCTCCCAACGAATTGCGATCGTTTCCGGTCACCGAGGAGTTGATCGCGCTGACCGTCCGCCAGCGGCACTTTCAGGAGCGCTATGAGCGACTGCCCTGCGAGGAGACGACTCTTGGCCTGCGCCTGCAATATTCGGACTGGCGCGAGGATAACCGCTCCAGCCGCGACGATACTTACCTGGTGCTGACGCCGCCACTTTCCGGCGAGTTCCGCATCCAACGGATCGACAAACATGACTGAACTTCCCCACCCCAAACGAGCCGATCGGTCGTTCCTTTTCCTGCTGATGCCACTGGCGGTGGCCTCTGTGCCGTCGCTGCTGTTTTGTGCTCTGGAGCTTGCCCTGGCTCTGCACGGGAACCGTGGCGGCAGCGTTCTTGTCTTTCATTTGCCGCCGCGAACGCCGTGGGATCGCCTGCTCGCCCTGCAGACATCCGTCTACGGATGGGTCGCGCGCTGGAATCCATCGGCCACGCTGGCAGCAACCGGGCTGTTCGTTGCGACCCTGCTGCTTCCCCGCTGGCGTCACTGGATGCTGCTTGCCCTGATCCCTTTCGGAGTGCTGCTTTGCGCCGATTTCACGCTGCACTGGCGCGCGGCGCTGCTGCCATGACGAAGCCGGTCAAAATCGTCGAGTGTCCGCGGGACTCCTGGCAGGGAATGCCGAAGACGATCCCCGCCGAAGTCAAAGCGGACTACCTTCGTACGCTGATCGCGGCCGGGTTTACGCATCTGGACGCGGCCTCGTTTGTCTCGCCGAAGGCCGTCCCGCAGATGGCGGATTCCGAGCAGGTGCTGAACTATCTGGATCCTCCCGAGGATGTGGAGATCATCGGAATTGTCGTGAACCCAAAGGGAGCGGTGCGGGCGGTTGCGACGGAAGCCGTTTCCACTCTGGGCTTTCCGTATTCGATCTCACCGGAGTTCCTGCGCCGGAACCAGAACCAGAGCCCGGAAGAGACGCTGGAGGCGCTCGATGCGGTGGGACAGGCGGCGTTCCAGGCCGGTTTGGGCATGGTCGCGTATATCTCCATGGCGTTCGGGAATCCGTACGGCGATCCCTGGAGCCTGGACGAAGTCGTGGCGGCCTGCGATCTGCTGGCGGATTCCGGCATCACCCAGATCTCGCTGGCCGATACGGTCGGCGTGGCGGGTCCGGCGCAGATTGCCGAACTGGTGGGAGCGGTTTTGGGCGCCGTCGATCCGGCCGTCGAGGTCGGTGTGCATTTGCACGCGCGTCCCGGCGAAGCGGCTGAGAAGATTGCCGCAGCGTACGGCGCCGGTTGCCGCCGCTTCGACATGGCGATCGGCGGTTTGGGCGGCTGTCCGTTTGCGCAGGATACGCTGGTCGGCAACATTCCGACGGAGATTGCCCTGGCGGAACTGGAACGGCTGGCAGCAACCCTGCCGCGGCTGCAACCGCTGGAGGGGCTGCGGGCCGCTGCCGCGGAAATCGAGCGGCGATTTGGATCGACGATGCAGTAGCTCAGCCGGCGCGGAGGCTGTCGCCGGCAAGCGAATCCGAGTCGTCGGGCTCTGGAGCTTCGACGGTGTGCCGGTGGCCGGCCGATCTCCGGGGGACGAGGAAATGGCGGCCGCAGCGCGCGCACTGCCAGGGATAAAGACCCAGGACGGGAAAGACGTGGCTGCGGAGGAAGCCCTGACGAGCCACGCGCACCAGCTGCTGCTGGCGGCAATTGGGGCAGCCCAGTCTGTATCGGCCGGATGGGCGAACGCTGTCGTTGGGCATGATGGTCTTTCGCTGTCCTAACTGCAGGGCCCGACTGACTACCAACAAAGATGAGCAACAGAGTAACCGCCTCTGCTGTTTGTTGGCAAAATATTTTTTCCACAATCGTAAGCCGTGCAGAAAGACGGTTCGAGCCTGGGCGCGCACTGGGTCCGGATCGTGCTGGGTCCGGATCGAGGCTTTCGGCTCAGCGGACTCTGAGGGGGTCGCTGTGGGGCGAAGCCGACGGGTCGCGTCCAGGGGCTTCGGCGTTCTGGCGGTAACCGGCGGAACGCTTACGAACGAGCCGTTGTTTTCCGCAGACTGCGCACTGCCACGGATACAGACCGAAGATGGGATAAATGCGGTTGCGGAGGAAACCCCGGCGGGCAATCCGCGCTAACTGCTGCTGATGGCACCTCGGGCATTCCAGTTTGATTCGTCCTGATCGTTTGTTGTCGGTAACCATTACGGTCTTCGCTTCCTGTGCATGATGGATCGGGTCCCGGTTGGTTGGAGCGGAAAACCGGTGAATATCAGCAACAGCTTAACTGCAGACAGTAACTTTAGGAACATCTTTTTTCCAGGGGGTTGCGGATTCTGGTAACCGAAGCGGACCGGCCAGGCTCATTTGGGCCGCGACGGAAAGGCCGGTAAACTGATGACGATGATTCCGACACTCGAATGGACCGCGGACGGCGTCCGGTTTCTCGACCAGACGAAGCTGCCTCTGGAAGAAACGTATGTGCTGGCGACCGGCTACCAGCAGGTTGCAGATGCGATTACCACCATGGTGGTCCGGGGAGCGCCGGCGATCGGTGTGGCGGCGGCGATGGGACTGGCGCTGGGGGTGAAGACGAGCCACGCAACGACGGTGCCCGGGCTGACGGCGGAGTTCGAGACGATGTGCGCCACGCTGGCGGCGACCCGGCCGACGGCGGTGAACCTTTTCTGGGCCATTGAGCGGATGAAAGGGCGTTTTCATGAAGTGGCGGCCTGTCCAGGCGCTACGCCGGATTCGATCCGGACGGCTCTGATCGCCGAGGCGCAGGTGATGTACGAAGAGGACATCGCGGCGTGCCGGCAGATGGGAGCGCATGGAGCGTCGCTGCTGCCGAAGGCGGGCGGTGTGCTGACCCATTGCAACGCCGGGGCGCTGGCGACGTGCGGCTACGGGACAGCGCTGGGCGTGATTCGGGCAGCGGTGGAAGCGGGGCATGAAATCCACGTGTATGCCGATGAGACCCGGCCGTTTCTGCAGGGGGCGCGGCTGACGGCATGGGAACTGATGCACGACGGGATCCCAACGACGGTGCTGTGCGACAACATGGCGGCGAGCCTGATGCGGGCGGGCAAGATCCAGGCGGTGATTGTGGGCGCGGACCGGATCGCGGCCAACGGCGACGTGGCGAACAAGATCGGAACGTACGGCGTGGCGGTGCTGGCGAAGGAGCACGGGATTCCCTTCTTTGTGGCGGCGCCATGGTCGACGATCGATGTGCGGACGGCGACCGGCGATGCGATTCCGATCGAGCAGCGGCCGGCGAAGGAAGTAACGCATCACGGCGGAAAGCAACTAACGCCGCACGGCGTCGGGATCGAGAACCCGGCGTTCGATGTGACGCCGGCGCGGTACGTGACGGCGATCATCACCGAGCGCGGGGTGCTGCGGCCGCCGTATGAGGAGTCACTGCGGGTGGAAGAGGCTTCGGTTCCGTCGGCGGTGTAAGTGGCGCGGTGACAGGTGGCAGGTCAGCCGGCTCGCGAAGAATAGAAAAAGTTTTCGATTAACTTGTGCTAAGTGTGTATTTTTCTGCGAGTTAGATCGACGGCGAGAGACCTCTTCTATGGAAGTGTGTCAAAACAAATGGGTTGGCAGGGGGCTCTTTTACTTCCAGGCTTGCCTCCCGGCCAATAAGAAAGCCCGCGTTCGGCGGGCTTTTTCTTTTTTCACTCTATAAGTTCAGGATAGCAGATTCGGCTGGATTTCCTGCCAAATTTTCGGAGAAATTTTGGCGTGGAAGTCTTTTTGTATCAGCGATTGTTACTTTCGTCAGGGCGGGAGGGGGCTTGACAGGATTTCCACAGTGGGGCGGAGAAATGCGAGAAGGGCGAGGTTAGGGTTTCGAGTTGTCACACCTGAGGAATCTCCGATTCGCCAGCGAAACCGCGCCTCAGGGGGTTAAAGCTGAGAAATCACGCATAAATGGCCGGACGGAAAGCCGGTATTACGGCAAAGACTCACCACAGAGGACACAGAGAGCACGGAGGCTTCTCAGGGCGGCGAGGGCGAAAGTTCCGGTTTGCCGGTTACTCGCCCAGAATCTGATGACCGCACATCTCGCGTACACCCGCTTAACAGCGGCGTTGTCAATCGTGACCGCCGCTCCGTCGCAAAAACTCCTCCAGATCCGTGTGGTCTTGTTGTATCGCATTCGCCAGAGGGGTGCGACCGTAGTTGTCAAAAGTGTTCACATCGGCCCCGTGAGCAAGGAGCACTTTCGCTTCCGCCAGATGATCCATCATTGCGGCCAGCTGCAACGGGGTCTCGCCATGGTTATCCCTTGAATTGACGCTGGCTCCATGCGCGAGAAGGAACTCCGCGACATCCTTTCGATCGAGATAAACCGCCGTATGCAACGGTGTATCGCCATTATCGTCTTTCGTGTTGATGTCAGACTTGCTCGCGATCAGAAGTGCAGCAATGTCCATCCGATCATTTAGGCAAGCCCAATACAGGAGCGTCTTTCCCCGTTCATCCTTCCAAAAGACTAAATCTGGGTGGCTCTCTACCATGGCGCGAACCCTGCTCAGATGACCCTTCTCGACCGCGCTACGAGCCGCAAACCCGCGAACCGCATTGCATGAGGTGCTCAGGCTGATGCTCGTGAGTGCAATCAGGGTAACGAAGACTCTGTGAGCAACCGAGCGGGAACTGGTGGAGCGCATCTTGTCCTTATTGCTCACGAGAGTATATCGAGGCAAGCCGTCGGCGAGAAGCGCGAGTTCCGCTCGGAGCCGTTATGGGCATATTGTCGGCAACTCGGAACTTTGCCGTTCGTTCGCCTCGAATGTTCCGGTTTGCCGGTATTTCGGCCCGTATCCTACGGCTATCGATTCTCTAGCTTGGTTGAAGCGCGGCGCGGAGGCCACAGTGCGAAAGAAACACCCATACACAAGCCCCAGAAAATGATCTCCTGCCATGATTGACGCTGCCAGCCGAAGACCCGATGAAAGACCAACGTCCCGATGAGATAAACAATCATGAAAAACGGAACCATGACGAGCAACCGGCGCAGCCGCCGTTCACTGATCCAGTCACTAAACCTTCGCTTCAGTTCGGACACGACCCATCTCCGGTGCCAACTTTACCTCACCCGGTTGAAGTCAACTATTCCTCGGTTGTGCTAGACGGTAGTGTGAGACTCCCGCCTCCTGCGGACAGTCCTGGGTGGAAAGTCGGCTATCCGGAAGTTTCAACCTCCGGCGGGCGGAAAAGCAACCGCGGATCCCTCCGCCTCGCTTTGCGAGTCGTCAGGATGACAGTGTGCGTGGGTGAGGGGTTCGGCGATTCCGGCCGAAATGCGGTTTTACGGAAGTTTCGTGGTGTCAAAAGCCGGCCAAATTCGGAGTTGCGGCACGGGCGGACGCAACGCTGGGGATTCTTTTCGGCGGCTTCGCCACCGATTCCCTATGCGCGGAGAGCTGCGGTGGCGCAGGCAGCCGGTTTCGCTACGGGGCTGCCGTTCGACGCAGCGTCCTGATGACGCCTTGCTCAGGCCAGGCTCCTCCGCTCCGCGCCGGGGTGCTTTGTACACCGCTGGGGAGATTTCGGCGGCGCTTCCCCACCCCATCGCGCCAACAACGAGCGCACTGGGGGCCCCGGCTTCGGTCGGGATGACGTTGGGTGTTGGTTGGGGATGCTGAGGAACGGTTCGTTGGCTATCCGGCAGCGAGTAAGCTTTACGGAAGCTTTGTGAGGTCGCCGGTCAGAGTTAGCTCCATCGAAGTTCCCCATCGATCATCATCATGACATTCGGCAGACAATTTTGGAAAATCTGGGATTCGATCCGGATCGCTGGTTTCGGGTTTCAGGATGTCCGAACTGAACAGCTTCGCCAACCTTGCACAGAGGCTGGGGTTATAGGTGAACTGTCCGGCGAAGGGGAAGGAGGGCGCCGCATCCACAGCCTTACCCCACCGGAAGTAAAAAAGCTTTCCCCGCATGCCAAATGTCGATTTTCCATTCACGTCGATTGTGAAAGTCAGGCTCAACACTCCGAATGGACCTGCCACCATCGGCAAACAGCGCACGGTCAGGAGGTCGTTTGTTTCCGCTCTGTCCATCGAGGGAGGGATGGTGAAAGCCTGTGAGGGCATTTGTTGACACTCAGCCTCTGTCACGACTCCGGAGAACACAACCTTCTTCTGCGGTCTCTCCTGTGCTCGCGCGATAATCGTCAGGCAAGCAAAGCAGGCAATCAAGATGGGTAGTGGGCGATTCTTAACCTGCACGCTGAGTATGATCTCACATCCCGTTGAGAGTTCTTTTCGCATTGTCGGCTATCCGGAAGGTTCAACCTCCGGGCAGGCGGAAAAGCAACCGCGGATCCTTCCGCCTCGCTTTGCGAGTCCTCAGGATGACAGTGTGCGTGGGTGGGGGGTGCGGCGATTCCCGCCGAAATGCGGCTGGCCATGATGTACGTGCAGTAGCCGCCCTCGTGCATGAGGGCATCGTACGCGACCTGACGGGGACGAGTTGCGCCGCAGGGTGGAGTCCGTACCGCCCGCGAAAAACCTTGCCCCGGCAGCCATCATCTCTTCGTTGAGCACGTCGATATCGTGCTCCATCGCTTCGTCCTCAAGACAGGGGTCGTAGTTGTCGGGGCGGTGAATCGCAACCATATATTGCGTCCTATCTGCTCCTGGAGAGGTTTTCAGACGGTCCGTTGCCCGCCTTCACTATAACGACGAACCGCGGGACCGGAATTCTACAAAGCGTCCAGAGAGTTTTGACTCTTACCGCGCTTTCAGTCGTTGGCCGAGCATCTCGGAAGTGGCTGCCCTGCCTGAAGGGTGGCGATGGGCGTGAAAGGCTCGGCGCTATTCGTAGCGGAGGGCGACGATGGGGTCGACGCGCATGGCGCGACGGGCGGGGATCCAGCAGGCGAGGAGGGCGACGGCGATGAGAACCAGAGCGACTCCGGCAAAGGTGAGCGGATCGCGGGGGGAAACGCCGTAGAGCTGGCTGCTCATGAGGCGTGTGAGGCCGAGGGCGAGGGCGACTCCCAGGACGACGCCGGCGAGGGCCATGCGCAGGCCCTGGCCGAGGATGAGTTGCAGGACGTGGCGGCGTTCGGCGCCGAGGGCCATGCGGACGCCGATTTCGTGGGTACGCTGGCCGACCAGGTACGCGATGACGCCGTAGATCCCAATGCAGGCGAGGACCAGCGCCAGGGCAGCAAAAATGGCGAGCAGGATCATGGAGGTGCGCCGGGCGGCGAGCGCATCGGCGACGACGCCGTTCATGGTGGAGACGGCGTAGATGACGTAGCCGGGGTTGAGTTGCGCGATGGCGTGGCGGACGGGACCCATGACGGACGCGGGATCGCCTTCAGTGCGGATGACCACGGCGGCACCGGTGGCGAGCAGAGGCATGAGTTTGGGCGGCGTCTGCATGTAGGGGTAAAAGAACTGGGCTTCGATGGAGGCGCGAGGATCGTTGCCAGGACCCCACTGGCGGACGTGAGCGACGACGCCGACGATTTCGGCTTCGGTGTCGAACTGGACGAGGTGGACGTGCTGACCGATGGGGTTCTGGCGAGGGAAATACGTGCGGGCGAAGACGTTGTCGATGTCGATGACGGTGGGGGCGTTTTCATTGTCCTGGTCGGTGATCCAGCGGCCGCGGAGGAGGGTCATGCCCATGGCGCGGCGGAAGCCGGATTCGACGAGGTAGAAAAGCGACTGGGGCATGTCGTTATCGTTGGCGGGCTTGGGGCGGCCTTCAATCCAGAACGGCAGCGAGGAGTCGTGGATCATGGGGCGGGAGCCGAGGGTGACGGAGACGGCCTGGACGGCGGGGAGATCGCGCAGGGCGGCGTCGAACTGGCGGAGGCGGGCGCGGGTTTCGGCGGCGGTGGTTTTTGCCGTGGCCGGGAAGGAGACGGAGAAAGTGACAGCGTGGCCTGGGTTGTAGCCGAGGTTGACGCGCCAGAGGGCAGCCAGAGAACGGAGCATGAGTCCGGCGCCGATGAGGAGGACGAGGGCCATGGCGACTTCGACGGCGACGAAGATCCCCTGGAGTTGATGACGGGTACCGCTGGAGCCGCGACCGGCGGCGCGGAGGACATCCTGGAGGTTGGTGCGGGAGGTGCGGAGCGCGGGGGCGAGTCCGAAGACGATGCCGGCGAGGAGAGAGACGGCGAGGGTGAAGAGCAGGACGCGGGTATCGATGGTGACGTCGGCGGCGCGGGGGAGCTCGGCGGGCAATGAGGCGGCGATGGCTTTGGTGGCGAGGAAGGCGAGGGCGAGTCCGAGGAGACCGCCGAGGCCGGCGAGGAGGATGCTTTCGGTGAGGAGCTGGCGGATGAGGCGAGCGCGCGCGGCGCCGAGGGCGGAGCGGATGGCGAACTCGGCAGAGCGGGCCGTGGAGCGGGCGAGCAGGAGGCTGGCGACGTTAGCGCAGGCGAGGAGCAGGAGGAATCCGACCGCGGCGAGGAGGACGAGGAGCAGCGGCTGGATGTTGCCGACGATGTCCTGCTTCATGGACATGAGGCTGATGCCGACGCCTTTGTCGGCCTCGGGGTAAGTGATGGCGAGGTGGTGGGCGATGGTGTTCATGTCCGCCTGAGCCTGGGCGAGAGTGACGCCGGGGGCAAGGCGGCCGACGGCGTGGGCGCTTTCGTCGACGCGGCGATCGCGGAAGGAGGGGTCGTTCCACTGGCCGATGGGGATGAAGACGTCGCGGTCGATGCCGTAGAAGCGGAAGCCGGGCGGCAGGATGCCGACGACGGTGTAGTCGGCGCCGTTGAGGGTGATGGGCTTGCCGAGGACGGAGAGGGATCCACCGAAGCGGCGATGCCAGAAGCCGCTGCTGAGAAGGGCGACGGGGGCGGCGCCGAGGTGGTCGTCGGCGGGGTTAAAGTCGCGGCCGAAGGCGGGATGCAGGCCGAGGGTGGTGAGGAACTGGGCGGAGATCATGAAGCCGTTGACGCGCTGGGCGGGGCCCTGCTGGCCGGTGAGGTTGTAGTCCTCGTGGCGGTACATGGCCATGGAGGAGAAGGTGTGGGTGTCGCGCTGCCAGTCGAGGAAGTTGAGGTAGGTGATGGGGGCCTGGGGCATGCCTTCGTTGCGCTCGTTGATGGCGACCAACTGGCCGGAGTGCGGGTAGGCGAGCGGATTGAGCAGGACGCCGTTGACCACGGAGAACAGAGTGGTGTTGGCGGCGATGCCGAGGGCCATGGTGAGGATGGCGATGGCGGCGAAGGCCGGCGACCTGGCCAGCATGCGGGCGGCGTAGCGGAGATCCTGCAGGAAAGCGCTCATGGATGCACTCCGGGGCGAAGCCGGCAAGGTGCGGCGCCGGATGGGAATGACGATAGCAAATGGGGAGCGGTTTGTGCTTTTGGGGTGGACGACGGCGGCAGATGGAGATCGAGCTTTCACCACAGAGGACACAGAGGGCACAGAGGGCGGAACAGGCATGGCAAAGGCGCCACTTCTCCCATGTCTGCCAACGGCGGGCAGACGTGGGGCACCCTGATTCCACTACGGCAACACATGGGGCGGAACAGGAATGGTATCCTTTCCAATTCCTATGCGACTGAATGCGATTTTGGTGCGAAGCACGCTGGTGGGGGCGCTGGGCGGACTGCTGTTCGGGTTCGACACGGCGGTTATTTCGGGGACGACGCATCAGCTGACCGAGGTTTTTCACCTGAGCGCTGGGGCGCTGGGGTTAACCGTGTCGATTGCGCTGTGGGGCACGGTGATGGGCGCGATCGGGGCGGGTCCGCTGGGGCAGAAGATCGGCGGGCGCGAGGCGCTGCGGATTATGGCGCTGCTGTACGTGCTGTCGTCGGCGGGATGCGCGCTGGCCTGGAACTGGCCTTCCCTGCTGGGATTTCGGCTGATTGGCGGGCTGGGGATCGGCGGGTCGTCGGTGCTGGGGCCGGTGTATCTGGCGGAGCTGGCGCCGGCGCGGCTGCGGGGACGGCTGGTGGGGCTGTTCCAGATCAATATTGTGGCGGGGATTTTGCTGGCGTACGCGTCGAATTATGGGGTGGCGAGCCTGATCGGCGGAGCGACGGCGTGGCGGTGGCAGTTTGGCGTGGCGACGCTGCCGGCGGCGGCGTTTGCGCTGCTGCTCTTCGGGATTCCGATGAGCTCGCGGTGGCTGGTGACGCAGAAGCGGATTGAGGAAGCGCGGCGGGTGCTGGAGCTGATCGGGACGCCGGACACGGATGCGGAACTGAAGGAGATTGTCGCGTCGATCCACCTGGAGCAGGCAGGGCGGACGGAGCCGCTGTTCCAGAGGAAGTATCGGCTGCCGATTTTTCTGGCGGTGACGATTGGGATGTTCAACCAGCTGTCGGGGATCAACGCGATTCTGTATTACGCGAACGAGATATTTGCATTTGGGGGATTCAGCGCGATTTCGGGCGACAAGCAGGCGGTGATCCTGGGGGCGATGAATTTTGTGGCGACGATCCTCGCGATGTCGGTGATCGACAAGCTGGGGCGGAAGTCGCTGCTGCTGATCGGGTCCGTGGGGACCGCAGTGTGCCTGGCGGGGGTGGCGGCGATCTTCAGCGCGCACAGCCACCAGAGCGATCTGGTGTGGCTGCTGGTCGGGTTCATCTTCTTCTTCTCGATTTCGCAGGGAGCGGTGATCTGGGTGTACATCAGCGAGGTGTTCCCGACGCGGGTGCGGTCGAAGGGACAGAGTTTGGGGAGCTCGTCGCACTGGGTGATGAATGCGGTGATCTCGGGATTGTTTCCCTGGGTGGCACGGCATTCGACGGCGGCGCCGTTTATGTTTTTTTCGGCAATGATGGCGCTGCAGTTTGTGGTGGTGCTGATGGTGTATCCGGAGACGAAGGGGGCGAGTTTGGAGCAGCTGCAGCAGAGGATGGAAAGCAGGCAATAGGCAACAGGCAACAGGCAACAGGCAATAGACGCTACATGAAGCGGATGGCGGTAGCGGCTATCAGCGCGGCGGCTAATGTCGAGAGGGCGTTGACGGCGTCGTTGTTGAGCCAGCCGGCGCGCTCGGGGGCGGCGCCGAGGTGGAAAGCAGGCAATAGGCAACAGGCGCTACAAGAAGCGGATGGCGGCTGCGGTCAGCATTGCGGCGGCGAGCGTCGAGAGGGTGTTGACGGCGTCGTTGTTGAGCCAGCCAGAGCGTTCGGGGCCGGCGCCGAGGAAGCTGTCGAAGAAGAGGCCGGCGATGGCGGCAGCAAGGGCGATGAGGGCGTCGGTGGTGGGGAGCGCGAACACGGCTGCGCCGATGAGGATGACGATTACGGCGGCGAGGCATCCCAGGAGCGTGCCGATGACGGTGATGCCGCCATCGGTGCCAGGCGCGACGCGGTGGAATGTGGTGATGAGACGGGGTTGACCGCCGAGAACCTGGCCGAGTTCGGAGGAGACGGTGTCGGCGGTGGCTTCGGCCATGGCGGCGAGCATGGCGGCGAGGGCGAGACGGCCGATGTCCTCGGGCGCGACGAAAAAGAGATGAGAGGCGACTTCGGGGATTCCGCTGATGGCGGCGACGCCGAGATTGGCAGCCACCTGGGAGGCGGTACGGCCGCGGTGGCCTTCGGCCAGGCCGAGAGCTTCTTTGCGGCTGCGGCCGAAACGGGTAGCAGCGAAGGTGAGCAACAGGAGCGCGAGCAGGGGCCAGAGGGCGGTGCGGATATCGGGCGTAGCGAGATACAGGGCAGCGGCAAAGATGCCGCCGGTGATGGCGGCTCCGGGCGTGGCAGCGCGGAGAACCAGGACGAAGAGGGTGAAAGCGACGCTGATGAGCGTGGTTTGCCAGAAAAGAGGCGAGGGCCACGCGACGGCGAGGCGGAGGAAGACCCAGCTTCCGGTGACGGGAACGAAAGCGAGGAGCACGGCTTTCGACTGCCAGGGCAGCGCGAAGCGGCGAGCGGGTTGATGGCCGGTAGTCGGGGTTGACATGGCGGGAGCGGCGACTGCACAGCGGTCCGCACAGGGCGATGCGGGTACAGTACAATCATCTTTCTACCAAGAATCAACTGAATCCGTAACGCAACCGCGGATGGACTGAGGAGTCAGGTACTTGCGAGTGTGGAGCATGGCATGGCTGCATCGCCTGCAGGGCGGATGGAGCCAGTATCCGGACCGGATCCTGCAGGGAGCCGGCAGCTGTTTTCGTCGTCATCGCAGTGGAACCATCGGGGTCCTGGGGCTGGTCGCACTGGGGCTGGCGGGCTGCGGCAATCAATATCGGCCGGTGGTGACACCGATCAATCCGACGGGGCCGGCGGCGCTGCCCGACGCGAATGTGGTGGTGGTTTCTCAGCCGGGATATTCGCCGCTGCTGCCGAGCACGACGGGACCGTGCGCGGGCGGGACCTACGGGACGCCCGGCATCTTCAGCCTGGTGAATTTTTCCGGGGATTCCATCTCGAACGAGGCGAACGGCGGAAATGGACCGCTGACGTTCGCTCTGGATACCGGTGGCTCGAGCGTGTACTCGCCGAACTGCGACGGCACGCTGACAAATGCCACGGCGACGACGGGTGCGCTGGTGACGAAGTCCATTCAGACCAGCACACTGCTGCCGACGTCTTGGAACTGGGTGCCGACGAACGCCCTGCTGGCGAACGGGAATTTATATGTGACGGAGATTTGTCCGGGAGGGCTGACGTGCGTTTGCCCGAACGGAGGCACGACGTGCAATAACTTTGTCGCGCAGATGAAGGGTTCGCCGGAGGCGCTGGAACAGGAGATCCCGGTGGCGCCGTCTCTGATCAATCTGACCGGCTTCAGCACGGCGGAACGGGTTTACGCGATCAGCCAGGGGAATTCATCGGGCGGCACGCAGCCGGCGTGGGGAGACTGCGCGACTCCGGGGAATGTGACGGTGGACGGCGAAGCGGACGCGATTGAGACGACGACGAACACGATCTCGGCGACGCTGCCGCTGGGGATTTGCCCGGTGTACGGGTTTATGACACCGGATGCACAGCGCACGTTCATCATGAACCGCGGAAGCGGAACGGTGACGGTGATCAATTCGCAGCTGAATGCGATTGATGCTGCGCATCCGTCGATCGCGGTGGGGGCGGGGCCCGTGTATGCGGATTACTACCGGACCGGTCAGGTGCTGGTGACGGCCAATTATGACGCCGGTACGATCAGCATTATCGATGTCAGCCTGGATCCGTATGGAAACGACAGCACAACGTTCGGGACGGTGCTGGCGACGGTGGCGGTGGGACTGCATCCTGTGGAAGTCACGATTTTGCAGGACGGCAGCCGGGTGTATGTGGCGAACCAGGGAGATCTGACGACGACGCCTGTGACGCCGGGCAGCGTGACCGTCGTGAATCTCACCAATTACACCGTGGAAAAGACGATCGCGCTGACGACTAATCCGCATACCATTGCGTCGGTCTATAACTACCCGATCGGGAAGGTGTATGTGGCATCGCAGAACAGCCCGTATCTGACGGTGATCCGCACGGACACGGATGTAGTGAGCGCGACGCCGGAGATGCAGGGCAACATCGTGGAGATGCGGGTAAGCGCGCAGTATCCGGGGCAGGCGTCGGCGGGGTCTTCCAATTACCGGACCGAAAGCCGGTCGGTGGGCAGTGGCGCTCCGTAGGAGCAGGGTTTAGAGCTTAGAGGGGTTAGAAAGCGAACGGCAGGAGCAAACCTGCCGTTTTCTATTGCCTGTTGCCTGTTGCCTATTGCCTGTTTTACGGCATTGTGCCGGTTTCGTAGTTCAGGGTGGAGAGGGCGAGGCGGTACTGGTAGCGGGCGCTGGTGTCCTGAATCTGGGCGCTGGTTTGCTGAAGCTGGGCCTGGCTGAGCTCGACGATGGAGCTGAGGCCGAGGGTGTAGCGGGTCTGCGCGAGCTTCATGGCGAGGTCGGCCTCCTGGACGAGCTGGGCGGTGACGGCCATGCGCTGCCAGCTCATATTGGCCTGAAGCCAGGCGGTGCGAACGTCGCGCACGATGCGGTCGCGGAGATCGCGGCTGTTCTCAGAAGCAGCCTGAGCGCGATAGCGCGCTTCCCTTGCCTGCGCAGTGTAGAGAAATCCGTTGAAGATGGGGATGTCGATATTGCCGCCGATGCCGCCCCACCAGTTGGTGGTGTAGTAGGTGCCGGGATGGACGGGGATGGTGCCGGCGGTTCCGGCCGCGGAGATGGAGGGCAGGAGCTGATCCCACTGGGAACGCGCGAATTTCTGCGCGGACTGCGTGTCGAGGGTGAGGGCCTGGAGGTCGGGGCGCTGGAGGAGCGCTTCGCGAACGAGCGGGTCGGCCGAAGGCGGCGGGGGCTGGGGCGAGACTGTCTCCTCAACGAGCGTGTAGCGGACCTCGTGGTCGAGGCCGAGGACGGCATCGAGGGCGGCCATGGCCGTCTCGTCATTGTTCTGCGCGTCGAGCTGGAGGAGCTTCGCCTGGGAGAGATCGACGTCGGCGAAGCTGAGATCGAGGGTGGACTTGAGCTTGTTTTTCGTCATCTGCCCGACCTGGTTGTCGGTGGTCTGGCGGGTCGAGACGGTCTGTTGGGCGACGTTCAGCTCGGCCTGGGCGGTGAGGGCGTCGTAGAAAGCCTGATCGGTGGCAAGGATGATTTCTTCCACCGTAGCCTGGGCATTGGCGTTGGAGGCCTTCTCGGAGAGCTTGCGGGAGAGGACCAGGTTGTGGGTGTGGCCGAAGTCGTAGAGGAGCTGGGTGAAGTTGGCTCCGGCACCGGCGTGCTCGAGAATGCGCGAGGAGGTGAGACCGCCGGCGCCGATGCGGCTGGCCTCTTCGCCGTCCATGGCGGTGATGGCGGCGGTGGAGGTGGGGAGCTCGGCGGACCTGGCTTCGCGATAGACCTGGTGCTCGGCGAGGGCCTCTAGCTTGCCGACGCTGATGCGGGGATTGTTGCGGATGGCCATCTGCTCGGCCTGCGCGCGGGTGAGGGAGGGCTGGTTGGGATTGGCGGGAGCGGTAGACGGAGGCGCGGATGACGGCATGGTTTGGGGCTGCTGCAGATGCGCGATCAGCCGCGGCTTCGGCGCAGGCGGCAGGGCTGTCTGCGCAGACAGAAGGCCGCCGGAGAAGAGCGTGAGGGTGAGAAAGGTCTTCATAGCGCGAGCACTGAAAGTTCGTTCGAGGGATAAAGCCCAGGTGCATGGCGACTGTCTACGGCGAGGCTGATGCCGGATATCTTCGAAATGCCCGTGGCTTAAGCCGTCTCCTTTTTCGGCCTGATCCACGGGCTGAAGCCCGTGGCTTTCTCCGTAGTCCCGCTGGCGCGGGACGGGTGGGCGGTGGCGATTCGGTGGTAAGCAGTCAATTGGGATGAAGGCATTCTGCTGTTTCAGCTCCCTTTTCATGCTTCGGCTCCCAGGCGTCCGTTGGCTCGCTCTTCCTGCCATCTGTGGATGACGAGGTAGATGGGAGGGACGAGGAACATGGTGAGGATGACGGAGACGCCGAGGCCGCCGATGATGGCGCGGGCCAGGGGCGCATATTGCTCGGCGCCGGCTTCGGTCCCGAGGGCCATGGGGATCATGCCGAGGAGAGTGGCCATGGTGGTCATGAGAATGGGACGGAGGCGCATTTTGGAGGCTTCTACCGTGGCTTCCAGCAGGGACAGGCCCTGTCCGCGCAGGATGTTGGAGAAGTCCACGATGAGGATGCTGTTGGAGACAACGATGCCGGTCATCATGATGGTGCCCATGAGCGACATGATGTTGAGGG
>JBAUOP010000024.1:0-28537 GCA_049579805.1 Acidobacteriaceae bacterium
GGGGCATGGTGGCGGCGGCGACCTGGCAGGCGTAGATGAGGGCGCGGGCTCGCTCGGGGTCGAGCTTGTTCGACAAAAGGCCGTGGGTGATCTGGCTGAGGACGAGCTGAACGGAGGCGTGGTCTTCGAGGACGGGGATGGCGACGTGGGTGGGGTCGGGGAGGACGGGGTTGCGGTGAACGCTATGCGGGTAGCAGAGGTGGCTTTTGTGCATCGCGTTGCTTTTGCAACGATGACCGCTGGTGGTGATAGCGCGGCAGCGGGGCTTTTCTTCCGGCGTGGGAGCGTTGGTGGGTTCGGTTGCTGGTTCGGGCATTGGATCCTCCTGAAGAAAGAGCACAGAGCTCAGAGCACAGGGCTCAGAGCACAGGGCTCAGGTTGCCGGGATTGAGGTTGTCGGCTTCCCACCCTGTCGCAAAAAGCGCGACAAGGATGGGGCACCCGGGGTGTTGGTGAGTTCCCGGTCCCCAGTTGTTAGTCCCCAGTTACCGAGATTGACGGTTTCGGCTTCCCACATCTGCCAAAGGCGGCAGATATGGGGCACCCGGATTCGTGCCGGGATTGGCGGTGGGCAAAGGAAAAGGCCGCTTGCGCGGCCTTTTTTTTCTTTTTTGCCCTCTATTATCAGAATACCAAAACGGGGCGGATTTACTGCCAAGTTAGGCGAGTTATAAGTCGCGTGGATTCAGGCGGGACGCGGAGGTCACGGTACCGAAGGGACTTGACGAGATTTCCACAGATGGGTGGAAAGACGGGGTTACAGGTTACAGGTTACAGGTTACGGCGATCGCTTCGTCTTGCGCTTCAATTTTCCGGCGGTACGGTCTGAATTGTTTCGCCCTGGACGAGGGTGCGATCGAAGAAATCTCCCGTCGCCTGGAATGTCCTGACCCACGTCCGCCAGAGCAGCGAGTCGTGCACTTCGTCGGGGAAAACGATCAGCTGGTAGGGCACGCGATGCGCCCGCAGCAGAGGCACCAGATTCACCGTTTGCGCAAAGGGGACATCGCGATCGTCGTCGGCCTGGATCAACAAAACCGGCGAAGTCCACTTGTCTACCGAAGCCTCCGGGGAGGATTGCCAGGCGATGTCGCGCATTTTCTGCGACGCGCCGGCTCCTGCATGCTTATCGAAAAATGCGGTCCAGTCATGGACTCCGGCGTAATCCACTCCGGCCTTGAAAATATCGGAATTACGCGCCAAACCCATGGCGGTCAAATATCCGCCGTAGGATCCGCCCCACAATCCGATCCTTTGGGCGTTCACATCGGGCAGCCCCTGGAGGTACCTTGCGGCGGCAACGATGTCCTGGTATTCGGAAGCGCCCAACGGCCCGGCGTGCGCCGGCTCGCGGAAGGCGCGACCGTACATGAGGCCCAGCCGATAATTCACCGACAAAACCACGTAGCCTCGGCTGGCCAGATATTCGTTGGCGGCGTACATGTAGTTGTAGGCGTCCATGGGATGAAAGCCGAGCACCATCTGCCGGTAGGGGCCGCCATGCATGAACACCAGAGCCGGCATGGATGACTTTTCGCCACGGGGCACGAAAAGCTGACCGTGAATCTCGAGGCCGTCCGCGCTTTTGAAAACCACATCCTTCGGAACCACGAATTGCGCCGAGGGATAATCCGGGGGCATCGCAGAAGCAGCGATCTCGGCGAGGCCCTGATGCGTGATGCGATAGGGCATCGCCGGTTTTGTGGCCGTCGAGCCGAGGCAGAGGACGTAACGACCGTCACCGGTGACAACCGGCGCCCACTCGATGGATTCGCCGCTGGTGACCGGCTCCGGTCCAGGATGATCGACGCTGACGCGCCAGATGTGCCGCCGATCGACATCTTTTTCATTGGAGGAGATCAGGAGATCTTTCCCGTCGGGAGTGAGCGCGACTCCCTGAAACGAATAGTCTCCCGGCGTGAGCAGGAGCGGCGCGCCGCCATCGGCGGAAATGGAGTAGAGATGCGCCCAGCCATCCTCCTGGGACGCGAAGACGATACGATTGCCGGCGGCGAACTGGAAAACATTCTCTTCCCAGTCGCTCTCGTCCGGATACGAGCCGTTGGCGTCATTGGTGCTCTGCCAGATCATCTTCGCCTGGCCGTTGGCCGCGTTCCACACCCAGATCCCCCACGGCTGTGTCCGGCCGGAAAGGAACCCTGCGCCCGCGCCGATCAAGCGCACGAAGGCCAACTTTGAGCCATCGGGAGACCAATGGGGCAACATGTCGTGATAGACACCGGGATCGGCATAGCGCACCGTGTCGCTGCCCAGCGTGTAGATTCCGATCAGGGCATGCGTGCCGCGGTCGCTGACAAAGGCAATTCGCGTGCTGTCCGGAGACCATTGTTCTTCGGCATTCCTTCCGCGGATGTAGGCGAGCTTGCGGGCCGGCTGCGCCCCCGAGACGGGTGCAATCCAGAGCTCGCGCGGGCCACTCCAAAGCGCGTAACGGCCGTCGGGTGAAATCCGGATATCTTCGCAGCCCTCGAAGCTGCAATTCATGGTGCCCAGCAAGCGCGGCTGTCCGCCGGCTACCTCTGCGGCCCACACCTGCTGCTCCGGCTGATGCACGTTGCTGGTGGGGTCGGCCACCTCGCCCTCACCGTTCGTCTCGCTGCCGCGCGCGTAGACAACCGTGTTGCCGTCCGGAGTCAGGCGCAGGCTGGAAATCGGCATTCCTTCGTCGCCCGTGTAATGGGTGACCGGATGGGCCGCGAAATCGGGCCCGGTCGCCACCCAGACGTTGGCTGCGCCGCGCAGATTGAATACCCAGGCGATCCGTTCGCCATGCGGCGCCGCTGTTAGTCCGTAAGGGTAGGGATAGTTCATCGCCTGCTCAATGCTGAATCCCTGCGCCAGCGCAGGAACGGCGGTAAGCAGCAGAGCCGACAGCACGAGGGCGGCGATCTCCACAACTCTCCTCTTTGCCGAAATCCGGATCATTCGTTTCATCGCTCCATTCGCTTCATCAGGAAAGTACGTCCATCGTACGCGCAGGCAGGAAGGCGCAGGACAGGCCAGTGTAAGGGGGCCAAGGCTTTCTCGCCTCAGGGCAGGGCGGTCGGGCTTGACGCAATGTTGGCATTTCGGAATGTATTGGACAACGGCGCAGGCAGACGGGGCAAGCGGCCGTGCCCTTTCAAAGCGGCGGAGTTTTTTCGCACGCTGGGAGGTCATGCCCTGATACAGGGACGACTGATTGAGATTTGCGCTGCCCCCCCCTGTCGCTCGAAAGGCGCGGGCGACAAGGATGGGGCACCCGGGATCGTGCACTGATACAAAGGCGGAGCTTGCCCCGGGGACTGGGGACTGGGACTGGGGACTGGGGACGGAAACCTGGGACCAGGATCGGCTGCGAATTCGGAGAAGAGCTGCAGGCTACCGGCTAAAAGAGCGTGCGTGAGAAGACGGTCGCAGGAAACGCTTGACGTTCCAAATCGGTTCTACGCGCAGTACCGCGGGCCGAATTAGGGAAACAATTCGTTGGACGATCTGGGATGAGGGGAGTTTGCTTCTTGCTGTGGGGTGAACCTGGCCGCCGGGCACCGGCGTTTGTGGTGGGCGACGAGTTCTCGCGCAGACGCTAAAAGCCCCCAGCTCTCGGCTCCCGGCTCCTTAGACATCCATGACTGTATCTTCGATGGCGCGGCGGACGTTGCCTTCGGCGCGCTCGAGGCGGCGGACGGCTTCCGGCTTGTCGACGCCGGCTTTCAGCATCACCAGGGCGACCGGAACGCTGCGTCCCGCCGACTTGATGACATCGACGGCTTTCTCGCGATCGACATCGCAGGCGTGCATGAGGATGCCAATGCCGCGCTCGATGAGCTTGGAGTTGTGCATGTGCACGTTGACCATCAGGTTCTCGTACACATAGCCCAGCCGGGTCATGGCGCCGGTGGTGATCATGTTGGTGATCATCTTCTGGGCGGTGGCGGCCTTCATGCGGGTGGAGCCGGAGATGACTTCCGGTCCCACCTCAGAGATGATCACGGTATCGACGGCGCCGGCCAGGGGCGTGTTGGGATTGCAGGTAATGCCGGCGGTCTTCGCGCCCAGGGTGCGCGCATAGGCGACCGCGGAAACCACATAGGGGGTGCGGCCGCTGGCGGAGAGGCCGATGACCACGTCTTTGCGGCTGGGGCGGCGGCGCGCGATGTCGCGCTTGCCCAACTCTTCGGAGTCCTCGTTGACTTCGACGGGCGAGGCCAGGGCCTTGGGCCCGCCGGCCATGATGTACTGCACGGTCTGGGGGCTGGTGGAGAAGTAGGCGGGAATTTCGCAGGCATCGAGGGCGGCCAGGCGTCCGCTGGAGCCGGCGCCGACGTAGATGAGGCGTCCGCCCTGGCGGAGGGCGTGGGCGACCATGTCGATGACCTGGGCGATCTCGGGCAGGGCCTTTTTGACGGCGGCGGCGACCTTCTGGTCTTCCTGGTTGATGATGCGGGCGACCTCGAGGGCAGAGCGCGTATCGAGCCCGCGCGTCGCTTCGTTGGCCTTTTCGGTCAGTAGATCCTGAATGCCCGATGAGGAGCCGTTGGATCCATTGGTTCCGTTGACGGTGGCTTTCGCGCCCTCGGCGCCTTCGACGTGCGGGTTAAGTGAGGTGCCCATTTTGTCAGGAAATGGCCGTACTGGCCCTGCATAATTCTAACTCGATTGGACGCGCAGTGACGAAATTTGACCGGTACGAGGAAATTAATCGCCTGCGCCGCCAACCCGAATGGATGACGCCAGTTAGGACTAAAACGGTTCAGCTCACCAGGTGTGCTGGCCGACGTGCTTTTGGCCGGTTTCGATGCCGCGAATCTTGCCGTCGCGCATGTGGATGATGCGGTCGCCGATGGTGGCCGCTTCGGGATTGTGGGTGATCATGAGCACCGTTTGGCCGAACTCCTGGTTGGAGCGGCGGAGCATTTCCAGCACGGCGTCGGAGTTCTCGGTGTCGAGGTTGCCGGTGGGCTCGTCGGCGAGGACGATGGAGGGGCGGGTGATGAGGGCGCGGGCAATGGCGACGCGCTGCTGCTCGCCGCCGGAAAGCTCGGAGGGGCGATGGTCGAGGCGGCCGTCGATGCTGAGCATCTGGGTGATCTTCGCGAAGTGGGCGGCGTCCAGGGCGCCGCGACCGGCGATTTCGGAGGCGATCTCGATATTGGCGCGGGCGGTGAGGGTGGGGAGGAGGTTGAATTTCTGGAAGATGAAGCCGATGCGGGCGCGGCGCATCTTGGTGCGCTCGCCGTCGTTGAGAGCGGCGAAATCGATGCCGCCGATGAAGACGCGGCCGGAGGTGGCGCGGGTGAGGCCGCCGAGCAGATAGAAGAGCGTCGACTTGCCGCTGCCGGAAGGGCCGACAATGCTGACAAATTCGCCGGCAGCGACGTCGAAGGTCGCATCGCGCAGCGCCGGAACTTCGAGCCTGCCGGAACGGTAGACTTTGCCGAGGTTCTCGGCGCGAATCATCGAATCCACTCGATGATTGTAAATGGACGGAGGGCGCGGGCCGGTTCCGGTGCGGTGACGGGGAGGAGTCGTGTGCTACAAATCGCGTCATTGATCCGATCGGTCGGACGGTACCAGCGCCTGCTCACCATTCCCTCAGGGCCTAAAGAGTGTGCGTGAGAACGAGGCCGGGGGAAGGGCTTGGCGTTCCAAATCGGTTTTACGTGGAGTACTGCGGGCCGAAGCAGGGAAACAATTCGTTGGACGATTCGGGGTGAGGGGGAGTTTGCTTCTTGCTATGGGGTGAACCTGGCCGGGGGGCACCGGGTTTGTGGTGCGCGACGAGTTTTCAGGCAGACACCTTTGCGCCGTTACGACATGGCTGAAAGTCATGCCCTTTCAAAGCGAATCGCTATTCCGCAAGATGTGAGGCCGTGCGCTGATACGAAGGGTCGCCTTGCGCGAGTCCCACATCTGCCAAAACCGGGCAGATGTGGGGCACCCGGGCCCGATCTCATTTTGGAAGGCTGTGCGGCAGTGACTTGTTTCGCGAGCTGTGAAGCCGTGCCCCTTCAAAGGAGATCAACAGCAATCCGCATGACGCGCTATGCCTAGGAGGCGACGAGGATGGGGTCGAAGTCGGGATGCTCCTGCGCAAAGGCGGGGCGCAGGGTCTTTTTGGGACCGCGCTTGCGGGCGATCATGACGCGGATGCGCTCCAGCATTTCGACGGGGGTGGAAGCGCCCTTGGGCAGGAAGGCATCGGCGCGATTGGCGCGCTCGAAGGCTTTGACGCTGCCGCTGATGAGGATCATGGGGATTTCGGGGGTGATGTCCTTCATGCGCCGAACCATCTCGTTGCCATCCATCTGGGGCATGACGAGGTCGCCGAGGACGAGGTCGATGCCTCCTTTGCGAAAGGACTCCAGAGCTTCGGCGGCGTTGGTGGCAATCACAACGCGATAGCCGCGGGTTTCCAGAAGGAATTTGCGAACGGAGAGGGTCTGCTCGTTGTCGTCAACGCAAAGGATGGTCTTTTTGGGTCTCATTTTTCTCCCTGACGAATCCCGCGCGAAGCGGGAGCGCTGCGGCGGCGCACACGACCAGCGTGTGCACCCGCCCGTGGGTTCCATTGGCCCGCACCCGGGCGCCCCGGCTGGATCGCGGCACCCACGCACCGTTGAAAACGGCGCGACAAGCCGTGCATCCGCCAGGACGCGGGGTTGCGGTGGAACGGCACGTGCTGGCCCGCTGCATGCTCCCGGCCCGCGATGTTTCCGGTGTGTTCCCCGGAAGAAGGACGGGCTGTGGAACTGCGCGTGAGGCGCTTGAGTTACCGCTCCGATTCAGTTGTCAGCAAAAGGCGAAAAGTAACGTTCCTTTCGAAACGCCACGCCAGAGTACGAAGGACGACCCACCCTGTAAATGGAGAAAAGCAGGCGAACATGTCGAGCAGATTGGTTCACGCATGCACCGCGATCTGTTATCGCCCGATGAATGCTGGATGGGGGGGCCGTTGGCTCTGTTGAAAGCGTGTGGATCGCGCAGGGAAATCCGGCTGTTTTGCTGCGATTGCGGTGCGCCGGTTTCACGTCTTTCGCCGGACAGCGGGAATCTCGCCATTTTTTTCGGTGAGGTTCAGCGGCGGAAGACCTGGTTCATCATCTCCAGCTGCACCTGATTCAACTGCTGGATGGTCGCCTGCAGCGTAGGCCGGTCACGGAGGGAAGCGCCGGTCATCAGCTCCCTGAGCCGAAAGGCGGTATGGCGGATGAGGATCTCGGCGTTCTTCAGCTTCTTCGCGTCGCGCAGGAGGTTCATGTGGATCTTGCCGGCGTAGCCCTGCGCCTGGCGGATCGACACGGAGGCCTGCTGGTCGTTGCCGGCCTGAAGCTGCGCGGTGGCGATCGCGGTCATGGAGTGCACCAGTTCGGCATAGAGATAGGGCTGCTCATTGGGAGAGGCTGTGGCTGCCCTGGCCTGGAGATCGGCCAGCTCGTGGGCATCGGGCGGGCGATCGTTGAGGCCGTGCGCCCAGGCGAGGGAGGCGGGAAGGAGGATAGCAGCGAGAACAGCGGCAAACCGCATGGCGCACCTCTGGGGAGTTGCGTAGCGATCATTCACGCAAACTCCGCGATTACGCCAACTGGCTCATCCTACGGTCGACGCTCCGCTGGGACCGGCGACCCAGAACCCTGAGCCCTGCACAACCATCACGGATATTACGTGACTCGCGGTTGAGAGCACCGCTCACTGGTGAAGAGCGACAAGCCGGTGCTTTGCCTGCCACTCCTGATCCGGGAATTTTCCCTGGGCAGCGGCGAGGAAGCGATGGTAATACTCGGCCGCTGTTTTGCTTTGATGGAGATTATCGTACGCAGTTGCCCAAAGAAACAAGGTGCTGGGGTTGTCAGGCGCATATTTTGATCGGGTGGAAAGGGCGGCCAGCTCCTCCTGGTACTGATGAAGCTCCGAGGCAGCAAAGGCGATACCCGACCAGGCATCGACGTCGCCGGGCCGGACAGCAGCCGCTTTGCGGAAGGCGGCGACGGCCTGGGCATACTGCTTCTGGCGAATCAGCACCTGTCCCTGAGAGTCGAGCAGATCGGGATCGTTGGGCGTGGCGGCGAGCAACTCCGCGTAATCGGCGCCGGCCATGTCGAGGTTGCCGGCCTGGGCTTCCGCATCGGCGAGCATCTGGGTCACGGCGCGGTTTTGGGGCTCGAGGCCGTGGAGTTTCTCGAGCACGGTCAGAGCCTGGGCCTGTTTCCCCTGGGCGTTCAGAATCGCCGCCAACTGGGCGTTGAGCGCGGGATTGTTCGGGTCGTGCTGGAGCGCTGTTTCGACGACCGGCTGCGCGTCGGCATAGCGCTTTTCGTCGATGAGGGCGTGGGCCAGACCGGCCGCGGCTTGCGGCGAATCCGGCTGCGACTGGAGAACCCGGCGCCAGGCCTCTTCGGCGACATCGTCGTTGCCCGCCGCTTCGGCGATCTGGGCAGTGAGCAGCGCGTCATCGGGCGTTTCCGGACTGATCTTCAGCGCCGCGACCAGCGCATCCCGCGCTGCTTCCGGATCGGAATGGAGCAGCAGCTGGGCGAGGGCGCGATCCGCCTGGGCTTTGGCTCCGGGGTTGGGGGGATTTGGCTCCAGCTGGGTGGCGGCCTGCAACTGCTCTTTCGCGGCCGGATCGCCCTTGGAGGCGAGGATGAGACCGAGCGCCAGGTGCGCTTCGAACTGCTTCGGATCGGCGGCGATCGCCTTGCGGTACCAGCCTTCCGCGGCGTCGGCGTGGCCCTGCGCGTCGTCGACATAGCCGCGATCGAAGAGGGCGCGCGCATCGCCGGGATGGACGGAGAGGTAGACGTCGAGGCGATTGGTCGCCAGGGTGTAGTTCTTCGCCTCGATGGCAGTCTCGGCGCTGGCCAGGGGATTCGGGGGCTGCTGGGCCGACTGCTGATCGGGGCTGCTGGTTCCCGGCGGGAGCGGGGCCTGCTGTGCGCGCAGAGCGCCGCCTGCCAGGAGAAACCACAGAACTGCCGCTGCGGCGAGCCTGGGGCTAAAACGTGCGCATGAGAGCGGAATGCGGAATTCGTGGTGTTTCAAATTGGCTCCCGGTGCAGTACTTCGGGTCGCAGGAGGAAAAGGAATTGTTGGCTGCAGCAGCGTGAAAGGACTTTGCTTCTTGCTGTGGGGTGAACCTGGCCGGCGGGGCTGCGGGGATCTCGCGCAGGGGCTGACGCCAGCCTGGGGGGTTGTTTCGGCACGCCCCAACCGCTTGCGGAAAAACTCTCGAATCGAGAAAGATCGTCCCTCAGCGGCTAAAGCCGGGTTCATTCCGGCCTTTACGGCACAGCTGAAGCTGTGCCCTTTCAAAACTACGGAGGTTTTTTCCAAGCTGTGGGGTGAACCTGGCCGGCGGGGCTGCGGGGAGCTCGCGCAGGGGTTGACGCCGGCCTGGGGGTTTCTTTCGGCACGACCCAACCGCTTGCGAAAAAACTCTCGAATCGAGAAAGATCGTCCCTCGGCGGCTAAAGCCGGATCGATTCCGAGCCGGTTACGGCACGGCTGAAGCCGTGCCCTTTCAAAGCGGGTCCTTTTGCCGCAGGTCAATTTGCCGCAGGCTGTCACGGTTATCTTGCCGCAGCCCGTGCGCGTCCTTTTGCCGCAAGCTGTCACAGTCCTCTTGCCGCAGGCTGTCAAGTCGTGCTCTGAAGCAAAGCGCATCCCGATCTTCACTGAAATACTTCCGTTTCCTTTTCTGCCGCCGGCGCGGTATGTCCGGCGAGAACGCGCGCGAGCCACTGGCCGGTATGCGAAAGCTCGCTGCAGGCAATTTCTTCGGGAGTTCCGGTGGCGACGACCTGTCCGCCGGCTGCGCCGCCCTCCGGACCGAGGTCGATGACCCAGTCAGCGGACTTGATCACGTCGAGGTTGTGCTCGATCACCACCAGCGTGCCGCCGCTGTCGATCAGCTTGCGGAAGGCTACCAGCAGCTTGCCGACATCGTCGAAATGCAGGCCGGTGGTCGGCTCGTCGAGGATGTAAAGGACGCGGCTGCCACCGCGTTTGCCGTCCGACGTTCTGTCGGACGAACGCGTGGAGGCGAGGTGAGCCGCCAGTTTCACGCGCTGCGCTTCGCCGCCGGACAGCGTTGTCGCCGACTGGCCGAGGCGCACGTAGCCGAGCCCGATCTCTTCAAGGACCGCGAGCTTGTCCACGATTTTGGGATGTCCGACAAAGAAGCGCAGCGCTTCGCGCACCGTCATCTGCAGGACGTCGTGGATGGACTTGTTCTTGTAGTGGATCTCGAGGGTACTGGCTTTGTAGCGCGAGCCGCCGCACTCTTCGCAGGGCAGCTCAACGTCGGCCAGGAACTGCATCTCGACGGTGACGGTACCGTCGCCTTCGCAGACATCGCAGCGTCCGCCGGGGACGTTGAAGGAGAAGTGGCCCGCGGTGTAGCCGCGCCGCTGCGCCTCCGGCTGAGCGGCAAACAGCTCTCGGACTGCGTCGAAGGCCTTGATATAGGTGACAGGATTCGAACGCGGCGTGCGGCCGATGGGGGTCTGATCGACGAGAACGATGTCGTTGAGCCGCTCGACGCCTTTGATGTCCCTGTAGACGCCGGTGGGATCGCCGCCTTCGGTGCGTCCCAGACGGTGCGCGACGGCGCGGTAGAGCACGTCGTGGACAAGGGTGGATTTGCCCGATCCTGAGACGCCGGAGATGGCGACCAGCAGGTTCAGGGGGATATCGACATCGATGCCTTTGAGGTTGTTGGCGCGCGCGCCCTTCAGCCGCAGCCACTCCTTCGACGAGCCGGGAGTGTGGCGGCGGGTGGGAACGGGAATGGTGAGCTGGCCGCTGAGGTATTTGCCGGTGATGGAGGCGGGATTCGCCGAGACTTCGTCGACGGTGCCCGCGGCCAGGACTTTTCCGCCGAACTCGCCCGCGCCGGGACCGAGGTCGAGCAGGTAATCCGCCGAGCGCAACACATCGGGATCGTGCTCGACGACGAGGATGGTGTTGCCGAGGTCGCGCAGCTCATCGAGAATGCGGATGAGCCGGGCGGTGTCGCGCGGATGCAGGCCGATGGAGGGCTCGTCAAGGACATAGAGAGCGCCCACGAGCCGGGAGCCCAGTGAGGTCGCGAGCTGGATGCGTTGCGATTCGCCGCCGGAGAGCGTGGAGGCCAAGCGGTCGAGGGTGAGGTAGTCGAGGCCGACGGCGTCGAGGAAGGTGAGGCGCTGGCGGATTTCTTCGAGGATGCTGCCGGCGATCTCTTCCTGCATGGGCGAGAGCGAGAGGCTCTCAAAGAAGCGGGCCGCGGCGCCTATGGTGAGCGATGCGGCTTCACAGATGTTGCGGCCGCCGCCGGCGTCGTTGTCTTCGCCGATGCGCACCGCGCGCGCTTCGGCGCGCAGGCGCTGGCCTTTGCACTCCGGGCAGAGAGCGTAGCCGCGATATTTGCTGAGCATGACGCGGACGTGGAGCTTGTACTTTTTGCGCTCGAGGAGCTCGAAGAAGCCGTGGACGCCGGGGAACGATCCCTTGCCCTCCAGGACGAACGCCTGCTGCTCGAGGGTCAGATCCCAGAAGGGAACGTCGAGGGGGATACCGTTTTGCTTTGCTGCGCGGCGGAGGTCGGTGAGATACGAGCGGTATTTGGGGCGGTTCCAGGGATCGATGGCGCCTTCATCGAGGGTCTTGCCCTTGTCGGGGATGATGAGGTCGAGGTCGAAGTCGATGGTGTTGCCGAATCCCTGGCAGCGCGGGCAGGCGCCATAGGGATTGTTGAAGGAGAAGAGGCTCGGCTCCGGCTCTCGATACGGGCGGTGGCAGTTCCTGCACTCAAAGGCGCCAGAAAAACGCAGGCGCTCCCGCGGGGCCGATGCGTCCGCATCCCGGGGGACGATCTCAAAGAAGATCTCTCCGGATTCGCGATAGCCGATCTCGGCGGCATCGACGATGCGGGCGCGGTTTTCGGCGGAGACGGCGATGCGATCGACCAGGACGAAGACCGGCAGGCGGAAGTCGATTTCGAGCAGCGACTCCGGCGTGGAGAATTCGTAGATATTTCCGTTCTGATAGAGGCGGTTGAAGCCGCGCTTGCGGAGGTCGGCGAGGCGGTCGCGGAGCGCGTCGGACAAACCGGCTTTGGAGGGTGTCTCTGTGTCCGACGCGGCGGCCTTCGAGGTCTTCTTTGTCCGACGCGGGGGCTTCTTCGTGTCCGACGCGGCGGACACGCTCGGCTGGGCTGGGGTGGTGGCGAGCGACTGCACGGGAAACAGCGCGTGAAGGCGGGTGCTCTCGCCGAGGGCCAGCACTGCCGTGGCGATTTCATCCACTGTGTCGCGCCTGACGATGCCGTTGCAGACGGTGCAGTGGACCACGCCGCAGCGGGCCCAAAGCAGGCGCATGTAGTCGTAGATTTCGGTGGCTGTGGCTACGGTGGAGCGGGGATTGCGGGTGGAGTTCTTCTGGCGGATGGCGATGGCGGGGGCGAGGCCGTCGATGAGGTCGACGTCGGGCTTCTCGATGCGCTCGAGAAACTGCCGGGCATAGGCGGAGAGCGACTCAACATAGCGCCGCTGGCCTTCCGCATAGATGGTGTCGAAGGCGAGCGATGACTTTCCCGAGCCCGAGACGCCGGAGACGACGGTGAGCTTCCCGTGGGGGATGGTGCAGTCTATATTTTTCAGGTTGTGTGTCCGCGCGCCGCGGATAATAATTTCGTCGCTCAAATGAGAGTTCCCGGGCCCTGAGGGAAAAGAGCCCCAGTGTGATTATAGGTGGGGAGTCCGGAGTCAGCCGCATCCGAGGGCACGGGGACAGGAAAGCAGGCTTATGCACTGGAGTGGGACGCTGATTCTTCTGGGCTTTATCACGCTATGCACGGCGGTGATCCTTTTTCTGCTGCATCGGACGCGCGCCGGGCGGATTCTGCACGAGCGCATTCCCGACCGGCCGCACCAGAGGCTGTTTCTGGCGTCGGTGAGCTTCTTCATTACGTTCCTGGGGGTGCGGCTGCTGGTGTACTCGATCGTCCACCATATTGGGCCGTTTGGATGGGTGATGATGGGCGGGCGGCACATCCACCACCTGGTGTGGGGGATTCTGCTGCTGCTGCTGGTCGGCTATTCGGATATGGCGGAGATCGGGACCGGGTCGTCGCCCGGATCGCTCTTTGCCAGCCGGCTGATCGCGATCGGATACGGGATTGGCGCGGCGCTGACGCTGGACGAGTTCGCGCTGTGGCTGAATCTGAGCGCGGATGCGTACTGGACGCACCAGGGACGGGAGAGCATCGACGCGATCTTCCTGTTTGGCGCGTTGCTGGCGATCGGGACCTGGGGTGCTCCGCTGTGGACGAAGCGGCGGGGGCGACCGACGACGCGGCTGGAGTGAAGCACTGTTCCCTCATTTGATACCTGGGGCATTTCGACGGCGAATCCACAGCGCTCCACACGCTATAGTCAAAGCGGCGATTCTCACGACCTTGCTCAGGCGTGCCTAAAAGCAACGCACATAGCGGAAGCGCGACCTTCCTGGACGATCCACCGGCGGACGAGGTCCGTTCGCCGGCCAGCCGGGACCATGAGCCGCGTCCGCCGCGTTCCGCTCGCGCCGTCGCCGAACCGGACGACGAGGGCGGCGAGCCTTTCCTGCGCGCGCGGCGACGGGTTCCCGTGCGGCGCGGACTGCTGCCGGTATGGGCGCGCAGCCGCTGGGGCAGGTTGGCGTTTGCCGGAGTCACGCTGGCTGCGGTGGGGGGAGCCGTGGCTCTGGTTCTGGCCACGCGCAGCTTTCTCGAGCACGATCCGCGCTTCCGCATCGCATCGCCGGCGGCCATCCAGACGATGGGCAACAGCCAGCTGACGCGGGCCGACCTGCTGTCGGTGTTCGGCGGCGATGTCGGACATAATCTTTTTTCGGTGCCGCTGGCCAAACGCCGCGCGGCGCTGGAGCAGATTCCCTGGGTGGAACGGGCGACCGTCATGCGGGTCCTGCCTAACCAGCTGCGGGTCTCGGTGATCGAGCGCACGCCGATCGCGTTTGTCGAGGTGCGCGGGCGTATCGAGCTGGCCGATGTGAACGGCGTTTTGCTCGATATGAGCCCGAAAGACCTGGCGGCGAAGCACTACTCGTTCCTGGTGGTCAACGGGATCAATCCCGCCGATCCGCTGGCCCAGCGCAGCCTGCGCATGCACCTGTATCAGAAGTTCATCTCGGATCTGGACTCGACCGGGGAACATATTTCGGCTCAGCTGAGTGTGGTCGATCTCACCGATCCGGAAGACGTGAAGGCCACCGTGCCTTCGGGAGGAACGGACCTGCTGCTGTACTTCGGGCAGGAGGATTTTCTGGCGCGCTGGCGGAACTATCAGGCGCACATTGCGCAGTGGCGGCAGCAGTATCCGAAACTGGCATCCGTGGATCTCCGCTACGAGCGGGAAGTGGTGCTGAAGATGGCGGGCACGCCGGATGCCGCGCCGGCCGCGGCTCCCGCACCGGCTGCGACGGCTCACAAGGCCGCGACTGAACATCATGCGGCGGCTGAACACCATGCGACGTCCGGGCACCATCCGGCGCGGCACGTCGCCGCCCGGCGGCATGTGTCGCACGGCCGTAGTCATGCGTCGCAGGCGGAGAAGCATCGCAAACGGAGGGCCGCGGCTTGAGCCAGCAGCCGGACAACACGATCGCCGTGCTGGACGCCGGCAGCTCGAAGGTGCGCGTGCTGGTTGCCGAAGTGAATGAAGGCGCGCTGCGGTATCGCGGTCACGGCGTGGTCGAATCCACGGGGATGCGCAAGGGGCTGATCGCCGATCTTTCGCCAGCGGCTTCGGCCGTGGATCGGGCCGCCATTATGGCTGAGGATTCGGCGCAGACCACCATCGAGAAATGCGTTGCCGCCGTGGGCGGGCCGCACATTCGCGGGGTGAACAGCCGGGGCGGCATCAGTCTGGGCACGCGCATGCGGGAGATTACTCGTGAGGACGTCCGCGCCGCTGTGGATCGCGCGCGCTCGATTGCGCTGCCCGCCGATCGCGAAGTTCTGCACCTGCTGCCGCAGCAGTTCATCCTCGACGAGCAGCCGGGGATTCACGATCCGGTGGGGATGGTGGGCAGCCGTCTGGAGGTGAATCTGCACATCGCCACCAGCTCGGCGAGCGCGCAGCAGAGCATCGTGACCTGCGCCAACCGGGCGGGCCTGGAGATCACGGAGACGGTGTTTGAAGCGCTGGCGGCTGCGGAAGCCACGCTCTCGGCCGACGAGCGCGAGCTGGGGGTTTGCCTGCTGGATATTGGGGCGTCAACGTCGGAGCTGGTGGTTTTCTTTGAAGGCTCGGTGGCGCATACGTCGGTGGTGCCGATTGGCGGCGACCACTTTACCAACGACCTGGCGGTGGGCCTGCACGCCACGGCGCCGGAAGCCGAGTGGCTGAAGTGCAATTACGGCCATGCCACCGTGACCGCGGTGCCGCAGAACAACGAAATCGAAGTGACCGGGCTGCCCGGGCATGAGCCGCACATCGTGCGGCAGCGCTTCATCAGCGAAATTCTCGAGCCGCGCGCACGCGAACTCTTCCAGATGCTGCGCGACAATCTGCGCCAGGGCGGCGTGCTGGAAGCTCTGGGCGCGGGGTGCGTGCTGACCGGCGGCGGCTCTCGCCTGCCCGGTTTGCTGGAGACCGCGGAGAGCCTGCTGCGCGTGCCCGCTCGCCTGGCTTCGCCGGTGCCGCTCTCGCGCATGCCCGCGGAGCTGTGCACGCCGGAATTTTCAGTTCTGATTGGAACGTTGCTCTATGCCCACCGCACCAGCGTGACCCGTGCGGCGGAAAACCAGGGACTGCGCGCCAAGCTGCGCGCCATATTGGCCGGAAGTGTCTAGCTGAGGAGTCAAAGCCGATGAAACCGATGAAGAGCCAGCCTGAAGAAATCCGCATCCAGTACCACGATGAACTGCCGCGCGGCGCGAAGATTAAGGTCATCGGCGTGGGCGGAGGCGGCGGGAACGCCGTGAACCGCATGATTGCGGCCAGCATGGAAGGCGTGGAGTTCATTGCCGCCAACACCGACCGCCAGGCGCTGCAGCTCTCGCAGGCGCCGGTGAAGCTGCAGCTGGGCGTGAAGCTGACGAGCGGCCTGGGCGCGGGCGCCAATCCGGACGTGGGGCGGCGCGCGGCGCTGGAAGATTCCGAGAAGATCATCGAAGCTCTGGAAGGCGCGGACATGGTCTTCGTGACCGCCGGGCTGGGCGGAGGGACGGGCACGGGCGCGGCTCCGGTGATTGCCTCGCTGGCCAGCGAGATGGGCGCACTCACCGTGGCGGTGGTCACGCGGCCGTTCGCCTTCGAAGGCAAGCGCCGCATGGCGCAGGCCGAGCGCGGGATGCAGGAGCTGCTGGAAAGCGTCGACACGATGATCGTGATTCCCAACGAGAAACTGCTGGCTGTGGCTAAAGACGCGGGCTTCTTCGAGTCCTTCCGCATCGCCGACGATGTGCTGCGGCAGGGCGTGCAGGGGATTTCCGACATCATTACCATCCCGGGCATCATCAATCGCGACTTCGCCGACGTGAAGACGACGATGGCGGGCATGGGCTACGCGGTGATGGGCACGGCGGTGCGCAGCGGGAGCAATCGCGCCATTGAAGCGGCGCAGGCGGCCATGGCTTCGCCGCTGCTGGAGGCGGGAGCGATCGACGGGGCGCGCGGCATCCTGATCAACATCACCGGGTCCAGCTCGCTCAAGCTGAGCGAGGTGAACGAAGCCTCGACGCTGATCCAGTGCGCCGCCCACGAAGATGCCAACATCATCTTCGGCGCGGTGCAGAATGAGTCGATGGGGGACGATATCAAGATCACGGTGATTGCCACGGGCTTCCGGCAGGGATCGGCAGAGCGGCGCGAGCAGATGCTGGTCACCGCGATGCGCTCCGGCGCCGCAGCCCCGCGCATCGAGTCGCGTCCGCCGGCGCCGCGCTTCGCGAGCGAAGAGGAAGAGGACGGCGAAATTGTGGCGCCGTCGCCTCGCCTTCCGGTGTCGGAGCCGCCCGTGCTGGTGGCGGTTTCAAATCGGGAATTGGTGACCGCTTTCCGCGAGCCCGAAGCGGAGCCGGCGATGGCCATTGAGGAGGTTCCTGAGGAGGACGAGGCGGTTGCGGTTGCCGTGGCCGACACGGGGGCTCAGGAGGAAATCCCGGTGATGGCCCATGCGGCTTTCGAGGAGGAGCCGGGCGAGAATCTGGACATTCCTGCATTTATGCGCAAGGGAAGTCTCTGACCGGAACGGGGTAGTACCTTGGTGCGAAAATGTACTGTACAGGCAACACATTCCGGTTATAGTGAACCCAGAGTTCCTTTCTGCCATCCAAACACCTGCACTGAGGCGTCCATGGGATTTGCCTATGGTTTTTTCGGGGCTTTTGGGTTCAGAAAAGGGGCCGGCAATCAGAACGACCTGGAATGGGTCACAGTTCCCTTCCGGGATGCTCGATGAAAGATACGGGCCCGGACTAGTTCCGCCGGACAGTTTCTGCGGGAAGATGAGGCAGAAGGTCCGGTTTTGACCAAGAGGCACCCGATGAAGCGCCTTCTTCTCTCTCTGCTGCTGGTTTCGCTGATCGCGACGCCGTTCGTCTTTGCGGCCACGACGACGACCACGCGGCGAACCCATCACCGCCGCCTGCACGAGTCGGCGGCCACGCGCCGGCGGTTGGCGGCCGAGCGCCACAGCGAACGCGTGACGCGCGCGCATGTGGCCACGAGAACCGGCCCACACGCGCATCTGGTAAGGACCAGCGTGAGCCGGACGCATTACGCGCACTACCGGCATTATCGCCACCGCTATTACGAGCGCTTCACAGCGAGCTCCTTTGCCACGTCCGACATCACGGCGGGCGATATCACGGGGGGTGAAGATCCGGTCGTGCGGCAGGCAGCCATTGACGCCCTCGGCGACATGAACGGCACGGTGGTGGCGATCGATCCCTCCAACGGGCGCATTTTGGCGATGGTCAACCAGAAGCTGGCCCTTTCCAGCGGGGCCGAGCCCTGCTCGACGATCAAGATCTCAGTTGCCCTGGCAGCTCTGGAAGAAGGCATCGTCACAAAAGACACGCCGGTCAATCTGGGCGGTCATTATTACGTCAATATGACCGAGGCTCTGGCGCACTCCAACAATCTCTATTTTGAGACGCTCGGGCGGCGGCTCGGTTTTGAGCGCGTGCGCCACTACGCCACGGAATTCGGTCTGGGCGAACTGGCCGGCTACAACATTCCTGGCGAACATCCCGGCATCTATCCCGATCAGCCGATTCCTGAGAGCGAAGGCGGCGTGGGCCGCATGTGCTCCTTTGGCGAAGGGATATCGATGACGCCGCTGCAACTGGGAGCGCTGGTCGCGGCTATCGCCAACGGCGGCACGCTCTACTACCTGCAGCATCCCACCACTCCTGAAGAAGCGCTGAACTTCCAGCCGCGGATTAAGCGGACGCTGAACATCGCGCCAATCCTTCCGGAAATCGAGGTCGGGATGCAGGCGGTGGTTCGCTACGGGACGGCGCGTTCCCTGCGGACCAATTTCAAGGAGTTCCCTGTGCTCGGGAAAACCGGGACGTGTTCCAACGACGGTACCCGCTTCGGCTGGTTTGCCTCGTACGCCGACACGCAGTACGGGCGGATCGTCGCGGTCTTCTTTCTGGAAGGCGGACGCCCGACCTTCGGCCCCAAGGCGGCCGAGCTGACCGGCATCTTCTATCGCGATCTGTGGGACAGCAGCTACTTTGCGGAGAAGCAGCCGGCGGACGCGCCTGCCGCCACCACCGCGGTTGGCGCTCCGCAGTAATTTTCAACCCTGCGTTGCTAAGCAGCGGGGCGTCCGGCAGTGGATGCCCGCCGCTGTGCGCGGGTCTGGGCCAGCACCCGCCGCCGGTGCGAGGCAGGGCTCGGCTCGCTGCGAAAGAGTGCGTCCCTGCGTTTGGCGAGTTCCGCATTCAGCTCCGCTCCCGCCAGGGTCGCCAGCGCCACCATATAGACCCAGAACATCAGCGCCAGTACCGCTCCCATGCCGCCGTAGAGGCGGGAGAGGTGCCCCAGGTGATCGAGATAGAAGGCGAGGCCTGCCGATCCGAGAAACGACACCGCAATCGCGAACAGGGCCCCGGGCAGGGTGGTTCTGAACTTCTGGCGCCGATTGGGAGCCAGGAAATAGACCAGCTCCAGGGCCAGCACAAAACAGACGAAGACGGTGCCGTAGCGGATGAACGGCCAGAACTTTTGCAGGAAGCGGGGCACGGGCACGATCTGGTTCAGGAAGTGCACGAAGTCCGGCCCCAGCACCAGCGCCAGCAGGGCAATCGTGAGCAGGCCGCCGCTGGTGAAGGTTAGGAGCAGGGCCTGGAGGCGATCCCGCACCCAGGAGCGTTCTTTCTGGACATCGTAGGCAATGTTGAGGGCTGAGATGGCGGCTGTGAACACGGTGGTGGAGGACCAGATGTAGGCCACCAGCCCGAATGAGAGCACGCCTCTGTGCGGCGTCAGCAGGGCTCCCATCATTTTCTCCACCATGATGAGCGCGCTGGGGGGCACCAGCATGGACATGACGGCCAGCATTTCCGGAATCAGATTGGGCAGGTGGAGCAGCGATATCAGCGCGACCAGGACCATCAGCAGCGGCAGCATCGACATCATCGACCAGAACGCCAGGCCCGCGGCCACATCGATGGCGCGGGTTCGGAGCAGCTCA
Organism: Acidobacteriaceae bacterium; assembly: GCA_049579805.1. GTDB lineage: Bacteria > Acidobacteriota > Terriglobia > Terriglobales > Acidobacteriaceae > Palsa-343. The sequence goes on from JBAUOP010000024.1 coordinate 19,693, forward strand.
TTCACGACAATGACGGCGAGACGCCGGATTCCCTTCCAATGGCACCGAAGCCACCACTTCCAGCGCGCGAAGAGCCAGTGCCGCCACGGCCTCCAGCTCGTTCCCAGCGGAAATGGCGCCCCACCGACCGCTTCGGTGGGTGGGGTGACATCAGGGCCGGGGGAAAGTTTGTCACGCGTCACGCTGGGTCTCCGGAAGCAGCCGGTTCCCTTTGTGCGATGGCGGAGAAGCCCCGGGCGGATGCGTCGGCCTCGCCGTATTTCCTTCTGTGCTTGCCGATTACGCGCTTTTCTGCGATACATGGATGCGTTTGCCGGAGGGAGTCGCCATGAAGCCGAAGGGTCTCAGCCGTGCTTTACCGCTTGTCGGGGCTCTTGCTCTTGCCGCCAGCACGTTGCAGGCGCAGAATCCCCGCGAAGTTTCCTTCCCCAGCGGATCGGAAACCGGGCATGGCCTGCTCTATGAACCCTCCGGACCGGGGCCGCACCCGGGTCTCATCGTGATTCATGAGTGGTGGGGGCTGAACGACTGGATCAAAGAGCAGGCGCAGCGCTTTGCGAACGAGGGCTACGTCACCCTGGCGGTCGATCTCTATCGCGGCCAGGTGGCGACGGACGCCGATACGGCCCATCAGCTCAGCCGCGGACTGCCGCAGGACCGCGGGGTGCGCGACCTGACTTCAGCCGCTGCGTGGCTCGCCCAGCAGAAGAACGTCGATCCCCATCGCATAGGGGCTATCGGGTGGTGCATGGGCGGCGGCTATGCGGCGCTGCTGGCCGTGGCCGACCCGAGCCTTAAAGCGGTCGCGATCAACTACGGCTCGCTCCCCACCGATCGCGACGCTCTGGAGAAGATCCACGCCGCGGTGCTGGGCAACTTTGGCGGGCAGGATCGCGGCATTACGCCCGACGATGTGCACGCCTTCGAAGCCGCCATGCTCTCTCTGGGCAAAAGCGTCAACATCAGGATCTATCCCGACGCCGGGCACGCCTTTGAGAATCCAAATAACAGGAACGGGTACCGGGCCGAGGACGCGAAAGAGGCGCAGGCGCGCTCTTCGCATTTCCTGGCAGAGCATTTGCATCCTTCTGAAAAATAAGCGTTCCGCCCGATCAGGTAAGTGTCTTTGGATTTCGCGCAAGGTTACTAAGGTATGGAAAATAGTTCTTGCGTGCCTGCTTCCGAACGTGTTAACTATGCAGGCAATAATCTACAAACACCTGCCTTGCTGTACACAGGGGAAAGCACGTCACCTATATGAAAATTGGAATCACTATCCGAGGTTATCGTCTCCAGAAGGGGCTGTCCCAGGGAGATATTGAGAAGCGAACGGGGCTTCTCCGCTGTTATCTGTCCAGAGTGGAAAATGGGCACACCGTGCCTTCGCTTGACACTCTGGCCAAAATCGCCGGTGCGCTGGAACTTCCGCTGGCTCAGTTATTCGCCGAAGATACTCTGGGCCGGCAGCTACAGTCGCAGAAGCTTTCTGACGATGAGCTGCGCTTCCTGACCCAGATTCGCCGGTATTCGACCAACCTGAACGACAGCGACCGCAAACTGCTGCTGGCCATGGTCAAGAAGTTCGCCGCGACCGCGACGCGCTAAACCCTCCTCCCGGCCCTCTCCTCCACGTTTCCACTGTTCATATCGTGATGCGATAGAACTACTACCCTGCTGTGGCGCCGTAGAAGGCCCGCAGACCCCAGGCGACCAGCAGCAGGGCGAAGGTCATCGCGCCGATGGTGAGGGTGCGTCTGCGCAGGAAAAGGGCCCGCTGCGCGCCGATGCGCGGCAGCAGTGGGGCGCCCAGCGCCAGTCCGCTCAGGAAACCGCCGAGGTGCGCCATGTTGTCGACCTGTAAGCGGGTGTGCGCCACCCACAAGCCGGCATCAATGACGAAGTTCAGGAGGGCGAAATACCAGACGCTGCGGCGCAGGCGCTTGAGCTCGAACTGCGGAATCGGCAGCAGCGGGGAACGCAGGACCATCAGCAGGACGCCCGCGATCCCGAAGACCGCCCCGGATGCTCCGGCGCTCAACACACCGCCCGGCTGATACCAGTATTGCGAATGCACGGCGACGCTGAGCAGGTTGCCGGCCACGCCGGTGAGCAGATAGGCGGCGACGATGCCAAACTCGCCCAGGAGCGGCTCGCCGAGCAGCCCCAGGTTCCACAGGCACCACATATTGGTGCCAATGTGGATCCATCCAAAGTGCACAAAGATCGACGTCAACACTCGCCACCACTGGCCGGAGTGCACCACCAGGCCGCCATTGCAGAGCAGAGCCGTGGAGAGCGGATCGTTAAAGGTGGGCTCGATGGAGTGGCTCAGCAGCAGCATAATAAGAAACACCGCCGCGTTGATCCCCACCAGCGTGTAGGTGGCCGGGGCATGGGCCCAGTGGCGTTGCGGGCGCTGTACCGGCTGCGGCGGGGGATACCATCCGCGCGGCTCAGCCGGCCGTTCCGGTTCCGGCGCCATTCCCGGCGGCAGAATCTCCGGACGCGAGGTGAAGCGTCGCCCCGCGGTATCTTCGTGCTCCATAAACCTACCCTACCGTTCCCGGTGCGCTGTGACAAATGCACGCGTTCCACACCCGCCGGTCTTCGTTTGTTTACAATTTTTATTTCATACGCCCGCACGCCGGGGCACCTCCGGAGACATACCTTGAGCCTTAAGAATTCCTCTTCCAGTGAAAAATCCAGTGAAAAGAAGATCACCCGCGCTCTGCTGAGCGTGACCGACAAGTCGGGCCTGGTGGATTTTGCGCAGCGTCTTGCGCTTCATGGGGTCGAACTGGTTTCGACCGGAGGCACGGCGCGCGCGCTGCGCGACGCCGGACTCGACGTCCGCGACATCGCCGACCTGACCGGCTTTCCCGAGATGCTCGATGGACGCGTCAAGACCCTGCACCCAAAGGTTCATGGCGGCATCCTTTACAAGCGCGGCGACGCTGAGCATCGCGCACAGGTGGAGAGCCATGGCATCCAGCCCATCGACATGGTGGTGGTGAATCTCTACGCTTTCGAGAAGACGGCTGCGAAGCCCGGTGCGCACTTCGGGGAAATCATCGAGAACATCGACATCGGGGGACCGTCGATGGTGCGCTCGGCGGCGAAGAATTTCGAAGACGTGGCCATCGTGACCGCGCCCAGCGACTACGCCGCTCTCGCCGACGAACTCGACCAGCATCAGGGCGCGCTCAGCCGGGAGACCCGCTGGCGTCTGGCACAGAAGGCCTTCGCGGCCACGGCCGCCTACGACACGGCCATTGCGAATGCTCTTGAGCGGATGGAGCCTGCGGAAGCCGAGCAGCCCGCTCATTTCAGCGACGAATTCCCGCAGGCGCTGCGTATTAACGATCCGATTGCGCAGATGCTGCGCTACGGCGAGAACCCGCATCAGAGGGCGGCGCTCTATGTGGACGGCTCGGGCAGCGGTATTGCCGGGGCGGAGCAGTTGCAGGGCAAGGAACTCAGCTACAACAACCTCGTCGATCTGGACGCATGCTGGGACCTCGCTCAGGAATTCGACGAGCCGGCCGTGGCGATCATCAAGCACACCAACCCGTGCGGCGCGGCCACCGGGGCCAATCTTCTTGAGGGTTACCGCAAGGCGCTCACCACCGATCCAGTCTCGGCTTTCGGGAGCGTGATCGGCGTCAATCGGGAGATCGACGGCGACACCGCCGAAGAGATGGCGGCTCTTTTCGTCGAAGCCATCGCCGCACCGGCGTTTAGCCGGGAGGCCCGGGCGCGCTTTGCCGCGAAAAAGAATCTGCGCCTGGTGATTGTGAGGCCGTCGCAGACCCGGCGCGTGGTGAGGCAGGTTTCCGGTGGAATGCTGCTGCAGGATGCCGACCACGGTCGCGTCTCTGCCGCCGATCTCAAGATGGTTACGGAGCGCAAGCCCACTGACGACGAACTGGCTTCGCTTCTGTTTGCCTGGAAGGTCTGCAAGCACGTGAAGTCGAATGCGATTGTCTACGCACGCGACAATCAGACGATTGGGGTGGGCGCGGGCCAGATGAGCCGCGTGGACGCCGCACGCTTCGGGGCCATGAAAGCGGTGCTGCCGCTGGCCGGATGTGTGGCGGCTTCCGACGCTTTCTTCCCCTTTCCGGATGGCCTCGAAACCGTCGCCCAGGCGGGAGCCACGGCCGTGATCCAGCCCGGCGGCTCGGTTCGCGACAACGAAGTGATCTCCGCCGCCAACCGGCTCGGCGTGGCTATGGTCTTCACGGGCATGCGCCACTTCCGCCACTGAACTGGACGCTACGCAGTGGGAGGCTGAGCCGGTTCGTCGCGCCCGTTGAGCCGGGCAAGCTCGGCCTTCACCGCGTCCAGTTCCTCGCAGAGCGTCGCGACCTCGGCTTCGAGACGGAGCAGCCGCTCCGAGTCGACCGTCTCCGCACTCTCCAGTCGGTGGGGCGCCGCGAACCCGCCCGCCTCCGGTTCGCCTGAGAGCAGGTGGGCGTAGCGAATCTCCTTGGTGCCTGGCTGCCGGGGCAAAGCTGCTACCAACGCCGGCTCTCGCTGCATCAGCTTCTGCAGGGTGGACAGAACGTCCTCCAGCTCCTCAAAGCGGTGCATCCGTTCGGTGCGGCCGCGCAGCTCGCCCGGAGTTTGCGGACCGCGGAGCAGCAGGACGCACATCACCGCCGCCTCGCCACGGGTGAAGTTGAAGACTTCCTGCAGGCGGTGTTCATACTTCGTGACTCGGCTGTCGAGGCCGCGCGCGGGACCCGCCAGGCCGCGGTCCTCGAGCCTGTGCAGAGCGACACGCACATCCTCTTCGCCGAGCTGCATCACCGGCTCGCGGTTGTTTTTCTGGTTGCAGGCATTGACCAGCGCATTCAGCGAGAGCGGATAGTACTCCGGCGTGGTGGCTTCCTTCTCGATCAGCGAGCCAAGCACCCGCACCTGCACAGCATTCAGCACAATGTCCATGAACCCACCATAGCCCAGCAGGGCGTCGGCTGCTTCGCGGCGCCCGCCGTTGGCAGAGCGGCGTTTCTTTGTGGTAAACGTGACGGATGCGGGCTGTTGCGGACAAGCTGCGTCTGAGCGCAATCTCTCCGGGCATGGTGCAGTCGGAAATCCGCGCCATGTCGGTCGAATGCGAACGCGTGAACGGCATCAACCTCGCGCAGGGCGTGTGCGACACCGAGGTTCCGCGGCCAGTCGCGGGGCGCGCCGTGGAAGCGATCGCGCAGGGACACAATATCTACACGCGCCTCGACGGCATCGCGACGCTACGGCAGGCGATCGCCGACAAGCTGGCCCGCCACAACGGGCTCACTGCCGACCCCGATGGGGAGATCCTCGTTACCTCGGGCGCGACGGGTGGTTTCTACGCCGCCTGCATGGCGCTCTTCGATCCCGGCGACGAAGTCATCCTGTTCGAGCCTTTCTACGGCTACCACCTGAACACCCTGCGCGCTCAGCGGTTGAAAGCCTCCAGCGTGCCGCTCGCCGCGCCCGGCTGGAGCCTCGACTTCGACGTGCTGCGCGCCGCCATCACGCCGCGCACTCGGGGTATCGTCATCAACTCGCCGTCGAATCCCTGCGGCAAGGTCTTCTCGGCGGAGGAACTCGCATTCATCGCCGACCTGGCGCGGGAGCACGACCTTTTCGTGCTGACCGATGAGATCTACGAATACTTTGTCTTCGATGGCACGCGGCACATCAGCTTTGCCACGCTGCCGGGCATGGCCGAGCGCACCATCACCATCTCCGGCCTTTCGAAGACCTTCAGCATTACCGGCTGGCGCGTAGGGTATCTGGTGGCCGATAAGCGCTGGATGGGGGCCATCGCCTACTTCCACGATCTCACCTATGTCTGCAGCCCGTCGCCGTTCCAGCACGGAGCTGCCGCCGGTCTGGTGGGGCTGCCGGACAGCTTTTACGGGGGGCTCGCGACCGAATACCAGGGCAAGCGCGACATGCTGTGTTCCGCACTGGCCAGCGCCGGGCTGACGCCGTCGATCCCGCAGGGCGCCTATTATGTGCTCGCCGAGGCTACAAAAATCCCGGGCGCGACGGCAGGCGAGAAGGCGCGGAATCTGCTGCGGCAAACTGGGGTCGCCGCCGTCGCGGGGACGGCTTTCTTCGCCGACAGACGCGGAGAGAAGCTGCTGCGGTTCTGTTTTGCGAAGCGCGACGAGGATCTGGCGCGGGCCTGCGAGCGCCTGTGCAGGCTCTGAAGTTTTACGCCGCGGGCTCGGCCACGATGTCCACCAGCGGATAGCCAAGCCGCTTCCATTCGTCGTACCCGCCTCGCAGCGGCCTGACGCGATAGATTCCCATGCGGCGCAGCTGCAGCGCCATCTTCGCGGCCGTGGCCTCGCTGGGACAGGTGCAGAACAGCACGACTTCGCGATCGCGCGGAATCCGCTCGCTCTCGGCAACCAGCTTGTCGGGGGTGAGGCTCAGCGCGCCTGGGAGCGTGCGCGGATCAGGCAGGTAATCCAGTGGGTGGCGCAGGTCCACAATGAAGACCGGCTGGCCTGCGTCGAGCATCTGCTTCAGTTCGGGAGGGTCGAGGCGCGCCATGCGCAGGGAGCGCAGAAACGCCCGGCGCTGCAGCATGCGCCAGACGAGGAAGGCGACAAACAGCAGGGCAAACAGCAGCCCAAAGAAATGCAGCGTCCACGAGAGCGCGTTCGGGTTCTGCTTGAGAATATCGCCGAAGAAGTAGCCGCCCAGGGTAACGCTGATCGCCCACAGCAGGACACCGCCGGCGTCGAAGAGCAGGAACTTGCCGTAGCCCATGCCGATTTGCCCGGCGATGGGAGCGGCCACCGATCCCAGCCCGGGAATGAACTTTGCCACCAGAAGGGCCGCGGGGCCGCGCCGGGTAAAGTAGCCCTCAGTCTTGCGCACGCAGGCCGTGCTCTCGAGGCTCAGGCGGCACATGAGCCTGACCACGGCCGCCCCATAGTGCTGGCCGAAGATATACCAGACCGTATCGGCGATGAGGCTGCCCACCAGCACCGCGGCCCACACGAGGGGGAGATTCAGCCGGTGCGTTGCCGTGAGCGTGCCCGCCGTCAGCAGGAGCGGCGTGCTGGGAATGGGAAAGCCCAGCTGCTCCGCGAGCACCCACAGCAGCACCACGGCATAACCGTATCTGACGAAGAAATCGAGGGCGATGGGCATGGTGGGCCTGGAGAAGGTCCGGCGTCAGACCCTCAGTATAGATGTCCCATGGCCCCTGAAGGGAGCGGCAATCGTGAGCGGCGCGGGGATCACGTCCTCAGGCGGACTGGGCGTGCACCAGGGGCGTCTCCACCAGATGTTCGCTCAGAAACCACACCTGCATCTCGTTGGTCCGCAGCACGTTGCTGATCAGCAGATCGTTGGTCCCGTCATCGCCGAGTTCTGACGCTTTCCTGGCCAGCTCGCGGGTGTCTTTAATGATCAGCGCGTGGGCCTCCAGCAGGCGCGAAATCTGCACCGGCACCTCTTCGCGGCCCTTCGGCGGACGCTCCAGACGGGTCATCTCCGCCACGTCATGGGCCATGGCGACGCTCACGCCCCCGAGAATCTGAATGCGCTCGGCCAGCGCGTCCACCAGCTCCACCTGCTCGCCGAAGTGCTTGTCGAAGAGCAGATGCAGTTGATAGAACGTGGGGCCGCCCACCTGCCAGTGCGACTTCTTGTACAAATCGCGCATCGACGCCGTGTCGGCCAGCAATACGTTCAGCCGCTCGCAAACCTCGCGGCGCGTATCCTCGCTGAGCCCAAGGGGCAGGTCCCGAATCACCGTCCCAAATTTCTGAATTTCCTTCGCGTTCTGGCGCCAATGGGGCGTAATCAGATCGAAACCCTTCTTCGACACACTCTCGTTCCTGCGAGCGGGTGAACTCATGGCGATTCCTCCGTGGGCGTTGGATGCCGCTCCTGCCGTGACGGTCGCGCAACAATGCTGTGGGAAACCGGGAATCCGGCCTGAGCGGAATTCGCACTGCGCCCCAACAGCCGTGATGGCCGACACTGTCGTTAGCACATGATATGTCCGGTTGAAATAGCAAGTGATATGTCCGCTGAGCGGGCGGCGAGGATGGGCGACCATGCGGAGCATGGAAGCGTATCCGAGGGCCGCGGTGGAGCGGGCGATGAAGGTGCAGGAAGTGATTCTCAGAGCGATGGCGAAGAAGATCACGTGGTGGCAGGCGGCGGAGATCATCGGCATCAGCGACCGGCAGATGCGGCGCTGGCGAGAGCGGTATGAGCAGCGTGGCTACGACGGGCTGATGGACCGGCGGCGGGGGCAGCCGAGCCAGAAGCGGGTGCCTGTGGCCGAGGTGGAGCAGGTGCTGGAGCTGTACCGGGAGAAGTATTTCGATCTGAACGTGCGGCACTTTCACGAAAAGCTTCGCGAGCAGCATGGGATGGAGCTGAGCTACACGTGGGTGAAGGCGGCGCTGCAGGGAGCGGGGCTGGTGCGGAAGGGCCGCCAGCGTGGCGCACACCGCAGACGGCGCGAGCGGCGGCCGCTGCCGGGGATGCTGCTGCATCTGGACGGCAGCCATCATCAGTGGTTCCAGGACGAGCGCTGGTACGACCTGCTGGTGATGCTGGACGATGCGACCTCGGAGATTTACTACGCGCAGCTGGTGGAGGAGGAAGCGACGGCGACGGTGATGGCGGCGCTGCGCGAGGTGATCGAGCGCCGAGGCCTGTTTTGCGCGCTCTATTCGGATCGGGGCAGCCACTTCTGGATCACGCCAAAAGGCAGCAACAAGGTGGATCCGCACCGGCTGACCCAGGTGGGCCGGGCGCTGCGCGATCTGGGCGTGCGCATGATTCCGGCCTACTCGCCGCAGGCGCGGGGCCGCTC
>JBAUOP010000025.1:0-42707 GCA_049579805.1 Acidobacteriaceae bacterium
AGCCCGTCCCCTGTGACCTGTCCCTGAGCGCCGCCGCCTGCGACTCTCCCGACTCCCGACTCCCAGCTCCCAGCTACCAGCTACCGGCTACCGGCTACCGGCTCCCTGCAATCCCCGCCCCACCACACACTTACACACTTTGCGCAAAAAAAATCAGGCGCACCCGAAGGCGCGCCAGAGAACTCCGTGATCCTCGAACCCGCTACACTTTGACCGTCTTCAGATACTCGCGGAACTTCGAACCCAGATCTTCATGCTCCAGCGCGAATTCCACCGTCGCCTTCAGCATGCCCAGCTTGTCGCCGACGTCATAGCGCGTCCCTTCAAAGCTGTAGCCGTACACTTTTTCACTTTCGAGGAGCAAACGGATGCCGTCCGTCAGTTGCAGTTCGCCGCCCGCGCCCAGCGGCGTGTGTTCGAGCAGATCGAAGACCGCCGGCGTCAGAATGTATCGCCCGATGATCGCGTTTTTCGACGGCGCTTCCGCCAGCTTCGGCTTCTCCACCAACCCGGAAACGTCAAACAGCCGCGGATTCCCCGCAACCGGTGTCCCTTCCAGCACGCCGTACGCCGAAATCGCCGGACCCTCCACCACCTGCGTCGCCAGAATCGTCGACTGCACCTTCTCGTATACGTCCATCATCTGCTTCAGGCAGGGAACCCGCGCGTCGATCACATCGTCGGGCAAAATCACCGCCACCGGCTCATCGCCCACCATGTCTCGCGCCATCAGCACCGCGTGGCCCAGACCCAGCGCTTCCTTCTGCCGCACGTACGAAACCCGCACCATGTGCGAAACCTGCCGGCTGGTCGCCAGCAAATCCGTCTTGCCGCGCTTTTCCAGCGTGCATTCCAGCTCGTAACTCACGTCGAAATGATCTTCGATCGACGATTTGCCGCGCCCCGTCACAATAATGATCTGGTCGCAGCCCGCCGCCAGCGCTTCTTCCACGCCGTACTGGATCACCGGCTTGTCCACCAGCGCCAGCATTTCCTTGGGAATCGATTTGGTCGCCGGCAAAAAGCGGGTGCCGAACCCCGCCGCCGGAAAAATGGCCTTGCGCACTTTGGTCTGTTTGGACATTGCTTCTGTGGGAATCCTTCCTCGACGACTTAGCGATGGTGCGAACGGCTGATTCTACAGGGAGACGGGAATAAGATGCGATCCCCCGTCGGAGCGTTGGCGAATCGTTACGTACGTGGGATGCGCTGTCCCTCTTTCGGTTCGCTGTGAACTCGAACCTATACTGTCTGCATGTCCCGAACGATGGTTCGATCCGAGGCGCTGCGCCGGCGCGCAGAAAAGCTCTTTCCCGGCGGCGTGAATTCGCCCGTTCGCGCCTTCCACGCCGTCGGCGGCGCGCCGCCGTTTGTGGTTCGTGGCGAAGGCGCTTATTTATGGGACGCAGACGGCCATCGCTACATCGATTTTTTCGGTTCCTGGGGACCGATGCTGCTCGGCCACGCTTTTCCGCCCGTCGTCGAAGCCATTCAGCAAGCAGCCCAACGCAGCGCCAGCTTCGGCGCTTCCACCAAAGCGGAAGGCGATCTCGCCGAGCGCGTGATTGCCGCGGTTCCGTCGATTGAAAAGCTCCGCTTCGTCAGCTCCGGCACCGAAGCAACGATGTCGGCGATTCGCCTGGCCCGCGCTTTTACAGGCCGCAAATATATCGTGAAATTCGAGGGCTGTTACCACGGTCACGCCGACGGCCTTCTCGTCAAAGCCGGTTCTGGCGTCGCCACCTTCGGCATTCCCGGATCCGCCGGCGTTCCCGAAGAAACCGCGCACTTCACCCTCGCCCTTCCGTACAACGATGTCGCCGCCGTCGAAGCGGCCTTCGCCCAGCACAAAGACGCAATCGCCTGCATCATCGTCGAGCCGGTTGTCGGCAACGCCGGCTGCATTCCGCCTGCTGCGGGTTATTTGGAATCGCTGCGTCAACAAACCGCCGAAAACGGAGCGCTGCTCATCTTCGACGAGGTGATGACCGGCTTTCGCGTCGCGCTCGGAGGCGCGCAGGAACTTTACCGAATCCGCCCGGACCTGACCACGCTGGGCAAAATTCTCGGCGGCGGCCTTCCCTGCGGAGCCTTCGGCGGACGCGCGGACATTATGGATCAGCTCGCGCCGCTCGGCCCCGTTTACCAGGCCGGAACGCTCAGCGGCAATCCGCTCGCCATGGCCGCCGGCATCGCGATGCTCCAGTATTTGCAGGAGCACCGCGCCAACGTTTACCAGATTCTCGAGCAGCGCAGCGCCGCCGTTGCCGACGGCGTTGCCGAAGTGGCGGCGAGCCTCGAAATTCCGCTCACCACCAATCGCGTGGGCGCAATGTTCACCTGGTTCTTCACCGGCGAGCCGGTAACGGATTTCGCTGGCGCCGCGCGCTCCAATATGCAGCGCTTCGCCGCGTTTCATCAGGCCATGCTCGAAGCGGGCGTTTGGCTGCCGCCCTCGCAGTTCGAAGCAGCGTTTCTCAGCACCGCGCACAGCGAAGCTGACGTTCAGACAACAGTTGACGCCGCCCGCCGCGCGCTGGCTTCCATCGCGAACGAATCCGAATAACCGGACTCAGTGCGAATGCTGGTCATGATCGTGATCATGACCCTTGTTGTTCTTGTTTCCGTTTTTGTTGCGCCAGTCCCAATACGCTTTCTGATCGGATTGGCTGCGCTTGTTGAAGTCTTTGTGATGGCGATGCGTTTCGCCTTCCCACTGGACGTAGTAGGAATTTTCTTCCGCATACGGATATCGCTGGTGAGTGTACGAATCGTAATAGTACCGGTGCCCGGCGCAGCCGGTTGTGAGCAGCGGGGCACAAAAGACCGCCGCAATCAGGACAAGCATGATTTTGCGATGCATGGATCGTTCTCCCCGACAAGGCCGCTGGAAATCAGGCCAGTCAATCGCTCATGATGCGCCGAGGGCAAACGCCGGTTGCTCCGCAAAAAGCCAGCAGCGAGTCGCTGCTACCAGACGTGCCGTTACTTCGGAATGTCGATGGGATCAAAACCGGTTCCCAGCCGCATAAACAGAGGGAGAATGCTGGCGGGAGGTGGAATTATGGGCGACGCTCCCAGCACCATCGGCATCATCCTGGCTTTTTTGGCCGTTTTTGTCAGCTGCATCGTTTGGGCGACGCACGGACATCCATCGGACGCCGATAACGAAGACCTCGGCGTGGTAGCAAAGGACCACTGAAGCGAAAAGCGGCTTGCCGGACCTGCTTGCGACCGGGATTTTGAGCCGCACCGTTCGCGCAGCATTCCTGTGTTCGGGTTGGCGGGGCAACAGAAAGGCGGGCTCGCGGGCTCTCTATAAGAGGAGAGCAAACCATGGTCCTGACGCCGAATACGGTTGGTGTGGTGCTGCTGTTTATAGGGGTTTTCCTGGGCTGCATCCTGTGGGCAACGCACGGGCAACAGGCGACTCACAGCGTAGAGCGCGACAAGATCGACTACCACCGCGGGATCGGCAAGCCCTCCTGAACGCGAGGGTTTGCCTGCGTCTTCGGCGGTCCTGATGCCTACTCGGCCGGAGCTGGGCTGCGCGGGAGAAACGCGCGCGTCACCAGCGAGAGCCCAAAAGCCACGAGCAGGCAACGCATGAGGATCCGGGGATTGTATTGCCAGGCGAGGATGGCGAGGCAGACCGCATAAAGCACCGGGAAAACCTCCGCGGCCAGGCTGGTGAACCACTGCGGACGCGCGCCCGAAGACGGAATGCGCGGGCGCAGACTGGGCACGAGCCGCGGAACGCGCCGGCGGTATTCGGTATAAGTCTCGCCCTGCTGCGCAGTGAGGAAGGCTTCTTCCCCGAGGATCAGCCGGAAGTAGAAGAGACTTTCGAGGCCGAGGAAGACAACGGCGCCGCTGGGCGGCATGAGAAAGGCGATGCCGAGAGAGAGAATCCACGACCCCAGGTAGAGCGGGTTGCGCACCCAGCGATAAGGGCCCGCGGCCATTACCTGACCGGCCTGCATGGCTCCGGAGTGAACAACCGAGGCGCCGAGGTATGCGGTGCCGCAGAGGCGCAGAGCGGCTCCGATGAGAGCGCAGAAGACGGCCAGTCCGGTAATGAGCAGGCTGGCCTGCTCGAGCGGCAGCCAGTTCCACCGGGCAACGGTCGTGGAAAGGGCGAGCCAGGCGGTGGTGGCGGGCGCGGTTGCGCCGAAGCGCAGCCACGGAGCGTAGAAGCCGAGGAAGTAGATGGCGAGCAGGATCAGCAGGCGGAGGCGGAATTCGACTTGGGTAGCTTTCATACGTGAGGCGGGGTACAGGAGTTAGGGTATCGGATCAGCCGGTAGTCGGTAGCGGCTAAGAGCTTCCCACGAGCGCCTCGCGGAGGCGGCCTTGCGCGGCGGCGAGACGGGCCTCGGCGTCTGCGCGGGAGAGGCTGCGCTGGTGCATGACGACGGCGGTCTTGACGGATCCGGCCTGGTCCAGAAGCTCCGAGGATTCTTCGGAACTGAGCCCGGTGATGCTGGCGATGATCCGCGCCGCGCGGTCCCGGAGCTTCACGTTCGTCGGCTGCATGTTCACCATCAGGTTTCCGTAGACGTAGCCCAGCCGGACGAGCGCGCCGGTGGACAGCATATTCAGAACGAGCTTGGTCGCGGTCCCGGCCTTCATGCGCGTGGATCCGGTGACGACTTCAGGGCCGGTGGCCGGCGTGATGGCCAGCTCGGCAGCCTGGGCGATGGGCGAATCGGGTACGCAGGTGAGTCCAATGGTAAGAGCGCCAAGGGCGCGGGCGTGCTCGATGGCGCCGAGAACATACGGCGTGCGGCCGCTGGCGGCGATCCCGACCAGCACGTCTTTCCCGGTGAATGCGTGGTCGACGAGGTCGAGGGCGCCCTGTTCCGGATCGTCTTCGGCACGCTCGATGGAGCGGCGCAAAGCGATGTCGCCGCCGGCGATGAGCCCCTGCACCAGCTCGGGAGGCGTGTTGTAGGTCGGCGGGCACTCGGAGGCATCGAGCACGCCGAGGCGGCCGGAGGTTCCGGCGCCGAGATAGAAGAGTCGGCCACCCTGCGCGATGCGGGCGGTAATGGCATCCACGGCGGCGGCAATGCGCGGCAGCTGGCGCTCCACGGCCGAAACGGCCTCGCGGTCGCCCTGGTGAATCACCTGGAGCATGTCGAGGGTGGGCAGTTCATCCAGGTGCTCGGAGGCGGGATTGCGGGCTTCAGTGGGCAGATGGGCGAGATCAGACATCCCCATGATGCTAAATTACGAGCCGATGTGGAGCTTTTGCAGGCGGGCGAGCGCGGTTTCCGGTGTGCGGACCTCGCATTCCCAGAGGATGATTACCCGCCAGCCGAGCTTGCGAAGGGCGGCGGCGTTGCGGCGGTCGCGGACGACGTTGCCTCCCCGCTTGGCGGCCCAGAAATCCGCGCGCGTGGCGGGGACCACCGACCCATATTTGCAACGATGACAGTGCCAGAAGCAGCCATGGACGAAGATCACGGTGCGGTATTTGGGCAGGACGATGTCCGGGCGTCCGGGGAGATCCTTGCGCTGGAGGCGGAAACGGTAGCCGAGCGCGTGCAGAGCGGAGCGAACGCGGACTTCGGGCTTGGTGTTGGCCGAGCGAATGGCGGCCATGTTGCGGCTGCGGGTAGCTGGAGAATGCACGTCAGTCATAACTGGGCATTCATTCTCCGCTGCTTATCCAGCAGTTCGGCGATGAGTGAGGAAACGTCCAAGAGCCAGTTTTGCTGCGCCGCGTTATAAGTGCCATGAAGCGCTCTGGGCACGACCAGTTGCAAATCATGGGACCGCATTTCGTCCGTTTGGTTGGTGCTGATTGCGGTCTCCAGCGTAAGCAGGTGCTTTCGTGGAACGCGAACTGCTTCAGCCAAGACTTGTCGCCAGCGGTCCTTACACGTGCTCTTGACCCCAAGCATGCTGAGAAGTCCGGGATCGAACGCCTGATCCCGATATTGTTCCGCGCCCGGGAAAAGGAAATCAGGGCGAGATCTACCTTCCGTAACCGGGGCGCGAGAATACTGTACCTGGGAGGACGCCAAGATGACCTCCACATGATTCTCAACGGCAAATCCGACGCGGCTTTTGCGCCGATTCTGCACAGACTTTGAGAATTCCAGAAAGCCTTCAACATCGTTCTCGAACCCCTTTGCCAGGCGGTCTGCGAGGATATGCTTCTCAAGGGTGCGAAAGAGAATCTCTTCGCGATCCATCCACGCCATGAGAGCCGCATCCGGCGCTAACAGGGGATCTGCTTCAACTGTCGATCGGGCGTACTCAGAAAACCGCCGCGTTGGCGGGAACACCGGACCAAATATTTCAAGCATCGCGTCCAGATAGGTCTCTGCTGTCGTCTCTACAGGTATGCCGATCTGTTCGAGAATGAAGCGAGATGTGAATTCGATTCGGTCTTGTTCGGTCTCAAGCTCCTCACGTACAGAGAACGCGTAGCTTCCGAGCAGGCTTATGCGAAAGAGCCAAAGGACCTGATTCGCTATGGTCGAGCCACCTTGCGCGATGATGACAAGGACAGAATCGTCGGGGCGCCTGCCGACGACCAGGATATCCCCCTCCGCCGCGCATTGAGATACCGGGGTTGTCGGGAAGTACATCCGATATTCAGTGCGAGTCGTATGGGCGGCTCTCGCATCGTACCAAGTCAGCGTGCCATCCGAGACCACGGGCTCGTCATCGTTATCGCTGATGTAGACGAACCTGGCCTCAAACGTATTTTTCTCCGGACCGAATACGTTTTTGAGTCCGGCTACGCCGTTGAATTCGTGTTGATGGCTCCGCGTCTGATCAGCTTCTACAGCGCGAAGCTGCTTTATCGCGACGCCGGAAAAAAACTGCGAGAGATAGCCCTGTTTCATGTGGATACGTCATGCGGACGCGATCAGAGAGGGTTGATAAACACCTGTTTCTTCGTACCTTTTGAGTGCCAGGATGTGTGGCGTCATGTGGTGAGCGGCAGCTTGGATGACCGGGACGACAACGCTGTTTCCAAACTGCTTATATGCCTGTGTGTCGGAGACGGGGATCTTGAACGTGTCCGGAAATCCCATTAACCGAGCGCATTCGCGTGGCGTCAGTCTTCGCGGACTCTTTCTCTTCCCTCGTGCGACCAGGATCTCTGAACCATCTTTGTAATAACGCGCAGATAGCGTACGAGCAATCATATCGCCGCTTACAAGACCAAAGCCGAACCCGTTTCCAGCCGCCTTGTGCTTGGCTGCATATGCCTGCAAGTAAGACCAGAGCTTTGTCGTGAGTATGTATTTGGCATGAACCTCCGCCATCGGGCCATGAGTGTAGCGCTCATCAGGCGTCTCAGTACCGTCCTCCGGATGGAGAATCGTCTTCAACAGAGGCCCCTCCGCCGGCGTTGGAAGATCCTCGAATGAGAAGCCGGTCTCCTCACGAAAACCCGCGATGAGAATCCGCTCCCGGTGTTGCGGCACGAAATGAGCCGCGTTGATAACTCGAAATGACACTGAATACCCGAGTTCCTTTCGGAGGATTTGAAGGATGATGCGGAAGGTATTGCCACGGTCATGGCTCAGGAGATTCTTGACGTTCTCAAGCAAGAATGCCTTTGGCCTTTTCGTCGCAATGATTCGGGCGACATCAAAAAACAGGGTGCCCTGCGTTGTGCACTCGAATCCATGAGGGCGCCCTAGCGCATTTTTCTTGCTGACCCCCGCAATTGAAAACGGCTGGCAGGGAAAACCGGCGAGTAGAACGTCATGATCAGGAATCTCCTCAGCATCCTGTTGAGTGATGTCGCCGATGAGATTGCCCTCGTGTCCAAAATTCTCGACATAGGTTTGCGTAGCAAATGGGTTCCATTCACTGGTGAAAATGCATCGACCGCCTGCCGATTCGAACCCCATGCGAATCCCGCCAATGCCTGCAAAGAGGTCGATAAAGGTGAAAGCTGGATTCGCGGTTCTGGAATTCCTCGCAAATCCGCTGAGAATCTCGCGTAAAGCGGGCGCTACATAAAGAGGGCAGGATGTCGTCCGCTTTTCCCATCTCGAAATTGTCTTGCGGTCTACGCGGAGTTTCTCGGCAAGGACTTTCTGAGGGAGCCATTGCCTGACCTCTTTCAGGAGGGGCAGAGGGTCCAGTCCGGGCAGGATTGATTCGCTGGGCATCTTAGGGGACATTTTGTACCATTCGTGTCCAGCGAAGCAAGAGCGAAACTGTGTAAATCGCGTCCGTTATTGCCCGTCTTGGTACCGGGCCGGATTGGGAAGTCCTGCATTACGAGCGGCTCCGGGGTCGACTCGCCGCCTTCTTCGCCGCTTTCTTAGCTGCGGGTTTGGGGGCGGCCTTCTTCGCGGCCTTCTTCGCCGGAGCCTTCTTTGCGGCGCGTTTGGCCGGAGTCTTTTTGCGGGCGGCGAGAGTTTTCTCGGTCAGGGCCGCAGTGAGCTCGGCCAGAGCGATGGAGCGCGCGGATTTGCGCAGGCGCTCGATATCGTAAAAGGCGCGCTTGTCGCGAAGGAAGATGTGGACGACGAAGTCGACGTAGTCCATCAGAATCCACTCACCGACGCGGCGGCCTTCGACCGAGTTGGGATATGTGGCAAAGTCGTGTTTGAGGCGCAGCTCGATCTCATCGGCGATCGCCTGCGACTGGCGGTCGTTGGCGGTGCTGGTGATGAGGAAGAAATCGGTGAAGGCGGAGTCAGCGGGATCGAGCTGGAGGATGCGGGTGTCTTCGCCTTTCTTTTCGTCACAGGCCGCGGCGGCGGCGAGGACCATCTTGCGGGTTTCCGTGGAAGCCATGCGTGGGGTAAGCGCTCCTGGGGCGCGTCTGGAGATCGGGTACGGATCGCGTCCTGGTCGATGATACGGCGAACGGCTGCGGAAAGGGGAGAAGAAGCGGCGCAACAGAAGATGACCGAGCAGAATCCTGGCTCAGGGTTGGGGTCCGGGCTGATAGAGGTGGTGCCCGCGGATGTATTCGGCGACCGCGAGCGAGAGAAGCTGGTGCGGGTGGACGCCCTGTTCGAGTTCGGAGCGAATCCCGCTGGCGGATACCGGCTCCTCCAGCTCGGGGAGGAGGTAGAGGCGGGATTCGCCGCGGGTGGCGCCGCGCAGGCACAGGACGAGCTGGTCGGGCCGCGCGGATTCGCACGAGGCAACGGAGATGCTGGCGGGCAGTGCGGCGGTGACGCGGCCGAGGTCGAATCCCGGCCGGGCGCCCACCACGAAGTCGCAGGCGAGGAGGAGATCGGCAGCGCGATACCACTTGCCGATGCTGAGGAAGGAATCGGCGCCGAGGAGACAGAAGAGGTGATCGTCCGGGGCCAGGGTGGCGCGCAGGGCGCGGATGGTGTCGATGGTGTAGTTGGGTCGGTGATCGAGGCGGGGCGCATCGATCAGAGAGACTTCGAGGCGAGGCTGGCCATCGATGGCGAGGCGGGTCATGGCGACGCGATCCTGATAGTCGGCCTGGGGGCGGTCGCGTTTGAGGGGCTGGACGCCGACCGGCGCGAGCAGGACGCGGTCGAGGGCGACCCGCTCCATCGCCAGTCGAGCCAGAGCGACGTGGCCGCGGTGCGGCGGGTCGAAGCTGCCCCCGAAGAAGCCAATGTTCATCGTTTCCTGAGCATAGCGCGTTGCGGAATCGGGTACTGTGGCAATGTGCAGCATCGGGTGTCTATCGGCGTCGGCGCGAATCTGCCCTCGAGGGTGGGCGGCCCGGAGCCGACCGTCCGGGCGGCGATGGACGATCTGTCGGCGGCCGGCCGGGTGGTCGCGCGCTCGTCGCTCTATCGGACTGAACCGGTGGGCATCGCGGAGCAGCCGGCGTTTGTGAATGCGGCGGTAGTGATGGAAACGGCCCTCGATCCGGAACGGCTGCTGGAATTCCTGCTGGCGACGGAGCGGAGCTACGGGCGCGACCGCGAGCGCGATGTGCCGAAGGGGCCGCGGCCGCTGGATCTGGATGTGCTGCTCATCGATGAGCGGGTGATCCGGACGGAGCGACTGACGGTGCCGCATCCGGCGCTGGCGGAGCGGCGGTTTGTCCTGGCGCCGCTGGCGGAGATTGCTTCGGAGTGGCGGCATCCAGTGCTTGGGAAGACCATGGCGGATCTGCTGGCGGCGCTGCCCGCCGAGGGCGTGAACGGGCCGGCGGCGGTGCGGAAAATCCAGCAAGGACCAATCCAGGAAGGGCAACCCCTGCCGTGAAACTCTCGTCTCTTCCAGCCTTGAAAGTCTGCACGCTGATGGTGTGGGGGTTCGCGGTTCTGGCTGGGGCGAATTACGCCTGGGCGCAGACGCAGGGCACGGTACGCAGTGCGCACGGCGATCCGGTGGCGGGCGCAACGGTCAGCGATCTTTCCGGAAAAAAGCTGGCGGTCACGGATGCGGAAGGCGCGTTCACTGTGGAACATGCGCCGGCGCAGGTAGAGGTGACGGCGGCGCATTACCTGACCGCGGTGGTCAACGTGCAGTCGCGAGAGGTGCTGCGGGTGGTCCTGCAGCGGCCGCTGGAGACGGTGACGGTGACCGCGTATCGTTCGCCGCTGGGTGAGGAGGACAGTCCGGCGAGCACGCGGGAGCTGGACCGCCGGCAACTGGAGCAGGCGGCGCCTGCCGCTTTGGACGGCAAGCTGCGCGAAGTGCCGGGATTCGCGCTGTATCGGCGGTCGAGCTCGCTGGTGGCGAATCCGACCACGGAGGGCGTTTCGCTGCGAGGGCTGGGATCGACGGCGGCCAGCCGGTCGCTGGTGGTGCTGGACGACGTGCCGCTGAACGATCCGTATGGCGGATGGATTCACTGGGAGGAGCTGCCGGAGCTGGCCGTGCAGTCGGTGGAGGTGGTGCGCGGCGGGGCTTCTGATCTGTATGGGTCGAGCGCGATTGGGGGCGTGATCAGCATCGACCCGGTGCGTCCACAGGGCAATGGCGTGGAGGTGCTGGCCAGCGGCGGATCGGAGAGCACGCTCGACGATGGAGTGCTGGCGACGGGCAAGCACGGGCCGTGGGCCGGCCTGGCGAGCGCTGGAGTGATCGCCACCGACGGCTACATTCTGATTGCACCGCACCAGCGGGGGCCGATCGATCAGCCGTCGAACGTCCATGCGCAGAACGCGCTGGTGGAAGGGCAACGCGCGCTGCCGCAGGGTGGGCGGCTGTTCGTGCGCGCGAATGCGCTGAACGAGAGCCGGCACAACGGTACGCCGGAGCAGTACAACCTGACGCGGCTGTGGCGGGCGGCAGCGGGCGCCGACTGGCGGGACTGGTCGCTGCGGCTCTACGGGAGCAACGAGCATTTTCGGCAGACGTTTTCCAGCGTGAATGCGCCGCGGACCTCGGAGAAGCTGACCAAGTTCCAGTTCGATCCGGCGGATGAGCTGGGCGCGGCGGCACGCTGGCGGCATCCGCTGGGGGCGCACGCGCTGATCCTGGCCGGAGCCGATACGCACGATGTGCGCGCCACCGACAACGAGACGCTGCTGGTGGGCGCGGGCGGCACCACGGCCACGTCGGCGCGGCAGCGGCTGACCGGCGCGTGGGGCGAGGCGCTGTATACCCCGGCGGGGTGGACGCTGAGCGGTTCGGCGCGGGTGGATCACTTCTCGAACTTCAACGTGTGGCAGACCTCAATCCCGCCCAGCACCTCGGCGCCGGCGACCCGGCTTCCTTCCTGGAACCAGACGGTTTTCGATCCCCGCCTCGGTGTGGTGCGGCGGCTGACGCCCTGGCTTCGGTGGAGCGCGTCGGGCTTCCGGGCTTTTCGGACACCCACCGAGAACGAGCTGTATCGATCGTTCCAGGTGGGCAGTGAGGTGACGGAGGCTAATCCCAACCTGCGCTCGGAGCGGGCGACCGGCTGGGAGACGGGCGCCCAGGCCGATCTGCGCCGATGGGGTTCGAGCGTGCGGGCCAGTTATTTCTGGACCCAGGTGAATCGGCCGATTGCGTCGCTGACGCTGAGCGCGACGCCGACCAGCGTGCTGCTCAAGCGGGAGAATCTTGGACAAATCGAGAGCCGGGGCGTGTCGCTGGACTATGCCATGCGGCCGGCGGCGTGGATCGGCATCGAGGGCGGCTATCAGTATGCGGATGCAACGGTGACAAAGAACGCGCCCGAGCCCCAGCTGGTGGGGAACTGGATTCCGGAGGTGCCGCGCAACATGGCGACCGCGCAGCTGCGTTTCTCGCGGGCGCGGTGGGGATTGCTGAGCCTGCAGGGGCGATACGGCGGCCGGGCCTACGACGACGATGCCAACATGTTTCTCCTCCACTCGTATTTCCAGATGGACGCGTTCGGGCAGCACGCGCTGGGCCGGCACTGGGTCCTGTTCGCCGATGGAGAGAATCTCTTCGATCGGTCCATTGAAGTCGGCAAGACGCCGCAAACAACGCTGGGCACGCCGCGGGTGATGCGGGTGGGTTTGCGGGTGCGGTGGGGGGAGTGAG
Organism: Acidobacteriaceae bacterium; assembly: GCA_049579805.1. Lineage (GTDB taxonomy): Bacteria > Acidobacteriota > Terriglobia > Terriglobales > Acidobacteriaceae > Palsa-343. The sequence goes on from JBAUOP010000025.1 coordinate 12,430, forward strand.
ACAGGTGACAGGGTGCAGGGTGCAAAGTCCGCCGGGGCTATGGGAAAAATCGATGTCGAAAATGGGGGCATCGGAAGAGGAAGTGGCTGATTCTGCTGGTGCGCAAAGGTAACATTGGACGGAGCTGGGAGCTGGGAGGGAGGGCCGGTTCAGACATCGGGGTTCCTTGAGCGGGAGAGTTTAGACTTTGGAGTTTAGGAAGCCGGGAAAAAGGAAGGGTTCGCCCGCCTGGCGAACCCTTCTTAACCGGAGGTTCCATGCATGAAAAAGGCCGTCCTGGAAGGCGGCTTTTTCCTTTTTCACTCTATAAGTTCAGAATACCAAGTTCAGATGGGTTTACTGCCAGGTTTTGGACCTGTGACGGTTACGAATGATCGGCTGATTCCGAAGGGGTTGTCGGGAAAAGGGTACTTTGGTCAGGGCGGAGGGGGCTTGACAGGATTTCCACATTGGCAGGGGAAAGGGCGTATTCCGGGCGGAGGGTCGGGGTGCAGATGGCGGGGGATGGGGCGGGGAGTGGTTTTGGAAGTTCCGGTTTGCCGGTCGTTCAGCAAGTGACGCTGCGTTTGCCCTGGAAAAATGCTAATCGTCTCCTGTCGGGTGCCTTAATGCTCTTACCCAGCGAGTGGCAGCAACGGAGACAAATACCAAGCCGATCAGACCCGTTATGGCAGCAATGGTCCATACGGATGGCGCGAAAAACCCCGAGAAGAAAAGGTTCCTCTGTATTTCCCGATACTCACCGATCGCCATCCATCCGGCGAATACCAAAAGCGGTAAGCCAATTGCGCCCGACAACATCCCCGCTGTCGGAATTTTTATCGTCGGGCCCGGACTTTCCATCATAGGGTTATCAACGCGGACAAACAGAGGAGGCATGCTTCGCTGCTTCAGTTCCTCACCGAGAGCGCGTCTGGCATCGGGCACGAGCGAAAGGTAATCCGACGACAGTTGCCCCAACTCCTCATCGGACAGTGAGGCGTAGTGCTGCGCGAAGCTCTCATATTCTGGTCTCACGTTGCTCAACAAGCCAATCGCATTGGACCGATTCTACTGCGGGAAAACTCGTCTAACGTCGATATTGTTTCCCTGTCGTCGGCTTTCCGGAGTTTACGAATGTTGAGGCCGGACGGCCGGACGCAACGCTGGAGATTCTTTTCGGCGGCTGCGCCACCGAGTCCCTCCGCGCGGAGAGCTGCGATGGTGCGGGCTGCTCGTTTCGCTACCCGTTCGACTCGCCGGCTGACGCCGACTCGCTCAGGGCAGGCTCAGGGTCCCTCCGCTTCGCGCCGGGAGAGATGGTTCACCGCTGGCAGGATCTCGGCGGCGCTCCGGTCGGGATGACATTCGTTTCTTATTGAGGATTCTGAAGTACTTCGGCCTTCCGGACGTTTCGAGCGCCGCGAGCGGACGCAACGCCTGAGATTCTTTTCGGCGGCTGCGCCACCGATTCCCTCCGCGCGGAGAGCTGCGATGGTGCGGGCTGCTCGTTTCGCTACCCGTTCGACTCGCCGGCTGACGCCGACTCGCTCAGGGCAGGCTCAGGGTCCCTCCGCTTTGCGTCGGGAGAGATGGTTCACCGCTGGAGAGATTTCGGCGGCGCTTCGGTCCGAATGACATTTGCTTTTTTATTGTGGATCCGAGGCGCAAAAGCAGGTCCCTCGCTCCGCCTACCCCATCGCTGCGCGACGGGGCCCCAATGCGCGAGGCTCGGGATGACAACTTGAAGTTTTGTGGGCGATTGCCGGCGCTTCGGCGGGCTCAGGCGGCTTTGGCCGCTTTGCTGCTCCCGCTGATGCGGTGCCAGATGGCTTCCATTTGTTCCAGTGTGCGGCCTTTGGTTTCGGGGACGTTTCTCCAGACGAACAGCGCGGCGAGGATGCTCATGCCGCCGTAGATCCAATAGGCGAAGCCGTGGTTGAAATGCTTTACGAGGAAGGGATTGTTATTGAGGATGGGAAAGGTCCAGCTTACGAGGTAATTGGCGACCCACTGGGCGGCGACGGCGAGGGCCATGGCCTTGCCGCGAATCTGATTGGGGAAGATTTCGCTGAGGAGGACCCAGGTGACCGGTCCCCAGGACATGGCAAAGCCGGCGGTGTAGATCAACATGCAGATGAGCGCGCCGAGGCCTTTGCCGCCGAGCCAGAGCTCCATGCCGAGAGAGATCATGCTGGCCGCCATGACTAGGGCGCCCACGATCTGCAGGAGGCGGCGGCCGAATCGATCGACGGTGAGGATGGCGACGATGGTGAAGGTCATGTTGACCGCGCCTACGATGATGGTCTCGAGCAGCGCGCCGTTGGTGCTCATGCCCATGCCTTTGAAGATGTCGGTGGCGTAGTAGAGCACGACGTTGATGCCGACGAACTGCTGGAAGATGGAGAGCAGGATGCCGCTGAGGATGAGAAATCCGCCAAAAGAGAACAGGGCGCCGGAGAGATGCTGATCGAGAGAGGCGCGGATGTCGGCGATTTCCTTCTCGCCTTCTTCGCGGGTGACGAGGCGGGCCAGGACCTGGCGGGCGGCGGGCTCGTTGCCGCGCATCATGAGGTAGCGCGGGGTCTCGGGCACAAAGAAGAGCAGAAGCAGGAAGAGGCTGGCGGGAATGGTTCCGGAGAGGAACATGTAGCGCCAGCCGATGGTGTTGAGCCAGGCATTGCCGCTGCCGGATCGGGAGATTCCGTAGTTGACGAAGTAGATGAGCAGCATGCCGAAGACGATGGCGAACTGGTTCCACGAGACCAGGCTGCCGCGGACGCGGGGTGGCGCGATTTCCGCGATGTACATGGGCGACAACATGGAGGCGAGACCGACGCCGATGCCGCCGAGGATGCGGTAGCCGACGAAATTCCAGAGAAATTGCGGGCCGCCGTGGCCGATGGGGGCGAAGGGAAATTCGGGAGCGGAAGCGCCGAGGGCGGAGATGAGGAAGAGCACCGCGGCGATGACCAGTCCGCGCTTGCGGCCGATGTGGGTGCTGACCCAGCCGCCGGTGAGGCCGCCAATGACGCAGCCGATGAGGGCACTGGAGACGACGAAGCCGAGCAGCGAACTGGCGGCGTTGGCCTGGGCGGGATTGGACAGGTTCGCAAAGCGCGGATCGATGAAGTAGGCCTTGAGACTGTCGACGGCGCCGTTGATGACGGCGGTGTCGTAGCCGAAGAGCAATCCGCCTAAGGTGGCGATGAGGGTGAGCAGGAGCAGATAACGATTGAATCGAGCCATAGTTGGGGAAACACGCGGAGAGCGAAGAGAGACGCAGAACTCCTGTGTATCGGATGCGGTGGCAGCGGATCACGTTCTGACGATCAGGAGCCGGGAGCCGATATGCCGGTCTCTGCTATCCTGAGGCGGTTTTTGGAGCCGGTTTTGGGGGATGGTATGGAGAATTCGGGTGGCGGCATTGGCAATGTGACACCGAACGCGGCGCTGGTGCAGATGGCGATGGGGTATGCGCGGAGCCGGATGCTGGTGGCGGCGGCACGGCTGGGAGTGGCCGATGCGCTGGGCGACGAGGTGCGCCGCGTGGAGGAACTGGCCGTGGCGTGCCAGGCTAACGAGGATGCGCTGTACCGGCTGCTGCGGGCGCTGGCCAGCATCGGGGTGACGGAGGAGACGGCGGCGCGGCAGTTCCGGCTGACGGCGCTGGGCCGGCCGCTGCAGAAGGACGTGGCCGATTCGGCGTGGGCAGCGGTGGTGTTCTGGGGGGATCTGCTGGCCGACGAGTGGTCGCTGCTGACGGAGTGCGTGCGGACGGGAAAAAATGCGGCGGAGGTGCGGGATCCGCGGGTACAGTCGCGGTTTGCGCAGGATCCGGAGTCGGGCGCGATTTTTCGCGCGGTGATGGGCACGGCTCCGGCGGAGGATTACGCGCCGATTGCGCGGGCGTGGGATTTTTCGCGGGCGCGGGTAGTGGCCGATCTGGGCGGGGGCGGCGGCGCGCTGATTCTGGCGGTGCTGGACGAATATCCGCAGGTGCGCGGGCTGCTGGTGGATCGGGAGGCGAGCGTGGAGGCGGCGCGGGGGCGTTTCGCGAAGGAAAAACATGGGGCGCGGTGCGAGCTGGTGGTGGCCGATCTGATGGAGGCGGTTCCAGAGGGCGCCGATGTGTACCTGCTGAAGCACGTTCTGCACGGGTGCGATGACGCAGAGGCGGTCACACTGCTGCGGAACGTGCGGGCCGTGATGCCGGAGGACGGCACGCTGCTGGCGATCGAGTTCATCCTGCCGGCGGTGGTGGGGCACGCGGACCCGCAGCTGGAGGTGCGGCTGATGAGCGATCTGAACATGCTGGCGGTGACGGGCGGGCGCGAACGCAGCGAGCGGGAGTGGAAAGTGCTGCTGGAGGCTGCGGGGTTTCGCCTGGCCGGCGTGCACGCGGCGGGGGGCGAGCTGGGGATTGTGGAAGCGAGGGTGGCATAGGGGGATGGGCGGGGGTGACGTGTGCGTGAGAGCAGCAGAGCAGAATCGACCACCGCGTTCCGTTAGTGCCTGGCGTGAACAACATGGACGCCGGCGTGTCCGGGGGCCAGGCCCTGAACGGCCGGGCCGAACCGGGACGCGATCTGCTGGAAATCGATATCTTCGATGGCAGAAAATCCGTGCGAGCGAAGAATCGCTGCAATGCCGACCGGTTCGAAACGGCTGGCCCAGCATTCATCCATTTTCTCAACCTCTTCGGTCCGCCTCGTGACTAGTTCCCTCATCTCTTCGGAGAATGCCTCGGCCGGTTCCATGTAGTCGAAGACCACCTCCGAGCTGGGGATGGACGACAGGTAGTCCAGAGTGCGGCCGATGGCGTCCTCGGTGAGATAGGGCACGACCCCGAGCCAGGTGAAAAACGCCGGCGCGTTGGGCTGAAAGCCTGCGGCGACGAGCTTCTCTCCCACATCGTCCCGCTCGAAATCGACGGGCACGAGAACCAGCGATGGCGGAAGTGGGATGGCTGCTTCGGCCAGGCGCTGGCGTTTCCATGCCTGCGTGGCGGGGTGGTCGACCTCATAGACACGGACCTGTCGTGCGCCATGGGGATTGCGGAGCGCGAAAGTATCGAGTCCGGCGCCGAGGACGACGATCTGCCGAACTCCTCTTTCGACCGCTCCTGAGACAGCATCCTCCGCAATTCGGCTTCGCGCGGCGGTGAGCAGACGTCCAATGCTGGCGGAAGGGTGTTGGTTCGCGAATTGAAGCACGTCCTTTTCGTCTTCACCCAGGATCTTCATGGCAAATGGGTCGTCGAGGATTGAGCCACGATCGAGCATCTGATGAGCGGCTCGTTGCCGGGCGGGTATCAGGGCTGTACGGCTGGGTTCATTAGGCTTCACGTTCGAGGTCTCCATTCTCATCGATCGCTGATTGCGTGAGTGTCGTGCGCGCCATAAAAAAGACGGCAGGCGCATGGGTCGGCGAGGCGCGGGGCTGTTTTCACCACAGAGGACACAGAGAGCACAGAGTCGTTCGGGATTCGGGGAAACCGGGATTCAGGGGGCGCGGTCACATGGGGGAGTCGACGAGGGTGCGGTCGGGAAGGCGGCCGGCTACGCGGCCCTGGGTGCGCAGGCGGGCGGCATCGACGAGCATCTTGCCGGCCCAGCGATAGACATTGAACTGAGCGAGGAGGGAGCGCATGGAGCGCATGCGATCCTGCTGCTCCTCGACGGGCATGCGCAGCGCGGCGGCGAGGGCTTCGCTGCTGGCCTCGAGATCGTAGGGATTGACGATGAGGGCTTCGGTGAGCTCGCGGGCGGCGCCGGTGAACTCGCTGAGGATGAGGACGCCTTTGAGGTCGGCGCGGGCGGCGACGAATTCCTTGGCGACGAGGTTCATGCCGTCGTGGAGGCTGGAGACATAGCAGAGGTCGGCGGCGCGGTAGAAGCGGAAGACCTCGGGCGGCTCGTGGTGAGAACGGAGGAGAAGGATGGGCGTGTAGCCGTCGCGGCCGAAGCGCTCATTGATGCGGGCGGCGAGGACTTCGACCGTGTCGTTGAGGTCGCGGTAGCGCTCGATGCGGGTGCGGCTGGGGGCGGCAAGCTGGGCGAAGGTGAAGCGGCCGCGGAATTCGGGATAGCGCTCAAGGAGGAGCTCGACGGCGAGGAGACGCTCTTCAATGCCCTTGGTGTAGTCGAGGCGATCGACGCCGACGCCGAGGAGGGCGTTGGGCTTGAGGCCCCAGTCGCGAAAGACCTGGGCGCGGCACTCTTCGGGGCTGGGGGCGGAATCGGCCCAGTGACTGGGCCACTCGAGAGAGATGGGGTAAGGACGGACGAGGGTGCTGTGGCCCTGCATGACGACGGCGTTGTTTTCGCGGTCGATGCGGGTTTCGAGATATCGGTCGACGGACTCGAGGAAGTTATTGCAGAAGAGCTGGGTGTGGAAGCCGAGGATGCTGGAGCCGAGCAGGCCCTGGAGGATTTCATTGCGCCACGGGCAAATGCCCATGCGCTCGGCATTGGGCCAGGGGATGTGCCAGAAGGCGATGACGGTGGCACGGGGCAGGCGGCGGCGGATCATGGCGGGGGCAAGGGCAAAGTGGTAGTCCTGCACGAGGATGATGGGGTCGCGGGAATCGACCTCGCTGCAGACGACGTCGGCGAATTTCTGATTGACCTCGCGGTAGTGGCGCCAGTCGCCGGAGCGGAAGACGGGGCGGGCGTGGGCGACGTGGCAGAGGGGCCAGAGGCCTTCATTGGCAAATCCGTAGTAGTAGCCCTGGAGCTCGTCGTCGGAGAGCCAGACGCGGCGAATGCTGTAGGACTCTTCGCCGGGAGGAACGGCGATGGAGTTGTGGGCATCGACGGTTTCGCGATCGGCGGTGCCGCTGCCGTGGGCGACCCAGACGCCGGAACAGGCGCGCAGGACGGGTTCGAGGGCGGTGACGAGGCCGCTGGCAGGGTGATGGACTTCGATGGAGCCGTCGGGCATGCGCTCGTGGATGTAGGGCTCGCGATTGGCGAGGATGACGATTTTTTCGCCGTGGAGGAGACGGGTGAGGGTCTGTTTGAGGCTGGCGGCGGACCAGGGGCCGGAGGTGTCGCCCTGCTCGCTGGCCATGCGGCTGAGGAGCTCGCGCATGTCGGAGAGGATGGGCTGGAACTCGCGGGTGCGGCGGCCCTGGCCGCGGAGGAGGCGGCGGAATTCGAGGTTCCACTCATAACGGGCGCGGCGGGCGGCGATGAGCGGGACGCCGAAGGCGGTAATCGCAAGGAGGGCGAAGATGGCGATGAGGAAGTTGCGGGCGCGGGCTTCGCGGGCTTCGATGTAGCTGAGGTCCTGGACGAGGATGACGAAGCCAAGATCCTGGCTGCCGGCGAGGATGGGCATGGCGCTGACCTGGACGCGGCCGGTGGGGAGAAGAGCGACGGTGCTCCACTCGCGAAAGATGGGGGCGCCGTTGGGCGCGGGTGCGGCGCTCAGGATGCGGGAACCCACTTCGGTGCAGCTGAAGGCGTCAGGAAAGCCGGGGCTGGCGGCGCGGGGCTGGAGATCGCTGCCACAGGCGGCGACGCCGATGACGCGCTCATCGTGGGCGATGGAGAGAAGCTGACCGCGCAGATCCTGGGGATTGTCCCAGGCGAGGGCGAGAGAATGGCGGGCGCTGGTGAGGACGAGATGGGCGCGGGTGCTGACGTCGCGCTCGAACCACTCGCGCGCCGTAGTTTCGACGACGCCGGAGGCAGCCCAGGCGAGGAGAGCGAGACCAACGATAAGACCGAGGATGAGCCGCGCGATACGGGACATAGGCAGCTATCGACAGGGTACAGCAGCGGGGAGCCGTGAGCCGATAGCTGGGAGCTGGGAGCAAATCGCCCGGCGCTTCGCTTGAGATGGCCTTTTTAGGACGAGAGGCCGAAGAGGGTGTGGAGTTCGCGGCGGCCGTGGGCGGTGAGGCGGAGGGCGCGGCTGTCGAGTTCGCGGGCGACCCAGCGACGGGCCAGGGCGTGGGTGAGAAGAGCGGCGCCGAGGGCTCCGCCGAGATGAGGACGGCGCTCGCTCCAGTCCAGACAGCCGTAGGCGAAGCGGCGGCGCTGGGCACGGAGCGGTTCAGGATCGAGGCCGAGGGCGTGAAGGGCGGTTTCTCCGGAGGTGGTGAGTTGATAGGGGGCGCCGGAGCGGGCGGGCGTGGTTCGGGCGCGGGCAGCTGGGGCCGCGGCGACCCAGCCGAGGGCGAGAAAGCGGTCGTGGAGGGCGACGGCGAGGGCTCCCGCCATGTGGTCGTAGCAGGAGCGCGCGGCGCGGAGGGGCTCGGGCGTGGAAGGGACAAAGCGAGCGCGAGTGACGCCGGCCAGGATGCTGAGGCGCTCGAGGGCGCGAGCAACTTCGGGTCCTGCGAGGGCGTAGTAGCGATGGCGGCCCTGGGCGGCGACGCGGACGAGGCGCTCGGCTTTGAGGCGGCTGAGATGCACGCTGGCAGTGGAGGGAGAGACTTCGGCGAGGATAGCCAGCTCGGTGCCGGTGCGGGCGTGGCCGTCGAGGAGCGAGCAGAGCATGCGGGTGCGGGCGGGCTCGCCAATGGCGGTGGCTACGGCGGAGATGGCGGCGTGTTCTGCATCCATGGTTTGACGGTAAACGAAGCGTGGGTGCGGAGCAAGGGGGGAGAATCAGGCAATAGGCAATAGGCAATAGGCAATAGGCAATAGGAAGCAGGGGTAGCCGATGGCGATGACTTGTTTTATCCGGTATCAGATCGATCCGTTTCAGAAAGAGGCGTTCCGCGAGTATGCGGAGAACTGGGGGCGGATTATTCCGCGCTGCGGCGGCAACCTGGTGGGATATTTTCTGCCCCAGGAAGGAACGAACGATATTGCGTGGGGGCTGATTTCGTTCGCGGATCTGGCGGCCTATGAGATTTATCGACGGCGGCTGCGGGGAGATGCGGCGGCGCGGGAGAACTTTGCGATGGCCGAGAAGCTGCGGCTGATTTTGCGAGAAGAGCGGACGTTTCTGGAGACGGTGGAGGGGACGTACGACAGGCAATAGGCAATAGGCAATAGGCAATAGGCGGTCGACGGTTGGGAAGGGCAGGAAAGCAGGTCCCAAAGCGCTTTGCTCGGGATGACAAGTTTTTTGGGGGGGGCGAGAGGAAATTTTGGAGATGAAGAGCATAAGGAGGTGATGACCATGCGCACGCAACAGGAAAAGGGGCTGGCGTTTCGGGCGCTGCACGAGCGGGCGGGGGCGTTTGTTATGCCGAATCCGTGGGATTTGGGGACGGCGCGGCTGCTGGCGCTGGAGGGATTTGAGGCGCTGGCGACGACCAGCGCGGGGTGCGCGTTTGCATTGGGGAAGCCGGACAACTCGATTGGGCGGGAGGCGGCAGTGGCGCACGTGGCGGCGATCGCGTGCAGCACCGATTTGCCGGTGAGCGGGGATCTGGAGAACGGGTTCGGCGATACGCCGGAGGAGGTGGCGCGCACGATCCGCATGGCGGCAGCCGCGGGGCTGGTGGGCGGATCGATTGAGGATGCGACGGGCCGAGCGGGTTGTCCGATCTACGACGTGGGGCTGGCGCGGGAGCGGGTGGCCGCGGCGGCGGAAGCGGCGCATGCGCTTCCCTTCCCTTTTGTGCTGACAGCGCGGGCGGAGAACTACATGCACGGGCGGCCGGATCTGGTGAACACGATCGAGCGACTGGAAGCGTACCAGGCGGCGGGCGCCGATGTGCTGTACGTGCCGGGACTGCCGACGGCCGAGGCGATTGGGGCGGTGGTGCGGGGAGTGGATCGTCCCGTGAACGTGCTGGCGGGTGGCGGGACGCTTTTTAGCGTGGCGACCCTGGAGGCGCTGGGCGTGAAGCGCATCAGCGTGGGCAGCGCCCTGGCGCGTGCGGCGCTGGGGGCGTTCCTGACGGCGGTGCGGGAGACGCGGAACCGGGGGACGTTTACCTGGGCGAAGAAGACGGTGGACTATGCGGAGTTGAATGCGATGTTCAAGGGCAGGTAACAGGTTACGGGTTACAGGTTGCGGGTTACAGGTTGCAGGGATTCTCATCCGCAAAAACGAACGGCCCGACCGGTAAGGGTCGGGCCGTTGAGCGCATGGCAGGTTAGTGATGGGCGCCCCCGCCGCCGCTGGAGGCTGCGCCGCCGGCATGACCGCCAGCGCTGCTGAATCCGCCACCACTGCTGCCGTGGAATCCGCCACCACTGCTGCCGTGGAATCCGCCACCCGCACTGCTGGCTCCGCCATGGAATCCACTACCACCGAGGTTACCGTGGCTGACGATGCCGGGGGTGAAGCCGCCGCGGCCTACGTGAACCGAGCCAAAGCTGGCTGGCGCGCCAAAGGTGCGGCCGGCCCCGGCGAAGGCGGAGCGGTCTCCGAGGGAGCCGCCGCGAACGCCGATGGAACCGAATTCAGGATGGGTGCGCATGAGGGCGCTGGTGTAGCTTTCGCCCATGGGCCCGCGCTGGAGGGGATGGATGCCGGAGTCGAGGGGCTCAATCGTCTTGCCCGCGAAGGTGAGGGGGCGCGGTTGCGGATGCTCTCCGGGAGCGAACTCGAAGGGTTTGGAGAACTGCTCGCCGCGATTGACGGTGACCAGGCGGGTGGAGGCGGAAGCGATGGTGCGCGGACCGATGGGGCCGCCGTCGATGCGGCGAATGGGCGTACCACGCGGGCGCGGCGGCGGGAAGTAGCCTTTGGGAACGTTCCAAACCGTGGCGTAGGGATACCAACCGGCGCCGTACAGGCCGTAGCCGCAGTTGCCGGGCATCCACATCCAGCCGAAGGAGTTCATGAAGTCCCAGGCGCCGCAGTGGTAGGGCATCCATCCCCAGGGATAGCCGGAGATCCAGGTGTAGCCGAAGCTGGGGTAATAGCCCCAGGCGCCGTTACCGAAGGGATCCCAGCCGGCGCCGACGCCGGACGGCGCCCAGGCCTCACCGTAGCCGGGGACGTTGTACCAGTTGCCGTAGGCATCAAGGTCGTTCCAGGCGGGATTGTTGACGTCGCCGGAGCTGGCGCGGGCCACGGTCTGATTGGCTTCGAGATTGGACAGGGTCTGGTCGCGGTACGAATTCCACTGATCCCAGGAATCGGCGGTGATGTTCTGGGCGAGGGTGAACTCGCCGGGTTGCTGCGGATCGGTCTGAAAGGTCTGGTCGGTTTTGACGTCGACGGAGAGGCCGCCACCATCGTCGATGTGGGCGGCACCGTGCATGACGGCGAGTTGGTACGGAGCGGAGTCGAGAGCGACGCGGAAGACGGCGTCCTGGATCGGCGTGGCCGTGTCCTTGCCGAACCGGACGGTGTACTGATTGCCGCGGTTGTTGAGCTCGTAGTAGCTGAGGCCGGTGAGGGCGTCGATGGCGGTGACGGTGCTGCCATCCGCATTGCGACGAAGCTGGGTGAGGCGGATGGAGCTGTCGGGGGTGATGCGGACGACGCTGCCGTCCTCGAATTCGATTTCGAGCCGGCCGTTGTCGCCGGCGACGAAGCGCATGCCTTCGACGGCGGGCATATTGGGCAGGGCCTGCTCAAAGGCGATCTGGCCGTTCTCAAAGACCTGGACCTGTCCTTCGACGTCGCTGATGCGGACGGCGCGGACGGTGCTCTGGCCGGGGGCGAGGGCGGGATTGGCGGCGGTTTCGTCGGGCGGCGGCGCGGGGGGCGTGGTGCCCTGCGAGAAGGCAACGACGGCGCAAAGGACGAACGCGATGGCGGTAGAGAGGAGAATCAGGCGGCTGAGGGGTTTAGTTGAGGGAAAACCCCGGTGGCGGAGGAAGTACGGAGTAACCTGGCGCCTCATAGCGGCACCTCCCTGGAGCGGCTCCTCGCGGGGCCGGTACAGCTGATGATACCTGCCGCCCGGCGGCGAATGAGACGCCTTCCTGCAAACACCTGCATTCTATTCAACGAGCGGGGTGGTTGTTAAGTTGCATTTTATTTCGGGATTATTCGATTGGGGACAAGAGGGTCATCCGCGCGACGTGGCTTGAATGAGGAAGCCCGAGTGAGCCGGCTTTTTTCATTTTGGGCCAGGTTTGGGGGCAAGAGGGGCGGATGGCGAGCGGGGAGTCAGGCGGCGCGACGGGAGGGGTTGCGGGCGACGAGCCAGCGCTTGAACCAGAGCCGGGCGAGGAGGGCGACCTGGTCCAGAGCTCCCGGCTCCTCGAAGAGATGGGTGGCGCCGGGAACGAGGGTCAGGCGGGTGCGGGCCTGCATGCGCGCTTTGGCCTGGCGGTTGAGATCGAGTACGACGGGGTCGTTGCTGCCGACGATGAGCAGGACCGGGGCCTGGACCTTCTCGAGGGCGGGTCCGGCGAGGTCGGGGCGGCCGCCGCGGGAGACGATGGCGGCGAAGGGGCGTCCTTCGGAGGCGGCCATGAGGGCGGCGGCGGCTCCGGTGCTGGCGCCGAAGCAGCCCAGGCGGAGATCGCCGAGGACGGGATGCCGGCGAATCCACTGGACGGCGTAGAGGAGGCGCTTCGCCAGCAGATCGATGTCGAAGCGGAGACCGGCGGTGCGTTCGTCGAGGACCTCTTCGGAGTCGGTGAGCAGGTCGAGGAGGAGCGTAGCGAGGCCGGTCTGCTGCAACTGGCGGGCGACGAACTGATTGCGGGGACTGAGGCGGCTGCTGCCGCTGCCGTGGGCGAAAAGCACGATCCCGGAGGGGCTGGCGGGGATGTGCAGGTCGCCGCAGAGGCGCACGTCGGCCGGAATGTCAACGGGGAATGTCTGATCGCAGCAGTCGTGCGGGTTCATTATCGGATTCTCCTTCGGCTCTGGACGATCGCCCCTGGGGAAAGACCGGAAGCCATGCAATTCAGGCGGCGGGCCTGCCATTCACGCGTTCCTGGGGGACCGCTGCCGATGAGATTACGCCGGGCGGCGCGAGGTTTTACGGAACGCGGTTGCTTTGTGGCAGCACAGCGGCGCGAAGGCCGTGGTGTCAGTTGGCTTTCTGCGCGGTGTCGCAGCGGCTGAGCAGAGCCAGGGCGCGCTTGCGAGCGCGGTTCATAACCTGCTGGTCCGTGGCGATGGTCTGAAGCTGTTCGGCGATGTTGGGGAGGTCGGAGGCACGGCGATCTTTGACGGCATCCTGCAGGAGTTCGAGTTCGGCATCGAGGCCGAGGCGGTCGTGAAGGACTTCGACATTGAGGCGGCGGCCGAATTCGAGGGTGAGGGCGACGGCGCCGAGTTGATCGCTGAGGCGCTGGAGGACGGGGTCGGCTGCCCATATGAAGGCGCAGGAACCGTGGCCGTCGGGGCCGGTGTAGGTGAGGGTGCGGTGACCGGTGAAGGCGAGGTTGCCCTGACGGCGGTCGCAATTGGTGGCGAAGAAGCTGTGGGTACGGGCGTATTGAAAGAGGCCGTCGCGCAGGCCGTCGTCAATGCGGATGGAGCGGTCGATGGGGGCGGGAAAGACGTCATCGTCCCGCTGGGGAAGGCCGGGCTGAGAGACAAAGTGGGCAGTGCCATTCTGCTCGATGGTGATGGTGTAGCGGGAGGGCTGCAGCTGCGGGTGCTCAAAGGTATAGACGATGCGCGCGGGGCTCTGCGCCGCGAGAGGAGCCGCGGCAAGAACGGAAACGACGAATGAAAGCAGGGCCGGATGAAAACGCATAGCTAGACGGCGCGCGCCTCCTGAAGAGAAAGTGTCTGGGCGTGATGGATGTGGCAGATCGCGATGGCCAGGGCGTCGGCGGCGTCGGCCGGCTCGGGAGCCTGGGGGAGCGTGAGCAGGCGGGCCACCATGAACTGGACCTGGTGCTTGGCGGCTAGACCGTAGCCGGTGACGGTGGCCTTGATGGTGAGGGGCGCGTATTCCGCGACGGCGATGCCGGTGGTGGCGGCGGCCAGCAGCACGACGCCGCGCACGTGACCCAGCTTGATGGCGGATTTGGCATTCACGGAGTAGAAAACTTCCTCGACGGCGACGACGTCGGGGCGGTAGCGCTCAAGGATGGCGACGATCTGACCGTAGATGAAGGCCAGACGTTCGGGCAGGGGGGCTTTGCGAGGCGGGCAGATGCCGCCGGAGTCGAGAGAGAGCAGGCAGGGCGCCTGGCCGATGCCGGGGGAGCGATCGTCGCATTCAACGACGCCGTAGCCCGTCGTTTCCGTGCCACAGTCAATACCGCAGACGCGCATAACAGCCCCTCAGCAGGACGGCGGATCGCCGGAAAAACACCAGGGCCAGTTTATCGCAGGGTGGGAGGCGGGGGAATGGGTTGCTTGCGGGGATCAAAATTTCGAGTTCGGGCGCGCAATGGCGTTCTGGGGGCGAAGAGGGCATCGTTGTCGGACACGCGTCCGACGAACGTCGGGGACAAGACATTAACGGGAGACACCCTCAAGCGGGGAGCTTGCGGTGGCGTAGAGTTTGCGGGGCATACGGCCGGCGAGATACGCTTCGCGGCCGGCGAGGATAGCGTGCTGCATGGCTTCCGCCATGAGAATGGGGTTGGCGGCGGCGGCGATGGCCGTGTTCATCAGAACGGCGTCAGCGCCCAGCTCCATGGCGAGAGCGGCGTCGGACGCGGTGCCGACTCCGGCGTCGACGATGAGTGGGACTTCGCTGATTTTTTCGCGAAGGATCTGCAGCGTGGCGCGGTTCTGGATGCCGAGGCCGGAGCCGATGGGGGCGGCCAGGGGCATGACGGCGGCGGCGCCGGCGTCGATGAGGCGATGGGCAAAGACGATGTCGTCCGACGTGTAGGGCAGGACGGTGAAGCCTTCCTTCACGAGGACGCGGGTGGCTTCAAGGGTGGCCTGGACGTCAGGGTAGAGCGTGGCCTGGTCGCCGATGACTTCAATCTTGACCCAGTCGGAGAGGCCGACTTCGCGGGCGAGGCGAGCGGCGCGGATGGCCTCATCGGCGGTATAGCAGCCGGCGGTATTGGGGAGCAGGAAGTACCGCTGCGGATCGATGAAGTCGAGCAGGGAGTCCGTCGAGCGATCGAGATTCACGCGGCGGACGGCGACGGTGACCATCTCGGCGCCGGAGGCTTCAAGGGCGGCCTGGGTCTCGGGGCCGTTGCGGTATTTACCGGTGCCGACGATGAGGCGCGACTGGAAGGCTTTGCCTGCGATGACGAGGGGTTCCATGGGGAGTATTGTACGGCGGGCGGCGGAGGGTGGAGGGGGCGCTTACCAAATCGTCTGCACTGCTTTGGAGCGGCGGATGCGCTGGTCGGCGGTAACGAGGGGGACGCCCTCGACGATGGCCGTGGCGGCGATGATGCGGTCGAAGGGATCGGAGGGAAAAGCGGCCGGCAGTTGGGCGGCGGCGGCGGCGATGGAACTGTTCAGGGGTAACACCGGAAAATCGGATTCGACTCCGGAAAGAAACCGCTCGATTGGCTCATGCAAGCTGATGCGCCGACGCCGAACCAGCCAGGCAATCTCAAAGAGCGATGCGGCGCTAAGACCGAGTTGACTGGCGGGAGTGCCGCGGACTGCTTCGCGGGCGGCCCTGGACAAACGGGGCGAATCCTGGACCATCCATAGAAATGCGTGGGTATCGAGCACAATCATCAGCTAAAGGTCGTCCCACTTGCGTTTCCACTGCGTCACGTCCTCATCGCTCATCGTCGGCTCCATGATGTTCCCTACGATCTCAAAACGGCCCTTCATCGAGCCGAGAGCACTTTTGGGCTCCTGCTGCGCGACCGGCACAACCCTCGCCAGGGGTTTGCCGCGTTTGGTCACCAGAACTGGCTCGCCCCGTTCATGAACCTCATTCAGAACGGAGAGACAGTGGGTTTTGAAAGCGCCGGCAGCCATCGTTTTCATGGGGAAATCCTCTCGAAATGACCATGGTCATTATCCCATGGTCATTTGAATATGTCGAAGGCCACTGATCGCTCAAAATGTGAAAGGCCCGCTGCGGGATTGCGCAAGCGGGCCTCGATCACCGGTAGACTGTTGAGATTGACCTGAGGCGCCCCCGCTTTCGGAGTGGCCTCGGCGCTTGGGTTACGCCAGGACTTAGTTCACTACTGGAGCCAGGAGCGGCTCTAAGCCTCAGTCACCTCACGTAGGGTCCTGCGGATACTACAACTACCATCGGAATTTGTCATTGGCTGGATCATCCTCCTTTCCCGTGTACGGATAAATTAACGCGGGGCGGTGCGAGGGCGCAAGGGGCGGGAATCCGGAGAGGCACGCGGGGGGCGTCGGACATTGGTCGGACACGCGTCGGACGCTTGTCCGACATGGTGTCTACCAGGAGTGCCAGAAGCCGTCGCGCTCGAGCAGGTGAACGTCGACACCGAAGAGGTCGCGGAGTTTTTCCGGGGTGATGAGCTGCTGGCGGGGGCCGTCGGCGAAGATTCGGCCGGCCTTCATCATGATCACCCGGTCGATCTCGGGCAGGATGTCCGCCAGGTGATGCGTAACCATCAGGATGCCGGTACCCTGTTGCGCGACGCGGCGGAGGGCTTCGCGCAACTCGCGCTGAGCGGCGAGGTCGAGCGCGTTGGAGGGCTCGTCGAGGAGGAGCATCTCCGGCTGGTGGACGAGCGCGCGGGCGATCATGATGCGGCGCTGTTCGCCGGCAGACATTTGTCCGACAAGCTTGGTTTCGAGGTGCGAGGCCTGCATAAGGTGGAGGGCCTGGTGGGCACGGTCGCGCATCTCCGAGGTGACGTGCAGATTGGGCCACAGGGTGGAGGCGGAAAAGAAGCCGGCAATGACGGCGTCGAGGCCGGAGGTAACCGGGGTGCGCTCGCCGGGGAGTTCGGCGGAGACGACGCCGAGGTGGGTGCGGAGCTGCGAGACGTCCCAGCGGGTGCGGCCGAGGAGGCGCAGCTCGGTGGTGGGCGTGACGATGGGGTAGCACTGGCAGGTAATCGTTTTGATGAGCGTGGATTTGCCGCAGCCGTTGGGGCCAAGGATGGCGACGTGCTCGCCGCCAGCGATGCGGAGCGAGATGTCGTGGAGGACGACATTATCGCCGCGGGCGACGTTGACGTCGTGCATCAGAAGGAATTCGGATTGATTCGTCATGAGCCGCTGAAAGGATTATGACAAAGCGAGAGTTGATAGAGTGAGACATTGCAGATGGGTGAAGCGATGTTGATATCTCCTGAGGCGTTGCCGCGCGGGTTTCGGTTCGCGGCGGTAAGAGCAGGCATCAAGCCCAGCGGCAAGCCGGATTTTGCGGTTGCGGTGGCGGACGAGACGGCGAGCGCCGCGGCGATGTTCACGGCGAACCGGGTACAGGCGGCGCCGATCGTTGTCGGACGCCGGCATCTGGAGCGCAGCGCGGGCCTGATACGCGTGGTGGCGGTGAACGCCGGCAACGCGAACTGCGCAACGGGCGAGGCGGGCCTGAAGGCGGCTGAACAGGTGTGCGCGGCGGCGGCCAAAACGTTTGGCGGCGCGGGGCACGAAGTCTTCCCTTCCTCGACGGGGATTATCGGCGTGCCGCTGCCAGCGGAGAAACTGGTGGCGGCACTGCCCGCGGTGGAGAAGGCGCTGGCGTCGGACACGGAGGGCTTCGCCGCGTTTGCGCAGGCGATTCTGACGACCGACACGCGGGCCAAGGTGGCGCACGCAACAGTGGACGTGAACGGAAAGACGGTGCGGATTGCAGGCGTGTGCAAGGGCGCGGGCATGATTCATCCGCAACTGGTGCCGGTGAGTGCGCCGAGTGTCCCAACGTTACACGCAACCATGCTGGTGTATCTGTTCACGGATGCGGCGGTGCATCCGACGGCGCTGGAGCGCTATCTGCGTTCGGCGGTGGAGGTGAGCTTCAATCGCATCTCGATCGACGGCGACACGTCGACGAATGACACGGTGCTCTCGATGGCGTCCGGCGCGTCGGGGGCGGACGTGTGGGCGGAGGATGCGGCGTTTGCGCGGGCGCTGACAGAGGTGTGCACATCGCTGGCGAAGCAAATCGTGTCCGACGGCGAAGGCGTGACGCATGTGGTGGAGTTACAGATCGAGGGAGCGGCGTCGGACACGGACGCGGTGAAGATCGCCAAGGCGATTGCGCACTCGCCGCTGGTGAAGACGGCATGGGCGGGCGCCGATCCCAACTGGGGGCGTCTGATGGCGGCGGTGGGCTATTCCGGTGCGGAGGTCGATCCGGAGGAGATTGCGATCTGGTTCGGATCGCTGCCCATTTGCACAAAGGGCGGACGCGCGCCGCAGTACGACGAGCGGGCCGCGCATGCCTATCTGGAGCAGCGGGAGTATGCGATCCGCATTGCGGTGGGCGCGGGCGCGGGGCGGTGCACGTTCTGGACGTGCGATCTGACCGCGGAGTACGTGCACATCAATGCGGATTACTCGACCTAAAAGCAGCCGGTAGCTTGTAGCCAGGAGCCGGGAGCGATTCACCACAGAGGAGACAGAGAGCACGGAGGCAGTTGGTGGCCGGCAGCGAGGCAGGAAATCAGCGTATAGCGAATAACGTTTGACGGTGCATGTATTGGCGGAGTGCTCGGGTGGTCGCGCGTACGACAGTAATGACCAGCGCGAATGCGGATTGCGGATGCGTGCAGTGCGTCATCTGCGGACAGGATGATGACTTCAGGAATCGGGTGCGGGGGAGGTTGCATCGCGGGGAGTGCAGAACGCTCAGGGGCGCATCGTTTCTGTGTCCGACGCGGCGTCGGACAGGAAATGCACAAGGTTATTCACAAAACTGTTGAAAACCAGGTGAGCGTCGGACACGGTTCGCGCTTTGTCCGACGACGGGAAGCGGGGCGCGGGGCTGCGCTACAATTTTGAAAGAGCGAATTCTGCTCGACGCGACGCACACGGGGAAACGATGAGCGCTCGGGAGCAGCGAAGACGGAGCCCCCGAATCCGGCGGTCGCAAAGGACATCACAGAGACATATGGGCAATGAGGCGAGGAGCAGGGTTGCGTCTGGCAAGCACGGGCACACCCTGATCAGCGATGAGAAGTTTCGCCGGCTGTATGCGCTGACGCTGGAGCACACAGCGGACGCGAACGACGGCGGGCTGAGTGCGGCGATGGCGGCCGTGGCCGCGGATTTGCGCAGCGACGATAGGGTGGTTGCGCAGGCGCGCCGGGGGGAAGGTTCCTTCAGCGAGAGGGTGATTGCGGCCATCAGCGGTGCCGTGATGGATCGGCTGCGGAAGAACGGGCGTCTGACGGTGATTGTGTGCGCGGATGCGGGCAGCGATCCGATACTGCGCGAGGCGCACCAGCTGGCTGATGAGGCAAAGCTGCCGGTGCTGTTTGTGGAGGACTGGCGCAGGGCGGAGAACGGGCACGCGAAGGGCGGACATGCGAAGAGCGGGGGCGCAACGAAGAAGATCGCATCCGCACCGCTGCCGCAAAGGATCGGCGCGATGCCGGCGATTCCAGTGGATGCGGAGGACGTGATCGCGATCTACCGGGTGGCGCACGAGTCGATGGCGCGTGCGCGCGAAGGGACCGGTCCTACGCGAATCCAGTGTGTGCGGTGGCCAGCGTCGGACAACAATAGCGACGCTGTCGGACATCTGGAGCAGTGGCTGGAAGCGCGCGGGCTGTCGGCGCAGGCGTGGCGGCGGGAAATTCTGGCAGAGTTGCACTACGAAATCAAAAGCGACGCGGCGGATGGAAGTGCAGGGGCCGCAAAGGACATTGAGGAGTTGCGCTCCGCCTGAGGCGAGAGGGCGCAGAAGAGAGAGTTTATGGCAACGAAGGTGACGAGTCCGACACAGAGCGATTTTCAGCAGGAGCTTCGGGAGTGGATCGAAGCATTTGACGACATGGTCGTGGCCGAGGGTCCCGAGCAGGGCGCGGAGCTGCTGGGGGCGCTGAAGCAGAGGGCGCGGGAAGCGGGGATCTCGCAGCCGAGCGAGCTGACGACGCCCTACGTGAACACGATTCCGAAGCATGAGGAAGTGCCTTACCCCGGGGATCGCGCGCTGGAGCGGCGCATCGAGGCGCTGATCCGGTGGAACGCAATGGCCATGGTGCACGGGCAGAACAAAAAAGATCCTGGCATCGGCGGACATATCGCGACGTACTCCTCGCTGGCGACGCTGCTGGAGGTGGGGTTCAACCATTTCTTTCATGCGAAGTACGGCGAGCAGCCGGGCGACCTGATTTATTTCCAGGGACACGCGAGCCCGGGCATTTACGCGCGGGCGTTTCTGCTGGGGCGGCTGGATCAGCAGCGGGTGCTGAACTTCCGGCACGAGCTGCGGGAGACGCCGGGGCTGTCGTCGTATCCGCACCCGTGGCTGATGCCGGACTTCTGGCGGTTCCCGACTGTCTCAATGGGGATTGGGCCGCTGAACGCGGTGTATCAGGCGCGGTTCATGCGCTATCTGGAGCATCGCGGGCTGATCGAGAAGACGCCGCGCAAGATCTGGGCGTTCATCGGCGACGGCGAGACCGACGAGGTTGACACGCTGGGGGCGCTCTCGATTGCTAAACGCGAGAAGCTGGACAATCTGATCTTCGTGATCAACTGCAATCTGCAGCGGCTGGACGGGCCGGTGCGGGGCAACGGGCGGATCATCGACGAGCTGGAGGCGGTGTTCAGGGGCGCGGGCTGGAACGTGCTGAAGGTGATCTGGGGCTCGGACTGGGATGCGCTGTTCGAGCGCGACGACACGGGGCTGCTGCTGAAGCGCATGGAAGAGTGCGTGGATGGCGAGTACCAGGCCTTCAAGGCGAAGGGCGGCGCGTACATCCGGAGCGAGTTTTTCGGGAAGTATCCGGAGCTGCTGGAGCTGGTGAAGGATATGTCCGACGACGAGATCTTCCACCTGCACCGCGGCGGACACGACGCGCGGAAGATCTATAACGCGTACAAGCGGGCCACCGAGCACAAGGGCGGACCGACGGTGATCCTGGCCAAGACGGTGAAGGGGTACGGGCTGGGGAGCACGCAGGCGCGCAACGCGTCGCACCAGGAGAAGAAGGTGGCGGACGACGCGCTGGTGGATTTCATCCATCGTTTCGACCTGCCGATTCCGGAGAAGGATGCGCGGGCGGGCAAGCTGTATGTGCCGTCGCAGGATACCCCGGAGATGCAATACATGCACCAGCGACGGTTGAGCCTGGGCGGCTACATGCCCAAGCGGGATGTACCGCCGATCGAATTCAAGGCGCCGGCGCTGAGCGAATTCGCGGAGTGGACGGGTGGATCGCGGGGACGCGCCGTGTCGACGACGATGGGCTTCGTGAGCATCCTGCGACACCTGATGAAGGACGAGAAGATCGGGAAGCTGATGGTGCCGATTGTTCCGGACGAGGGGCGGACGTTTGGGCTGGAATCGGCGATCCGGCAGGTGGGTATTTACGCGAGCGAGGGACAAAAGTACAAGCCGCACGATGTGGACATGCTGTTGTACTACCGCGAGGAGAAGAACGGACAGATTCTGGAGGAAGGGATTACGGAGGCGGGGTCGATGGCGTCGTTCACCGCGGCGGGCACGGGGTACGCGAACTATCTGGTACCGACGATTCCCTTCTATATGTATTACTCGATGTTCGGATTTCAGCGGGTGGGCGACATGATGTGGGCGTTCGCCGATGCGCGGGGCAAGGGCTTCCTGATGGCCGGTACTGCCGGGCGCACGACGATGACCGGCGAAGGGCTGCAGCACCAGGACGGGCACAGCCACGTGCTGATGAGCGTGATTCCGACGTGCGCGAGCTACGACCCGGCGTATGTGTACGAGATGGCGGTGATCCTGCAGGACGGACTGAAGCGGATGTATGAGAAGGGCGAGGACCTTTTCTACTACATCACCATGTACAACGAGGACTACGCGATGCCGGAGATGCCGCCGGGTGTGGAGGAAGGCATTCTGCGCGGCATTTATAAGCTGAAGGCGGCTGAGGGCGGCAAGGCGGTGGCGCAGCTGTTCGGCAGCGGGCCCATTCTGAACGAGGTGCTGCGCGCGCAGACGATTTTGTCGGACAAATACGGCGTGGCTGCGGATGTGTGGAGCGTGACCAGCTACAACGAGCTGCGGCGCGAGGCGCTGAGCGTGGAGCGGTGGAACCGGCTGCATCCGGCGAAGGCGGAGAAGACGCCGACCATTGTGTCGGTCGTCGGCAAGACGAAGGGTCCGATTATCGCGGCGACGGACTATATGAAGGCGGTGCCGGATCAGCTGGCGCCGTGGCTGACGACGCGGCTGGTGAGCCTGGGGACGGATGGTTTCGGGCGCAGCGACAACCGTGAGCATCTGCGGCGGCACTTTGAGGTGAACGCGGAGGCTGTGGTGGTGGCGACCTTATCGAAGCTGGCCCGCGAGGGGAAATTCGACGCGAAGAAGGCGCAGGCGGCGATGGCGGAGCTGGGCGTGGATCCGGAACGCGGGGACCCGGCGCATTTGTAGGACAGCTGGGAGCTGGGAGCCAGGAGCCGGGAGCGGTAGCCGGCAGTTGCGAGGGCTCGGATGACAGAGTCTTCATGCTCGACTCCACCGCTTGACAGTGCAGGGCGCATCCTCCAGGCTGAAAGCACCGGCTAGCCTGATTTCGATTCCGTTGTGCCGGGGATGGTACTCCCTCACCGAGGTCCGATTGAGACGCTTTCGTTTCTTTGCTGCCGGCATGCTTGTCGGCGCGGGTTTGATCCAGACACAGGCACAAACCACGACACAGCAGCCGTTCCCGCCCAATTACAAGCCGCCGGTTCCGATGATCGAGACCAGCTCGGAAGGGTCGAGCTATGTGCCGATGGACAGCTGGATTTATCCGGCGCTGGACCGGCTGCATTCGCTGGGCTATCTGGATTCGGCGTTTATGGGACTGCGGCCGTGGACGCGGCTGAGCATTGCACACATGCTGGAGCAGAGCGCGGACCGTATCGACACGGACACGAATGACGATGAGGCGCGGTCGATTTATCTGGCGGTGCTCGAGGAGGTGCAGCCTGATATCGACAATGCGACGGAGCTGAACCATCCGCACGCGATGCTGGAGAGCGTGTACACGGATTTCCGCGGGATCAGCGGGACGCCGCTGCGGGACAGCTTCCATCTGGGACAGACGATCATTAACGACTACGGACGGCCGTACCAAGGCGGCTTCAACGACTATTCCGGCTTCAGCGGGCGAGCCATGGCGGGACGGTTTTCCCTGTATTTCCGCGGAGAGTACCAGCGTGCGCCGAGCGCGGCAGGGTATTCGCCGGCGCTGGCCACCTATCTCTCCGACACAATTGACGGGATCCCGATTGCGACCAATCCGGTGCAGGATACGCTGCCGGAGGGGCCGATTGCGGCAGCGAACTATGCGCGGATTATGGAGGCGAACCTCTCGTATCATCTGCTGGGGCACGAGATTTCCTTTGGAAAGACCGATCACTGGATGGGACCGGACAAGGGCGCCAGCATGCTGTGGAGCACGAATGCGGAGGACATCTACCAGTTCCAGATCGACCGCGTGGAGCCGCTGCGGATTCCGCTGCTGTCGCGGCTGACGGGGCCGTTTCGCTACGACTTTTTCGTGGGCAGCCTGAAGGGGCACACGGATCCGAACGATCCATGGGTGCACGTGGAGAAGTTGAGCTTCAAACCGACCCGCGACCTGGAATTCGGCTTCAGCCGGCTGGTGATCTGGGGGGGCAAGGACCATGAGCCGATCACGCTGCACACGTTCCTGAAGAGCTTCTTCAGCTTCCAGAACGTCTCCCCGGCGGAGAAAGAATCGCGCACCGATCCGGGAGCGCGCTTCGGCACCTTCGATTTCGACTGGCGGCTGCCGCATCTGCAGAAGTGG
Source organism: Acidobacteriaceae bacterium (assembly GCA_049579805.1). GTDB lineage: Bacteria > Acidobacteriota > Terriglobia > Terriglobales > Acidobacteriaceae > Palsa-343. Next base: position 36,093 of record JBAUOP010000025.1, read on the forward strand.
TTGACGCTGTACACGGACTCGCTGGTGCACGACGATGTGAGCCCGATCAGCGCGCCGCGGCGGTCGGGGGTGCATCCGGGAATTTATCTGGCGCAGTTCCCGGGGCTGCACCAGATGGATCTGCGGGTGGAAGGCGCGAACACGGAGCCGACCAGTCACAACAATCCCAACGGCACGCCGATCGTCTATGGGCGGTTCCTGTACGTGGAGACGATACAGAAGCAGGGGCCGACGAATAAGGGATTTCTGCCGGACTGGGTGGGGAGGCAGGGCAAGGGCGGCCAGGCGTGGCTGACGTATCACCTGTCGCCACGGGAAGACATTCAGTTCATGTACCGCAACGCCAAAGCGTCCACGCAGTTTATCCCCGGGGGGACGACGCAGAACGACTTCGCGGGCCAGGTGCGGAAGCGGATCGGTCAGGATCTCGAGATCCTCGGCCAGGTGCAGTATGAGGGCTGGAAGGCGCCAATCTACGCGACCGGGAAGCAGAGCGACACCAGCGTGTCAGTGCGGCTCACGTGGTTTCCGCGGGAGAAATCGCAGTAGAGCGCAAAGGCCGGGTACGAGCCGCAGACGCGGCGGTCAGCTGCGCAGGCGGGCGAGCAGATCCTGGGGATGGACGGGCTTGGCGAGGATCTCGAACTCGTGACCCTGGGCGCGGACGCGGTCGAGCAGATCGGCAGTGGCCGCCTGGCCGGAGAAGAGCAGGATCTTACAGCCGGGCAGCATGGCGCGAATCTGAATAGCCGCGTCGATGCCGTTCAGGTCGGTCATGATGACGTCGCTGATGAGCATGTCGGGCTTGAGCACCTCAGCCATTTCGACGGCCTTCTCGCCGCTGTAGACGGCGGTGGCATCGAAGCCTGACTGGTTGAGGATGATGGCCAGGGTGTCGGCGATGACGCGCTCGTCATCGGCCACCAGCACCCTGGGTTTTGCCTGGTTCATTGCCTGCTGTTCAGACATTCGTCTCTTTCCAGTTCCTGTGGTCAAAAAGAATCAGGGAAAAACGGGGCTGGCAGACCGCCAACGGCGTGCCGGGGACAAGCCATGCCGGATGATCTGCACCTATGATGATACGCTGAAGGCGGGAGATGCTTCATCCTGGAGCAATGCTCCTACCTTAAACTTTTCTTGAAACAGTGAGCAGGAAAGAATCTGGCTGCGGCATGAGTGTTCCCGGGCGGCAATGGGGCGGGAGCCCCGGCAATCGAAGGAGCGACGGGCGGCATTGCGATGACGGATCCCATCATCGAGGCACGGCAGGTCGAGAAGTTCTACGCGCAGTCACGGGACGCGCGCATCCTGGTGATTGCGCCGACGGACCTGCAGATTTGCGCGGGGGAGATCGTGGCGCTGCTGGGGCCTTCGGGGTCGGGGAAATCGACGCTGCTGCGCATGCTCTCCGGGCTGTCGCTGCCTTCGGCGGGGAGCGTGCTCTGGCATGGTCAGGACGTGCGCTCGGTGGACGTGAACGTCTCCATCGTCTTCCAGAGCTTCGCGCTGTTTCCGTGGCTGACGGTGCAGGAGAACGTGGAGGCGCCGCTGCAGGCGCGGGGCATGGATGCGGCGCAACGGCATCGCAGAAGCCTGAAAATCCTGGACACGGTGGGCCTGGACGGGTTCGAAGCTGCGTATCCGAAGGAGCTGTCGGGGGGGATGCGGCAGCGGGTGGGGTTTGCGCGGGCGCTGGTGGTGGAGCCGGAGGTCCTGTTCATGGACGAGCCGTTTTCCGCGCTGGACGTGCTGACGGCGGATAACCTGCGCGGCGAGTTGCTGGAGCTGTGGCAGAAGAAGACGATACCGACCCAGGCGATCTTCCTGGTCACGCACAATATTGATGAAGCCGTGCTGCTGGCGGACCGGATTATCGTGCTGGGGCGCAATCCGGGGCATGTGCGCACGGATTTCAAAGTCACACTGGCGCATCCGCGGGAGCGGAAGAACCCCGCGTTTATCGCGCTGGTGGATTACATCTACAAGGTGCTGACGCGGCCCGATGTGCAGCCGGCCGAGGTGCCGGTACTGGCGGACGGGCGCCGCATTCGGGATCAGCGGCAGATGCACTACGAGATGCTGCCCCATGCGCGGCCGGGGGGCATTGCCGGCCTGCTGGAGCTGATCATCGACCTGGGCGGACGCACCGACATTTACCGGCTGGCCGATGAGCTGGCCTTCGAGATCGACGACCTCTTCCCGATTGTGGAAGCGGCGCAGCTGCTGGGATTCCTGAAGGTGGAAGAAGGCGACGCGGTGATCACGCCTGAGGGCCACGAGTACGCCTACGCGGAGATCCTGCGGCAGAAGGAGCTGTTCCGCAAAGCGGCGGTGGATCACGTGCTGCTGCTGCGGCAGATCAGCCGGGCGATCAGGAACAAGAGCGATCACTCGGTGCCGGAGGACTTCTTCCTGGACATGCTGGACGAGCAGTTCAGCGACGACGAGTGCGAGCGGCAGCTGGAAACGGCCATCAACTGGGGCCGGTATGCGGAGCTGTTCGACTGGGATGACGCGCGGCGGCGCTTTGTGCTGCACGAGCACGAGGACGAGGAAAACGGCAACGGCTCTCCGCCGGAAGGCGACGAAGAGCCGCGCGAGCAGGAGAAGGCCGGATGAGACCGCGCTTCACCCTCAGCCGCACGCTGGTGATGGAGCGTACCTGGCCGTTCTTCATCGACTTGAGCGTGGCGGGGGCGCTGCTGGCGCTGTTCTACGCGATTCTGTGGATCGCGAAATTCTGGTTCAGCTCGGCGATTCCGGAGGTGGCGATCCATCGGTCGCCGTCGCACCTGCCGCTCTACGCGTTCTATTCGGTGGTGCGGATTTTTGTGGCGTACGCGCTGAGCCTGGTCTTCGCCGTCGCCTACGGGTACACGGCCGCCTACAACAAGCGGGTCGAGGCGCTGCTGATCGCCACGCTGGACATCCTGCAGTCGATCCCGGTGCTGAGTTTTTTGCCGGGCGTGATGCTGGCCATGATGTCGCTGTTCCCTTCCCGGCAGATCGGGATCGAGCTGGGGGCGATCCTGCTGATCTTCACCGGCGAAGTGTGGAACATGGCGTTCAGCTTCTACACCTCGCTCAAGAGCATTCCGCGCGAGCTGATGGAAGCCTGCGCCATCAACCGCTTCTCGCGCTGGCAGCGGCTGTTCCAGCTGGAGCTGCCGTTTGCCGCGATCGGCCTGGTGTGGAACTCGATGGTTTCGGTCGCCAATGGCTGGTTCTTTCTGATGGTGTGCGAGATGTTTCCCGTCGGCCAGAGGAACTTTCGACTGCCGGGGCTGGGCTCGTATCTGCAGACAGCGGCTTCGCAGGGCGACTGGGTGGCGATGACGTGGGGTCTCGCGACCATCGTGCTGATCATTGTGATCACCGATCAGCTGCTGTGGCGGCCGCTGATCGCGTGGTCGGACAAATTTAAATTCGAAAACGTGGAGAGCGGGGAGCGGGTGACCTCGCCGGTGCTCGATGCCCTGCGGAATTCGAATCTGGTCCGCGCGATGAACCGGGCGACGGTGCGGCCGCTGATGGAGCGCTTCTATCTGGAGACCGCGGAGCGGCGGAGACGCAGGCCGCGCGCGGCTGCCGCGGAGCCGCGGAAGCGCTCGGCCGCGCTGTATTTTGTCGTGGGCTCGGTGCTGCTGGCGGCTATCGGATTTGCCGCTTTTCGTGCTCTGCTGCTGCTGGAGGAGATTCACGCGTCTGAGTTCTGGCGGCTGCTGGGCGGAGCGGCGCTGACCTTTCTGCGGGTGAACGCGGCGCTGCTGATCGGCTCGCTGTGGACGATTCCGGTGGGCGTGGCCATTGGGTTCAACCCACGGCTGTCGCGGGTGCTGCAGCCGATTGCGCAGATCGCGGCGTCGTTCCCGGCAACGGCGCTGTTCCCGCTGATTCTGGTGGCGCTGGCGCAGGTGGGCGTGGGACTGGGGCTGGGATCGATCGTGCTGATGCTGCTGGCGGCGCAGTGGTACATCCTGTTCAACGTGATTGCCGGGGCGCAGGCGATTCCGTCGGAGCTGCGCGAGGTGGCGCGGCTGTTCCGCTTCCGCGACGTGCAGCGCTGGACGACGGTGATCCTGCCGGGGATTTTTCCGTTCCTGATCACGGGGCTGATTACCGCCTCGGGCGGTGCCTGGAACGCGTCGATTGTGGCGGAGTACTTCCAGCTGAAAGGACACACACTGGCGACGCTGGGGCTGGGCGCGCAGATCAGCGCGGCCAGCGACCAGGGCAACTATGCGGTGCTGCTGGCAGCGACGATGATCATGGCCCTGATGGTGGTGACCATCAACCGGCTGGTGTGGCGTCCCCTGTACCGGCTGGCGGAGACGAAGTACCGGCTGGAATAGGACGAGCAGGGGCTGCGGTTTACGGGTAAGGAATCAGGAGCGCGCCTGGCGTTTCTGATCGCCAAAATAGCTATAATGTCCATGTTGGGGAGTGAGACTGGCCATGATCCGGATGACCTCTGTGGAAGCGCAAAATCGTTTTGGACAGCTTCTGGATACCGCGCAGCGGGAGACCGTCGCGATCACTCGTCACGGGCGTCCGACAGCCTTTGTGGTCTCACCTCGGGAGATGGAAGAGTTGCTGAGCGCTCGGCGCCGGCGCAGCAAGGCGGTCGCCGACCTTGAGGCGTGGAGCGCCAGGGCGAAGAAGCTGACCAGCCCGGCCGCAGCGCGGCTGACGGATGAGGACGTGAATCGGATGGTGCACGAGGCTCGATGAGCCGGCGCGTGGTGCTGGACACCAGCGCCCTTGTGAGCGCCGCTCTGCGCCCCGGTTCACTTCCGCACCAGGCTTTACTCGAGGCGTTCCGCGGCTGGACGATTTGCGCATGTGCGGAAACACTGGATGAACTGGAACGGGTGCTCGATCGGTCGAAGTTCGATCGCTATCTGCCGAGGCGCCTGCGCCGCGAGTTTGTCACGCTGATCCGCCGCAGCGTCCAACTGGTTGAAGTTCAGGATGTGCACCTCTGCGAAGCGGTACCCCATTGCCGTGATCCACTGGACGACAAGTTTCTGGCTCTGGCATTGGGCGCCGAGGCGGAAGTTCTGATCAGCAGCGATAAGGACCTGCGGATCCTCCATCCATGGAATGGAATCGCGATCCTGAGCCCGGCAAGATTCCTGGAGAGGTTTCACAGTCGTGAGCCAGGGTGATCCTGGCAAATGCCGAAATTCTCCAGCGCTACGCGGGCCAGTCCCCCAGCAGGTATTTCCACGTGCGCTGATTGCGGCGCCAGCCCTTCTGTACCGGCGTGGAGACGAGGGTCCGGCTGGAATAGGCTGAATCGCCATGATTCTTTCTTATTGCCTGTCGCTGCCGGTTCGCTTAGAATCCCCGTGCTCCCGACAATCGGCAATTCCCCATGCGGCGATTGTTGCGCTGTTCTCATCGGGCTACCCGGGCAACCAGGCGCACTCAGCCTGCGGCCCGATCATCAGGGCCTAAGGAGGCCGATCAATGAAATACGTCATTTCCTGGCGCGAGCGCCCGGCAGCATCTGCGAAAGATTATGAGGGCGCGCACGAGCGCATCCTGTCGATCTTCAAAGACTATAAGTTCCCTGCAAGCGTCTCGATCCAGCAGTTTGTCGTAGGGGTGGGGAACTACGGCGGATACATGGTGGCCGAGACGGACAACGTGTCGGACATTCACTACGTCACCAGCGTGTTTGCGGCGTTCGAATTTAGGGTCGAGCCGGTGCTCGATGTGATGGACGCGGTGGCGGTGGAGATGAAGGCGATTGAGTATCTCAAGAAGAACGTGTCCTGAGCCGGAGACAACAGTCCGATTCTTGCGGGATTCTTCTTCCCTGGAAGGGTCCCTCACCGTTGCGATTGAACGATTCCACCCTCGACCCCGCCAGCAGCCTTTTCCCGGTCCGCTGATTGCGACGCCAGCTTTTCTTCAGGTCTTCAATCCACTGGCGCCCCGAGCGGCTGGCTCCCGATGTCTTCGTTCCAGATCTCCGGATGCTCCCGGATGAAGCCGCCCAGCAGCTGCATGCATTCCTCGGAATCGAGATCGATGACCTCGACTCCCAGTTCGCGCAGCCACTCGATCCCGCCCTGAAACGTCCGGCTCTCTCCCACAATCACCGTGCGGAAGCCGAACTGGCGGATAAGTCCGCTGCAGTACCAGCACGGCGCCAGCGTCGTCACCATCACCAGGTCGCGATACGACCGCTGCCTCCCGGCATTCCTGAACGCATCGGTTTCGCCATGCGCGGAAGGATCTCCGTGCTGCACCCGCCGGTTGTGCCCGGAGCCCAGCAGTTTCCCCTCGCGCGTAAAAATGGCGGCGCCAATCGGAATCCCGCCCTCGGCCAGCCCCGTGCGCGCCTCACCCACCGCCACATCGAGCATCCTCTGCGGATCGAAACCAGCTTCCATCGGTTCTCACCTTAGCAGTTCTCGCCCCTGCCGGCGCCGCCAAAGCAGCGTACTCTGAGCGAAGAGCATCCACCTGCTTTGCCACTCATGTTTTTGTGGAGACGATATGACCCCCACGGGACCCTCACAACACGACGCCGACCTGCAAAAGGGCGCCATCGAAGACGATCCAAAGTCGCACCCCGGCGAAGCGCACAACCGTCTCGCGAAT
>JBAUOP010000026.1:0-38088 GCA_049579805.1 Acidobacteriaceae bacterium
TCTACCGGCCACAAAAAACGGCTCGCAGCGCACGAAAACCAACGCTAAAGCCTCACAGAAACACACGAACAAGACACACAGAATGGATAACCGCAGCGCCAAACGCCGATTTTCAGCACCCTGCTAGTGCCTCGGGCTTGACAGCGCCGCAGTACCGTTCACCTGCGCAATATAGCCACACCTTCTCCATGATGGCGGTCTGCAACAAATGCAGCCATGTTCAGTTCATTCGACCAGATCTCGTCAAAGTCGCACCCGAGTTGTGGCTCCGGAAGCCACAGTAGGTTGCGCCATCTCTCTCAAGCCTCTGCAATCTTCGCCTGCAGGCTAATGGCTTCAGGAACGAGTCGCGCTGTAAGGAATGACACCACGCTACGAAACGCCTCGCTCACTTCACCAGGCGTCCGCACGAGGTCATTCTCCACTTTCCAGACATGCTGCGTTGCTGCCGAAAGCGCATCCTCTAGATCTCCATTCCTGCTTCTCCTGTTCTGCATGGCGGGTAAAGCAGCGGCAAGACGTATGAGGCTGAATGAGACGATTTCGCGCCCTTCTGCGGCGCTCAAGAATCGGGCAAAGGCAGCAACGAAGTCGGGGTCCCTGAGCCACCGTTCGCACCATTCACCAAGCTCTTTGCGAAGCAAGAGCAAAGGCGCAGCCAAGGCTTTGTCTGCCGCATAGGAAGGATGGCCACTCATGCCGAAGAGATCCCGATAGAGTTGCTCCAAATAATAGTGCAGCTTCACATTTTCGGGATTCCATCTCGGCGAATTGTTTGCAAACGTAATAAGCCCTCGCCACCGCTCTGCCAGGTCTTCCGGTGTGGGGCAGAGACTCGGAGCGTGACGGAAGAATGCTTTCACGAAATCCGCTATCCACGCGTGCGCCCCAACACCCAGCGACAGAATCGGCTTCGCGACAGTATTCATTGCATCTTCGATCGGGAGTGTTGCGAAGTAGATCGACGCAAGTAACATCAACCAATCGTCAAACTCATACTGGTTCTGGAACTCGTCCGAATCTGTATCCGGCGAATCTGGGAGAACGGCCATCTCCAGATCCATAAGCGTCTGGAAGAATGCCCTGAGTGCAGGAGCATCGGAGGAACGCAAGCCTTCAAACTGACCGAGGAAATTGAAGCCATAGCGAAGCACCTCCGTGTCCATGTAGCTTTCCACGCGGTGCAGTTTATTCCGATTACCGAGCATCTTGGGGCTCGTAGCCATCAACGCGACTCGCTGCTCGTGCCACTCCCAGTTGGGTGTGCCTGCCAAGGTGTGTTTTGCAAACCGATGATTCAACCCCAGCAGATAAGCCGCGGAATAACTGCGCGACTTGAAGTGTCCCCTGAAGAATCGCTCAATCATCATGTCACGGTACGGCTGAAGAACATTGAGGTCATTCCGATGTGTACTGGCTGATGCGGGGCCGCGAACAACTGCCCAAAGTAACAGAGCCGTGGCGATTTCATAGAATCGAAGGCGCGTATCGGAGCGCTGCGCGTGCAAGCGAAGCATGATCTTTTCGGTGGTCGAGTAGCGGTATGCGAATACACCGTCGAGGAGAATCTTCCAGATCTGAGGATCTTCTGAGCCTCGCTGTATCAGTACTAACGCGGACTCGCTCATAAACAGGTCGGCCCCATCCAAAATGGATTCCGGAGATTCAAAGTCTCGTGGGGTGGCTTCCTCTCCAGCCAGCTTCAGCAGTTGATTGAGGCAATACTGTTCTGCGTCGGTCCCGGGAGCCGCCACACTCTGGGCCGAGTTGAGCATCAACGCAATCCCTGCCGCAATCGCATCCCGACGGTATATGAGGAACATGCCATCCGTTGACGTTGACTCCGCGATCTTCTGAAACTGAACATAGGCTGCGGCAGCGTCCGCTTCGGACAACACTCGCTTCTGATCTATGCTTTGACGTGCCTGTGCGATGATCCCAAAGCAGGCAAGGTTCAGCTCTGGACGCTGTCGCTCGCCGTCCAGCCGTGCTTGCAGTTTCGGATCGCCTTTGAACTCGATGGCTATTTGACCGTTTCCGACATCGCGATGCGTGTAGTTGTCTCTCGAAAGCTGTGCGATGAACACTTCCAACGATGATGGCAGGTTGCCGTCCTTCCCTCGGTAGCGCTCGGCATCCGCTGCCCATCGTTCGCGGAATTTCGCAATGTGCTTTTCAACCTCGGGGTCGAAGAGCATGTACCGCCGAGCCACTTCGAACAGTTCATATTGGCGGTGCGGCATTTCATTCCATGTTTGTACCTGACCGGTTATTTGCTTCCCGTATCGCATCCAGGTGATGCCGAATCCGATCTTCCAAGTACTGCTCATCAATGTCGAACGCTGTGTCTGAAACAGGTCCATATTTGAGAACAGCGGAAGCAGCACGCCTTTGAAAAGATCAAGGTTGTACAACCCAACCGCAACGAGAAGTCCAAGGAATGCGGCCGACTTCGACTCCTGAAGAATCCGATTGATGTCCGCCGTGATGTCTTCCTTCTGATCGATACGCTCGTACAGCCATTTTTCCAGCGCCATCAAGGCGCTCTCGACGCCGACTGCGTCGTTGCTCATGTAGCGGTGCCAGTTATACACATCCGCATTGCCGGCGTAGTCCTTGTATCCGTCCGCGAACTGGATACGATATCCCGGCTCCTCTTTCGTTTGATTGAAGCGCTGAAATCCCTCCAACCAACGATCCGTCGCGAAGTCGGCGATCCGAATAATGGTCGCTAACGCATAGGCTGGGTTGACTCGCAGAAACAACAGCCAAGGGCCGGAGAAGTACATCGCCGGCGTGTGCTTCCACTGGTGGGCAAAGCCGCCGTTGTTCAACCGCATCGACGATTCGTATTCGTTCTGATCTTGCGGCTCCTCGATATACGATGCCAAGATCAGCTCTTGTGCAATGGCTGGCCGACTCACCATAAGAGGTCGTAGTGCATCGCCAGCAAGGACGGCCTCGCTGAAGTGTTCATCAACACGACGCTTTGGGCCATCTGGCCATGGCTTGCGAAGACGCCCCAACATGCGCGAGTACACACCAGTTGAACGCACCACCTTCGTTGTGACTGTCTGCTCCACGAGGGGTTTACGCTCCGCAAACGTTAGGGCCATGTCAGCCACTTCATCTGGAAACTCGTGAGCCGCACGTAGCACGGCCTGAAATACCGTCTTCGATACGCCGAATCCATAGGATCGCTCACTCTGCTTTGCCTTGCGGCCAATTGCAAGCACGATTCGCGCAATGAGATCTCTTCGTCCGAGTCCAAGCTCCGGCGGTACAACTCGCAGGTAGAAGTCGCAAAGCTCCCCCGCTTCTTCTTTGCAATGCTCAACCACATCTTCGATGTTCAGCGTCAGAGCTTGGATCAGGCCATCCCAGTACGCAGGCACAGGAAAGCGCATAACAATCTCCATCGCTTCCGTGTACTCTTCATCGAGATCATTGTTCATGGAGAGCTTGATTGTTCCGACCACGAGGATGCGCTTCAGGAGCCGCTTGAGTCGGACAGCCTTATCCGCGATGAGCGACGGCCAAGTTTTCTTAAGCAGTTCCAGAGAATTTGTTGCCAGCAAGAGGCTGTCGGAAAACACATCGGCGGCTATCTGGTTCTCACTGTCTCCCGACCCGAAGCCACCGAACTCTTTTTCCCAAGCCGGAAGACCATCTTGTTGTTCCAGGAGTGATTGCGAGTACAGCCGAATCGCACGCATCCAGCGCGGATTCTTGATGTAGTCCAGTATCTTCCCGCGTCGCGCGTCTCCATGCCCTTTAAGGGATTCATAGCGCGCCCAATCACCAATTACTTCATGCACAAAACGGACGCCATGCGTATTAGTCTGAAGCATCGACCGGATGCGCGAATCGCCCATAACGCCCTTGACCTCGAAACTAACCTTCGCGAGGGGCACAAGTGGCCCGTGCAAAGCATCTTCGTTGCCAAGTAACTGCAACAAGGCTTCGCGCTGGTACTGCAAATTGTCTGAGCCGGACCAGTAGCTCCATATCCAGTCGATGATCTCTGTTTCACCGATCCAGCCCTTCGAGGGCGTCATTGCTTCAACCGCCGTAATCTGCAGCACTTGATCCAGGGTCGCCAAGTTGGTAAACACCCTTCTCAATTCCGGACGTACCAGCAACGCGAGAGCGATCTTGTTCTTTACAAGCGCGGCATAGACGTTGTCGAAGGGGGCTCCCGCAAACAACAACTCGTCCGTCCCGCCTACGCCCCACGTCGCGGCTGCCGCGCGGACTCGCTGCCATCCGGACGGCTGAGTCGTAACGATGACGCGGTACTCCAACGAATCTGTCGAGGTCATCGCATTCACAATCTCGGAGATGCGCTGCAACGCCAAACCAGAGAGTTGTTCCGCGGCATCGATGACGAACGCAACTGGTAGCGGCGAGTAGTGGACTAATGCCGGAATGCCATTCTTGAGGCCGAGACCAGAGCTAATGAGCGCCTGGCTTGGTTTGTTCAGATCATCGTGGGTCAACCACAGAAGGTTGACTCCATTGGCAACGGATTCGATGTAGGACTTCACTAGGGACGATTTGCCGATCCCCGAGTCTCCGATGATGCCGAGCATCTGTCTGGGCGGCATATTCGAGAGCTTCGCGCGGTCGGTAGGCGCGAACTCGATCGAAGTGTCGGCACCGGCCACGGAATGTACGGCGTCGCAATTCGAATGCGAGAAGCCGTTGAGGACTTGCCAGTCTCCTCTGTAATTCGGATGAGCTTTGAGCTGATACTTGCCGCGCAACCTCCGCAGCAGCTCATCGAGATCTATTGTCCCACCTGCAACACGCAGGACGCTCGCGATCTGTTGCAACTCATTCCAGAGCTCGCCCGCCGTGCTTTGGTCCTCCACCTTCAGAAGCGAGAGGCATTGTTTGATTCCGTCGGTATCGGCGGTGATCCCGAAGTGACGGACTCGTAGCTGCTTCAAGAGCTTGGCCGCCTCGACCGATGATTTCGGTGCGGGCTGTGTCGATTCGAGACTCTTGAAGATATCGCGTTCCAGCGCTGAGGAACTGCCTTTTTGTGCGAGCTGGGCGGCGAGCAATTCCGGCGTGCCTGAAGTCGCGCGCTGTTCGATGTCGGCCCATGCGACCGACACGTCATGGGACATCTCGCCAACCGCCAAGGCCATCATGTCGCGTTGCGGATCGAAGGGAGCGCCGCTAATTCGCTGACTCCACGCATCCGTACTGAAGTCTTTCTTGAATCCGGCCTTCGTAAGATGGGCAGCACTCTTCACCGAAATCGCACAGCGGAACGAACCGAGATCATCCCGCATTTCCAAAAGAAGGTCGTCGAGCTTCCAACCACCAGCGGCAACCTGAAAGCCCACCTGCACGAGCTGTGCTTTTGGAATATTCAGTAGCTCCGTACCATCGAGCATCGTGCAGAAAAAGGTCGCTGCAACCTTGTCTTCAAAGGTGAAGCCGAAGCCGCCAGTAGACTTGATCTTCGCCAGCGCCTTACCGGCGATCGTTTTCTTCTCCTTCTTGGCTCCAGCCTTCTTCGCTGCTGGCATATTCGCTGCAACTTTCTGTGCCGTCTTTTTCACTCCAGTGGCAGGAGTTTCTTTTGTCGATTTTTTAGTCATACTTTCTCCCTGGCCAAGTGGGCGTCGCACTCTCTGCTCAACAGCGTCACAGTCGAGCCAAAGGGAGGAGCGTGAAGCCCGCCGGCAAGCCGTTCCTCGAAGCCTACCTGCACTCGCTTCCGCCCAACCATCCCTGAAGCCAAACTACGGAGTTACCAGCCCAGCTGTGAGGCGGTCACGCTCCGGTTTCCAACCCTGATAGGCAGTGAACAGGCTCAGCACTCGATTGGACACTGTGGATTTCTCGATATCCCATCCCAGAGCTGCAAGAATAATCCGCTCGAGGTGCCAGCGAAGATGTTCCCCGGCATAGCTCAAGGCTGTCCAATCCACCTCGGAGAAGGCTTCGCCGTGAACAATTGCATTGCGAAGGTAATAGAGCGGTGCGTCAGTCTGAGATCCGAGAAGTGGCCATAGCCCATCGAAGATGTCTGGATGAGCGGCCAAGAAGTCGCGGTACAGTTCACCAATATGCGGACGACCTTTGGGATTCAGGGGGCGCTGAATAGCAAAATATAACGCGCCCTGAATGGCCGAGAAGAGGCGAGCTACGTTGACATCCAGTGTCATTTCATGATTCAAAAGCGCGTAGATCGCGGCCTCAAGCAAGGGTTGGTGAATCGAGGCGGAGTATTTGTCGAAGGCCGTCTGCAGGAACGCGCGACACTCATCCCGGTCTCGCGGTACGACGGGTTCTTCGCCATCGTATCTCTTTCTGAATTTGCCGATGTTGAACTGCCAGAGTCGGATCCATTCCTCTCGGGTCTCGTAGCTCCAATGAGCGCTGAGGGTGCGTTGGCGAGAAGCAAACGAAGCTAAGAGAAGAAGAGCATCCACATCGCGTTTTGCAGTGGAGGGGTCTTTGGCTCCCTCGACGAGGATGGAATATCCGTTTCGTTTGACATCACGCAGGGCGCCGGGACGATGAAAACGGAGATAACGACGAATGGAAGCTGTCGCCCCATCGCTCAGAGTGAAGGCCACGTCTGGCCTGGAGAATCCGAATTTAGCTGCTTCTTCGGCTTCCTCTTTGTCATGATTGGAGAGAATCTGGAGGGCGAAGCAGGGACGGGCGACAAACCACGCTGTGCCAGCATCCTTGCGCGCGTCAAGCTCCGGGCCAGGCAAAAACCTCGTTCTCGATTCGAGACTGCCAATTCTCCCCGAATTCTGTGCCCAATAGAATGCTTCCTCATGCGTAATCTGAGTGATCGGCCTTGGCCAAATGTCCCTTGCTATTCTCGTTTCGATGACGCCGTCTCGGGTCGAAAAGGAGCCCTCAAATTCCAGTGGACCATTCACGACAAACAGCCTCTTGGCCTGTTCGGCGCTGAGCAGAAGATAGATTCTCGATCTTCGGGTATGGGGCGCGATCTGTTCAAACTGCGCGAGAACGTCCGGGCAACACAGTTGATCTTTGCGCAGCTCTCCTCGCATGAAAGGTCCTCGTCCGGCAGCCTCCTCCGGCACGACGACGTCTGGTCGCTCAGCCTTATTCGCCACAGAGCCTCTCCGTAACTTTTGTTATTGGCTTCACTTTGCCATTGGCTTCCATTATCTCCCCGCGGTTTGTTCACTCAACTTGCACTGCTTCCAGGACGCACAAATAGGTAGGGAGGGGTATCCTCCCTCGTTGCAGCCGCGTTCCGCGTCTTTCACTCCCCACCTCAGCGGGCCTGTTCCTGCCCGCAACGCCGGCCCTCAAAGCCATGCGGAAGGCTTCCTAAATTTCTTCTTCGTTCACGTGCCCCCGCTTCAGGCGGCTTTATGGCAGAGGCGGTCGGAACCCGTCAAGGTCCTCCGCATTCGCTCCGGCCGCCGGGGCGGCGCCTGCGGCGACCTATGACTGAACCCTCCTCGCCCCTGCTGAGCCGCAAGAGCCATGAAGCGGGGGCACTCAAACAAAGAAATTTGGGTTGAGGCAGACGCCCTCCTTCAGATTCCGCCCCTCGCGGGCACCGACAGGAGAGCAAACATCATGCCTTACGCATCCAGCAGCACAGCCGCCACCACCGCGCCGCACAGGAAAAATGCGGCGCTCCGCAGTAACAGCCAATCGCCGTACCAGCAGCGCACCACCCAGAAAGACAACCCCACACAGCAACTCATCAAGCAGGCCGTGGATTTCCTGCTCCAGCAGCTTGAGGCAGGCAAGAGCGAAACTCTGACCGCCTACCTTGCCGCAATGGCCCGGTTCCATTCCTATTCCTTCGGGAACATTCTCGCCATCGCGCGGCAGCGCCCGACCGCTTCCCGCGTCGCCGGGTTTTCGACATGGAAGGAGTTGGGCCGGTTCGTCAAGCGGGGCGAGAAAGGTATCCAGATTCTCGCTCCGATTGTAGGCCACCGGCGCACGAAGAACGATCAGGAGCAGCAGACAGACGACAAGCCGCGCCCCGTCCTGATTGGATTCCGCGCCGTGTACGTCTTCGATGTGGCGCAGACCGAAGGCGTGGACCTGCCCGAGTTTGAGCACAACATTCGGGGTGACGCGGGAGCGCATCGGGACCGGCTCATCGAGTTCCTCGCCCACCAGAACATCGCGCTCGACTACACCGAGAACATCGCGCCCGCGCTCGGCGTGAGCTATGGCGGCAAGATCGCTTTGCTGCCCGGCCAGTCGAAGGCCGAGGAATTCGTGACGCTGGTGCATGAGACGGCGCACGAGCTTCTGCATAAGACCGACCGCCGCACCAAGACCACCGCCACCGTGCGCGAGACGGAAGCCGAAGCCGTGGCTTTCATCGTGGGTCAGGGCATCGGCCTTGAGATGGGCCGCGCATCGTCGGACTACATCCAGATGTACGCGGGCAACGCGGCGCTTCTGGCCGAAAGCCTCGAAGTCGTACAACGTACTTCCGCCGTCATCCTTGGGGCAATCACCGTGGAGGCTGTCCCGGAGGCGACTCTGGCGACTGAGGAACCCGTTGCGGAGGTGGCCTGATGCACACCGTCCTTCGCATCCTTGAGCGGGCCGGAGGCTACCGGCCCACTCTTTACCTCAAGATCGAGAATCCGCCGTACATGGCTCTTGTCATCGAGGCTGTGCCGGGACGCGGCCCTCTCGGGTGTCCTGCTCTGTCTGTCGCGCACTACGGCGAACAGAATGGCGACCTCATGCGCGACCCTGAGATGTGCTTCGAGTGGTCGAAACCCCCGCTCTGCGGCCCTGAACTTGTGCCGTACTACTGGCGCAACGACTGGATGGGCGTAGAGCAATATTCGCGTTATCTGGACGGCGCGAATTACGTCTTTGTGCCGCCCCTCTACGAAGAACACCGGAAGTTCGCGGCGCTGTGGGATAAAAACCTCCGCGACCAGCGTTTTCTCGAAGCCTTTTCTGACAAGTCGATTCGCGGCTAGTCCGCTCCCACCTGTGGAGCGGATACCATCCCGGCTCATCCGCTCCGTGTCTTTCGCCCGCAACCGCTCGAAAGGAGCCTACCATCATGGAACCCCAAGTCGTCAACGCTACCGAATACCGCAACGTCTCGCTCTCGCTGCTGAACGTGTCGAAGACCAACCCGCGCCGCACCTTCGAGGATGCCGCCTTGAAGGAGCTGGCCGAAAGCATCCGCGCCCAGGGCATTCTCTCGCCCCTGCTGGTGCGGCCTCTCACCGAAAACGGCTTCGAGATCGTCTTCGGAGAACGGCGCTATCGAGCCGCGCAACTCGCCGGACAGGATACCGTGCCCGTCCGCATCCGGCAGATGAGCGATGCCGAGGCGCTGGAGGCGCAACTTGTCGAGAACTTGATTCGCACCGAGATTCACCCGATGGAAGAGGCGCAGGGCTTCCGCGCCCTGCTCGCACTGGACGAACCGAAGTACAGCATTGAGCAGATCGCCGCGAAGGTGGGCAAGTCGCCCGTGTTCGTGGCTTCGAGACTCAAGCTGACGGACCTTTTTCCCAAAGCAGTCGAGGCGTTCTATGCCGATGAGATCGGCGTGGGCCATGCCTTATTGCTGGCGAAATTGCCCGCTGACCAGCAGGAACAGGCGCTTTCGGCGTGTTTCAAAGAGGTCTACAACGGCAGTCAGAAACCGGCGCGTATTTTGCTGCCCGTCCGCAACCTGCAATTCTGGATTGACGGAAATATCCTGCTCGTCCTGAAGGACGCGCCCTTCAATAAGCGCGATCCGCAGCTTGTCCCCGCAGCGGGCAGTTGCGCCGACTGCTCCAAGCGGACGGGACACAACAAGCTGCTGTTTGGTGACGACCTCGGAAGGCAGGGGGATCGGTGCACCGACCCGACCTGCTATCAGGCGAAAGTCTCAGCACACATCGCCGCAACTGTCGCCGCCAGACCGGAGCTGGCGCAGATCAGCACCGCCTACGGCGGGCAGAAAGAGGGTAGCCCGGTATTGCCGCGCAACAAGTACACCGCGATTCGAGGCGACAAGCCGAAGTCGAAGGACGAAGCGAAGCGGCCCGAGTTCAAGACGTGCAAGTTCGCCGCCGAGGCCATCATCACCGAAGGCAGCGATGTTGGCACCATTCATAAGGTGTGCTCCAACCCTTCATGCCCGGTTCATCACCCGAAGCAGCAAACCAGCCGCGACGAGAAATGGAAGTCCGAGCAGGAGAAGCAGCGCCGGGAACAGGCCATCGCCAGTGCAACCGGCCTCCGCGTCCTCTCCGCTGTGAGCGCCGCCGTTCCGGTTCGCCTGATGAAGCGAGACCTGCTTTTCGTGCTGGAGAAGCTGACCAGTCTCATGGATGAGAACCGGGTTACCATGCTGGCGCGGCAGCACGGCATCCGGCAGAAGCGGGACGATGGTGGTATGGCAAAGATGTTCGCCGCCTTCCTTCGGCGCTCCGATGAGGGAACACTCTCGCATCTGCTGGTGGAGACGGCCATTCTGCTGGCCGCTTCCCGAACCAATGCGGCCACCGCGCTCTGCGATGCCGCCAGCGCCTACAAGGTGGACATCGAGGCCATCACGGCCAAGGTCAAGCAGGAGTTCGCCGCGAAGGAGAAGGCGAAGCGAGCCGCGCAAGCGGGTACGAAACCTGCGAAGAAAACCGCCGCGTGATCTCATCATTCGGCTTGGAGCCTGCCATCGGCAGGCTCCATTTCTTTTGCCCGTCTTCCCACCCTGAGCGTGCCGGCGCCGATGCCGCCGGGCCAAAGCTCGCCCACCCGCCGGGCAAAGTCCAGGAACAAAGATCAGAGAAGATGCGCTTACCGGGCATGAGTCGTGTTAACGAGTGACCCAGCCGATCGGCGCGACCGTCCCCTTCCAGATCGGGGCGGCGATCAGCCGCTCTTCTTGGCCGAGCCCTTCTGTTTCGCCCACCTGCGTTTCTGCGCGGCGGCGATCCTGGCCCGCGCTTCAGGGCTCAACGTGCGTTTTTTCGTCGGTTGTCTTGTGCCCGAGGCAGGACTTCCATCTGCCAGGAGCGCTCGAACTTGTTGGAGACGCGAAATCTCAGAATCAATTTCAGCAATCAATTGAGATGTATCCATGGCGGACAGTGTAACCCTTCGCCGGCATCGGATTTCAAGAGCTCTCTCAGGGGCCAGTACGAATTGAGAACTGGTATTCAGGAATGAGGCTCAGACTTTTCAAGGCCACCGCCTGAGTGTAATCGTCGAAGTGGGGCCAGGAGCTATGTTGCAGATAGATCGGCGCATCCTTGCGCAAAGGCAGAATACTCAGCTCAAGGGGACCCTGCTGAACCTCTGAAGCGAATCGCCGCAGTCCGACATGCCAAGGTGTTCCATTATAGAAGTTATCATCCAGCAATTTCCCGTTCGAGGTGAGGCGCGCGATATCACCCGTGTAGCGGATGACCAGAAAAGCGTTGCGGAGGCCGTTCATAGGATCCTGAGGGACGGTGATCTGCCATTCGGCCGCTGAGGAGAACGCGCTGTCCGGCGGAACTTCGGCCACGCCGTGTGGACGCCAGGGGAATGAAGGGCCCATGCGAACCGGTGGCACCGCGCCCGCCTTCCGGATCTGAGTGTACTGGAGCGCGACCTGCTGATGAGCCGGGATGGTGGCGCTGTAGTAGGAAATACCAGCAGAATCGCTGGGGATGAGCGTCCGGCCGCCGAGGCTGAGAGTTTTCTGGGCTGCAGGATAGATCTGGAAGGCGCATTGTGGCCGTCCTAGCGATTGAAGGAATATGTGGTGTGCGCCCGCAAAATAACTCTGATCGGTTTCCACGATCGATTCTTCGTCGCCGATTCGGGCTGTCCATGCGTTTTCGGCTTGATGTTGAGTGAGGAGAATCAACCGGACTTTTGCTCCGGAGCCGCGGCGCAGGGTGATGCCATGATCGAGCCCGGTCGGGATATTCCGAACGATAATGATTCCTCCGCTTCTGCGAATCATTCCGCCGGGGGCGGAGACCGACAGCCCCGGCGCATCGTCGAATGCAAATTCTGCGGGGATTCCTGGGTTTTCCTCAAAGAACCAGGTCGTCTGCGAAACGGCTCGCAACCTCGTGAAAAGCTGTGTCGTGCTGTATCGCAGAGTTGTTCCGCCGAGGTCGAGATTGAAGGGCCAAACGAAGTATGCTCCCGAGGGAATATCGACCGGCTTCAGGGGGAAAACCAGCGTGGAGTGCGGCAGTTGGATGCGAAACTGCACATCCTCGCGCTCTGGCATGGAATAGCCGTGCACGTAATTATTCACAAACAGGAATCCATGATCGCCCTGGTTGCGCACGGCCGCGCGGACCGTACTGAAATCTCTCGGTCCATGGGGGACAATGGTTGGGGCGTGCGAGGACATCGGCGCTAGTTCCTGGCCGAAACTGTTGAGGAAGTAATCAATCACTTTGAGCTTCCGGAAGGACTCGCGCTCTTGACCAAACTCACCGAGTGGGGCTTGGAAATCATAGGACTTTACCGGAAGGTCATTGGGATAACCGGTCGCCTGCGACTCCTGAAGTGTGGTGAGCTTCCCTTCCGGGTTCTGTCCGCCCTGAAACATATAGGTGCCATAGAGATTCACACCGGACCCAAGCATCACTGGCATCATTGCGGCGACGTCATTTGCGTCGAGCACGGGCCTGCGATGATAGGTATTTTGAATTCCTCCGCCCATCTCAGCAGTTATGAAGGGGGTATCGGATTCGTCGGAATCTGAAAGGCCGTTGATCCCCCTTGCGCCCATCATCCCCATATTTCCGGCGACACGGCTGGCAAACCGAAACAGATAAACCTCCGATGGAGGCAGTTTGCCTCGTGAGGCGTCCCAGGGAGCGGCAGGATAGCCGCCGAAGACTGGAATAACCTGTCCTTGTGGCACCACGGCGCTATCCCACCCGGTGACCGTATAGAACGGAACTTCGAGCCCGCTGTTGATCGCAAGCTTCTTCAGAGCGAGGATGTACTCTTTACCCTCGCCGGGGCCGCGCATGGCGTATTCGTTTTCGAGCTGAACGCCTATGACCGGGCCACCATCCTTCCACAGAAGGCCCTTTAGTTGGTCTCCAATCTGAGCGTAAAGCTTTGCCGTATAGCTCATGAAGACGGGATCATCGCGTCGTGTCGGCCCTTTTTTTAGGAGCCAGTCAGGGAGGCCACCGTTGCGCATCTCTCCGTGATCCCACGGCCCGATCCGAACCCATACGTACATGCCATGTTTGGCACACAGTTCGATAAAATGCCGCAGGTCTCTGCGTCCCGACCAGTCGAACTGATCTTCAACCTCTTCCTGGACGATCCAAAAAACGTAGGTTGACACGATCTGCACACCAGCGGCCTTCATCTTCAGGATCTCTTCTTCCCAATCCGATTTTGGAACGCGGTCGTAATGAAATTCTCCCATGACAGGTAGCCATGGCTTGTCATTCATGGTGAGGTACATCGTGTTCAATCCGAGCGTCTGGTCCGAAGGAGAAGATGCGTAGTTGACGTGATAGGAGGATACCTTCGGAACTTCGGACGGGGTGCCGGCATCGATGATGACCATGTTCGGGTGTTGGTCTGAGGTCGTGGAAGGTCCGGATGCGGCCTGTAATGAAAGTGGGAGGATTGCGCTGGTGAGCAGGAAGCCGCACCATCCGAGTCTCTTCATCTGGACCATCCTTTTGAACAGCGACAGTTGAGTAATGCAACAGGCCGGGTACGTTACCGCCGCCGACGCTCCACGGTAGCTGAATGAAGAAGAACGTGTCAATGAGTCGAGCGGGATAGGCCCGCGACAGCCAAGCCAGATCACCACGGATTGTGCCTCAGATCCTCAAATGGAGCGGGCAATCAACGTTGGCGCATTCTTCCCTGACCTCTCTTTCTGCTTGACATTCGTCCGCCAACGGAGCCAACTGAAGCGATGAGCACGCGAAAGTCAGTTGTCCGCGATGCTGTCTTGACAACCGCTGAACGAAGTCGCTACATTGCGACGTGTACGTTACCGAGCGTTGAGGTTCCCCTGTGTCCCATGATGCTGCCAAGTCCGAACGCCGCCTCTTGATATTGCCGTCCGCTCCGGATGACGTGACCGGACCGGTGAAGGCATGGAGGCTGCCGGTCAGCATCCTAACGTACGAGCCGGAGAAACCCAATCGCAATCCAATGTTCCTTGAAAAGCGTGTCTACCAGGGAAGCAGCGGAAGGGTGTATCCGTTGCCGTTTATCGATCGAATCGCCACGGAACTGACGGATCGGATGTGGGATGCCATCCACATCGAAAACGAATACATCCGACTGATGGTTTTGCCCGAGATTGGAGGTCGCATTCATGTGGGATTCGACAAAATCAACGGATACGACTTCTTTTATCGCCAAAATGTCATTAAGCCAGCGCTCGTTGGCCTTGCCGGTCCGTGGATCTCGGGCGGTGTGGAGTTCAACTGGCCCCAGCATCACCGTCCGGCGACGTTCATGCCAGTGGAGATCGCCATTGAGTCCAGTGATGACGGGGCCGTGACGATATGGTGCAGCGACCATGATCCGATGCTCCATATGAAAGGGATGCACGGCGTGTGTCTGCGGCCGGGCAGATCCGCCGTCGAACTAAAGGTCCGGCTATATAACCGTACCCAACTCACACAGACCTTTCTCTGGTGGGCCAATGTCGCAGTGCGAGTGCATGAGCGCTATCAATCATTTTTCCCGCCCGATGTTCGGTTTGTAGCGGACCACGCGCAGCGCGCGATCACCAGCTTTCCGCTGAGCGAGCGACCGTACTATGGTGTGGACTATCCGGAGCGCGCACGCACGGGGATTCCCGAGAGCGAGAAACCCTCGCAATTTGTCCCTGACGGTTCTTACGCTGCGAATGACCTAAGCTGGTACGCAAACATCCCAGTACCCACCAGCTATATGACCATCGGAACCGAGGGAGACTTCTTGGGCGGATACGACCACATTGTGGATGCTGGCGTTGTGCATGTCGCGAATCGCCACATAGCTCCGGGCAAAAAGCAATGGACGTGGGGCAACCACGAGTTCGGGTACGCTTGGGATCGCAATCTTACGGATGCCGATGGACCCTATTGCGAGTTGATGGCGGGTGTATATACCGACAATCAGCCCGACTTTTCCTGGCTGGCACCCTGGGAAACGAAGACTTTCAGTCAACTTTGGTATCCGCTGCGCGGAACTGGTGTGCCTCAGGCAGCCAATGACGACGCGGCCCTCCACCTCACCGTTACGGACAACCATGTGGAACTAGCCATCGGCGTAAACCAGAATCAGCCTGCCTGCTCCATAGAG
The DNA here is from genome assembly GCA_049579805.1 of Acidobacteriaceae bacterium. Taxonomy (GTDB): domain Bacteria; phylum Acidobacteriota; class Terriglobia; order Terriglobales; family Acidobacteriaceae; genus Palsa-343. Next base: position 15,289 of record JBAUOP010000026.1, read on the forward strand.
TTGCTTGCTTCGGGCAAGGTTCTGCAGAAATGGATTGAGCCGCTGCTGGTTACAGCAGTTTTCTCGCGGCGGGTTGGCTTGCCAACTGGCATTCAGCTCTCTGACATCTCCGTTGTGGTTCGGCAGGGAGAGAAGATGCTCATCTCCTATGATCCCCCGACGGTTCACCAGGCGAGTGTGCCCCTTCCTGCTCAGGAGCCGTTCGCCCCCAACATGATCGCAACGAACGAAGAGCTATTTTTGACGGGCCTGCATCTGGAACAGTATCGACACGCCACCCGCCAGCCCGAGATTTACTGGCTCGAGGCCATCCGGCGCGACCCAGGGGACAGCCGAAGCCTCAATGCCATGGGGAAATGGCATTTGCGGCGCGGGGAATTGACACAGGCAATCGAACGCTTCCGCGCCGCCTTAGACAGGCTGACTCGACTCAACCCCAACCCTTACGATGGAGAGTCTCATTACAACCTCGGTGTCGCCCTGCGCTTTATGGCAGAAGACACGAGTGCTTATGCGGCCTTTTACAAGGCGACATGGAATGCGGCATGGCGGTCCCCGGCTTACTTTGCCCTTGCAGAAATTGACGCGCGCCGCGGCGACTGGGAAAGAGCCAAAGATCATCTGAGACGAGCTTTGCTCGCCGAAGGCGAGCATCTTAATGCGCGAAATCTCCTTGCGTTTGTAATGCAGAAGCTCGGCGACGAGGCGGGTGCTGAAGAACTGCGCTCGCGGACGCTCCAGATCGATCCTCTGGATATCGGCGCGCGATGGCTTGGCGGCATTTGCCCGCAAAGCGGACAGGAAACGCTGGATTTGGTGTTTGATTTGCGCCGCGCCGGTCGGAATCAGGAAGCCAGAGATGTTCTTCAACGCGCGAACCTGCAATCAGCTGACGGATCTGCACCCATGATCCTCCTGGTGTTAGCAGATATTGAATCCGAATTGTCCGCTTCCAAAGCAGGACAGATATTGCATTCGGCCAATGCGAGCCCGAGTGATTACTGCTTTCCGCACCGTATTGAGGAGTTGCTCGTTCTAGAACGAACGGTCGTCCGAAGCCCGGACAATGCCCTGGCTGCTTATCTTCTCGGCAACTTGCTTTACGACCGGCGACGGCACGACGAGGCCATTACCGCATGGGAGAGGGCCGGAGCCCTCAGCCCGGAGTTTCCGACAGTCTGGCGAAACCTCGGAATTGCATATTTCAATGTTCGGAAAAATCCTCAGGCTGCCATTGAGGCCTTTGACAAGGCTTTTGCTGCTGACCAGACCGATGCACGCGTGTTCTACGAGCGCGACCAGCTGTGGAAGAGAATCGGGCGCCCGCCCGAGGAGCGCCTCGCCACGCTTCTTCAGTACCCGCAACTCGTTCAGAGCCGGGACGATCTATCTGTGGAGGTGGCCACGCTGTACAACCAGTTGAATCGTCCGGCAGAGGCGCTGCTGCTCTTGCGAGACAGGCGATTTCAGCCATGGGAGGGCGGGGAGGGTCTGATTCTCGGCCAATATGTGCGCGCCTGTCTGATGATTGGGCGGTCATTTCTGCAGCGGAATCAGCCAGCGGACGCGCTTCAGCGTTTTCAGGAGGCACTGCACCCTCCGGTTAATTTGGCCGAGGCGAAGCATCTCCTCGCGAACCAGAGCGATGTCCATTACTGGGCGGGGCGAGCATTTGAAACGCTTGGCGATTTAACGCAGGCGCGCGGATCGTACCTGGAGGCGGCGCGTCAACGGGGCGATTTTCAACAAATGAGCGTGCGCGACGTGTCAGACATGACCTACTGGGCTGGACTGGCGCTGGAGCGGCTCGGACGTAGTGATGAAGCGCGGGAGACATTTCGCCGGATTCTGGACTTCGCGGCTGAACTGGAACAATCCACGCCCAAAATCGATTACTTCGCTACATCTCTCCCCAGCCTGCTTCTTTTCGACGAGGACCTTCCACTTCGCAGCCGAATCGATGCTCGCTTTCTTCGGGCGCAGGCCCTGTCGGGTCTGGGGGAGATTGATGGGGCCGAGGAACTTCTGAAGAAAATCCTGGCGCAGGATGCAAACCACGCCAACGCTCAGGATCTGTTAATGCTCGTGCAAGCTACGGAGCAATGGCTGGCGCCCAACTGATGCACGGCCCCTCCTCTGCCTCCTTTTCTCCCTCCACAAAAAGTCCGGAGATCAACCTGCGATACCTGTGGCTGATCGCTTTTGTAGCGGCCCTGGGTGGTCTCCTCTTCGGCTATGACTGGGTAGTTATCGGCGGAGCCAAGGACTTTTATCAGGCTTATTTTCACCTCTCGACAGAGGTACAGGTTGGCTGGGCCAACAGTTGTGCGTTGATCGGCTGCTTCATGGGATCGCTTGCCGGAGGGCGACTGAGCGATTATCTGGGACGCCGGCGAGTTCTTCTCATTTCCGGTTTATTGTTTGCCGTGTCGTCTGTTCTCACCGGTTGGTCGCATGAGTTTTCGGACTTCATCATGTGGCGTATTGTGGGCGGCGTGGCCATCGGATTGGCATCCAACGTCTCTCCCACTTACCTGGCGGAGATTAGCCCTGCACAATGGCGAGGAAGGCTTGTGAGCCTGAATCAGCTTGCGCTGGTGATCGGAATTCTGCTCGCGCAAATTGTCAACTGGGGGATTGCTCGGAGAGTTCCCCCCGGGGTGACAGTGGCGACCCTAACCGCCAGCTGGAACGTTCAGTTTGGATGGCGGTGGATGTTCACTGCAGTAGCGATTCCCTCGCTGATTTTCTTGATTGCGACGCCCTTTATTCCGGAGAGTCCGCGCTGGCTGGTCGCGCGAGGGCAAGCGGATAACGCCGCTCTCGTGCTGACCAGGATCGGTGGAGCCAGCTACAGCCGTCTCGAACTGGAGGCGATTCAGAGCTCACTTCCGGGAGCCGCAGAAGAAGTTCCATGGTCCGCGGTCTTACGCGGCAGAGTTTTCAGGCTGCTGCTTGTCGGCATCGCTCTCGCGGTCCTCCAACAGGGAAGTGGCATCAACATCCTCTTCAACTACGCAGAGGACATATATCGCAGCGCAGGGTATGGAATGAACGAGATCCTTTTCAACATTGTGATTACCGGCGCGATCAACCTGATTTTCACTGTCCTGGCAATGTTGCTGGTGGACAAGTTTGGGCGCAGGCGGTTGATGTTGTGTGGGTGCCTCGCCATTGGCATCTGCCATATTGCGGCAAGCATCGCTTACCGGCTGCATCTGCATGGCTTCTGGATTCTGGGTGTCACCTTGACGGCAATCGCGTGCTACGCCATGACCCTCGCTCCAATCACGTGGGTTCTCATCACGGAAATTTTTCCGAATCGGTATCGCGGGACAGCCGTATCGATTTCAGTTGCAACTCTATGGATCGCCTCTTTTGGTCTTACTTACACCTTCCCAGCCCTCCAGAGTGCCATTGGGTCGTCCGGAACATTCCTTGTCTACGCTGGCATCTGCTTTGCGGGGGCGCTCTTCGTCCTGTTGGCCGTACCGGAAACGCGGGGCCGGTCTCTGGAATCGATAGGAGCCGAAAGTTGAAGGTGCCTGCTATGAACGTACGAAGGGATTCGGTAGTTCCCGGGGCCCCGGCATGGCTCGTAAAGAGCTCTGCGCAGGCAAGGGCGCTGCTCGGATGGGCGCCGAGGCACCCAAGTTTTGGTGATATCGTTGATTCGACCGAAGCGGCGGGAAAGCTGCTCATTCTCCACCTGAAGAGTCGAAGAGAAGTGCGTCTCAGCGCAGCGATGATCGAGACATGCTGACGGCCACTGCCCTGACGGCAGGCTAGAGCCCGGTCTCGGTGTGACCTTCCAAGTCTGACCCTTCACCTAAACGACGAAGAAACAGAGGAAGATTGCTGCGCAGAATAATGTGTGGGGCCAGTCGCATCACTGGTTCCGGGCGGATGCCCTCGACGAGCCAGCGAACGAGCGCTTCAAAGGCAGTCTTGCCCTGTGTGAACGGCCTCTGGTAAATCGTGGCCAAAATCTTTCCCGACTCCAGAAGCCCAGCCAACTCGGGAAATAAATCCGTCGTTACGACCGCGACGCTCTTGAGGAGATTGTGCTCGTCGAGAGCGTGCAGCACGGGGATGCTGTTGGCCGTACTGATGTAGAAGCCCATTGGTGTTGGTTGGCGTTTCAGCAGGGCAAGCGTCGCCTGGTAGGCATCCTTCGGACGTTCGTGCGATTCGACGGCCGGCAGCAATGTCAGATGCGGGGCAAGTGTTGCCAGCGTTGCAGCGAAGCCGCGCAGCTTCTCTGCGTGATCAAAGGTGCTGAGGTCGCCGGTTATTGTTGCAACCAGGCCGTCCGAACGAATCGCGGTCCCCAATAGTTCGGCGGCGATTCCCCCACTGATGGCCGCATCCACCGAGACTGTGGCGAGTCTGCCTGAACGGGGAGCGTCGCTGGCTACGCAGATGACGGCTGTCCCCTTGGCCACAAATTGTCGGATCATCGGTTCGATGGCGACGGGATTCCCAGGAGTGATCACGATTCCGTCGTACTCCCTGCCCAGGTCCTCTTTCATGAGTTGTACATCGCCATCGCCCAGCCGCGGATATGTGCGGAAGTCCAGATCGATTTTGACACCGTGCGCCATTGCGGCGGCGGCGCGGACCCCCTCCCGAAGGGGATCGAAAAAAGACGCAATCTCCTGCGGCAGATGGACAGCCAGGCGGATCCGCCGATTCAATTTCAAGTTCCTGGCCGCAACATTCGGTCGGTATTGGAGCCGCTCCGCCATCTTCAGTACTTTGGCGCGCGTCTTCGGATTGACACCCGGTCTGTTGTGAAGGGCGCGATCTACCGTGCCGATGGAAATGCCGAGCGCAGTGGCGATCTCCCTGATTCCCGATGGCTTCGATGTTCTATGGTCCATGGTCGTGCACAATTTTAGCCGATGAAGCGCAGTGCCGGGTGCCGAACCCATACGCCCTGGCGCCTGGTCGTGTTGTATCGGGCCTTGCCAACGAATCCGAGATGAATCAGTGGCGCCCAGGGCCAGTGTCGTTCAGTCGGCGGAGTAATTCCTGCGCGGAGCGGTCCGAAGGACTTAATTCGAGGGTACGACGAAGTGCTTCACGAGCGGCCGTCCACTGCGAATTCAAACACAGTGCTGCAGCCAGATTCATCCATGCCTTTGCATAGCCTGGATCTGCCTCTACGGAGTAGCGAAAGTTTCGAATCGCCGCATCTGTATTTCCTGCGACGGAGTCGATATAGCCAAGCTGGTTATAAGCGGCGGCCATTTGGGGATTGTCCTTGATTGCCTGCTCGAGCGCCGCGCGCTCGCCGCTTAGATCACCCGTTCTATCGAGCAGCATCGCCAACCTGTACGCCAAAAGCGCAGCAGACGGATCCAGGCGAAGTGCCTCGCGATAATCCGAAACAGCCTCCGCAAGATTTCCGGCGATCTCTGCTCTTTCCCCCTCAAGGGATTTGGTCGCGGCTTGCGCCTGATTCAAGTCAGCCAACTGTCCTTGGTGGGTGAGTTGAAACTGCTGCTGCGCTGCGGCTCTGTAACCAAGGGCACGATCAACCCTCCCAAGCTCATAGTGAACCTGCGGATCGCGGAATCCGAGCGCGATCGCCTTCTGGAACTGCAACTTTGCCGCAGCGGTTTCGCCCAGATCTGCCTCCGCTAAGCCCAACTGAAATCTGGAGTCAGCATAATTGGGGTTGCGCTTCACGGACTTTTCGAGCCAGGACCTCGCCGCAGCGCTATCCCCGCCCTGCCTTCGCAATTGTCCCTTGATATACAGCAGTTCCCATTGCTCAGGCTCAACCTTCAACAGGCGATCGCACAGCGGCTCCGCGGCAGGACTCCGGGCCATGGCGAGCAGATTGAGATAGCGAATCTGAAGTTGCATGTCATCGGAATGCTGTTCGGCAGGGCTGGATAGGATATTGATCGCATCCTGGTACCGGCTCCGAAGCACAAGCACCGCCGACAACGCCTCCATTAGCGAGACGGACCCAGGGTCTCCGCGCAGCGCCGTTTGCAGAACGTCGGAAGCTTGGTCGACCAAGCCCGATTTGGTATAGGCCACCGAGAGATTGATCGCACCCGCGGACGTGAGCTTTCCGGCAGTGGCCACGGGCTGCAGCAGGTCGATGACCGAAACATAATTGCGCTGCTCCAGCAGGTCCCGGCTCAGCGCCTCAAGGGCTGACGCGTTTTCCGGATCGGTCGCCAGAACCTGCCTCCACCGCTCCTCCGCCCGCAACCGACCGCTATCGGCCGAGCTCGGCAACGGAGGGGCTGCTATGGAAGCCTTCCCATGACGATTCACCTGTGGCTTTGCGGCGATCGCGTCTGTGCCACCGCCTGCTAAACAGAGACTGACTACAGCCAGTGCGGCAAGGTCGGAAACCACAGCCCGCCAATGGCTGTTCATGACGTGCTCCTTCTTCGAATCAGGTAACGTACACGCGAAGGGCTCTTGAGGGCCATTAGAGCGACACGTGCCCTATTGAACGCTTGCTGGGATTGTATAGTGGACTCGGACTGAACAACTCTCTAAATGTGAACTCGTTGCAACGAGCTGAGGTCGCCGTAGAAACGTGTACGACACCGTCACCACAAAAGGCTTGACAAAGATTCAATCAGCGGCCTAGCATTCCCTCCGAATGGTAACGTACACGCTCTCTGGACAACTTGAACCCGACGAGATAAGCCTGCGACTCTTGGCGGGCACTCTCTGCGGTGGCGATGAAACCACGGATCAGTGCCTTTCCGGGCCGCCATCTTCGCAGCGCAACGCGAATCGGCGGCCCAGTTTGCAAAATTCAGGAGACTAAACAATGCGTCACAAGCTAGGACGACTCATCACTCCGCTGGCCGCTATCGCGGTCCTGATTGCCCTGGGCGGAACGCATGTCCAGGGGCAGGCCGTCGGGGCCAGCCTCAATGGCCAGATTACCGATCCCAGCGGAGCCGCGATAGCCGGTGCGAAAATCGCCTTGAAAAACCTCGGCACCAGTCTCACCCTTACAGCCATATCATCCGATCAGGGTGCCTACAGAATCGCTCCCCTGCCGCCGGGCACCTATGAACTGACGGTCGAAGCCAGCGGCTTCCAGCGGTATCTGCAGCAGGGGATCGTCATCACTGTCGATACTCCGGCTACCCAGGATATTTCGCTCAAGCCCGGCAGCGTTCAGCAGACTGTCACGGTCACCGCGAATGCCGAGCTGCTTAATACCACAAGTGGATCTCTCGGGACCACGATCAATTCCACCGAGATTACGCAACTTCCGCTGCTGAACCGAATGCCCTCGGGACTAGTGCTCTTGTCGCCGGGCATGACGATGGGCGGTAACAGCTACAACCAGACGGGCTTCTCCTTTCCAGACGAGCAGTCGATTTCGGCGAACGGCGGCGATCAGGGCAGCACCTATTTCTTGCTGGATGGCGTACCAAACATGGACGACTATCTGGGACTGCCGGCCCCGTTCCCGAATTCCGACGCCACGCAGGAGTTCCGAGTCATCTCCAACAATTTCAATGCCGCATATGGATTTGCTCCCGGCGCCGTCGTGAGTATCGAGACTAAGTCTGGCACCAATGCTATCCATGGCGGCGTCTTCGATTATTTGCGCGACTCGATCTTCAATGCGGCGGATTATTTCAGTCATCAAGTCAACCCCCTGCATCAAAACCAGTTTGGTGGATTTGTCGGCGGCCCGGTGATGCGGAACAAGCTTTTCTATTTCGCAAACTATCAAGGAACTCGCAACGCGACCTCGTCTACTGCCCTCAGCAACACTGTTCCAACGCAAGCCATGATGAATGGCGACTTTAGCGCATTGTCCCCGGACGGAACCTCGGAGAGTCTCTGCATCAGCTCAAGCGGCGCCTACACGCCATCAGCGGTTTGCCCATTCGGCACTGTCAGCGGAAAACCTAATCAGCTTCTTCCGGGATACAGCCTCAATTCGACCGCCGTCGCCATCGACAAGACGGCGTTGCCCTCGGGTGGAAGCCAGCAGCCTAACGGGCTCATCTACTACAACTCCGCGCCGTTCATCAACCACCTCGACGAAGGAACGGGCAGGCTCGACTACGACATCTCTCCAAGCCAGCGAGTGTTCTTGCGCAGCTATGTCAGAAGTTTGATTCAGCCCTCCGGCGACGTCCCTGGAAATCTGCTGGCTATGAACGACAACTGGAACTACGATTTCGCAATCAACGAGAAGTATTACAACGAGACATTGGGCTACACGTGGACGGTTAGCCCGACGATGGTCAACGTCGCGTCGGCATTCTGGAATCAGATGGATGCGCATAGTGGTTCGCAGGCGCTGACCAGTAGCAATCAACCATTCTGCTGGTCAAAGTACATCAATGTGACCGAGTTGCCCGGGCAGTGTTATGTGGAGGGATTCTCGATTGGAGGTACCTATGTTGGCTATTACGAGCCATCGCAGGAGGATCGAACCTTCTACGGAATCTACGATGATCTCACCAAGACCTGGGGTAAGCACACCTTTTCCCTTGGCGGGGATATCCAGCACCAGACCGCGGACGAGCTGACTCAATACCCCACAAATCCCATTCTCAGCTTCAATGGCCAATACACCGATTCGGCACTGGCCGATTACCTCGTTGGCGATCTCGCATCCATGACCCAGGGTGCCGAAGCGGTATCCGACATCTCGGGCTGGCAGCCCGGTTTCTATGGACAGGATCAGTATCAGATGCGACCGAACCTGACGCTGACCGCGGGTCTCCGTTGGGATCCAAACATTCCTCCTCAGATCCTGGCAGACCACGGGGCCGCTTTTCTCCCCGGAGAGCAAAGCACCAAATATCCGAATGCTCCAGCAGGGTTGGTGTTTCCTGGCGACACGGGAGTCAGCAGCGGTCTGATGCGCGCTACCTACGGCTACTGGGAGCCACGCATCGGCATTGCCTGGCAACCCCATGCCTTGCCGCATACATCCTTTCACGGCGGATTCGGGCTCTTTACGCAGCCTATGATTTACTCAGAATACGGCCACATCTCCGAAACGGCGCCGTTCGCACCCACCTACTACCTTCAAGGGTCCTCGACCACGCCTGTGAATTTTCTTAGCCCCTGGACTGGATTCCCTGGCGGCAATCCGTTTGCGACATCCTTCCCTTCGGCTACCTATCAACCACCTTCCGACGTGTCATTTGTCACCCCGATCGATCTCTCTGCGACCATTGATCCCAGTTTCAGGTTAGGGGTCACGCAGAGTTGGAATCTGACGGCAGAACAGCAAATTGGGCAAAATATGGCGTTCCGTCTCGCCTATGTGGGCAGCGAATCGTATCATGCACCGTTTATTCTCGACCGTAATCCGGGCATCTACGCGGACGGCGGCGGCCGGAGTACGTATCCGGCCTTCAGCGAGATTCTCCAGATGCTGAGCTACGGCACGGCCCGGTATAGCGCGCTTCAGGCGACATTCGAGAGGCGCATGAATCACGGCCTTCAGTTCCAGACCAATTTCACCTGGTCGAAAACTCTGGACACAGCTTCTTCCGCGAATATCACGTTCGGTACCAACCAGTTAGGGGATCCGTTCAATCTTGCATGGAGTCACGGCGTCTCCAGCGAGAATATTCCCCTGCGCTGGGTCTCAAATTTTGTTTACACAACACCATATGCGCACGGATTCAATCCCGCTGTACGACAGTTACTCGGCGGCTGGGAGATCACCGGAATCATTACGGCACAGTCCGGATACCCGTTTAGCGTGGGTGCCGGATTCGGAAGTGATAATTCCGGAGCAGCTCAATATGAAGATCGCGCCGATATTGTAGCTGGCGCGGCGCGCGACGTTCGTCAGGGCGGCAAATCGCACTGGCTAAACCAATACTTCAACCCGGCCGCCTTCAAGGTGAACGCGCCTGGCACTTTCGGCGACAGCGGCAAGAACGTCATGCAGGGTCCGCCTCTGGACTACACCGATGCCACGCTCGCAAGGAACTTCGCGTACCGTGAGCGCTACAATCTGCAGTTCCGCTGGGATATGTTCAACGCGTTCAACCAGCCCAGCTTTTCGAACCCCAATTCCGGCAATCAGGTCAATTCTGCCGGGACTTACATAGGAAGCGTTGGGCCTGGCAGTGAGGGCTCGATCACATCGACGGGCGCCGAGCCCTCTCGGATCGGCCAGATGTCGCTCACGTTCACCTTTTAGCCGTTGCCTCCCGAAGAGTGCCCGAGCTTCGGCTCGGGCCTTCCTTTCTCGACCTCACACCCGCTGCGCGATTTGCCGAGGTAGAACTGATATCCATGATTTCGCGACGCAAGCTCCTGTCCACTCTCCCGGCGCTGAGCGCGGCATCCGCCTTTCCCCTCGCGCACGCACTAGAATCGACCGCGTCTGCCAAGGGCGGTTCGGCAGACAAGACCATTCCCTTGCGAGAGGGCTGGCAGTTTCGTTTGGATCCCAGTGCGTCGTCCATGCCTGGCACAAATGCCAACTGGCAGCCAGTAATTGTTCCACACACGTGGCAAGCGCTGGGCGGGTCACCGGATTACGTCGGAGTCGCTTGGTATCAACGATCTCTGTTGGTTCCCTCTGATTGGCGAACGCAGTTCGTTCGCGTCGAGTTTGAGGCCGTTTATCATACCGCGCATGTTTTCCTCAACGACGAACCCGTCGGCGAGCACATCGGTAAGGGCTACACCGCGTTCACTTGCGACCTGTCGCCGCACCTTCGCTACGACGAAGCAAATACGCTCACTGTGAGGGTCGACAACTCATTTTCGAACACAATGCTTCCGCGGCTGAAGTCATTCGACTGGGCTAATGACGGCGGCATTATTCGCCCGGTTCAACTGCTGGTGACACCGCCCGTATTCGTCGAACGGATCGCAATCGATGCTGTCCCCGATCTAAGCGCCGCTTCCGCCCAAATCTTGATCCGTGCAACAATCCGCAATGCGACGCCGAATGTCCAGCGTGCAACTCTCTCCGCTGGAATCCGCGCATCTGGTGGCACGGCTATCGAAAGTTCCCTCGTTTCAGGGCAGCTGAACCTTGGGCCGAATATGACCCAGACGGTTCCGCTCGAAGGAATCCAAATCGAGAGCGCACGTCTCTGGCATTTCGATGCGCCGAACCTATACTGGGCCGACGTCACCCTCCAAGCCGGGGATCGCGTACACACACTCAACGACAGGTTTGGAATTCGCCACTTCGAAATTCGTGGTACGTCCTTTTGCCTTAACGGCGAGCCCGTTTCGCTCGTTGGAGTGGAGCGAATGGCAGGCAGCAACCCACAATTTGGGATGGCTGAGCCGAGCGAATGGATCGACTCCAATTCACGCGACATAAAGGATCTGAATTGTGTCTTTACCCGCGTGCACTGGCCACAAGATCGACGCATTCTGGACTTCTGCGACGAACAGGGCATGCTGATGCAGGAAGAAGTTCCGGCGTGGGGGGAGTCCACTTTTGAGAATCTTCCTCCTGAATTGCTTGATGATCTGACAGAGAACGGACTCGCCCAACTGCACGAGATGGTCGCACGCGATCGCAATCATCCGTGCATCGTCTCCTGGGGCCTGTGCAACGAGGTCAACGGAAAAAACCCGAATTCTCGGTCATTTGCGCACGCCATGGCAAAGGAGGCCCGCGCCTCCGACCCCCTGAGACTCCTGACCTATGCGTCGCACACACTGCGCGATGACCCTGGTGCGGATATGGCCGGAGACTTCGACTTCATATCTGCAAATGAATACTTTGGAAGCTGGTATCCCGGCGGACCCGAAGAAGTCCTCGCATTTCTGCAGCGCATTCGCCAGGCGTTTCCCGACAAGCCTATCGTGGTATCGGAATACGGATGGTGCGAATGCCAGCCGATCATTCCCCCGGGCGACGAGAATCGCGTGAAGATCATTGAGGAGCATACTCGCATTTTTCGCGAGTCCGGAGTCGTCGCTGGTGCAATCTATTTCGACTACAACGACTACCGCACCGTTGTAGGGGACAAGGGAGTCGGCGCTTTGCGCCAGCGGGTCCACGGGGTTGTGGATCTGTACGCGGATCGCAAACCTTCCTTCGATGCGCTGCGTCGGCAGTCCAGCCCAATTGAAGCTGTGACGCTGAAGGCAGCGGGAGATGGCTTCACGCTGGAGATCCACCCCCGGAGACAACTTCCCGGCTACATTCTGCGAGGTTACGCAGTCCGCTGGTTGTTCTACGGCTACGACGACTTGCCGATGGAAGGGAGTCTGCAGCCGCTTGATCCGCTGATTCCCGGGACCAGCGTGACAATGCATCTCCGCGCTTCGATTCCAGACCTGAAGAGAGTGCGTGCAGACGTGCTCCGCCCGACAGGGTCTTCGGTACGGACAGCAGAAGTGAGTATTTAGCTCATGAGTCGATTTATCGGATTGTCGGTAAATATGAATGGGGAAATCTGCCCGATCAACAGATCTTAAGAATGCACGTCAGCGGCAATCCTTCTCTGCGGTCAGGTGGGTCACGACCCGGTCGGTCTGCCGGCCATTGGACCTAGGCTGGAAATGCTCTATTTATGCTTTGGGCGAAAAGCATTCTCTGGGTCCACAACCATAGTATTGCGTGAACACCTTATAAAATTGCGCATAACTGCCGAAGCCAGCAGCATAGACTGCTTCGGCAAGGGTGCTGTGATTGGCTCCTCGATACGCTTCAAAGAAGCGGGCAAGCCGCAATGAATTGCGGTACTGATGCAGGGGGACGCCGATCTGCCGATGGAATGTTCGACTCAGATAAGATTTGCTCGCTCCGCAGGCCCTGGACAGTTCGTCCAAGCTTTGACCTGTATCATTCTCACTCACAATTCTTATCGCGCGCTTCACGGCAGGGTGTAAGGTTACCGCCTCCCCACTTGTGTTTGCCTCGATCTGATAGCGCCAGCAGAGAAGCAGCAAGTAATGCAGGCCAGCATTGAGGGCGTCCGGATCGTGGTGCTCGAAGCGGAAATCAGAGGTGGGCCCAAATCCAGCCTCGCGATTCAGGATGTCCGAGTCCAGAGACCCTTCCATAAGCGATGCCATCATCTTCGCGATCAGATCGAAGCGTTTTGGGTCGAGCACGGTGCTTGCGAGCCTGCTTTGGCCATCCGGCGACTGTTTCAGGTCCTGATATTTCGCGATGTGACAGGCCTTGCTGATAAGCGCAGGTGTGAACACAACAACGTAAAAGCGGGCGCTCTCCGACCGGGAGATCAACTGATGTTCCTTGCCCGGGAACAGCCACAACAGGGTTCTGGGGGAGAATGTGAAGCGATTCCCGTCCACTACGTAAGTGATCGTCCCCTGGACAATGAAGTTTAACTCCAGCTCGCGGTGATGATGGCTCTGCAGGCTCGGTAGATTTCGCCTCGATTCTGCGAGATAAACGAGTCCGTCGTATCCCTCGCGGAGCTTGAGGTCTGCAAGCACTAGGACAATATACGAAAACTATTCATCAACTGTCGAGAAGACAGTGGTTCAGCGCTCTTTGTAAAGTCTGTGGAAGGTCTTGGATCATGAATGCTTATGTCGACTCTCGCCTTTTTGGGATGACCTCCGACGGAGATCGCGTCGAAGTTTGGACGCTCGGCGGCACGTCTGGTCTCGCGGTCGAAATCATCACCTACGGGGCTGCAATCACTCGACTTCTGGTACCCGACCGCGAAGGGCGCATTGCGGATGTGGTGTTGGGTTTCGACAATCTTGCCGCTTATTTGGGCCATTCGGCGTATTTCGGCAGCGTCGTAGGCCGGGTTGCGGGCCGAATCTCCCACGCTCGATTCCGACTTGAGGGAGAGGATTACGAACTTGTGTCCAATGATCCACCGAACCATCTTCACGGTGGCAGCAGGGGTTTTGACAAGCGAATATGGGACGCGGTTCCCGCCGAGAATACAAGTGGAGAGCCTTCACTGCGCCTAACCTACCGAAGCCCGCACCTCGAAGAAGGATATCCCGGTGCAGTAGAAGTGACAGTCACGCACACGGTTACCCACGACAATGCTGTGCAAGTCGAAACGCAAGGTGTCACGGACAGGCCGACCCCCTTCAGTCTCACGTCGCACCACTACTTCAACTTGGCAGGGGAGGGCTCTGGCTCGATTGCGGACCACGAACTCATGATTTTCGCGGACGAATCCATCCAGGCCGACGAATCCATGACCCTGCTAGGTAAGCCGGTCAAAGTCATGGAGAGCCCGAACGACTTTCGGCGTCCACGGGTCCTCGGTGAGGCCATCCCCTCTCTCTTTCGCAACCACGGCGATCTCTACGTCATTCGCAGAACGGTCGAGGAGGAGAACGCCGACACCCCAGTGCCGGCCGCTCGACTCGTACATCCAGCCAGTGGCCGTGCACTGGACGTGTCAACGACCGCTACCCATCTGCAACTGTATACATCCAGGGGGCTTGACGGATCGCTGACGGGAAAATCCGGTACTGTGTATCCCCAATACAGTGGCGTCTGCCTGGAGTGCGAAGGGTATCCGGATGGAGCGAATCAGCCGCACCTCGGCGACATCATTCTACGTCCCGGCATCCCCAGACAGGAGGTAACCAGATACGCCTTCTCCTCTATCTGACGGTCGTCACATACCTGCGAAACAAATTGGAGGCCGGCGCTTATCTGGCCCGCCCTGCCGTGATCGCCTGCGCCTTTCAGTTGCGGGACTGATCTTCTGGCTGCACCGCATTCGCTCGACAACAATTCTCTCGAGAGTCGCATATTCATGAGTAGCAACGCTATCCCCCACTTTACCTCGGCGGAAGAGTTCGACTACAGCCTTACGGGCGTCAATTCGACTCGCGCAATTGAGAAAGGACTCGCCGAGGCGGATTGGTATCAATGTCCGGTGCCACGCGAGACGATGCGCGCCCTGCTGGAGCGCAAGGATGCGCCAGCCATTCGGGACACTATGGTCTGGTTCGCTCTCATCCTCCTGAGCGCTCTGGCCACATACCTGCTACGCCACACTCTGTGGGCCGTTGTTCCATATCTGGTTTACTGCGCTCTTTACGCTTCGACCTCTGATTCACGCTGGCATGAGTCCGGACACGGTACTGCTTTCAAGTCCGACTGGATGAACAGCGCTCTCTATGAAATCGCATCCTTTATGGTGATGCGCGAATCCACGGTCTGGCGTTGGAGTCATACTCGTCATCACAGCGACACTCTAATCGTGGGTCGCGACCCGGAGATTGCGGTTCCGCGGCCGCCGGACGTCAAGGGTATCCTGATGTCCTTTTTTAACCTGAAGGGATACCCGAGATACTTCAAGCACGTCCTGCTTCACTTCGGCGGCCGCATGTCGGCCGAAGAGAAGATCTTTATTCCCGAGTCTGAATTTCCGAAGATTTATTTCCGGGCGCGAATCTACCTTTTGATCTACCTAGCTGCGCTTGGCGTTGCCCTTGCCACTCGCAGCTTCGTACCGTTGCTCTTTATAGGGCTACCCAATCTCTTCGGCTCGTGGCTGCTGGTCATTTACGGTCTCACGCAGCATGCCGGCCTTGCCGAGAATGTCCTGGATCACCGTCTGAACTGCAGGACGATTGATATGGGAGTCGTGAACCGCTTCCTTTACTGGAACATGAACTACCACATTGAGCATCACATGTTCCCCCTTGTTCCATATCATTCACTGCCAGCGCTCCATGCCCTCGTCAAGGATGACTGTCCGTCACCCTGTTCGAGCCTTTTCGCCGCGTGGTGCGAAATCATCCCCGCGATCACCAAGCAAGTCAAGGATCCGGCGTATCACATTAAGCGTCGTCTTCCGGAACGCAAGTCACAACCGCTTCAGGCCTTTCGCTCCTCTGGTATTAAAGAGGACGCGAATGGATGGCTTGATGCCTGTGCAGCAGCTGAGCTTAGGAGCGCGGATGTTCTTCGCGTCGATTATGGCCGGAAGACATATGCGCTCTATCGAACTCATGACGGGCAACTCTACGCTACCGACGGAATCTGCACCCACGGGAATACCCACCTCGCCGAGGGCTTGATCGTCGGAAATACAATCGAGTGCCCTAAACACAATGGGCGTTTCAACCTCATAGACGGTTCTCCCGCGCGCGTTCCGATTTGCCGCGGCCTGGCAACCTATCCAGTCGAAGAGCGCAACAAGAGACTCCTGATCAACGTTGCATCTCCGGGTGGCGTCGGCGCACGAGCGCCAAAGGCCGCTGAGTTCCGCGTGGTGAGCAATCGAAATGTTGCCACCTTTATTAAGGAACTTGTTCTTGAGCCAGTGAACGTCGCCAGCCCGATCACCTTTTCTCCAGGCGACTATTTGCAGTTCGAGATCCCCCCCTACGATGAGATCCGTTTCAACACGTTTGATATCCCCGAGCCATTTGCCACTGTGTGGAGAGACCAGCACATCTTCGATCTCGTAGCCCGCAATGCGGAAGGTGCTAGACGCAACAATTATTCTCTGGCGAGCAATCGAAAAACGGAATCCACGCTGCGGCTCAACGTTCGCATCGCAACGCCCCCTCCGGGGCAGGCCTGTTCCCCCGGCGCGGGATCCAGTTACCTCTTCAACCTTAAAACGGGCGATCGCCTCTCCGCGATCGGTCCGTTTGGAGACTTTCACATCAAGCCTACTCAGCGCGAAATGGTCTACATCGGAGGTGGCGCCGGCATGTCCCCTCTGCGTGCGCATTTGTCCCATCTCCTGGAGACGGAGCAGACCGCCCGAAAGATCAGCTTCTGGTATGGCGCGCGATCTCGACAGGAGCTGTTCTATACAGACTACTTCGGCGGTCTTGCCGATTCACACCCAAACTTCGTCTTCCACCTCGCGCTCTCTTCGCCTCTACCCGAGGATGCTTGGAAAGGTCCAGTTGGCTTTATCCATGAGGTCGTGTTTGAACACTATCTTCGGAGCCACCCTAATCCGACTGCCGTTGAGTACTACCTGTGCGGTCCTCCGATGATGATCAAGGCGTGTACCCGGATGCTTGAGATCCTGGGTGTTCCTCTTCATCAGATTGCATTTGACGAGTTTTAGTCGAAAGGCTGTCGCTAATGGATTCAATATCGCGCTTCATCAACGACGGATCGGCCGCCCCTCCAGGGCTCCGGGTCTATATAAATCTTGACTGTATCGCTGATTTGCCTCGCGACAGCCTGTGGGGAGGCTATGAAGGCATGGCCCGCTATCGGCGGCTTTTGAGCGACGGCTTCGAGGGTGTACAGCTGACAACAATTGCCGCGGCAGTCGCGAATGCGCCCCTTCCTCACTGCGGGCTCGATCGGATCAATACTCCCGGCGAGGCCGACGCGATTGCGGCCACACATGCGTTGCGCGACGACATCTGCCTTACAGTTCATGCTGGATGGGGCCTGGAGGACGACGATGAAGTGTTTCGCCTGGTTGAAGCAATTCTCACGGCGTCGGACCGGCATCGCCTGCCCATCTTCATAGAAACGCACCGCGCCACGGTGACACAAGACATCTGGCGCACGGTCCAGATCACCAAGAAATTTCCGGAGATCCGCTTCAATGGCGACTTCAGCCACTATTACTGCGGACAGGAGCTTGTCTACGGAAGCTGGGACGACAAATTGGCGTTTATGGCGCCGCTATTTGAGCGCGTCGGGTTCATCCATGGTCGCATTGCAAGTCCGGGCTGTATGCAGGTGCCGATCGGCCGCGACATCACTTCACGTCCCCCGCAGGCCCATGGAAAGATTGACTATCTCGTTCATTTCAGAGAGCTGTGGACCCGCGCAATGCTCGGTTTTCTTAAAAGCGCAAGTTCGGGTGACGTTCTGATTTTTGCACCTGAACTTCTTCCAGGTGCCCACTATTACGCGCGGCTATTTCCAGATGCCTCTGGACGGTTGATGGAAGAGTCAGACCGCTACGCGCAGGCGCTCCTGTACAAGGAACTGGCCTCTGTCTGCTTTGCGGAGGCGTTGTCTCTCTCATCGGCGGTGAACGCCGAATGAACAAGAACATCAATCTGCGTTACGTGCTCTTCCTGGCTTCGGCTGCTACGCTTGGCGGGCTGTTATTTGGATTCGACGTGGCAATTATCACCGGGGCAGGTCCGTTCATTGCCAAACAATTCAGATTAGGTGATCTCGGGCTTGGCTGGGCATACAGCTCGCTCATATTCGGCTGCGTCATCGGATCGCTTGCAGCGGGAAAACTGTCAGACCGCTTTGGGAGGCGGCGGCTCCTGATTCTGGTGGCCTTGCTGTTCGCCTTGTCGTCGGTCGCCGTGGCGTGCGCAGGTAATATTGCTTTCTTCATCGCAGCGCGCTTTCTGGGAGGTATCGCGGTGGGAAGCGTTTCACT
Organism: Acidobacteriaceae bacterium; assembly: GCA_049579805.1. Lineage (GTDB taxonomy): Bacteria > Acidobacteriota > Terriglobia > Terriglobales > Acidobacteriaceae > Palsa-343. The sequence continues at coordinate 33,582 of JBAUOP010000026.1, forward strand.
TCTTTCTCCGCTGTACGTAGCAGAGATTGCACCGGCAACGGTTCGCGGGCGTATGGGAACTCTCTATCAAATGTTGATCGTTGTGGGGATAATCGTGTCTTACGCGATCAATTATCTGTTGCGCAATGCCGGTGCGAACAACTGGAGGTGGATGTTTCTTACCGGAGTTGTTCCCTCAACACTGTTCCTGGTATTGATGATCCTGGCCCCGGAGACGCCCCGATTCCTGGTGACCACCGGCAAATCCCCTGAGGCCTTTCGCGTACTTGAGCGGATCAGCGGCTCGGAACAGGCTTCGGTTGAAATCGCCGAAATCCAGGCAACGACATGCGAAGAACGTCGCCATTGGGGAACCATGCTACGACCAGGTGTCCGTCGGGCTCTTCTCGTAAGCTCCTTTCTCGCGATATTCGTCCAAATGTCTGGCATTAACACCATTATTGACTACGCTCCGGCGATTTTTGAGTCTGCGGGGTGGCACAGCAGCAGCGCTTTTGCGTCCATCCTTGTGATCGGACTGATACAGCTTGTCTTCACCGTTTTGTCCCTCTGGATGATCGACAAAGTCGGGCGCAAACCGCTCTATATTGTCGGATCCATCGGGATGGCGGTTTCAATTGCATTGTTGGCCCTGAGCGTTCTCATGGGCAGCTTTCACGGCATTCTCGTGCTGGTCCTGATCCTCGTCTGTCTCGCTTTCTTCGCTTCGTGTATCGGCCCCGTGTTCTGGACGCTTGTGCCTGAAATATTCCCTAATGATGTCCGTGGAGCGGCGATGACCGTGCCAGTGCTGCTTCAGTGGCTTGCCAATGCGGCTGTGATTCTTCTTTTTCCTCTCGTGTTCCATAGAGTTGGCAAAACATTCACGTTCGGCTTTTTTGCGTTGATGGCTCTTGCACAAGGGATATTCACATGGCTCTGCGTGCCTGAAACGAAAAATATACCGCTCGAAGAGATCGAGATGTATTGGACGGGAGCAAGGCCCGACGGACTCAGGGAGACGGTGCTCTCCCCCGAGCCGTAGGGCCATGAAATGACAGATCTCAGCAATAACTGAGAGAAAGCGGGAACTCGGATGGATCTCGGAACGAACCAGTGTACGAGAAGAACCTTCTTAACAGGAGTCGGGGCGACGGTGGCCGCGTCGCTCACCAAATCGGCCTGGTCCCAATCTGCCGACAATTCGTTGGGAGAATGGATCGATGGGAGCCACGGCTTGCCTTGCTATTCCTACCGTGGACCGATCCGCTTCCTCAGCCGGTACAACTCGGATCCCATGTTCGGGCTTGATGGGAAGATGCTTCCCGACGATCCTGTCTTCCTTCTTGGAAACCACCGGCTCACGCTGTTTACGCACGCGAGCGGTCTGATCCAGGTCTTAAGTGGAGAACGGGCGTGGGCTCGCATGAACGATGGCGGCGGGTACTGGTCGGGTGCCAACACAGCAACCTGCATTGTCGCCGGAATCACACATGAACTCGTGGGGCTTGATGAACCTGCCGCCAAGGAAGCGGACAAGCTGTTTGGCGTAGGCTTTGCCGGCTATTCGTACCAGCTCGAACACGGGCTCAAGGTGCAGCGATCACTACATGTGCGGCCATCGACCAAGCCGGGCGAGGGCAGCTCCGCCTTCCTGGTTCACGTGCGTCTTGAAAATACATCCGGCGGGACGCTCGACGTCGAGTATGTAGAGAGTGTGCTGGCCAATTACAGGATGCTGCATTGGGGGGCTGCCGATCGGAACGCGCCCGAATATGCTGCGATGCCCCCTGAACAAATGGGCGCGGATGGAATGTGTGTTCGCTTTGCGGTGCATCCTCGGCATTCCTTGACATTTCCGCCAGTCGGCCAGATGAACCAGTTTGAACAGTATCCGCCCGCTCTATTCGTATGCGCGGTTAGCGAACCAAGTGCGCAACCGCATGTCGCTGCGGATGCATCAGGGCGGTCCTCGCTCGGCGTGCGATATTCCGGTGCGCTGAAAGCAGGTCAGGTGCATGAAATCAACTTCGTTGTGGGCTATACGCGCGAACCTTCCAGGCAGATCATCACTGGGATGATTGAGACCCTGCGCCCGGAGCCTGGCGCGCAACTGGTTGATAGTTCCGCGTTCATCTCTGAGTGGCGCAAAGTGGTGCCGCAGTTTGCCGCAGAGACCAACGCACAGATGCGTCGCGAAATGCAGTGGAACGTCGCCGTCCTTGAATCCATGGCGACCTGGCGCGAGTACTACAACGAAACCATCATCCCGCAGGGCTGCATGTATGACTATGTATGGGGCGTCGTGGCCTCAAGCCGCGACCAGGCGCAACAAGCCCTCCCGTTGTGTCACACCAACCCGGCACTGGCGAGGTCGACACTACGATACATTCTGAAGCGCACGGTCCAGGACGGGGAGATCAAGCTGATGGATCAGGGGTTTGGATGGGTAGCCTCCACCCCTATGCAGACAAGCGATCAGCAGCTCTACTTCTTCATGCTGCTGAGCGAATATCTTCGCGTCACAGGAGACACCGCGTTCCTGTCTGAACGCATCGGCTACTATCCCGCAGAGAATGCGGGCAGCGATACTGTGCTCGCGCATGTACGCCAGAGCTTTCTGTTTCTCCGAGATCGCGTCAGTGTCGGCAGACACGGGCTTGTTCGACTTTGGAACTCGGACTGGAACGATCTCTTCTATGAGTGGCAAACAAAGGGCTCCTACAACTCCACATTTGAAACTGCGGAGAGCCTCATGAATACAGCGATGGCTCTCGTCTTTCTTCGCGAGCTTCAGCCACACCTGCGGCACGTCAGTGACCCTGAGGGCGCCGCGTTGGCCGATGCAATGCTTGGGTTGCGATCCCAACTCCTTGAGTCGTGGATGCGCGATTTAGGAAATCGCCCGTTTCCGCGACGCGCCTGGACCGATGCGACTACTTCGCTTGGCGAAGATGACATGTGGCTTGAACCGCAAGGCTTTGCACTGATGATTCCCGAGATGGGCTCCGAACAAAAGCAAGTGCTGCTGACTGAACTGAAGCGGCGCCTGTTGGATCCCGAGAAGATGGGAGCCCGCCAGATTGAGAAACCGCTGGTGCATCCGGGCACTCCCGAGGGATCACGGGAGAACGGCGGGTTCTGGTACGCGTTGCACGGACCGCTCGTGTTGGGTGCCGCTACGGTTAACAGTGATTTGGCAAAGCAGCTCCTGGAGCGCATGACATTCAGCAACTACGCAAAGAATTTCCCGGCATATTGGACCGGCATGTGGAGTGCCTCCGACTCCCTCGATTCTTCGTTGCTCCCGACCGAAGGGCTCTCCATAAATATTCCATACTGCGCTCACGCGCATGCATGGCCGCTTTATTGCTATCTCCGCCTGCAGGAGGAAATAAAAGGCTGACCGTTTCCAATGCGCCAAAGTTTGAGCGAGGAATCCCAGATACAGCTACGAATCGCGAATGCACAAGTCGGAGAGCGTCATGGATGCCTGGTCGAAAAGCATTGAGCACTGCTTTTGGCCGGCCGATGCGTTGCATTCCGGCAATATAAGCCGCAGAGAAGGGAGCACCGTGACTGGCCTGAATACAAAACGCGCAATCACACCACAGAGGCGATCCTCGTTGAAACGGCCCAATGGGAAGCGGAAGATCCTGACCTACCAGCTGCACGAGGGCGCCGTTCGCTCGGTTGACTCGGCAACCATCGGCATCATCGTTCCCAATCTCTACGATTCGTTCTTCAGGACCTGCGCTCACGCCATATCAACTGTGGCGAAGAGGCATGGCTACTTTGTTTTTGTGGCGAGTTCTGCTGGCAGTTCGGCCGGGGAGCAGAAGCAGGTCCAGCTAATGCTGCGTCAGCAGGTCCATGGTCTGGTCATTATCCCGGTATGCGACAACACCAGCTCTTACAGACGCGATGCCCTTTCAGGGATTCCTGTGGTGACTGTCGACGGTCCCGACTTTGGTTCGCCTTGTGATTCGGTTCTTGTGCCCAATCGTTCGGGCGCGAAGAGCGCTGTCGAACACCTGATTGGCCACGGACATCGATCGATTGCTTTTCTTGGATTAAGCCACAGACTGTGTGCAATGAAGGCCCGTTACGCGGGGTATCGAGAAGCGATGCTCGAAGCGGGCCATCCACCACAACCGTATATGGAATGTGGGTCCCCGGAACGGGCGGCAGTACTGATTCGTTCCATGGTGGACAGTCGGAAGCCACCTACGGCGCTCTTCTCGGCTCATAACCTCACGACGCTCGACGTTTTGAAGGCGCTCCGGGTAACGGGCATTCACGTTCCCCGTCAGATCGCGATTGCGGGTTTTGACGATTTCGAAATGGCGGATTGGCTCCAGCCTTCGCCGACGGTCATCCGACAACCCGTGCACGAACTGGATGATTTCGGTACTGTAGTCTGGCCCAGCAGCGGCAGTTAAGTTTGGCCCACCTGAGGAGACTGGGTACGCTTCGTGGATGGCACGGAAGAAGCGTAGCTGGCTGAGCAGGAGGGACAAGGTGGAGC
>JBAUOP010000027.1:0-78562 GCA_049579805.1 Acidobacteriaceae bacterium
TTGTCTCCGATGCCCGCAGACCCCAATGAACACCGGTCTAACGCACCATTCAGACGGATTTCAATCTGGCAGAAAAGCAACTCCCCGGTAAATCCGCTGAGCCGAAGCGAATTTCAACAAGTTCCTAGCAGGAGTGCGAGTGCTCGGCGTGGTGAATGCGGCGCTATTGCGCTCGCAACCGCTCCAACACCAATGGCGCCAGCTGCGAAACATTGCCCGCGCCCAGGGTCAGGATCGCGTCACCTTCCCGAGCCTGGGCGATAGCCTGCGCAACCGCCGCGTCGGGCGAAGCCGCATACTGCACCTGCCCCGCATGCATCGCAGACACCAGCGCCTGCGCGGTCACGCCGGGGATCGGCTCCTCGCTGGCAGCGTAAATATCCAGCATCTGCACCGACGCCGCATCGTCGAAGGCGTGCACGAACTCCTCCATCAGATCGCGCGTACGCGTGTAGCGGTGCGGCTGGAAGATCACATGCACTCCGGGGTAGCCGCAATCCTTCGCGGCGCGCAGCGTGGCGCGAATCTCGGTGGGGTGGTGGCCGTAGTCGTCGACCACCGTGATGCCGCGCTCGCAGCCTTTCACCTCGAAGCGCCGGTCGACGCCGCGGAACGACTTCAGCCCGGCGGCGATGGCTTCCGGCTTGATCTCCAGTTGCGCTCCGATGGCCACCGCGGCCGTCGCGTTGAGCACATTGTGCTGTCCGGGCACATGCAATTCCAGCGGGCCGTAGACCTCGCCGCCAATGGCCACCTCAAAGCGCGACAGGCAGGCCCGCTCACCCGCAACCGGCGCGCTCGCCGGAGCCGCGGGCAGCAGCCGCATTACAAAATCCGCCCTGGGCGACGCGCCATACGTAAACACCCGCCGCCGCACCCGGGGCAGAACCGCCCCCAGCCGTGCATCGTCCGCGCAGGCCACGCACGCGCCATAAAACGGCACCTTGTCCATGAACTCGACGAAGGCGTCCTCCACGTCGGCCATGTCGCGATAGCAGTCCATGTGCTCCTTGTCGAGATTCGTGACCACCGCGAGAATCGGCGACAGCCGCAGAAAGGAGCGGTCGCTCTCATCGGCCTCCGCCACCAGATACTGCGACTGTCCGAGGCGCGCATTCGACCCCATCGTGTCCACGCGGCCGCCCACCACCACTGTCGGATCCAGGCCGCCGGCCGTCAGCACCGCGGCCACCATGGACGTCGTTGTGGTCTTGCCATGCATGCCCGCGATGGCGATGCCGTACTTCAGCCGCATCAGCTCAGCCAGCATCTCCGCGCGCTGGATGACGGGAATCTTGCGCGCCCGCGCCTCCACCACCTCCGGGTTGCGCTCGTTCACCGCGGAGCTGACCACGACCACCCCCGCACCCACCACATTGGCCGCGGCATGGCCCTCAAAGACCGTCGCGCCCAGCGTGGCCAGCCGCTCGGTCACCTGCGAACGGCGCAGGTCCGACCCGCTGACCGGGTAGTTCAGGTTGAGCAGAATCTCGGCAATCCCGCTCATGCCGATGCCGCCGATCCCGATGAAGTGAACGCGCTGCGCCTTAGCGAACATAGTCCTGGACCTAAGGTAAACCAGAAGCCGCGTCGGTCAGGAGCTGTGCGGCAGTGGGTCAGTCCCCAGGTTCTCTGTGCTCTCCGTGTTCTCTGTGGTGGACTTCCGTTAGTGGCTTGTGCCCGGTCCCTGCGGCAGCGGCGTATGCAGGATCAGATCGTCCTGGTGGATGAACCGAATGTCCACGTCGAAGCCCTTGCGTCCGTTCCACTGGATCTCGGTGATGGGGAAGTGGAAGATGAGCTGGCCCTCAATCACCTGGCCCGGAGTTATCGTGATGTCGCGCGGAATCGGCGCCTTCTCCTGCGGCGCCAGTGCTGGATACGCCACAAAGACCTTGTGATAATCCGACCCGTCCGCCGCCAGGCTCTGCTCCACCTCGCCATCCGGCAGCGTCAGGTTGCCGAACATATCCGAGAGGAACAGCGGCAGCTTCGTCGTGCTTTTGATCTGCACGTTGGCAATCACGATCACTTCATCGACGACATTGGGGCCGCCGTTCACCCCGCCCAGTCCCGAGCCGGTGGAAACCTCGTGGTGAATCGGATAGGCGTACAGCGACGTCACTTCGCCGGCGTGCACCGGGCCGGTCCACGTGGCCCACACGTAGGCCCCGGCGATCCCAACCGAGAGGACAATCGCCGCGAACACCGCGAACAACGGATGAATGCTGGATCCGCTTCTGTCAGACATTCTGCTCTCGCATTCTAGCTGAATCCGGTCATGCCGGGCGTTTTCGCAGCGCATCCAGGAATGCCTGCGGCTCCAGTGTATTCAGCACATCGTCTTTGCGCAGCCAGGCCCGCCGCAATTGCCGAATTCCGTACCGCATCTTGTCCAGATGGCTCGTATGATGCGAATCCGTGTTGACGGCGATGCGGCAACCCAGCTCTTTCGCCAGCCGCAGGTCACGGTCGCACAGGTCCAGCCGGTCAGGGTATGCATTATGCTCCACCGCCACGCCCAGTTCGGCCGCCCGCCGCAGAATCGCCGCCAGGTCCAGCGGGTAAGGCTCGCGGCGCAGCAGCAGCCGGCCGGTGGGGTGCCCCAGGATCCGCACATACGGATTTTCCAGCGCCCGCAGGATGCGCTCCGTCATCCGCGCCTCCGGCATGTTGAACAGGGAATGCACGCTGGCGATCACCACGTCCAGTTGTGCCAGCACCTCGTCCGAGAGATCCATCGCCCCGTCGGCCAGGATATCCACCTCGATGCCGGCGAAGACGCGAATCTTCCCCTCCATCTCCCGGTCCACTTCCCGGATGCGCCGCATGTGCTCGAGAGCCCGCTGGTCGTCGAGGCCCATCGTCATGGCCAGGTTCTTGGAGTGGTCGGTGATGGCGATGTACTGGTATCCGTGCCGCAAACCCGCTTCGGCCATCTCGCGGATCGTGTTCTTCCCATCCGTGACGCTGGTGTGCATGTGTACATCGCCGCGAATGTCCGCCTGTTCGATCAGCTTCGGCAGCCGGTGCGCCTCGGCCGCCTCGATCTCCCCATTGTTCTCGCGCAGCTCGGGCGGAATCCAGTCCAGCGCCAGCGCAGCGTAAATCTCCTCCTCGGTCGCGCCGGCGACAAATGAGCCGTCTTCCACGCGCGCCAGCGCATATTCGCTCAGGGTGTAGCCCCGCTTCAGCGCGCGCTGCCGGATCGACACGTTGTGCATCTTCGATCCCGTGAAGTACTGCAGCGCCGCGCCGTAGGAGCCCTCCGGCAACAGCCGCACATCGATCTGCAAACCGCTGCGCAGGCGGAAGCTCACCTTGTTCTGGCCCTTGGCCAGCAGCGTGTGCAGCGGCGGATAATTCGCCACGTACTCCACCGCCGCGCTCACGCAGTCCTCGGCGCAGGCCGGACCCGTAGTCAGAATATCCAGATCGCCGACCGTATCCCGCCCCCGCCGCAGCGATCCCGCCGGCAAAATCGTTGTGAGTCCCTCGAAATGCCTCAGATACTCGATCAGCTTCTCGGCGGCGATCTCCGCGTCGTCCAGCAGGAAGCGCCCGCTGCTCTGCTTGTAATCCTCGATGCCCTTGCGCAGCTTCTGGATCAGCTTTTCTCCGAAGCGGGGCAGCCCCTCCAGGCGTCCGGCCGCGATGGCCTGCTCCAGTTCCTCAACGGACCCGATTTGGAGCGCGTCCCACAACAGCGCCACCGTCTTCGGCCCCATGCCCGGCAGCCGCAGCAACTCCAGCATCGTAGGCCGGTACTTCAGCAACAGCTCTTCCCGCAGCGGCAGCGTGCCGGCGCGCTCGATCTCCTGAATATTCGCCGCCATCCCCTTGCCAATGCCGGGGATCTCCAGCAGCTTTTTCGGGTCGCCGGCAATCGTGCTCAGCTGGGTTGTGGAGGATTCAACTGCCTCGGCAGCGCGCCGGTACGACCGGATGCGAAACGGATCGCCTGCGCCGATCTCCAGCAGGTCGGCCGTCTCCGCCAGCAGTTGCGCAATCGAGCGATTGTCCATCGCAGACGATTACACCATTTTTAGGAAGAGGGAATCCAGAAGCAGGAGTCTCTTCGGGCCCACAGCCCGGCGCCCCCCACTCAGGCACAAAAGCCCGCACCGTTGCGGGCTTTCCCCAACTCCGGACAAAGACTGTGCGGTTCGTCGCCCTCAGGCGACTTCCCGGGCCCGGATTACCTGATCGGCCTGTGGCCCCTTTTGGCCCTGAACGATATCGAACTCGACGTCATCGCCCTCCTTCAGGCTCTTGTATCCGTCCACCTGGATCGCACTGTAGTGGACGAACACATCCGGCCCATCGTCCCGGCCGATAAATCCGTAGCCCTTCGCATTGTTGAACCACTTCACCTTGCCTTTGTATTGAGCCACAAACGCGAACCTTCCTCTCAGGCAGATGTGGTTGGGGAATCCAACCCGCTGTCGAATAGAGACGCTGTGCTGTGGCCTTTGGGTTTTCTTCTGGAAAACAGGAAGCGGCAGGTTACTTCTTCCTGCGCCCTATGCTACGAACGTAATACATGACCGAAATCATGGTCTTGCCGTCCTCAATCTGCCCCTTGTCGATCAGCCGCAGCAGCCGCGAGAGCGGCACAAACTGCAGCTCGATCGACTCGTCGTCCTCGGGCTGCGCCTGCCCCGGCACCAGCTCTTCGGCCAGAAAAACCTCATGCCATTCGCCAAGGAATCCTGGACTTGCGAAGTACTTCACCAGCTTCGTCCACTTGCGCGCCTGGTAGCCCGTCTCCTCCAGCAGCTCGCGTTTGGCCCCGTCGAGGTGACTCTCGCCCGGGTCCATTTTGCCCGCCGGCAGCTCGTACATATACTGCTGCGCGGCGTGCCGGAACTGCCGCTCCAGCAGCACCAGAGGATCTTTCCGGTTCTTCGAGCTGTCGACGGCCAAAATCACCGCCGACCCTCCGTGCCGGATCACGTCGCGGGTGACTTCCTTTCCGTTCGGCTCGCGGATCACGTCCGTCTGCACCCGGAACAGCGGCCCGTCGTAGGAGACTTTCGACGACAACACTTTGGCCGGACCGCCGGCATCGATCTTCAGCTTCCGCTTCACTGGCGCCGCGTCCGCAACCGCCTTCTTCAGGGACTTTTTCGATCTTGCCTTCTTCGCCATGCGCCGCCTCCGATCCTTCCTACGGTACCATCCGGCGCTGGTTCTGCCCTGAACGAGCAACCGCTCTCCGTTTCTGCATCTTCTCCGTCGCCCGCGGCATCCGATTGTCGCGGCCCTCCCCCGGAGCCGCGTTGCATGCCGCGGCCCCGAACGCTGCCGGCGAGCGTGAGAGACTGGAGTGCAGGCCTGCAGCTGTGAACGTCGACTGTTATCCCATCTCGCTGCTGCCCCGGCTCAGCCGGCTCTTTCTCGACTACGCCTCCAGCCGCGAGCCGCTCGCCCCTTTCTACCGCAGCACCCCGTCGGAAATCCCCACCGCCGTTCCCGAGCAGAACCAGTCCCACCGCAACACCATCGCCGACTTGCTCCTCGAGCAGAACCGAAAGTGGGATGCCGGCCCGAAGACCCTCGCCAATATCGAGCGTCTCCGCCAGGGAGCAGGCGCCTTCGTCACCGGCCAGCAGGTCGCTCTCTTCGCGGGGCCGCTCTTCACGCTGCTGAAGGCCGCCACCGTCATTCACCGCGCTCAGGTGGCGAACGCTGTCCCCATCTTCTGGCTGGCCAGCGAAGACCACGACTTCGCCGAAGCCGACCACGTCATCCTGCCCGCGCGCCACGCACTGCATACGTTACGCCTGCATCTCGATCCGCCGCCGCAGGGCCAGCCCGTCGGTGGGCTTCGCCTCGGCCCGGGCATTCAGGCCCTCCTCGATCGCGCAGCCGAGTTGATCGGCGGCACGCCGGAGTTCGACCTCCTCGCCGCCTGTTACGGGCCGGACGCCACCTTTGCCTCCGCCTTTGCGCGCTTTCTCGCCGCCGTCTTCGCCGACTACGGACTCATCGTCATCGATGCCTCCACCCGCGCCTTCCATGCGCTCGGCGCGCCCGTCCTCCGCCACGCTCTGCAGCACGCCGAGGAATTGGAAGCGGCGCTCCACGATCGCGACAAGCTTCTTTCCGAGCGCGGCTACCACTCCCAGGTTCTCGTTGCCCCCGGCAGCAGCCTGTTGTTCCTTCTGGATGAAGCCACCGGCGCTCGCACGCCGCTCCGCCGCAAAAACGGAAGCTGGTTCGCCGGAAAAGCGCAATACTCCACCGCGGAGTTGCTGGGGATTCTCGATGCCGCCCCCGAACGCCTCAGCCCCAACGCGCTGCTGCGCCCTGTCTTTCAGGATTTCCTGCTGCCCACCCTCGCCACCGTCGGCGGCCCCGCGGAGATCGCCTACTTCGCCCAGTCCCAGGTCCTCTTCGACGCCATCCTCGGCCGCGCCACGCCGGTCCTGCCGCGCCTCAGCGCCACTCTCATCGAGCCCGCTATCGCCCAGATCATGGCCCGCCACGAACTCACCCTGGCCGATATCCTTCAGACGCACCCCGACGAACTGGCTCACCGCCTCGGCGCGCGCGCCATGCCGCCGGAAGGGAAGCGCCACCTGTCAAGCGCCGGCAATGCCCTCAATGACGAGCTGGACGGGTTGCTCGCCTGGGCCGAGGCCCTCGACCCCAGCCTCGGACGCGCCGCCCACGTCTCCGCTTCCAAAATGCGCTACCAGATGAATCGCCTTCGCCGCCTGGCCGCGAATTACCAGCTCCAGCGCGAAGGCAGCATCCGCCGCCACGTCGACACCCTCTGCTTCAACCTCTTCCCTGACCGCCATCCGCAGGAACGCACCATCGGCGGCATCGCGTACCTGGCGCGCTATGGCACTGCGCTGCTCCCGACCCTTGTCGAGCAGGCCACACCCGACTGCACCGGGCACAAAGGCATCTGGCTGTAGGGCGTGCAGGCTGGCCTAAGATAGCGGTATCGGCCGGACCAGAATGGATCACAACTCAGATAGCGACTCTGTTGACCGATGGGCACGTCAGCCGATACCCGAGAAGCTGTGGCACTACACCTCGGTCCAGGGATTCCACGGAATCGTCTCCAGCGGGAGTATCTACGCCACAGACGTGCGCTTCCTGAATGACGCCGAGGAATTCGTACACGCCCGAAAAGTTGCCGAAGACCTTGTAAAGGGGGCCGAAGAGCGTGGGGAATATGGATTTCCCTTGCGCTGGCACCTCGAATGGCTAGTCAAGAATATCTTCCAATCGGATTTCCTGAATCCCAGCAAAGCGCAGATATTTGTGGTCTCATTTACAGACTCCGAGGATGATCTGAGCCAGTGGCGCGCATACTCACACGGTAGCCATGGGGTCAGCATCTCATTCGATCTCAGAGTATTCAGGCCGCCCACCGAATCCGACTCTGCCGTGACCTTTGCGCCGTGTGTCTATTGCGAAAAAACGAAGCGCGAAATGATTCAAGGCGCATTTGGTCATTTCATGAACGTAACTGAGGCATGGTGGGCTGCCGCACTGAACCGGTTTCTGATGGAAACAGATGTTTTCAGCAGGAGACCCAGCCTTGCCGAAATCGAGAAGTTTATCAGTATGGTTTTTGGCACCGCGGAGCACAAGGCACAGATGCGGATCGGTTTGAATGAAGCGTTGAAGCGTGTTATACGGCTATCAGGCCTGCTCAAACACGGCGCATTCCACCACGAGCGAGAGTGGCGACTAGTCCTGCCGATATCCCCAGGCAAAGACAAGACCAAATTGGCGCACCCGATTCGGTTCCGTCCGACGAGTGCTTCGCTCATTCCATACATCGAATTCCCGCTGAAGGTCATTTCGACTTCCACGATGCTTGGCATACCGCCGGCAGTCGGATTGCCAATCAATGACGTTTTGCTCGGCCCAGGAGCGAGTGAGGACGAAGTCGCCTCCGCCGCTGAGTTTCTGAGGTCAAACTCAGTAAACGTCTCCCCGCGGAAATCGGCGGTCCCATTTAGGGGAGCCTGAGCTCCCCAAGCCGAACCCGATACGCTCGCCCACCGTAGCCGAAACGGCTACAATGGAGCAGGAGGTTCCCATGCGCCAGATTTCCCTGCGTGAGTTCCGCACCCGCGGCTCCAAAGCTCTTCCATCCGCAGCGCTCGGCGAAACCATCCTACTCGCCGGCCGCAAAGGCCCCGAATACTTCCTAGTCCCCGTCATGGAAGACGTCGCCACCCAGGATCGCGAGCTGCGGCGCGCCATGGCCAAAGCGAGTCTGCGCAAAGGATGGGAGATCGCTGAAGCGTTAGGAGACAACGCCATCACCGACGCGGAGATCGAAGCCGAGATTGATGCAGTCCGTAAAGCTCGTTTGCGCAGCAAAAAGAAATGAGGCTCATCGTCCTCGATACGAATGTCCTCATTTCTGCTGGGATTCGACGGTCCGGCCCTCCGGCAATCATAGTCAACGACTGGCTGCTCGATGGGCGCGTACAGGCCGCCACATGTCCATGGATCCTAAGAGAGTATCGAGAAGTCGCCGCACGCGAGAAGCTCCGACGATATGGATTTCCACCTCCCTGGATGGAAGTCATGATCGAGGAAAGCCTCCTGATTCCTGACCCGCCAGAGTGGCCGCATCCAGTCCCCGACCCAAAGGACGCCCCCTTCCTGGCTCTGGCCCAAACCGCCGGGGCGTGGCTCGTTACAGGGAATCTGAAGCACTTTCCGAAGGCTGCCCGCCGCGACGTTACCGTACTCTCGCCGGCCGAATACCTCTCCCATCTGGAGGAATCCTCGCGGCGCCGCTGACTCGGAGCCACCGCCTCCAATTGCACCGTCCCGCACCGCGGTGATAGAGTCGCCCTCAAACGGGTCGTTTCGACCTAAAATTGTTCCGGGACCTGCAGTATGGCCAAATCGCAAGCCAATTCGGTTTTTGAAGTCGCCTGCCCCGACTGCGGGGCCATGCTCAAAGTGGACTCGTCAACCCGCGCCATCATCGCCCACACGCCCGCGCCGCGCAAACGCACCTTCGAGGACTTCGACCAGGCCACCCGCGCTCTGCGCGAAGCCGACGAACGCAAGGAGAGCCTCTTCCGCCAGGCCGTGGACGCCGAGAAAAACAAGGAAGATCTCTTCAACAAACGCTTTGCCGAGGCGTTAAAAAAGGCCAAAGAAACGCCGGATACCGGCAAGCCGCTTCGCGAATTCGATCTCGACTGATCGTTCCGCATCTCAAGTTTTATGGATAGTGAATTCTTTATGGATACTGAAGTCGCTCCTGTGAAAATCGCCCGCCAGTTGGAAGAAATGCCCTGGATCCGTACTGTAGCCGCGGGTTCGCTGCTGGTTGGTGCGGTCCTGCTGTTCGCCGGCCGCCGCAAATCGGCCCTCGCCGTGGCCGCTGCCGGAGCCGCCGTCGCTCTGCTCGAGAATCCCGACGCCGTTCGCGAATTCTGGGAGCAAATGCCCCGCCTCCTCCGCTCCAGCCAGGACTTCCTCGTTCGCATCGAGGACTTCATGGAGGAACTCAACAAGCAGGGGATCCGCCTTCGCAAAGCTGTCTCCAGCGACTAGCTGGCCGTCTCCGCGCGGCGAATCCAGACTCGGCCCTCCTCCACGACGAACTCGACCGCATCGCCCGGCTTGAGGCCGAGCCGATCGCGAATGGCCTTCGGAATCGTGATGCGCCCGTCCTTACCGATTCTGCTGGCGTAAACCATGTCTGCGCTGTTCGCCCCCTCTTCTCTTTATATCGGCGACAAAACACAATGCAGTGGTGAAAATCCTGAGGTTGTCCAGCCGCTACACTGAATCCAGATGAAGCGCACCATCACCCACTATGAGCTGGCCCGCAAGCTCGGGTCCGGCGGCAGCGGCATCGTCTACCTCGCCAACGATACGCAGCTCATGCGCCCGGTCGTGCTCAAGGTCCTCAAGCGCGGCGCCCTTACTCAGGAGCAGATGCGCACCACCATCCTCCGCGAAGCCCGCATGGCCTCTGCCATCGAGCACCCCAACGTCTGCGCCATCTACGAGGTCGGCGAAGAGGGCGAGGAAGCCTTCATCGTCATGCAGTACGTGCCCGGGCAGTCGCTCGACAAGCTGATCGCCAAAGGCCCGGCCAGCCTGCAACTCGTCCTGTCGGTCGGCATCCAGATCGCCGACGGCCTCAGCGCTGCCCACTCCCTCGGCATCTTTCACCGCGACCTGAAACCCGCCAACGTCATGCTCACCGACGGTGGCCTCGCCAAGATCCTCGATTTCGGCCTCGCCCGCCGCCTGCCGCCCGAAGAAGCCGAGTTCGACCCCGCCAAAGCCTCTCGGCGGAAACCCGGTGCCCCCATTGCCACCTACACGGCGCGCGGCGGCACCATCGCTTACATGGCCCCCGAGCAGTTCGTCACCGGGCAGAGCAGCGTCCAGAGCGATCTCTGGGCACTCGGCGTCATCCTCTACGAACTCGCCGGCGGACGCCATCCCTTCGCCCGCCCCGACGGCGACGAGTTCCAGAGCATCCGCGCCATCCAGTACTTCGATCCGCCACCCATCGAGAAAATTCCCGACGAGCTCAACTCCGTCATTCTCTGCCTGCTGAAGAAGACTCCGGCCGAGCGCTACGGGAGCGCCGCCGAAGTCCGCGAAGCTCTGAAGACCATCATGAAGGCGCTCCAGCTCGAAACCGGCATCATTCCCGGCGACGCCGCCGCCGTGCTGCCGCCCTCGACACCTGCCGAGCAGGAGAAGCGCGCCACCGGCCTGCTCTCCATGCTTGCCGAGCGTTTCCGCGAATCCTCCGACGAAAAGGGCGCGCAGAATACGATCCTCGTTCTGCCCTTCCAGAATCTCGGCGCGGCCGAGGTCGCCCCGCTCTACGGTTTCGCCCTGGCCGATGCCATCGCCACCCGCATCGCCCGCATGTCCTCGCTCGTCGTGCGTCCTTCCAGCGCGCTCATGCACCTGCCCGTGGCGCAGATGGACCCTCTCGAAATCGCCCAAAGACTACTCGTCGCCTGGGTACTCACGGGCAGTTTTATGCGTTCCGCGCAGGGATTCGACCTCAACTGGCAGCTCCTCGAGGTCGGCACGCAGAGCGTGCGCGGCGGCGGCGCCATCAGCGTGCCCTCCTTCGATCTCATTGCTGTGCAGACGGAAATCTGCAACGAGGTCTTTGCCTCTCTCCAGGGCCTCGGACAGCTCCAGCCCGCCGCCAATCACCAGACCGCTCCCCGCACCCGTCAGCTCGGCGAAGAGCTTTCCGAGGAGTACCTGCAGGCCCGCGCCCTGCTCTCCGGTTTTATGCAGCGCACCGGCATCCGCGCCGACCTGGAACGCGCCCGCGAGCTCTTTGAAGCCGTCACCGAGCGCGATCCCACTTTCGCGCCCGCCTGGAGCGGCCTCGGCGTCGCCCACCTCCAGTACATCCGCCACGGCTTCGGCGGCCACCTCCACGTGATGGCGGCGCGCAAGGCCCTCGACCGCGCTCTCGAACTCGACCCCGGCTCCATCGAGGCCAATCTCTATCGCATCTATATGCTTCTCTCTCGCGGCGAAAAAGAAAGCGCCCGCCACGGCATCGAGAACCTCCTGCGCACCGCCGCCAACGACTGGAATGTCCACCTCGTCGCCGGCATCACCCTGCGTATCGACGGCATGTACGAGGAGGCCCTCGAGCAGTTCCACCGCTCGCTCATCCTCAACCCCTCCAATGCGGCCGTCATCTATAACCACCGCGCTCGCGTCTACCAGTACCAGAACCAGCTCGAGCTGGCCGAGGAAGAGCTGCAGAAGGGCCTCACCCTCGAGCCCAAATACCCGCTGCTGCGCACCTCCGTCGCCTACCAGCGCATGCGCCAGGGCGACCTGCGTCAGGCCATCGACATCCTCGAAGAGGTCATCCGCGACGACAGCTCCATGCGCATCGCCGTGCCCACGCTGGCCATGTGCTACGTGCAGATCGGCGAGCGCGAGCGTGGCGCTTCTCTGGTTAGCGAAGAATCGATCGCCGCCGCCGAAGCCGACAGCGAGATGGCCTACCGGCTCGCCACCTACTTTGCCGTCGACGGCGATGAGAGCGAAGCCCTGCACTGGCTCCGCCGCGCCATCTACCTTGGCAACGAAAACTATCCATGGTTCTCGAAGAATCCCGCCTGGAACCGCCTCCGCGAACACGCCGACTTCGACCGCATCCTCGAAGACCTGAAGAAGAGCTGGCGTCGCAATCAGAAGACCTGGAGGCGCCTGCTGGCCGAATCCGGGGCGTAGGGAAGATCCCTGCTTTTCCGCGTGGTTCGGCCCTGCGCCGATGGTACGAATCTGTACATATTCGTAAAAATGTACAATACTGTACAAGCGACTATGGCACGTAAATCCACCGGAACACACTATGCAGTCATCACCGCGGATGTGGTGGGATCGCGAAAGCTCGAATCGTTCGGGAAGAAGCGGGATCGGCGCCTGACCGCCGTCTCGCGGCTGCACCTTTCGCAGAAGCTGATCCTCTCACCGTACACCGTGACGGCGTGGGATGAATTCCAGGCGATTCTGCGCAAGCCGGAGGATGTTTCGCGCGTGATTCTGGATTTGCGCCGGTTCTTCTACCCACTGCAACTGCGGATCGCGGTGGGGATTGGATCGGTAAGTGAGGTTCACAAGCGGCCGATCAATCGCTATGCCGGTGGAGAGGCCTTTGAGAGAGCCCGTACAGCCGCAGATCGGATGAAACGGGCATCGCCGAAGTATCGCCTCTTCACCAGCTTCGAGTCCGGCAACGAAATCTTCGACGCGATTGCGAACACAATTTATCGTCTGCAGGATGCCCTTCTGGAAAGAACCACTACCCGCCAGTGGGCAACGATCAATACGCAGTTAAAAACGGACCGTCAGGACGCAACTGCCCGCAGACTGGCACTGGACGTCTCTACCGTGTCGAGGAATCTCAAAAGAGGGTACTATTGGCATCTGATCGAGACGGCTGAGGCTATGGAAAAGATCGTTCAGGCGTATTTTTGAACTTGTATTGTTTCGTACAAAAATCAAAAAGTGGACGATTTCATGCATCCGCTCCCGGCCGCTTTTCTCGCACTTCTTCTGGCTCATCTGCTCGGCGACTTCCCCCTGCAACCGCGATGGATCGCCCGCAACAAAACCAGACACCTGCTCCCCCTTCTCCTGCATGGCGCTGTGCACGGGTTGCTGGCATGGGTCTGTCTCCTGTTTTTTGGCCAGACGCCCTTTCTGTCCATCCGGAATCAGCTGATAATTCTCTGCTATATCCTCGTCCATCTCGCAATCGACGGATTGAAGTCACTCCTGATCGGGCGTTCCTTCCTTGCGGACAATGGCTGCACGTTTCTGCTGGATCAGCTGCTGCATGGAGCCGTGATGATCGCGGCGGCGCTGTTCCTCAGCGGCAGCGATCTCGCCGCCCTGGCCGGCCTCCTGCACATCTCCCCATCGGCAAGAAGCCGAATCGTCGAAACGGCCATTATTTATGTGGGCATTGTGTTCGGCGGCGGGTATCTGATCCGCTACATCACCCGAGGTATCGCACACGGTGTTTTGGAGGAAGCGCCGGAGCAGCTCCAGAACGCGGGGCTCTATATCGGATGGATCGAGAGAGCTCTGGTCATTACCGCAATGGCCCTGCAGTCGCCGGCCCTGGTGGGTCTCATCCTGACCGGAAAGTCCATCGCCCGATTCCCTGAATTTAAAGAACCGCGCTTTGCGGAATATTTCCTCATTGGCACGCTCCTCAGCATTTTGCTGGCTGTGCTCGGCGGTGTCGTGCTTCTGCAAATCCTGTACGGCACGGTTGCGCTGAAGTAAGTATGAAAACGGGATCGGCGCGGCTCCAGCCGGTGCTGCGGAGGACCCACCGGACGCGCTTCGCGGGACTAGCCGTCCAGGCGGACGCGCTTCGCGCCCAACACTCAGACATGCCATGCGCGGGCCGTGGGGAGGCGGGGCACCGGTACCGGCGCCCCACCTCGGCGTGCTTTGGGCGAAGATGTTCAGGCAGTCTTTGCGAAGACGTGCTTTTCCATCCATTCCTTCGCTTCGGCATTTTTGGTCCAGTCGCCGGCGACCTGGCGGATGGGGACATTCAGGCGATTCCAGACATTGATGGCGGCGATGGCCAGCAACAGGGCGGCCAGAGCCTTCTCGTCATATTGTCGGGCGGCCTCGTCCCAGATGTCGTCGGGGACGGGATCGGGTCGATCGCTGAGGCGAGTGACGGCTTCGGCGAGCGCGAGGGCCGCACGCTCGGCGTCGGTGAAGTAGGGGGCATCGCGCCAGGCGGCGACGGCAAAGAGGCGGTCATCGGTCTCGCCGGCCTGGCGCAATTCGCGGGCATGCATGTCGACGCACATGCTGCAGCCGTTGATTTGGCTCACGCGCAGGTGGACGAGTTTGACCGTGGATTTCGGGAGTCCGCTTTGGTCGGTGGAGGAATGGAGGGCGAGCATCGCCTCCATCGCTTTGGGGAAGATCATGACGGGGTTTTTCATGCGTGCCTGCATGGGGAGTCTCCTTGTCACATTCGGTGAATTTCGTTCGTCACTCATATGACGGACGCCCGATGGCGGATGTGACAGACGGGATCGAGAAAAACTGGAGTTGAGAGATGCGTAATTCAGGCGGCGGTGAAGAGCAGAGAACGATGCGAGCGAGGATGATCGGCTATTGGGTTGTAACGGGACTTCTGGCGGCGGAACTGCTGACGGGTGGCATCTGGGACGTTGCGCGCATACACCACGTCGTCGAGGTGGTGACGCAGATCGGCTACCCGGCATACGTCCTGACGATTCTGGGTGTCTGGAAGCTGCTCGCGGTGCCGGCGCTGCTCGCACCGCGGCTGCCGCTGCTGAAAGAATGGGCCTATGCGGGAGTTTTCTTCGAGATGACAGGAGCCGCGGTGTCGCATATGGCGTGCGGGGGAGGTCCCGAAGTGATTGTGACTCTCGTGACTGCAGCGCTGGCGGTGATTTCGTGGTGGCTGCGCCCGGCGAGCCGCCGATCTTCGCTGCAGGGGCCAGCGCGCGCGCAGGAGGCATGATGAACGAGCACGAGTGGCTGGCGGAGCGCTTCGAAGAAAACCGGGGACACCTGCAGGGGGTCGCCTATCGGCTGCTGGGCTCGCTGAGCGAAGCCGAAGATGCGGTGCAGGAAGGGTGGCTGCGGCTGAGCCGTTCGGGTGGCGAGGGCGTGGAGAATCTGCGCGGCTGGCTGACCACGGTGGTGGCGCGCGTGTGTCTGGACATGCTGCGGTCGCGCAAATCGCGCGCGGAAGAGTCGCTGGAAACACCAGGATCGGAAGCGGCCGCCAGTGCCCATCGGGCGATCGATCCGGAACAGGAAGCGATGCTGGCGGATGCGGTGGGGCTGGCGACGCTGGTGGTGCTGGATCGGCTGAATCCCGCAGAGCGGCTGGCTTTTGTGCTGCACGACGTGTTCGATGTGCCGTTCGAAGAGATCGCGCAGATTGCACTGCGCACGCCGGATTCGGTGCGGCAACTGGCCAGCCGGGCGCGACGGCGTGTGCGCGGAGTCACGAGCGTTCCCAAAGGACAGATCGGCGAGCAGCGCTCGCTGGTGGAAGGCTTTCTCGCGGCGCTGCGGGCGGGCGACGCGGAGAAGCTGGTAACACTAATGACGTCGGAGTTTACCGTGCACGCTGACGCCGCCGCAGCGCCTCGCGGCCTGCCCGCAGTGCAGGGAGCCGAAGGTTGGGCGCAGGAAGCGATGCGGACGGCGAAGGGCGCACGATTGGCGCGCGTGGCGCTGGTGGAGGGAAGTGTGGGCATCGTGGTGGCTCCGCGCGGACGGCTGTTCCGCGTGCTGCGGTTCACCTTTGCAGGGGCGCGGATCGCGGCGATGGAGGTCATAGGCGATCCGGAGCGCCTGCAGACGACCGAGGTGGCGCTTCTCGACGATTGATGAGGCGTGCGCGGATTCCCCCTGGCCGCGCGAGATCAATCACATTTTGCGCTTGTCTCCAGTGACGATGGTCACCGACAATCGTTATGCTCGGCAGGCAATCTAGTGCTGAAAGACGCGCTGGTTCCGGGGTTTTCAGGCACCGGAAGGTCACCACCGGATGGGCGCGCCGAGGAATCCTGCCACCTGGTTCGGTTGCGCGTTCGCCTGCAGCACGGGTGGGCAGGAGACTGAGCCACGATTGCCTGCGGGCAGTCGATGGAGGTACAACATGCCGCTGTATGCAGAACGTCCGCCTCTGCCCTCCGAAGACAAGCGCTGGAGAATTGTGAATGGCACGATGCGCAAGCACGGCTATTCGCGTAACGCGCTGATTGAGACGCTGCACACCGTGCAGTCGTCATTTGGCTATCTGGATGAGCCGTCGATCCGGTTTGTGGCGCAGTCGCTGCGCGTCCCGCTGAGCCAGGCGTATGGGGTGGTGACGTTCTATCACTTCTTCAGCCTGAAGCCGCCGGGCAGGCACACCTGCACGGTGTGTCTGGGGACGGCGTGCTACATCAAGGGCTCGGACAAGCTGGTGGCTGAGGCGGAAAAGTTGTTGCACATCAGGCCGGGACAAACGACGCCGGACGGGGAAGTATCGTTCGCGACCGCGCGCTGCGTGGGCGCCTGCGGCCGCGCGCCGGTGGTGCTGCTGGACGGTGAACTTTCCGGGCAGGTGGAAGGCCCGCAGCTGGCGCAGCATCTGGAAAGGTGGATCCAGCCATGAATGCCGAGGAACTGGAAGAGATTGCCGCTGCGCAGGTGGAAGAGCGGGAACAATACGACTACCAGGTGAACGTGTGCATGGGCACCGGCTGTCTGTCGCAGCACAGCGACCGGGTGAAAGCTGCGATCGAAAAAGAAGCGGAAGGCTGCGGGAAGAAATGCCATGTAAGGCGTACCGGCTGCATGGGCTTATGCGCGGCCGGGCCGATGGTGCTGGTGGAGCCGAATGAAACGCGGTACGGACACGTGCATGAGGGCGATGCGAAGGAAATCGTAGAGGCGCTCGGTGGCCAGCCGGTGGCGCGGCTCGATCCGCAGTTAGGCGGCTACTTCGAGGGCCAGCATCATGTGGTGCTGGAGAACTCGGGGCACATCGATCCGGAGAAGATCGAAGAGTACGTGGCGCGGGGCGGCTACGAAGCGCTGGTGAAAGCGCTGACGGATATGTCACCAGCGTCGGTGATCGAGCAGATTGCGAAAAGCGGACTGCGGGGGCGCGGGGGCGGTGGCTATCCCACAGGACTGAAGTGGGACACGGTGGCCAAGGTGAAGGGCGCGCAGAAATACGTGATCTGCAACGGCGATGAGGGCGATCCGGGCGCGTTCATGGATCGCAGCGTGCTGGAGAGCGATCCGCAGCGGGTGATTGAGGGTATGGCGATTGCTGCTTACGCCATCGGCGCGAGCAAAGGCTACATCTATGTGCGCGCGGAGTACCCGCTGGCGGTACAGCGGCTGACGGTGGCGCTGCAGCAGGCGCGGCGGCGCGGATTCCTGGGAAACGGGATCTGCGAGACGACCTTCAGCTTTGACATCGATATTCGTCTGGGGGCTGGAGCGTTTGTTTGCGGGGAAGAGACGGCGCTGATCGCGTCGATTGAAGGCAAACGGGGAACGCCGCGTCCGCGCCCGCCGTATCCGGCCGTTTCGGGACTGTGGGGGGCGCCCACGCTGATCAACAACGTGGAAACCTTCGCCAATGTGGCGCCGATTATCCGGCATGGGGGCGAGTGGTTCTCGTCGATGGGGACAGCGCGCAGCAAGGGGACCAAGGTCTTTGCGCTGACAGGCAAGATCCAGCGCACCGGCCTGGTGGAAGTGGCGATGGGCATGACACTGCGGCAGATCATCTTCGGGATCGGCGGCGGCGTGCCGGACGGCAGGAAATTTAAGGCAGTCCAGACTGGCGGACCTTCGGGCGGTTGTTTGCCCGAAGAGCACCTCGACTTGTCCATCAGCTACGACGCTCTCATCAGCGCCGGTTCCATGATGGGTTCGGGCGGCATGATCGTCATGGACGATACCTCGTGCATGGTGTCGGTCGCCCGCTTCTTTATGGAGTTCTGCATGACGGAGTCGTGCGGCAAGTGCATCCCCTGCCGGGCGGGGACGGTGCAGATGTATAACCTGCTGACAAAGATCTGCAAGGGCGAGGGCACGCATCGGGATCTGGACCAGCTAATAGAGCTGTGCGAAGTGGTGGGTGCGACGAGCCTGTGCGGGCTGGGGCAGACGGCGCCCAATCCGGTGCTGAGCACGCTGCGCTACTTCAAGCATGAGTATCTGGCGCACATTGACGAGAAGCGTTGCCCAGCAGGAGTCTGCGAATGCAGTCCCACGGGGATGGAGGTGCACGCATGAGCGCCGAAGCGAATGTGCGGACTCTGACGATTGACGGTGTGGACGTGAGCGCGCGTTCTGACCAGACCCTCCTGGAAGCGGCGCGCGAGCACAATATCCCGGTCCCGACGCTGTGCCAGATCGAAGGGCTGTCGAGCGTGGGCTCGTGCCGTCTGTGCCTGGTGGAGGTGAAAGGCGCGAGGCGCCTGCAGCCGGCTTGCGTGACGCGCGTCGAGGAGGGAATGGAGGTCGCGACCCGCTCCCCAAAGATCGACCGCTACCGGACGATGATCCTGGAGATGTTCTTTGCGGAGCGCAATCACGTGTGTTCGGTGTGCGTGGCGAACGGGCGGTGCGAACTGCAGAACCTGGCGCTTTCGCTGGGGTTGACCCACGTTGAGATTCCGTACCAGTATCCGCAGCTGCCGGTGGACGCTTCGCATCCGCGCTTCACGGTGGACCACAACCGGTGCGTGTTGTGTACGCGATGCGTGCGGGTCTGCTCGGAAGTGGAAGGCGCGAACACCTGGGGTGTGATGGGGCGCGGCGCGCAATCGCTGGTGATCACCGATCTGAAGGAGCCATGGGGCTCCTCAGAGACATGCACGAGCTGCGGCAAGTGCGTGCAGGTGTGCCCGACCGGAGCGCTGTTCGAAAAGAACCGCGCGGTCAGTAAGGCGCACAAGCATCCGGAGTTTCTGCCGTATCTGCGAATCATGCGGGAAGGGGAGCAGCCATGAGCGAACTGAAAACGCTGGCCACGGTATGGCTCGATGGCTGCTCCGGCTGCCACATGTCTCTTCTGGATATGGACGAACGCCTCATCGAGCTGAGCAGCCAGTTTCGGCTGGTGTTTAGCCCGCTGGTGGATCGCAAGACCTTTCCCGACCAGGTCGACGTGACGCTGGTGGAGGGCGCGGTCGCCAGCGAAGACGATTTGAAGAAGATCCGGAAGATTCGCGAGCACACGGGGATTCTGGTTTCGCTGGGCGACTGCGCACTGACAGGCAATGTCTCGGCCATGCGCAACATGATTGGACCGCTGCCGGTATTGCAGCGCGTCTACGAGGAAAATGTCGATTTGCAGCCGCAGGTGCCGACGGTGGGTGTGCCGGCGCTGTTGGATCGCGTGCGGCCGGTCCACGAAGTAGTTCCGGTGGATGTTTTCGTGCCCGGGTGCCCGCCGTCGGCGGACACGATCTATCAGGTGCTGTCGGAACTGCTGGCGGGCCGTGTGCCCACGCTGGGCGGCGTCGCCCATTTCGGCTGATTGGAGAATTTATGCCTCGTACCCTTGTCATCGATCCCGTCACACGGCTGGAAGGACACGGCAAGATCACTCTGCAGCTCGACGACGCGGGCATTGTCCAGGACGCGACCTTCCACGTCACGCAACTGCGCGGATTCGAGAAATTTTGCGAAGGTCGGCCCTTCTACGAGATGCCGAACATCACGTCGCGGATATGCGGCATTTGCCCGGTCAGCCATCTGATTGCGTCGTCGAAAGCGTGCGATGCGATTCTGGCGGTGCGGATTCCCCCGGCGGCGGCGAATCTGCGGCGGATTCTGAATCTGGCGCAGCTCATCCAGTCGCACGCGCTGAGCTTTTTCTATTTGTCCTCCCCCGATCTGCTCCTCGGCATGGATGCACCCGCTGACGAGCGCAGCATTCTCCACATCGCGCACACGCACCCGGCGATTGGCGCGGACGGCGTGGCCCTGCGGCAATTTGGGCAGCGCGTGATCGAACTGCTGGCGGGGAGGAGGATTCATCCCGGATGGACGGTGCCGGGCGGCGTGAACGAGCCGCTGAGCGCGGAGAAGCGCGAAGCGATCCTCGCAATGATTCCTCCGGCGATCGCCGCGATCCAGCGGACGCTGGTGTGGTTTCGGGAGAGCCTTGAGAAGTTCACGGCGGAGATCGAGGTTTTCGCCAATTTCCCAACGCTTTTTATGGGGCTGATCGACGACCGCGGACTGGCCGAGTACTACGACGGAGCGCTGCGGGTCATCGACTCGGAAGGGAACATCATCGCCGGCGAGCTGGATCCGGCGCACTACGCCGACTTCATCGGCGAAGCGGTCGAGCCATTCACCTACATGAAGTTTCCGTACTACAAGCCGCTGGGGTATCCGGGAGGGACGTATCGCGTAGGACCGCTGGCGCGGCTGAACCTGGCCGGCCGCTGCGATACGCCCCTTGCGGATCAGGAATGGCGGGCGTTCCGGGCGATGTCGCCGCGGCCGCTGCTCAGCTCGTTCCACTACCACGACGCGCGGCTGATCGAAATGCTGCACGCGGCAGAGAAGATCGAGACGCTTCTGGCGGACCCGGGCATTCTGGACAAGCACGTGCGGGCCACCGCCTCGGTGAACAACCTGGAAGGGGTGGGCGTGGCCGAAGCGCCGCGGGGCACGCTGATCCATCACTACAAGGTGGATGAGAACGGGCTGATCCGCTGGGCGAATCTGATTATCGCTACAGGGCATAACAATGCTGCGATGAATCGGGGCATCCTGCAAACGGCGCGCCACTATGTGCAGGGGGATCATATCGCCGAGGGCATGCTGAACCGGGTGGAGGCGGTGGTGCGCACCTTCGATCCATGCCTGAGCTGTTCCACGCACGCAATGGGAAGAATGCCGCTGACGATTGAGCTGCGCGCACCGGATGGTTCGCTGGTGCGCGAGGTGCGGAGGGGCTGAGGCCGGGGTGCTATGGACGCAATTACAACCAAAACGCCCTTGCCTCCCGCATCGGTGGCGACGCGGAAGCCGAGCCGTGCGCCGGCCGCTCCACGTGCCACTCCACCGGCGCTGCTGCTGGCCTGCGGCAACTCTCTGCGCGAGGATGACGGTGTTGGTCTGCGGATTGCCGAGGCCGTGGAACAACTCGTCCCCGCCTCGCGTCTGCGGATCGTGACGGCGCAGCAGTTCACGCCAGAGATGGCTGCCGACCTTGCGGCAACCGATCTTGCGATCTTTGTGGATGCGTCCGTTGGCGACGATCCCGGGGCGATTCGTGTGTGGCCGGTTGCGGCGATCGCGGATTCTCCACAGACCCACCGGCTGGACCCTCCCGCTTTGCTGGCGATGGCGGGGGCGCTGTGCGGCCACACGCCGGCCCATGCGTTTGCCCTGACGGTGGGCGCAGAGCGACTGGGCTACGGCACGGAAATCGCGGGCCCGGTGCGGCAGGCGATCCCACGCGCCTGCCGGCTGGTGGGCAATCTTCTGAGCGCCTTTAGCCGGACTCAGGCCTGACGGTCCGCCCGCCCCATCGCCGCGTGCCCGCAGTGCCGGCGCGGCACACAACCCGCTCGGGCAAACGGGTAGGGTAGTCCCCATCTACTGATTCTGAGGCTGCGGATACTGGTTCTGAGGCGGCGGATATTGCCCCTGAGGCGGAACTCCGTTCTGTCCCGGCTGCTGAGCGCCTGCTTCTGGAGCGGCCGCGCGCGGCGGCGTGTAATGCGGTCGATTCTGCAGGTGGAAACCATCGTGGATGACGTAGAAGTTCTGCTCGGGGAGGTCGGTCTCGAGCAGGCGGCCGTCGCTCGTGTAGTAAAGCTCCACGGTGATGCCGTTCTGTTCGCTCACGATGACGCGGGTATGGTGCAGGGTGACGGGCCGGCCCTCGAATGTGCCATTCGCGTCCGGCCTGGCCATGTAGTCCGCCGGGACCAGCAGACCGTTCTGCTTGGGAATGACGATCCAGGTGGTGGGCGGGTGTTCCAGGGCGAAGTGCGTCATCTCGATGTAGGCAGCGGGGTCGAGGTCGGGCAGCAGCACGAGATGCTGATGGCGATCGACGGTGTTGGTCGTGACCTTTCCGTCGGAATTGATGCTGATCTGAAACTGGCGGCCGGTGGCATCGGAGGAGAGATCGAAGGTCACCTGGGTTCCGTTCACCGTGCCGGTGAGCTGATCGCGCACAATGTCGAGCTGGCCGTCGAGGCGATTGCTGTTCTCGAAGGTATAGGTGAATTTCGGCATCTTCAGATCGCCGTGCGAGGTGATGTCGTAGCCGCTGGGGATGGCGGCGACGGAGGCCTCGGCGGTACCGACGGTCTTGCCGTTGTCGGCCTCCACCAGGGCGTATTGCGATGACCCCACCGAGAGAGCAGGAGCCTGGGCCAACACCGACGGAGCGAAGAGAGCAGGGAGAATCAAGAAAACAGGCAAACGCATGGTTCGGAAGGACCTTTCTGGTCTCTTTAGACACCAGCGGCCGCCAAAAGACTCGCCTCGGCGGAAACAGCGCTATCGAAAAAGACTCAGGTCGATGGAATTGGCCATGGCCGCGTAGCCGGCGTCCTTCGGATGGAGGTGATCGCCACTGTCGTAGGCGGGCGCATAGACGAGCGGGTTGGCCGGGTCGCGAGTGGCCTTGTCGAAGTCGATCACTCCGTCAAAGGCATGCCCGTTGCGGATCCAGTCGTTGACGGCCTCACGGATCTGCTCGCCTCGTTCGGTGAAGTAGCCGGCGCCCTTGTAGGGAGTGAGCGTCGCGCCGAAGACTTTGATGCCGTGTTCGTGGGCACGAGCAACAATCTGGCGCAGACCCTGTTCGAGGTCTTCCGCGGTCAGCTGGTAATCCGGACGGTTGGGGTCATGCAGGGCGCCGATGTCGTTAATGCTCTCGAGCACGATGACGTATTTCACTCCCGACTGGGAGAGAACGTCGCGGTCGAAGCGGGCGAGGGCGTTGGGGCCGACGCAGTGGATGAGTACGCAGTTGCCGCCGATGCCTTCATTCAGGACCGACAGGTGCGCGGTGGCGGGATCGTTGTGGAGGCGGACGGCGAGGTAGTCGGGCCAGCGGTGGTTTTCGTTGTCGGTTGCGTGCGCGCCGTCGGTGATCGAGTCGCCATAAGCGACCACCGCGGCGGCATGGGGAGCCACGGGCTCGACATCGACGCCTTTGACGAAATACCAGGAGGTTACGGTTGCAGCGCCTGTGAGGGTGGGCGCGCTGACGACGTTGCTGCCCGCCTGGATGTAGTTGATCTGCTGCGCGCTGGGGTGGACGGAGACGTTGCTGATCTGCTGCAGGGGCAAGTACAGGCTGATGGCAAGGTTGGCGAAGGCAGGCGTTGCCAGATCGACGGGATCGCTGACCGCCTCGGCGCCGGGTGGGATGACGATGGAGGGCTGGCCGCCAAAGGCGAGGGTGTGGAGCGAATCGGGCTGAATGGCGGATTCGCCGGCGCTCAGCGCGACGTTGGCTGCGTCGATGCGCAGCGGCTCGGTGCCGAACTCGTTCGTGAAACGCACGCGCAGCGTCTTGCCGGGAATCGAGGTATGGACGATCTCACGGAGCGTGGAATCGACCAGCGTGGGGATGGTATGCCAGGGATCGCCGCCCAGGGGGGACGCTGCCCAGGTGCCGACCCAGTGCGCTGGCGGTGCGGAGGAAGTCGTCTGCGCTGGGGTGGTGAGGCCGAAGCCCAACAGGAGGGCGAGCGCCAAAAGGGACAGCCGGCCAGGCAGAAGCAGAAGCGCAGAGCGCAAGCGGCGCATGAGGCAATTCCTCCAGGGAGCTGTGGATGGTGCAGAACGGACCATCATAAACTCCGGCGGAGCACGGAAATGCCCTCTCTTTCGCGAAGGCAAAAGAAAGGGCATTCAGAGGCGCTGCGGTTTACTTTTTCGCGTGTTCGAAGCGCTTGTTGATTTCGTCCCAATTCACGGTGTTCCACCAGGCGGCGAGGTATTCCGGGCGCCGGTTCTGGTACTTCAGGTAATAGGCGTGCTCCCAGACGTCGTTGCCGAGGATCGGGAAGTGGCCCTGCGTGAGCGGGCTGTCCTGGTTGGCGGAGGTGACGATCTTCAGCTTGCCGTCCCAGATGAGCCAGCCCCATCCGGAGCCGAACTGTTTGGCAGCGGCTTCGTTGAACTGCTTTTTGAAATCCTCGAAACTGCCGAAGTCCTTTTTGATCTGGTCGGCAATGGCGCCTTTCGGCTCGCCGCCGCCATTGGGCTTCATGATGGCCCAGAACATGCTGTGATTGACGTGGCCGCCGCCGTTGTTGCGGACCGTGGTGCGGACGTCTTCCGGAACGCTGTTGAGGTTGCGGAGCAGATCTTCGGCGGAGTGTTTCCCAAGTTCGGGGTGTTTTTCAATCGCCGCGTTCAGGTTGTTGACGTAGGCGGTGTGGTGCTTGTCGTGATGCAGATGCATCGTCTGTTGGTCGATGTGCGGTTCCAGAGCCGCGTAGTCGTACGGAAGGGGTGGAACTTCGTGTGCCAAAGCATCCTCCTTGAGCGAGGTTAGTAGTGCGATTGTGCCGAGGGGTCGCGCGGGACGATTAGCGATACGGACCGAGGCCCGCGCGGAATGCGCTCTCCGATCATACTGGATGCGCCGGAGCCGCTGCAGGGTGCAAGAGAGCCGGAGTTGCCTGAGGCAGGGCCCCGCCGAATTTCGGTTTTTCGCGGCCTGAGCCGTTAGCGCCGGTGCGACTCCTATACATTGGGGAAGGGACCGCCGCTGATCGCATCCATCGTGGAGATGAGTGGAAATCTGTGTCTGCTGACGGACTGCAATTCTGTTGAAATTTCAGGATAAGAACGAGCCCCGATTGGCTCCATCATCCATAACACGGAGAGAACTCCTGCGCCGTGCCGGAGCATCCGGCGTGCTGGCGCTGGGCGCTCCCGCGCTGGCTTTGGGGCAGAACCAGAGGCAGGCCCCGCAGGTGAAGCCGGGGCAGGGGCCGAAGCCGGAGTCGCAGGCGGCCCAGAAGTACACGCACCCGCCCGGGGTGTTCATCAATCACCCCTTTACCCAGGTGACGACCGACGGGGAGACGCTGCTGGACGATCTGGAGGGCCGGGCCAGCGACTTCTTCTACAACGAAGCCAGCGCGCGAACAGGGATGGTGCGGGATCGCGCCCCGGCCGCGGGCTTGTCGGTGAGCCGCGTCTCCAGTATTGCGGCAACGGGGTTTGGGCTGACCGGACTGTGCATCGCGCACAAGCGCAACTATCTGCGACCCTTCGACTGCGAACAGCGGGTGGAGAAAACGCTGGCCTTTCTGCTGGAAGACTGCCCGCACGAGCATGGGTTCCTCTACCACTTCATCGACATCGAGAGCGGACAGCGGATGTTCGGCTGCGAGCTTTCCTCCATCGATACCTGCTGGCTGCTGTGCGGCATTCTGACCTGCCGGCAATATTTCGCCGATAATCCCCGGATCGCGGGGCTTGCGACGACCTTCTATCGGCGCATCGACTGGGAATGGATGCTGAATGGCGGGAACACCCTTTCGATGGGCTGGCTTCCCGACCAGGGATTCCTCAACCATCGCTGGGACATCTATTCGGAGCTGCTGGTGCTGTACCTGCTGGCGATTGGGTCGCCGACGCATCCCATTCCCGCCACCACCTGGAACGATCTGCAACGGCCGGTGGTGCAGTTCGGCGGACTGGATTACATCAGCGGAGTGGCGCCCATTTTTATTCACCAGTACGCACACGCGTGGTGCGACCTCCGCAACGTGGCCGACCTGCACGCAAACTATTTCACCAATTCCATTGCGGCGACCAGCGCGCACCAGTTGTGGTGCCTGACGGAGGGGCGGCGATTTCCGTGGTGGGACCAAAACCTGTGGGGGGTCTCGGCTTCGGATTCGCGCGAAGGCTATCGCGTGTGGGGCGGCCCGCCCGCGATGGGACCGCTGGATGGCACCCTGGTGCCGAATGCCGCGGGCGGCTCAGTGGTCTTTCTGCCCGCGGAATGCACGCACGTCCTGCTGAGCATGCGCGAGCAGTTCAAGGACAAGGTGTATACGCGCTACGGCTTTGTCGACGCCTTTCAGCCCCACGCCAACTGGTTCGCGCCCGACATTCTGGGAATCGATCAGGGAATTATGATGCTGATGGCCGAGAATCTGCGGTCGGGTTTTGTGTGGCAACAGTTCATGAAGAACCCGGAAGTCGTACATGCGATGGCGGAGGTGCAGTTCCATCCGGATGTGAACGCGATGTGGCAGGTGACGTAGCCGGACTCGCCTGAGCGGATTCGATCGCGTGCTGGCTGTAGAAAAACAGGCCATACCCAACAAATGCCGACACCTTTGGGCCCGTGAATTGATCCAATCATTACCCAGGGCCCTGGTAATTCGGAGAAAATAGCTGATTCGATGGCAAATTCCACTCCGCGGTATCGATGGATTGAGGGGCAGGGCGTGGCTTTCGGTGCGCCCGGACTGGAGCCGCGATGGACCTCCAGCGCCAAAGACGCAGTCAGCACGGCGTATGCCGCCTCCAGCAAGGTTTGGTTCACCGCCTCGCACGGCATCCTGAACGAGATTTACTGCCCTACCATCGACCGTCCGCAGATTCGCGACATGCAGTTCCTGATCACGGATGGGGAGACGTTCTTTCACGAGGAACGGCGCGACCTGCTCCACGAATTCGACTACATCGATTCGGACGCGCTGGCTATCTGTGTGCGCAACCGCGACCCTGAAGGACGGTACACCATCGTTCGCCGGATGATTGCCGATCCGCACTACCCGGTTGTTCTGGTGCATGTACGGCTGGAGGGAGAAGAGCAGTTCCTGTCGAGGCTGCGCCTGTACGCGCTGCTGGCGCCGCATCTGGAAGTGGGCGGTCGGGGCAACTCCGCGCAGGTGGCCGACGTGGCGGGTCAGCGCGTGGTGTTGGCCTGGAAAGAGACGATGTCGCTGGCGTTTGCGGCCGATTGCGGGTTCTCCAGGGCCAGTTGCGGTTATGTCGGCGCAAGCGACGGCTGGCAGGATCTGAAGCAGAACTTCAAAATGGACTGGGAGTTCGGGTCGGCGCTGAACGGGAACATCGCGATCATGGGCGAGCTGCCGGCGATGTGCCGCGAGTTCACGATCGGGATTGGATTCGGGGAAGGCCATCATGCCGCCCTCTCGTCCACGGTGGGGTCCCTGGGCGTTCCCTTTGATCGCCATCTGACGCGGTTTATCGAGCAGTGGCACCGTGCCGCCACGCCGCCTGAACTGGCGCGGCTCAGCAGCGACAACGGACGCCTGCTGAACATCAGCCACAACGTGGTTCTGGCCCACGAAGACAAAACGTTTGCCGGAGCCTTTGTCGCGTCGGCGTCCATCCCCTGGGGTTATGCCAAGGGCGACGACGATCTGGGCGGTTATCACCTGGTGTGGACCCGCGACATGGTGCAGACGGCCACGGCGCTGATGGCCTGCGGGCGCTGGGAAACGGCGCTGCGCGCCCTCGTCTACCTGGCCTGCACGCAGAAACCCGACGGCGGGTTCTCGCAGAATTTCTGGGTGAATGGCGAGCCCTACTGGACCGGCATTCAACTCGACGAAGTCGCGTTCCCGATCATGCTGGCCTGGCGCCTGTGGAAGCACGACGCGCTGGGCAGCTTCAACGTACTTCCGTTTGTGGAGCGCGCCGCCGGCTTCCTGGTGCGCTATGCGCCGGTGACCCAACAGGAACGCTGGGAAGAGATCGCCGGCTATTCGCCTTCAACCCTGGCGGCAGTAATTGCGTCGCTCATTTGCGCGGCCGATATGGCGCGCGCGCATGGCTCCCCGGAACTGGCGCGTTTTCTGGAAGAGCATGCCGACTGGATCGAAAGCCACCTGGAAGACTGGACGGTAACGGACAACGGCGTACTGCATCCTGAGGTGAAGCGGCACTATATGCGCGTTCGTCCGCCGGAGTGCGGAGATCCGTATGCGCATGATGGCTGCGGACGCGAGACGGTGCACATCAACAACATTGCCCCCGGCCAGAAGGCGGAGTTCGAGGCGCGGGAGATCATCGATGGCGGCTTTCTGGAGTTGGTGCGCTATGGGGTGCGTGCACCGGACGATCCGCTGATCGTGGACTCGCTGAAAGTTGTGGACCGTGTTCTGAAGGTGGAGACCCCGAAGGGTCCCTGCTGGCTTCGCTACAACCACGATGGATACGGACAGGGCAGCGATGGCGGGCCTTTCCTGGGCTGGGGCAAGGGACGCGCCTGGCCGCTGCTGGTGGGGGAGCGGGCCCACTACGAACTGGCAGCCGGCGGCGACATTCGGCCGCTGATTGCGACCATCGAAAGCTTCGCCTCCAGCGGCGGCATGCTGCCCGAGCAGATCTGGGACGAGCCGGACAAGAATGGGCTGGTGCTGGGGGGGCCGGCAGGTTCGGCGATGCCGCTGGTGTGGGCGCATTCCGAGTATCTGAAGCTGCTGCGCTCCGCCGCGGATGATCGCGTGTACGACTGCATTCCGATCGTGGAGGAGCGGTATGCCCGGAGACAGCATCCGGAGAGCCGGATTGAAGTGTTCAAAGTGCTCCGCCGTCAGATCCGCGAGATAACGGCGGGCAAAGCGCTGCGGATTACCTCGGCCGAGCGCTTCCAGGTGACGTGGTCGCCGGACGCCTGGCGAACGACCCAGGTCCTCGAGAGCACACAACTTGGCTATGCCGGATCGTATGCCGATCTGCCCACAACCCCGGATCAGACCGGCTCACTCCTGTTTACCCTGTTCTGGCCGGACGAAAATCGCTGGGAGGGCCGCAACTTCGAAGTAAAACTGGAGCCGCCGGCATGAGACGGACTCTCCGTTTGCGTCATCCAACGAGGAGGGCGAAAATCAGGATTGAACGACCGGCGTCCCGAACCGTCCCCAGCGAACAAATTCAAGAGGAGAGACGAAGAGTATGAACGAACTCGATCAGTTATCGATTAATGCCCTGCGCTTTCTGGCGGTAGACGCGGTGCAGAAGGCGAACAGTGGTCACCCCGGCGCGCCGCTGGGCGATGCGCCCATCGCCTATCTCCTCTTTCACAAGTACATGCGCCATAACCCGAAGCACTCGAAGTGGACCAACCGGGACCGCTTTGTGCTTTCGAACGGGCACGCTTCGGCGCTGCTCTATTCCGTACTGCACCTGACCGGCTATGACCTCTCGATCGAAGATCTGCAGCAGTTTCGCCAGTATGGATCGAGAACGCCGGGCCATCCGGAATATGGGCACACCGACGGAGTGGAAGTGACGACCGGCCCGCTGGGGCAGGGTTTTGCCATGGGTGTGGGGATGGCGATGGCCGAGAAGCACCTGGCCGCGCTTTATAACCGCCCGGGCTTTGAGATCGTCGACCACTACACGTATGGGCTTTGCGGCGACGGCGACCTGATGGAGGGTATCTCCCACGAAGCGGCTTCGCTCGCGGGCACTCTGGGGCTGGGCAAGCTGATTTATCTCTACGACGACAACCTGGTTTCGCTCGATGGGCCGACGGAGCTGTCGTTTACCGAAGACGTGCTGAAGCGGTTCGAAGCCTATCACTGGCACGTGCAGCTGGTGGGCGACGGGAACGATCTGGTGGGCATCTCGAAGGCGATTGAAGCGGCGCAGGCGGTGAAGGACAAGCCCTCGCTGATCGCTGTCCGAACCGTGATTGGCTACGGCAGCCCCAAGGCGGGGACCAATAAAGCGCACGGCGAGGCCCTGGGCGTCGAAGCGGTGAAGCAGACGAAGAAGAACCTCGACTGGCCCGAAGACAAGATTTTTTATGTGCCAGAGGACGCCGCAAAGAACTGGTTGCAGGCCGTGGATCGTGGCGCTCAGGCGGAATCGGACTGGAACGCGCAGTTTGCCAACTACCGTAAGGCCTTTCCTGAAGCCGCGGCCGAATTTGAGCGTGTGCAGGCGGGCCGCCTGAAAGACGGCTGGCAGCAGGCGTTGCCGCAGTTCCCGGCGGACGGCAAGCCCGTCGCGACCCGCAACGCCGGCAACATCGTGATGAATGCGCTTGCAAAGCAGGTTCCCGAGCTGCTGGGCGGAGCCGCGGACCTCTCCACTTCAACCAAGACCGTTATCAAGGACAGCCCCAATTTCCATCTCGATCCGACGGGGCAGAACATTTACTTCGGTGTTCGCGAGTTCGGCATGTGCGCCAGTGTGAACGGCATGGCGGCGCATGGCGGCATCGTCCCGTATGGCTCAACATTCTTCATTTTCTCGGATTATGCCAAGCCCGCCATCCGCCTGGCGGCGCTGATGCAGGTGCACTCGCTGTTCATTTTTACGCACGATTCGATTGGTCTCGGCGAGGACGGTCCGACCCATCAGCCGGTGGAACAACTGACGATGCTGCGCGCGGTTCCGCACCTGACCGACTTCCGGCCGGCGGACGCCAATGAAACCTCCGCAGCCTGGGGACTGGCCCTGGAGCGTAAGGGCCCGGCCTTCATGGCGCTCTCGCGGCAGGATCTGCCGCTGCTGGATCCACAGCGCCAGCGCGTTTTTGAAGGCGTGCGCCGTGGAGCGTACATCGTGGAGCAGGGCGGCGAGTCGCCCGACCTGCTGATTGTTGGCACCGGCGCCGAGTTGTGGCCGGCGGTACGAGCGGCCGAGCAACTGAAGAAGGATGGCATCACCACGCGGGTGGTGTCGATGCCGAGTTTCCGGATTTTCGAGGAGCAGTCCGAGAGTTACAAGGATTCCATCTTCCCCGATCATTTGCCCAAGCTGGCCATCGAAGCCGGCGCTTCGCTGGGTTGGTGGAAATATGTAGGCCGGGATGGCGACGTGATCGGACTGGACCGCTTCGGCGCGTCGTCCCCGGGAGCGACGGCTCTCGAAAAGCTCGGATTCGGCACGGACAACGTGATTGCCCGCGCTAAGGCGCTGGTAGAGCGGGCTCGGAAAGCCGAGCCGGCGATGGTGGGGAAATAGCATGAGACTGGCGATTGGAGCGGACCACGCGGGTTATCCTCTGAAGGAAGAGATTCGCGGTTTTCTGGAGCGGCTCGGTCACGAGGTGATCGATCTGGGCGCATTCAACACCGAACCCTCCGATTATCCGGATTTCGCGGAAGCGGTGGGCCGTGCGCTGCAGGCAGGCCGTGCCGAGCGCGGCATTTTGGTGTGCGGCAGCGGCGTGGGCGTTTGCGTCGCGGCGAACAAAATGCCCGGCATTCGCGCCTGCATGTGCCACGACCACTACTCGGCGCATCAGGGTGTCGAGCACGACGATATGAACGTGCTGGTGCTGGGCGCGCGCATTATCGGCCAGGAACTGGCCTTCGACCTGGTCCCCGCCTTTCTCGATGCGCGCTTTCAGTCGCAGGTGGAGAGATATATGCGCCGCCTGAATAAGGTGAAGGCAATCGAAGCTCGTAACATGCCGGAAACAGCGAAGCCGTAAAATCAACCGGGCCCTCAGGCCCTTTTTGTCTGCACGATTTCAGCCAGGGAGATGCCATGAACGGCATCAGCACGATTCTTTGGGATTTGGGCGGGGTTCTGCTCACCAACGCGTGGGATCACCAGCAGCGCGATGCTGTACTGGGGCGCTTCGCCATGGACCGCGCGGATTTTGAGCTGCGACACGCGGAAGTTGACCTGGCCTGGGAGCGAGACGAGGTCAGCGTGGACGAATATCTGCGCCACACAGTGTTCTTTCAGCCGCGCTCCTTTTCCCAGGCGGAGTTTCTGGACGCGATTCGCGCGGAATCGGCGGTTTTGCCGGACAGTGCTTTGGGAATCGTTCGCCAGTTGGCGGCATCGGAAGAATATGTGCTGGCCACGGTGAATAATGAGTCGCGCGCGATGAATGAGTATCGGCTGAAGAGATTCGGTCTTCCGGAACTCTTTAGCGCGTTCTTCACATCGTGCTATCTCGGCGTGCGCAAGCCCGATCGCCGCATTTATCGGATCGCGCTCGATGTGCTGCAGCGCGACCCGGAGAATGTGATCTTTGTCGACGATCGTCCGGAGAATGTAGCTGCCGCAGCCTCGCTGGGCATTCACGGCATTCGCTATGCGGGATCGGCATCGTTGGCCAACGAACTGACGCGGCTGGGTGTAACGCTGGAGCGGGACGGGGTGGACCTTCTACGGGCGTAAGCGCAGGAGCAGTCGGGCAAATCGGAAGGAGTTTGATCTCATGGCAACTACGGAAATCAGAGTTTCTGCGGAGGATGTGAAGCAGGCCGCGTCCCAGGTGCAGGAGCGCATTCCCGAGCCCGGCGTGGCGGTCATCTTCGGAGCCTCCGGCGACCTGACCAAACGCAAGCTGCTGCCCGCGCTCTTTCATCTCCAGCAGTCAGGACTGCTGCCGGAGCATTTTCGTATCGTCGGCGTTGCGCGCCGGAACCTCGGTCAGAGCTTTGCGGACGACATGGGGCAGGGCATCGTCGAATTCGGCGGTGTGAAAAAGGGCGCGGACAAGCTGGACGAGTTCATCGGCAGGATCAGCTACCATGCGATGGACTTCGACAACGATGAGGGATACGACGCATTGAAGAAACTGCTGGCGCAGTACGACCGCGATTACGGCACCCGCGGGAATCGCCTCTTCTATCTCGCGACCGCTCCGGACTATTTCGCCGATATTGTGCATCGGCTGGGCACACATGGAATGGCGAAGCCGGAAGTGGGTACCGCCCGCATCGTCATTGAGAAGCCGTTCGGCCACGATCTGGAGAGCGCCCGCGAGCTGAACGACGATGTCAACACCGTCTTCAGCGAAAATCAAATTTTCCGCATCGACCATTATCTGGGCAAGGAGACGGTCCAGAACGTTCTGGTTTTTCGCTTCGCAAACGGCATATTCGAGCCCGTGTGGAACCGCAATTACATCGATCACGTGCAAATCACCGCGGCCGAGAGCATCGGCATTGAAGGGCGT
Organism: Acidobacteriaceae bacterium; assembly: GCA_049579805.1. Lineage (GTDB taxonomy): Bacteria > Acidobacteriota > Terriglobia > Terriglobales > Acidobacteriaceae > Palsa-343. The sequence continues at coordinate 32,960 of JBAUOP010000027.1, forward strand.
GGCCCCTTCTATGAGAAGGCCGGCGCACTGCGCGACGTGGTGCAGAACCACATGATGGAACTGCTCTCCTTTGTCACGATGGAGCCGCCCGCCAGCTTCGCCGCCGAGGCTGTGCGTCGCGAAAAGATCAAGCTGTGGACCTCGATCAAACCCATCAACATCTACGACTGCGTGCGCGGCCAGTACGGCCCCGGCATTGTGGGCGATCAGATGGTGAAGGGATATCGGGAAGAAGACCGGGTCGATCCAAAGTCGCAGACCGAAACCTACGCCGCGCTGCGCCTGGAGATCGATAACTGGCGCTGGGCGGGTGTGCCCATTTATCTGCGCGCGGGCAAACGCCTGGCCAGCCGGGTGACCGAAATTACGATTCAGTTCAAGCAACCGCCGATGTTACTTTTCGGCACCCATATGTACGGACCGTGCACGGAAATCCAGCCCAACATCATCACCATGCGCATTCAGCCGGACGAGGGCATCTCCCTGCGCTTCGGCGCCAAAGCGCCGGGGCCGCAGATGGCGGTTTGCCCGGTCATCATGGATTTCAGCTATGCGCAGGCCTTCGGATCGTCGTCCGCCAATGGGTACGAGCGTCTGTTGCTGGATGCCATGCTGGGCGACGCAACGCTGTTCGCCCATCGCGACGGGGTGGAGGCCACGTGGGCTCTGTTTACGCCGGTTCTCGACGCCTGGGCGCAGAAATACCCGCAGACTTTCCCGAATTATGCAGCCGGCACGTGGGGACCGGAGTGCGGCGATGAGCTGATCGGCCGCGACGGCCAGCAGTGGCATGCAGTTCAACTGCCGGAGAACGGGCAGCACCAGGGATCGGCTAAAGCCATTTCGGCCTGAGCGGGGGCGAACGAGTCCATCTTTGGTGCCGCGCGGCGCCGCAGGGGCCGGTTTCGGGGACATCTAAGCCATCATGAAAATTCACGTCGAATATCGCGTCTATGAGCAGCAGGATGCGCTGTCTCATGCAACTGCCGGGTATTTCGTCCGCGGCATTCAGGCAGCCGTAACGGCACGTGGCCTTGCCCGCATCGCCATTTCCGGCGGGGGCAGCCCCAAACCCGTATTTGCGCTGCTGGCCGATCCGCACCAGCCCTACCGGGAAGCGATTCCCTGGGATCGTCTCTGGGTGTTCTGGGTGGACGAGCGCTGCGTCCCTCCGAACAGCCCCGACAGCAACTATGGCGCCGCCCGCGATCTGCTGCTGGAAAAAGTCCCTCTGCATCCGGACCACGTGACGCGCATCGAGGGCGAACTCAATCCCGAGGAAGCCGCCGCGCGCTACGAAACGGCGATCCGCGCGCACTATCGGCTGGAAGGCGCCGAGGCGCCGATTTTCGATCTGATCCAGCTGGGCATGGGCGATGACGGCCACACCGCCTCCCTCTTTCCGCATACGAAGGCCCTGCATGAGCTCGGCCGCATCGCCGTTGCCAACTTTGTGCCGCAGCAGAAGCAAAATCATCGAGTCACGCTGACATGGCCGGTGATCAATGCGGCCCGCGATGTCTTCTTCCTGATTGAAGGGCACGCAAAAGCCGATCCCGTCGGCCGCGTCCTGACTGGCGGGTACGACCCCGAGACACTGCCCTCCCAGCTCATCCAGCCGCAAAATGGCAGGCTGGTATTCTTACTGGATAGAGCGGCAGCGGCGCATCTGCCTGCGCCCAACGCTCAGGGCATCGGGAAACTGGAGATCGAAAGATGATTCTGGCCGGGGATGTGGGCGGCACCAAGGTACACCTTGCACTTTATTCTTTTGAACACGGCCAGCTGGCCCACATACGCGACGAGCGATATCCGGCCCAGGAATACAGCGGACTTGAGGAGATCGTCCGTCAGTTTCTGACCGAATGCAGCAATCCGGAGATTACGGCCGCCTGCTTTGGCGTGCCGGGGCCGGTCAAGGCCGGGCGTCTTCGCCTGACGAATCTTCCCTGGGTGCTGGACAGCCGCGAGCTTTCCACAAATCTGAAGATCACCCATCTGTTCCTGATCAACGATCTGGAAGCCAACGGCTATGGCGTTCCCGAGCTGACTCCGAATCAGATTTTCACGCTGAACGAGGGCGATACGGCAGCGGTGGGCAATCGTGCCCTGGTCTCCGCCGGCACCGGGCTGGGAGAGGGCGTGCTGGTGTGGGACGGCAAGGTTCATGTCCCTATGCCTTCGGAAGGCGGCCACTGCGATTTCGCGCCGCGTACTCCACTCGATTTCGAGTTGCTGATCTGGCTGATGAAGAAGCTGGGCGGCCGGGTCAGCTATGAGCGCGTCATCTCGGGTCCGGGGCTCACAAAGATATATGAGTTCCTGCGCGACGAAAAGAAGATGGAGGAGCCGGCGTGGCTCCGCGATCGTATGGAGACAGAAGATCCGAACGCTGTCATCGGCGAAGTGGGCGAGCTGGGCAGCAGCGAACTCTGCGCGAAGACGCTGGAGATCTTTGTTGCGGCCTATGGCTCTGAGGCCGGCAACATGGTTCTGAAGGTGCTGGCAACCGGCGGCATGTATCTGGGCGGGGGGATCGCGCCGAAGATTCTGAAAACCATGCGCGATGGCATCTTCATGAAAGCCTTCGCCGACAAAGGCCGTCTGAGCGACGTGCTGATCAACACGCCGGTGCATATCATTCTGGAAAGCCGCGCCGCGCTGATGGGCGCTGCGGCTTACGCTGAGGCGCGTGCGGCCGAGCTCAGCGGAAAATCCGTGCGAGCAGCCTCGCGCTAGCGCGATCAGTGGAGATTGCGATCGAGACTGCTATCGTCCCCATCCTGTCGATCGTGTTTGTGGCTACCCTCATCCGATCGGCATTCGGATTCGGTGAGGCTCTGATCGCGGTTCCCCTGCTTGCGTTCTTTATGCCTCTCCAGGCGGCGGCGCCGCTGGCCGTGCTCCTCTCCATCACGATTGCCGCGATTGTCGTCATTCAGGACCGGAAGCAGATTCACTTCCGCAGCGCCGGATGGCTGCTGCTCGCGACCCTCCCCGGTCTTCCTCTGGGTCTGCTGCTGCTGACCAGCGGGCACCAGCGAATCGTGCGCGCTTCGCTGGGCATTGTCATTGTGGCGTTCTCCTGCTGGTCGCTGACCAGACGGAGCAGCGTTGAGCTGCGTCATGACAGCCCGGCCTGGCTGGGCGCATGCGGCTTCTGTGCCGGTGTGCTGGGCGGTGCGTACGGGATGAATGGCCCGCCGCTGGTAGTTTATGGATCGCTGCGACGGTGGTCGCCCCAGCACTTTCGGGCCACTCTGCAGGCGTATTTTCTGCCCGCCAGCCTGCTGGCCATGGCAGGTTTCCGGGTGACGGGCCTCTGGACCCCAGTGGTGACGCGCGATTATCTGCTTTCCCTGCCCGTTCTGGTGCCGGCACTCTTCCTGGGGCGGTGGATCAACCATCGCCTGAAGGGAGAGGTTTTTCTGCAGTTGGTCTTCGCGGGCCTGGCAGCCATCGGGGCGGTGCTGGTCGTGCAGGCCATTGCCGGTCGAGGGTAAACGCCGGCCCACTCATCGCGGCGATTCGCAGTCTCCGCCCGTGATACCGTTGGACTACCCGCGTAAGCAGGGCCCCAGGTTCACAGAAGCAGCCCATGAGGACAAGAACCGAATGATGACGAAGAGGTCGTTAGCCGTCGCTCTGTGTGCGGCTGGCCTGCTGCTCCTGATGCCCCGCATGGCTTTGGCCCATGCCCACCTCATGACCAGCACACCGGCGGCGAACGCCACGCTCCACGGACCCGAAGTTGCCATCGAGCTGCGCTACAATTCGCGCGTGGACGGGCAGCATTCCGTCGTGATCCTGGTTCTGCCGGACAATCGGACGGAGACTCTGAGGCTCGATCCGCAGAGCGCTGCGACCAACCTGAATGCGCATGCCAGGCTGCAACCCGGCCATTACACGATCCGGTGGCAGGCGCTCTCTACCGATGGACACATCACCCGCGGCGAGATTCCGTTCACCGTCCGCTGAGCTGCCTTGATCTGGTTCGTCCGCGATTTCGATCTGCTTTCGCTGTTGCTCCGCGCTCTATCCTTCGCTCTGGAAGCGCTGACCTTCGGCGCTCTTTTCTTCCTGATCTTCGCTGCCCGTCCAGCGAAGCTGCCCGAGGAGCCGCAGAGGCAACTGCGCCGCATCGCCGCCTGGTTCGCTCTGGCCCTTGCGACGACGCAGCTGGTGCTGCTGGTCACCACGTCCGCCGTGCTCCTGGGCGGCAATTCCGGCATGGCCCTGCGCGATTTGCTCGGCGCGGATTATTTCGTCTCCGGCAGCGTGTTCGTCTCTGCCGCTCTGTTGCTGTTTGTGCTTCTGCGCTGGATCGGCCGCTTGCTCCCGGCCGTTCTGGCCGGTCTGGCAGCGCTCGGCGCATCGGTTTCGCTCAGTCATGCCGCCTCACGCATGGATCACCGTCCGCTCCTGTTTGTTCTGACCGCAGCCCATCATCTGGGCATGGCGGCCTGGATCGGGGCGATGGCGTTTCTCCTGATGGCCTTGCGGCGCACACACGATGATGCCGGTGCCGCTCGCAGCATGGCGCGGCGATTCTCCTCGATGGCGCTGATCGGCGTGGCAGTCTTGATCCTGGCCGGCGCCGGCCTCTCCTGGTTCTACGCCGGATCGTGGCAGGGGCTCTACGGCACCTCTTACGGGATTCTGCTCTCGGCCAAGATCGTGCTCACGCTGGTCATCCTCACACTGGGCACCGGCAACTTTCTGGCCCTGCGCAGCGTGGAACGCGACCCCGCGCCCCTCCTGTTCCGCCTGCGTCGCTTCAGCGAGGCGGAACTGGGTCTGGGATTCACCGTGATTCTCGCGGCCGCCTCGCTCACCGCTCAATCGCCTTCCGTGGACGAAACACCCCAGGACATTCTCGGCGGCCACCAGATTGTCCAGCGGATGGAATGGCACTGGCCGAGCTTCCACACGCCGGCATTCGCGCAGCTGGCGCCGCCCACGCCGCTCAGCGTGGCGGTGCGCGAGGCCACCTATACCGGAGGCAGCGCCAGCGATGCCAACGATCGGGCCTGGTCGGAGTACAACCACCACTGGGCGGGACTGATTGTTCTCCTCGCCGGCGGCCTGGCCCTGCTGGCTCGTATTCCAGGGCAGAGGTGGGCGCGGCATTGGCCTCTGCTGTTTCTCGGACTGTCGGTTTTCATCCTGATCCGTGCCGACCCCGAATGCTGGCCTTTGGGCCCGCGCCCTTTCTGGCCCAGCTTCACCGCTCCGGACGTCCTCGAGCACCGCCTTTATGCTTTGCTCGTCGCGGCGTTCGCGATGTTCGAGTGGGGTGTTCAAAGCGGTCGGCTGCAGTGGCCGCGCGCCCGCTTCGTCTTCCCCGTGTTGTGCGCCGCGGGAGGCGCATTGCTGCTGACCCATACGCATGCATTGGGCGAGGGAAGCGATGAAGTCTTCGCCGAGATGAGCCACACCCCCATGGCGGTTCTGGGAGCGATGGCCGGTTGGGGGCGCTGGCTCGAATTGCGCCTCGACAACGGCTCGGCTTCGGAGACCTCCGCGCGCCCCCGGCGGATCGCGGCCTGGGTATGGCCCATTTGCCTCATTCTGATTGGGCTGCTGCTCCTGAATTATCGGGAGTCCTGACCGTCCCGCGTGAACCTGGTTGGGTACTCATGCAGGACTCTTCGATCTTCGATAATCGAAACGTGGCCCCCGCGCGTCAGTCCGAACAGAAATCGGCGCCTGGCAATGCTGCTCTGCTGTGCGAGTACCTTGTCTATCTGCGGGTGGAAAAGGGCCTGCGACCGCTTTCCTGCGAGGCGTACGAACGCGATCTGCTGCAGTTTGCCGAGTATCTTGAGAAACAGGCGATCACGTTTTTGGACGCGACCTTGGATAGCGTCAGCGGTTTTCTGGAGCATCTGGCGAAGCACAATGTCGAATCGCGCTCGGCGGCGCGCAAGCTTTCGTGTTTGCGCGGCTTCTATCGCTGGTTGCTCCTCGACGAGCGGATCCGCCGTGATCCAACGCTGAATCTGGAATCCCCAGCGACCTGGAAGGTCCTTCCCAAGTCGCTTGCTGTTTCTGAAGTGGATGCCATGCTGGATCACGCGAGCCTGGCGGCAGATCATCCCCAGGCAGACGCGATCGCGCTGCGCGATCGCGCGATTCTCGAGCTGCTCTATGCGGCGGGGCTGCGCGTTTCTGAGCTCACCGGGCTGAAGGTTGCCGATCTGTCGCTGGATGCGGGTCGCGCACTGGTCCGTGGCAAAGGTGACAAGGAGCGGATTGTGCCGCTGGGCCGCGCTTCGGTGGAGGCGCTCGAGCAGTATCTGAAGCAGGGCCGTGCGGCGCTGGCGAAGAAGCCTTCGCCGCACCTGTTCCTCTCCACGCGCGGCTCGCCGCTCAGCCGCGCCTGGGTCTGGCATCTGGTGAAGCAGAGCGACGCCCATGCCAGCCCGCATATGCTGCGCCATAGTTGCGCCACGCATATGGTGGAACGCGGTGCGGACCTGCGCACCGTCCAAACCCTTCTCGGCCACGCGGATATCGCCACCACGCAGGTCTATACGCATCTGGCTCTGGGACGCCTGAAAGCCGTGCACCGGCAGCATCATCCCCGCGCGAAGCGAGTCACCCCATGACCCGCGTCCAGGCCGCTGCGAAGCCAGCCGTCGTCCGTTACGTCGACGACTTCCTCGCCATGCTCGCGAACGAGCGCCAGGCCAGTCCTCATACCATCCGCGCCTACGCGCGAGAGCTACACGGTTTCGCGGAGTTTCTTGTGGAGCGGCTCGGTGTGGAAGTGCCGGTCCAAAGTATCGAGCACCAGCACATCCGCGCATACCTGGGCGAACTCTTTATGCGCGGTCTTTCGAAGGCTTCGGCAGCCCGCGCGCTGGCCGCGATCCGCTCCTGGTTCAAATGGCTGGCGAAGCGCGGTCTTGTTGAGCAGAGCCCCGCCGTACTGGTCTCCACGCCGAAGTTGCCCAAACATCTGCCGCGTGTACCCACGATCGAAGACATGAATCGCGTGGTCGAAGCTGCCGCCGACGAGAACGCAGCCTGGCCGCAGCGCGACCACGTCATCTTTGAATTGCTTTACGGCTGCGGGATTCGTAACGCGGAACTGGTCGGCATCGACCTCGCGGACATTCACTGGGCTAACGAAGCGATCCTGGTGCGGGGCAAAGGACGCAAGGAACGCTACGTCCCTTTGGGAGACGCCGCCGCCCAGGCCTTGCGGGCGTGGCTGCCGGTTCGGGAGGCCAAACTGGCGGCGGCGGGCAAGTCCTCGCCGGCTCTGCTGCTCAACCTGCGCCTGCGAGGCGACGGCCGCCTGACCACGCGCAGCGTGGGACGCATCGTGAAGCACATCGCTCTGGCCCACGGATTACCGGCGGACGTCCATCCGCACACGCTGCGCCACGCCTTTGGCACGCACATGCTGGAAGAAGGCGCCGACCTGCGCGCGATACAGGAGTTGCTCGGCCACGAGCGCCTCTCCACCACGCAAAGGTACACGCAGTTGACCGTCGGCCAGGTAGCCGAAGTTTACGATCGCACGCATCCAAGAGCGAAGTAGGTCGGTTTTCGATCAGGAATCAGGCGAATACAGGGCGAAACTACTAGTAATCATCCAGGTTTTCGCCGCGTTTTTTCACTTTATCGAACCATTTTCTGTGCGATATTCTTGGCTCCCATGGCCTCAACCGTCTGGAAAGGGTACATCTCGTTCGGTCTGATTTCGGTGCCGATCCGCCTCTTCGTTGCCGCGCGCGAGGAGCACATCAGCTTCAATCAGATCCATGCCGTCTGCGGCAGCCGCATTCGCCAGCAGCTTTTCTGTCCGCATTGCGAGCGGGTCGTCGAGCGCAGCGAAATCGCGAAAGGCTACCCGGTCGACAAAGACAACTACGTCCTCGTCTCCAATGATGAATTGAAGGCTCTTGAAGCGCAGTCATCGGAGACGATGGAGATTGTGCAGTTCGTCAAGCTGCCCGACGTCGACCCGCTCTACTACCAGACCTCGTACTTCAGTGTTGCCGAAGATCCCGGTCGCAAAGCGTACTCGCTGATCCACAAGGGCATGCAGCAACTCAATCTCGGCGCGATCGCCAAGATCACGCTCCATCAGCGCGAACAAATCGTGATGATTCGCCCCTTCGAGCAGGGCCTAGTGCTGCACACGCTTTATTACCCCGAAGAGATTCGCGCGGTCGCCGAATACGATAATCAGACCGAAGTCAGCGTGCAGAAAGCCGAACTCGACCTCGCGGAGCAATTCATGAAGCAGCTCACCGCCGAGTTCCATCCGGAGAACTTCAGCGACGAATACGAGCACCGCGTCGAGCAGCTCATCGAAAGCAAGCAGGGGCAGGCTCCGGCGCCCGGCAAGCAGGCGAAGAAGAAGCTGGCCCCGGTCATCGATCTCATGGACGCGCTGCGCAAGAGCATGGAGCAGCAGCCTGGACCGTCCGACGAAGCCACGGGCAAAAAGCCGCCGCAGACAGCAACACCGCAGAGAAAGCGCAAGGCGGGATAGCCGTCGCGGCGCATTTCGCCGGAAATCCTCGCTTAGTTCCTGGGGAGTGCCTGCTCGATCAGCGCCGCAATCTCCTCGGCTTTTCGCCTCCGCACCACAATGGACTTGTTGCGTCCGTGCTCGCCGCTCGCGATTTCGATCGACGATCGTGGCACGTGCAGTAAATCTCCCAGAAACTTGATCAGGGCGGCGTTAGCTCGGCCCTCCACCGCCGGCGCCTGCAATGCGATCTTCAGCGCTGCCTGGGATCCGTCGCTGATCGCGCCGAGAACGGCGTTCCGGCTCGCGCGCGGGGCCACGCGCACGAGGAATCGCGCTCCCTCCGTCGTTTGTCGCACAGGGAACGTCACGTTTTCGTCGGCCGTGGACGAGCACCGAAGAGCGCCGTCCCGATGCGTACCAGCGTGGAGCCCTCCTCAATGGCAATCTCAAAATCGGCGGACATGCCCATCGACAGCTCGTGAAAATCGAGGCGCGGAAAATCCGCGCTCCATTGCTCCCGCAGTGTACTCAGCCGGCGGAAGCAGGCCCGTGCGGTCTCGGGGTTTTCATCCAGAGGCGCAATAGTCATCAGACCGCGCATCGCCAGATGCCCCAGATCGGGCAGGCGTTCGAACAGAGATCGCAGCTCAGCGCTGTCCGGATCCAGCCCGCTTTTTGCCGGTTCCTGGCTGAGTTTGGTCTCGATCAAAATTGGCAGCGTTTTTCCCGCCTTGTGAGCGGCTTCGTTCAGACGCTCTGCCAGGCGCAGTGAATCGACGCTGTCGATGCCGTCAAACAATTCCGCTGCCCTGGCCGCTTTGTTCGACTGCAGGTGTCCGATCAGATGGACCTCCGCGCCGGTCACGCCCAGTTCCCGCAGTTGCTCGCGCTTGGTTTCGAACTCCTGCACACGGTTTTCGCCAAACAGGGTTAAGCCTGCCGCCGCTGCCTCCGCCAGAGCTGTGGCCGGATGCACCTTGGAGACGGCCATCAGCCGCACCTGGTCCGGACGGCGCCCCGCTCGATGACAAGCTGAGTCGATCCTGTCCTGAATCGCGGCAAGCCTCTGTGTAAAGGAAGTCACCGGTCTATGGTAGGCGAAGGTTCGGGTAGGCGAAGATTCGGGAAACGTTGACGGTGTCGATCGTTTGAGCCTGAGCGCCTCAGCGCAGGTGGTAGAACGCTCCCAGAATCACTCCAAAGGCCACGTGCGAGGCGATAACCGCCAGCGGCGTCTGGACCCCATAGTGCAGCGCCAGAAAGCCGGGCGGCTCCAGCACGCGCTTTGCGGCGGGACCGTAATGTTCGCTGGCCATCCGCGGATGCAGGCTGGGCAGCAGCTTCATGACGACGGTCAGAACAAACAGCGCCTGGCAGAGGCCGATGAGCGCGCCAATCCACCAGCTGGCCGCGTGCAGCGACTCGAAAATCGCCGCGTAAATCAGCGCGTAGATCAGACCCAGCAATCCGTGAAGCAGGAATCCATACACTTTCGCCTTGTCGCGGCTGGGCGTGACGGCCAGCCCCAGTATGTCGGGGAAGCTCATGCGCGTCAGCCCGACTCCCTGCGCGCCCGTGCTTAAAGTGGTCAGGGCGATCGTTGCCACGAAGCCCCACAGCAGCCAACTGTCCCAGTTCACGCAGCACTCTCCCGGAAGCCGCCGGCCGACTGCTCCCCGTGCCGCTCGAGGCGTCTGCGTTCCTGCTCTTCCAGAGCCAGAGCGGCACTGATGAGCCCGACGTGGGTGAAGGCCTGGGGCAGATTGCCGAGGGCGTCGCCGGTTTCAGGGTCCACCTCTTCCGACAGCAGTCCCACCGGGCCGGCGAAGCGAAGCTGATCCTGGAAAAGCGCGTGCGCCTCCTCGAGGGTGCCGCCGCCCATGGCCAGGTATTCCACGGCCCAGAATCCGCAGGCGCCAAAAGCGCCTTCTTCGGGCTCGCGCTTGTAGCGAAACAGGAGTCCCTCGCCTGCGCGCAGGCGCTCCATGATCCGCCTGCCGGTTGCCTGCATGCGCGCCGAATCCGCGCGCTCGAAACCATGCCAGGGAATGCGCAGCAGACTGGAATCCACTTTCTCTCCATCCAGGGTCTTCGCGTAGCTGCGCAGGGCCGGATTCCACGCCCGCCGCTCGATCTGGTGCCGGATGCGTTCCCGCTGCAGCAAAAATTCCTGGCTGGGAATTCCCCGCAGCAGGCCTTTCTTCTCCAGCCGCAACAGGCGGTCGAGTGCGGTCCAGCACATTAGCCGCGAGTGGGTGTGATTTTTCCCTCCGGAACGGCTCTCCCACATACCGCGGTCGGGCTGGTCCCAGTGCTCGGCCACGTATTTGCCGAATCCGATCAGTGCTTTTTGCGCGGCCCGGTCCAGATGCCCCTGGTGCTCGGCGAATTGCGCCGTTGCCTCCACGACTTCGCCGTAGGTATCCAGCTGAAACTGGTCGCGGGCGCCGTTGCCCAGCCTAACCGGCCGGGAGCCGCGATAGCCCTCCAGATGCTCCAGGACACTTTCGCGGGGCGCCATACGGCCGTACAGGTCATACAGGACGCGCAGTTTGGGCTGCGTCAACCGCGTGCTGTGCAGCAGCCACGAGACAAAGCTCTCCACCTCATCCACGTATCCCAGGCCCAACAGAGCGCGCACCGTCAGCGAGGCATCCCGCAGCCAGCAAAAACGGTAATCCCAGTTCAGCGAGCCATGAATGCGCTCGGGCAGAGAGGTGGTGGCGGCGGCAGCAATGGCTCCGGAAGGAGAGAATGCCAGCAGCTTCAGAGCCAGCAGGCTGCGCTCTACCTCGTTTCGATAGGGTCCTCGATACTGCGATCCGGTCAGCCAGCCGCGCCACCACTGCACCGAGCGATCGATCGCTGCATGCGCCTCGGCACCCAGAGGCGGCAGCACCGCGGGAGCCTCCTCCGTGTACGTCAGCGACCATTGCAGCGAATCGCCTCGCCGGAGGTGGATCTGCGCCGTTGCTCCATCGGGTTCGGCCCGCAGAGGGCCGTTGGAGCGCAGCCAGCCCACGCCCCGTCCCAGAGGGATCCGCAGCCCGAGCAGTCCCTTCGGCTCCACGGACACAGGGCGCCGCGCGTAGTCCGGACGAGGGCGAAAGTCCATTTGGAAGGCGATCTCGCCGTCGGTGCATTGCAGCTCCCGCAGAAGCTGACGATCCGGCACGACCGCGGTTCTCTTGTAGTCTTCTCCGCATACCGGCATCAGATCGGTAAGAGTGGCTCTGCCGTCGGATGAGGCAAAGAGCGTCTGCAGCACATTGGAACCCGGGATGTAGTGCTGCTCCGACCGGAACGGCCCCTGCGGTGCGATCGACCAGTGGCCGCCGCGAAAGCGATCGACGATCGCCGCAAAGATCGATCCGCTGTCCAGACGCGGCCAGCAGAGCCAGTCCACCGATCCACGGTGGGATACCAGCGCCACCGATCGGCAATCCCCAATGGCTGCATAGTCCTGGATGGCGGGAATGCTGGTTGCGAAGGGCACATCTGGGTAGATGAGCAGGGCAGCGTTCGGGCTGTTTCCCTTGGCGCTATTGCTGTCGCTTCATTAGGCACCCTGTCGGCAAAGAGGGGCAGAGGCCTCAGCTTATGACCCTTCGCCGCCGAAGCATTCCGCCGCGAGTTCCGGGGCCGGCGCGACCGTCTGTTGTTCAACTCGCTGCAACAGGAGGGCTTGATACTAAAGAAAGGACGCTGCAAAGGGTGGGTATTGATAGGGTAGAGGAGAAGAGGTGCCGTTGACGTCCACGCAGGCCAAATCCGTGGTCCGCTACAGTCTCGAGGAGTTTCGCCAGGCCGTCCGGGCCGCCGCGCCCCGCACCGCCGTCTTCGACTGCGATGGCACCCTCTGGAACGGAGATGCCGGTCTTGGCTTTATGAACTGGTCGATGGAAGCCGGGCTTCTCTCCCGCGACGCCAGCGACTGGATCGATGACCGCCACCGCCTCTACCGCCAGGACAAGGTCTCGGAGCTGGATATCTGTGGCGAAATGGTCCAGGTCTATGCCAGCCTGCGCGACGATGAGCTGCGGCGCGCCGCTGCCCGCTATTTCGCTCAGCAGGTTGATTCGCAGATCTTCCCTGAGATGCAGGCGCTGGTCGCCGAGCTTCGCGCCGCCGGGACCGACATCTGGGCCGTCAGTTCCACCAACAACTGGGTGGTTGAAGAAGGCGTACAGCGTTTTGGCATAGCTCCCAATCGTGTTCTTGCCGCATGTGTCCGCATCAACGACGGTCTGATTACCAGCGACCTCATCGCCGTTCCCACCGATGAAGGCAAGGTAGAGGCCCTGCGCCGCGCCGGCCTGCCGAATCCGGACGCCGTCTTCGGCAATTCCATCCATGATGCCGCCATGCTCGAGATCGCCCGGCATGCTTTCCCGGTCGACCCAACGCCGGCTCTGGCCGAAATCGCCGCGCATCGCGGTTGGGCGGTCTACTATCCAGCCGCCGTTCTGGCCGACCACAACAAGTAGCCGTGAAAATCGCATCCCTGCAGCCCAGCATCAGCATCATCCTCGAACGCTTGGGCCGCCTCGACCTTCTGGTCGCCTGCACGCGCTATTGCCTCGCAGCCGTTCCCGCCCTGCGCGAGCGTCCGATCGCGTCCGTGCGTGATTCCTGGTCGACCGGATCCGAAGAACTGCTCGCCGCCCGGCCGGACCTCGTCATCGCCTCGGTGCCGTACCGGCAGGAGTCGCTGGCGGAGATTCTGAAGGCCGGCTGCCCCGTTCTCGCCCTGGCCCCGCACAGCCTCGCCGATATCGAGCACGACATCCGCCTGATCGCCTCCGTCGTGGATGCCGTTCCCCAGGGCGAAGCCGTCGTCGACGCCATGCGCTCCGGGATCCAGAGCGTCCGCGACCGCTGTGCCGGCATAGGCGAGGAGCCCCTCGTCTACTGCGAAGAATGGGGCAAGCCGCTCATCCATTCGCAGCTCTGGGTGAGGGAACTCGTCGAAGCCGCCGGCGGCGTCTTCCTGGGACCGCCGGGCGCCGTCACCTCTTCGGAAGCCGTGGCAGAGGCCAACCCCGACGTCATCATCGCGGCCTGGTGCGGAGCCGGTGACCGGGTGCCGTTGGAAAAAGTGGTAGCCCGGCCCGGATGGGCAAACCTTCCCGCCGTCCGCCACGGTCGCGTTTTCTGCGTTGCCGACGAGCTTCTCAACACGCCGGCGCCCACCCTGGTGGAGGGCCTCCAGGCGATTGCCTCCGCAGTCCACCCCGAGGTTTTTGGTGCTTTCGGCCCAGGGTTGCGCCGGATTCGGAATCAATCCCCCTCGGCCTGCGTCTAAACTATACGGGAATATGGGAGATGGCTCTCAGAACGGCAAAGAGAACAAGACCCTCCGCTTCGTGGCGGCGGCGCTGATTCTGCGCGGCGACGAGGTTCTCATCTGCCAGCGCAAGGCTGGCGCCGTCATGGGCCTCAAATGGGAATTCCCCGGCGGCAAGATCGAGGCGGGCGAATCGGCGGAGCAGGCGTTGCGGCGCGAACTCGACGAAGAACTTGGGATCCAGGCGTCCATCGGCACCCGCATCGCCCACCTGCGCCATACCTATCGCAGCGGCGGCGCCGTCGATCTGCAGTTCTTCGCGGTCCACAGCTTTGAAGGCGAGCTGGTGAACCATATCTTCGAAGACATGCGCTGGTCGCCTCTGCGCGAGCTGCCTGGATACGATTTTCTTACCGCCGACCGCGATCTGGTCCGCGATCTGGCCGCGGGCAAGCTGCTTTAGGCAACTCTGGGGAATCTCTGATTAAGCCGGTTTTTTGAAAGGGCACGGCTTCCGCCGTGCTGCAATCCTTGCAGGATCAATGAGCTTTAGCCCCTGAGGGGTGGATTCCCTGCTTAATCAGAGATTTCCTTAGTGCTTTCCCGGCCACCATTGCTGCACCATCAGAATCACTGACAGGATGCTCACCACAATCGCGGTCAGCCAGGCCACTCCGTTGAGCCAGTGCGAATTTCTGTATTCGCCCATCAGGTCCTTGCGGTTGATCAGCAGCAGCATCAGCACAATCACCACCGGCAGCAGGATCCCGTTGAAGGCCTGCGACTCCACATACCACTGCATCAGCCGCGCGTTCGGAATCAGCATCACCGCCGCGCCCCCGCCCAGGATCAGCAGCGTGTACAGACCGTAGAAGAACGGCGCCTCCCTGAGCTTCTTGTCCACGCCCGATTCCACACCCAGGCCCTCGCACACCACATAGGCGGTCGAGAGCGGCAGCACGCTGGCTGCGAAAAAACCTGCATTGAACAGCCCGAATGCGAACAGCACGAACGCATACTGCCCGGCCAGCGGCTTCATCGCCTCTGCCGCATACGAAGCGTCCTGGATGGATGTGATGCCGTGCACCCACAGGGTCGCCGCGCAGGCCACGATGATGAACCACGCCACCACGTCGGTAAAGATGGAGCCGACGATCACATCCAGCCGCGATCCGGCATAGGTCTTCGCGGTCACCCCCTTCTCCACAATCGACGACTGCAGATAGAACTGCATCCACGGCGCGATGGTGGTGCCGATGACCGCCACCACGGCGAACACGTAGTCCTTCTCGCGCAGCGCCGACAGGGGCGGAAGCTTGATGGTCGCCGACCACGCCTGATGCCAGCCCGGATGCGCCAGCACGCCTGCGATGATGTAGCAGAAGTACACCATGGACGCGACCAGGAAAACCTTCTCCACGCTCTTGTAATCGCCCTTCACCGCCAGCAGCCACACCAGCGCGCTGCAGATGGGGATGGAGATGAACTTCGATACGTGAAACAAACCCAGGCTGCCCGCAATCCCCGTGAACTCGCCGATGATGTTGCCAAAATTCACCAGCACCAGCAGGAACATGATGATGACCGTCAGCCGCAGACCGAACTCCTCGCGGATCAGGTCGCTCAGCCCTTTGCCGGTTACCGCCCCCATGCGGGAGCACATCTCCTGCACCACGATCAGCGCCAGCGTCACCGGAATCATCGTCCACAGCAGCGAGTAGCCGAAGTGCGCCCCGGTCTGCGAGTACGTGATGATCCCGTTCGGATCGTTGTCGACATTGGCCGTAATGAACCCCGGGCCGAGCACGGCGAAGAAGAGCAGGATCCGGGTTCTCCAGCGTTTCAGCATGTCGGCACAAGTTCAGTTCAGGATTGAGTTTGCGGAGGTGCGAGCGAAACCTCAGTTTAGGCGACCCGCGCGCGTTTGTGTCATCTCATTTGCGCGCGAAATGGGCCCGCCAGGGCTCGTCGCGCAGGCTTTCTGTAGACTGAAATCCAGGATGATCCGAAACCCGTTCCGCCGATGGGCGGCGCTGCCCCTTTTCGCAGTCTTCTTCCTTCCGCTCGTCGTCTCCCTCGCGCACGCTCAGGGTACGCGTCTCTGGAGTGAGTCGCGCTTTGAAGATCTTGAGCGGGGTACCCCCAATGGTGTGGCCATCACCAGCGACGGCCATCTCATTCCCGGACTGGAAAGCAAACCCATCCTCACCACGCCCTCCACCTACGTCTGGTCTGAGGCGGTCGATCGCGAAGGCAACGTCTATCTCGCCACCGGCACGCCGGCGACGGTCCTGCGCGTCACGCCCGATGGGAAGTCCACGACCCTCTTCACCAGCCGCGAGATGAGCGTCCAGGTGGTTCGCGTCGGTCCGGACGGCGACATCTATGCAGCCACCCTCCCTTCGGGCAAGGTTTATCGGCTCAGCCCTCACGCAACGAACCTGAATGACGACAGCGCGACCGTTGTTTTCGATCCCGCCGGCACAAAGGAAAAGCCGAAGTACGTCTGGGATCTCGCCTTCGACGCCCAGGGACGTCTTTATATCGCGACCGGTGGTCCCGCAGCCATCTATCGCGTCACCCTCAGCGGTAGCTCCACCCCGAGCAAGGCCGACCTTTTCTTTAAGAGCGATGAGGAGCACATCCGCTGCCTCGCCTTCGACAGGAACGGCAATCTGATCGCCGGCTCCGACGGCACCGGCCTCGTTTACCGGATCGACCCCTCCGGCAAGGCCTTTGTCCTCTACGACTCTCCCAAAAAGGAGATCACCTCTGTCGTGGTCGCGCCCGACGGCACGATTTACGCTGCCGGTGTCGGAGAAAAAGGCCACAACACTCTGCCGCCGCTCTCCGTTACCGGACAAGCCACCGTCACTGCGACCATCACCATCATCCAGCCCGGTTCCATCCAGGCCTTCAGCGGCAATACGCTCGTGCCTGGCGGCTCGGAGCTTTACGAGATCCCCCACGGCGACGGTCCACCGCGGAAGATCTGGGCGGGGAAGGACGACATCGTGTATGCGCTGGCCTGGACACCGGACGGAGTCCTGGCGGCCACCGGCAATCTCGGGCGCATCTATCGCATCCACGACGATGGCACCTGGGCCGATGTGGCTCACCTCGAGGCCTCCCAGGTCACAGGCTTTGCCGACTCCCCGAAAGGGCTCTATGTCAGCACGGCGAACTCCGGCCGTCTCTATCTGCTGAGCCACGGTCAGTCTCCCGCAGGCACCTACACCAGCGAGGTCTTTGACGCCGGTGTCTTCTCCCAGTGGGGCCGATCGGAGGTCGAACTCGCTGCCGGAACTGGAGCCTCCGCGGTGCAGATGTTCGCTCGCGCCGGCAATATCGAAAATCCTGAACGCGCCTGGGGCGACTGGAAGCCGTTCACCCCGAACGTCGGCGCCATTGGCATCCCCTCGTCGCGCTTCATGCAGTGGAAGGTGGTCGAGCATCCGGGCGACTCGCTGGGCGCCGTCAGCATCAATTACCTGCCGGTCAACATGCCTCCGGTGGTCGATGAGATCGTCGTGGTTCCCGGCGCCCGCGCCAGCTACAATCCGCAGCCTCCTGGCCAGGCGCAGCCCATCACCATCAATTTCCCTTCCACCCAGGCCAACTCCGTCAACTTCAATCCCGATGCCGGCAGGGAACCCCTCACCGCCTTCAAAGACCGGACGGCTGTCACCGTGCGCTGGGCGGCGCACGACGAC
This sequence comes from Acidobacteriaceae bacterium, assembly GCA_049579805.1. GTDB lineage: Bacteria > Acidobacteriota > Terriglobia > Terriglobales > Acidobacteriaceae > Palsa-343. The sequence goes on from JBAUOP010000027.1 coordinate 50,454, forward strand.
AACGGCGACACCCTCAGCTATACCCTCTACTATCGCGGCGAGGGCGAGCGCAACTGGGAGTTCCTGCGCGATCATCTCCGCGAGCAGTACTACTCCTTCGACGCTTCGCGCCTGCCCGACGGCCCCTACCGCATTAAGGTCGTCGCCAGCGACGCGCCCTCGCACAATCCCGGTGAAGCGCTCACCGGCCACGGAATCAGCGACGAGTTCATCATCGACACCACGCCGCCCGTCGTCTCCGGCCTTCAGGCCAGTGTCGTCAACGGCAAAATCAACGCCTCCCTGACCGCGACCGACGCTACTTCACCCGTCTCGCGCGCCGAGTTTTCCGTCGATGCCGGACGCTGGCAGTACATCGCTCCCATGGGCAACATCGCCGATTCCCTGACCGAGCGGTTCGACTTCGACGCGCCCATCCCCGCGCCCCGTCCGGATGCCGCGCCGCCCGTCGACCCCAGCGAACATGTCATCGCCATCCGCATCTTCGACCGCTACGACAACGCCGTCACCGTGAAAGCGGTGGTGCACTCGCCCGGGTCATGATGAAAGCCCTGAGATGAAATTCGAGCTCTTCGTCGCGGCCCGCTACCTCCGGGCCAAGCGCCGCCAGGCGGTCATCGGCGTCATCACCTGGATCTCCATCATCGGCGTCGCCGTGGGCGTAGCCTCGCTCATCATCGCCCTCGCGATCACCAACGGCACCCGCCGCGACCTGCAGAGCCGCCTCCTCAGCTCGACCGCCCACGTCGAACTGATGCGCACCATGAGCGATGGCATCCGCAACTGGCGCCCGCTCACCGAGCGCCTCCGTCACCTGCCGCACGTCGTCGCCGACGCCCCTGGCCTCTACGAACCCGTCCTCATCTCCCGCGGCGCGCGCTCCGGCGGAGCCCTCCTCAAGGGCATCATTCCCAGCGAGGAACGCACCGTTTCCGACATGCTCAACCACCTGACCGCAGGCAGCGTCTCGCCCCTCAGCGCCCGAGCCAATCCCCAGGACACCACCGCCGAGCCCACGCCGCCCATTGTCATCGGCTACGATCTCGCCGACTCCATCGGCGCCTCGGTCGGCGACACGGTTATGGTGACCAGTCCCCAGGGCGACCTCACCCCCTACGGCCTCATCCCGAAATACCAGCGCTTCCAGGTCGTCGGCATCTTCCGTTCCGGCTTTTATCAGTACGATTCCAGCTTCGGTTTCATCCGGCTCACCGACGCGCAGAAGCTCTTCGGCGAAGCCGACCTGGTCTCCGTCATTTCCTTCAGAGTCGATGACCTCTACCATGCCGACACCATCGCCAATGAGATCGAAAAAGCCGCCGGTCCCGGTTTCACCACCACCAACTGGATGGAGCAAAACCGCGAGCTCTTCCGCGCTCTCAAGCTGGAGCAGATCGTCACCTTCATCGTCATCGGCCTCATCGTCTGCGTAGCCGCTCTCAACATCCTCATCGCTCTCACCATGATGGTCATGGAGAAGACCAAAGACATCGCCGTCCTCCTCTCCATGGGCGTGCAACCCGGCCAGGTGCGCCGCATTTTCCTCTACCAGGGATTGCTCATCAGCATCATCGGCACCTTCCTGGGCCTGGTGCTCGGCTACACCATCGCCTTCCTCGGCCAGCATTACCGATTCATCCATCTTTCCGCGGATGTCTATTCCCTGGACTATCTCCCCTTTGCTCCGCGCATCATACATGGCGTGATTGTCACGGCCATGTCCCTCGGCGTTTCGCTGCTCGCGACTCTGTATCCGTCCACCGCGGCGGCGCGTGTGCTGCCCGCCGAGGCCCTGCGCTACGAGTAATCCTCTGAGGGGACTTCGTACGAATGAACGGTAAGCCCGCGATCGCCGCGCTGCTGCTTCTGCTGTGCGCGCCGCTCTGCTTCGCCTACTCTTTTCTCACTCACGAAATGCTGATCGATATGACCTGGGAGTCCGGCATCAAGCCAGTGCTCCTGGCCCGCTATCCCAATACCACCCCCGAACAACTGCGCCTCGCCCACGCCTACGCCTACGGCGGCTGCGTCATTCAGGATGCCGGCTACTATCCCTTCGGACACCTGGACTTCAGCAATCTCACCCACTACGTTCGCACCGGCGATTTCGTGACGAACCTCATTCGCGAATCCCGTAACGTCAACGAACTCGCCTTCGCCCTGGGCGCGCTCTCGCATTATGTCGGCGACAACCTCGGCCACATGGACGCCGTCAACCTGGCGATCCCGCTCGAATTTCCGAAGCTCCGGCGCGAATACGGTCCCGTGGTTACCTACGGAGAGAGCCCCCACGCTGAGGTGCGCACCGAATGGGCCTTTGACATCGACCAGCTCAGCCACGGCCGCTTCGCTCCCGCCGCCTACCTGCGCCACGTCGGATTTCGCGTGCCCCGCGCCCTGCTGGAGCGCGCCTTCTACGCCACCTATGGGCTGCCGCTGCACAAGGTCATCGGCAGCGAATTCCGCGCCATCCATTCCTACACCTGGGCGGTCCGTCAGTTCCTGCCCCGCGTTTCCTACGCCGAGGTCCTCCTCCATCGCAAACAGTTTCCTCCGGACGAGGATCTCCCCGGCTTTACCACCTTCCGGATGCGTCTGCAGGAAGCCTCCGCGCGCAACGGATGGGAAGCGTACCGGAAGCACAAGCCCAGCTTTGAAACCCGCATTGTGGCCGCTCTCATTTTCATCCTCCCCAAAGTTGGCGTCCTCTCCGATCTCGCCATCCCCGGCTTCGGCCGTGATTCCGAAGAGAAATACGTCGAAAGTGTCGACCTGGCTTCGGATCGCTACCTGGACCTTCTCCATGAACTCGCCCGCAAAAATCAGGATGGCTTCGCCGTGCCCGATCTCGATCTCGACACCGGCTACCCCACCCGCCCCGGCACCTATCACCTCACCGATAAGACCTACGCCGCACTCCTCCGCCAGGTGACGAACACGACCGCGATGCCGCCGCTGGGCTTACGCCAGAACATCCTGGCCTTCTACTCCGACGCGAACGCCCCGATTGAAACCAAAAAGCATCCGCGCCAATGGAAAAAAGTTCAGAAGGAGCTGGCCATCCTTCGCACCATGCCGGCCACACGCATCCCCAACGCCAAATGAGCCGGGTGTCGCAAAACGGGACAGGCCGCTATTCATACGCACATCTTCGCGCTCCCCGGGTTATTCGCAGAGAGTCCTGGCCGGCTTCATTGCTCGCGGCATGGATTCAGGCGTGTATCCTGCCTTTGCATGCAGCGCATTCTCACGGCGGTCATTCTCATTCCCCTCGTCCTGCTTCTGATCTTCGTGTCTCCCAAATGGCCGCTGTTGTTTATGGCCGTGGTTTTCGCTGTGGCCGCCCTGGCTCTGTGGGAATATCTCGGCCTCGCCGATGCCACGGGCGCAAAGACTCCACGCGTGGTCGTCATCGTCTGTCTGGCCATTCTGTATGCCGCCATCTTTCGCCGGCCCGACCTGATGGCTCCATTCACCGGCGCGCTCGCCCTCGTGCTCTTCGTGGTCTGCGCCTTTCGCTCACCCGTCAATCGCGTGCTCCTGGATACGGCCTTCTCCGTCTTCGGCCTTCTCTACATCGGCCTCTCCCTCTCCACGCTGTATCTGCTTTCCACTCAGGACAACGGGCCTTCGCTCCTTCTCTTTCTGGTCCTCGTCGTGTGGTCCGGAGATATCGCCGCCCTTTATATCGGGCGTACCTTCGGGCGCTGGAAGCTCGCTCCGACGCTCAGTCCCAACAAAACCTGGGAAGGCTCTATCGCCTCGGTTGCGGGCAGCGTCCTCATCACAATTCTGTTGATCTATGTTTCCCGCGTTCTCACCGGCCACGATGTCGACACACTTTCCTACACCGGAAACCCCGGCGTCTGGATCGGGCTTGCCGTGCTGGTCAATGTCGCTGCCCAGCTCGGCGATCTGGTTGAGTCCGCCATCAAGCGAGGCGCCGGCGTCAAAGACTCCGGCCACCTTTTGCCCGGTCACGGCGGCATGCTCGATCGCGTCGATGCGCTGCTGCTGGCCGCGCCGTTGCTGTGGTACGCTCAGTTAGCGCAGCAGTCCTTTTAGCCGGTGATCGACCTGGGTTCCCTGCGAGAATGATGGATCTCGGGCCAAATCTGTCATCCTGAGCGAGCCTTCCGATTCGTTGCGCCGCTTTTGGCGCAACATAAATTCAGGCGCGAGTCGAATGGACCTGCATTTCTCGTTAGGCGTGATCCTCTCCGCCGAAACCCCCTCGAAGGACCTCCGTTGAAGCACATCGCCATCCTCGGCTCGACCGGCTCCATCGGTCAGAGCACCCTCAGCATCGTCGAAAGCTACTCTGACCGCTTCGCCGTCGCCTCTCTCGCCGCCGGCCGCAATGTTGAATCCGCTTTCCAGCAGTGCCTTCGCTGGCGTCCCCGCGTCGTCTCGCTCGCCACTGAAGAGCACGCCGCCGATCTCGCGCGCCGTCTCCGCGAGCACGGCCACACGGGGACCGAGGTCGTCTGGGGCAGCCAGGGCACGGTCCGCGTCGCTACTCTGCCGGAAGTGGACTTTGTCGTCTCCGCCATCGTCGGCGTCGCCGGCCTCGAAGCTACGTATGCCGCCGTCCAGGCCGGCAAGACCATCGGCCTTGCCAACAAGGAAGCGATGGTCGCCGCCGGCGAGATCCTCACCGCCGCCGCTCGCGCCAGGGGCGTTGCCCTGTTGCCCATCGATTCCGAACACAATGCCATTCACCAGTGCATGCGCGCCGGCCAGCGCAGCGAAGTCCGCCAGATCTGGCTCACCGCCTCGGGAGGTCCATTCCGCACACTTCCGCTCTCTGGATTTCCCAACATCACCGTCGAGCAGGCCCTCCACCACCCCACCTGGGTCATGGGCCGCCGCATCACCATCGACTCCGCCACCCTGCTGAACAAGGGCCTCGAGATCATTGAAGCCTGTCGCCTTTTTGATTTGCCTCCGTCGGCGGTGAAAGTCACCGTCCATCCGCAGTCCACTGTTCATTCCCTGGTCGAATACGTCGATGGCAGCCTGCTGGCGCAGATCTCGGTGACGGACATGCGCCTGCCCATCCTCTATGCGCTCAGCTATCCGGAGCGCATTGCCTCCGATCTCCGTTTCGATATGGCCGCTCTCGGTGATCTCCACTTCGAGCCGCCCGATCTCCAGCGCTTTCCCTGTCTTCGCCTTGCCTATGAGGCTGCCGAGAAGGGAGGCGCTCATCCCATCGCGCTCAACGCCGCCGATGAAATCGCCGTACAGGCGTTCCTCGAACGAGGGATTCCCTTTACCGGCATTCCGTCTACAATAGAAGCAGTACTCGAGACAACCCCCGAGACCCATCCGGCGACCATACAAGAAGTGCTTGCGCTGGACAGTCAGGCCCGCAATCGGGCGCGGGAGGTTCTCGCCAGATCGTCGGGTCGGCCGGTGCCGGTTCCTGCATCTCCGGTACTCTGAAGATCGTCGAATTATTTAGATATGCCTTTCGCCGTCACCGCCACCGTTTCCTTCCTTCTCGTCCTCGGCATCATGGTCCTCATCCATGAGTTCGGCCATTTTGCCGTGGCCAAGCTGTGCGGTGTACGCGTGGAGGTCTTCTCACTCGGCTTCGGTACCCGCCTCTTCGGCGTCAAATGGGGCGATACCGATTACCGCGTCAGCGCTTTGCCGCTGGGCGGTTACGTCAAAATGTCCGGCGAGACCCCCGGCTCCGAAACCACCGGCGATCCCGGCGAGTTCGGCTCCCACCCCCGCTGGCAGCGTGTCCTGATCGCCGTCGCCGGACCGGTTGCGAACTTCATTCTCGCCTTTGTCCTCATGGCCGGCCTCTACATGATGCACAACGAGGTCGAGCTCTACCTCAGCCAGCCTGCGGTTCTCGATGTGGTGCCGCCCAGCTCGCCCGCCGGACGCGCCGGCCTGCAATCCGGCGACCGCGTTCTCCGCTTCGACAGCGAGCGGAACCCCACCTGGGAACAACTCGGCGACCGTGCCGTCCTCGACGCCAATTCCACCGTTCCCATCACCGTCGAACGCACCGTGGACGGGCAGACAAAGCAGTTCAGCACCGAGCTCCTGCTCGCCGACCCCTCCAAAGGCCAGGACTTCGACATCACCGCGCTCGGCCTGGTCCCGAAGGAACAGAACGGCCCGGTTGTCATTAAGGACGTCTTCCCGGGCGACCCCGCCGTCAAAGCAGGACTGAAGCCCGGCGACGGCGTCCTCTCCATCGACGGCCAAACCGTCCATAGCGTGGTCAGCATGATGGCGGTCCTCGACCAGAACGGCAGTAAGCCGGCTGTTCTGCAGGTCGTGCGTGACGGCCGTCAGTTCGTGCTTACGGCGCACCCTGTATGGCTGGATTACGGCAACAGCGAGCCTCCGGGCTATCGCCTGGGGTTCTCTGTGACGCCGCCGCCTTTCGCCGTCGAGCAGCTTCCGCTGGGCGAGGCCATTCACCGTTCGATTACCTACAACCTGCGCTACTCCGGCTACATTCTCGACATCCTGCACCGCCTGTTCACGCACCATGCGGCGGTCATGCAGCAGCTGAGCGGCCCCATCGGTATCGCCCGCATGACCGGCGAAGCCGCCGAGATGCAGGGCTGGGAACCCCTCATCGGACTCACCGCCCTGATCAGCCTGAACCTCGGCATCATGAACCTGCTGCCCATCCCCATCCTCGATGGCGGCATGATCCTGCTGCTCTGCATCGAAGGCCTCCTGCGTCGCGATCTCAAGCAGGAGTTCAAGGAGCGCATCTACCAGGTTGCGATGGTCATGATCATCCTGCTCTTTGCCATCATCATGGTCAACGACGTCTCCAAGCTGGACCTCTTCTCGAAGTTCAAGCCATAACTCCAAAGAATGGATAGCGGCGGCTGTTACGAATCAGCCCTCCGCCAGCGCCATCGGCGGCGGCTCATACCCAAAGGCGCTCTCGACGGCCCCCGCCACCGCCAGCACCAGCTCGTCCGCATACGGCCGCCCAGCAATCTGCACCCCAAGCGGCAGTCCCTCGCTCGACCGGCTCACCGGGACCACCGCCGCCGGTCCGCCCAGCAGATTGAACCACTGCGTGTACCGCATCGCGTCCAGATACGCGACCGACTGCCCCTCGACCCTCCAGCTCCGCTCAAAGGGCCGGAACGCCGGAATGGAACAGACCGGGCAAAGCCAGACAGGGAACTCCCGCATCTCTTCGAGCAGCCGCCCCCGCACCGCGTCCGATTCCACCCACGCATCGAGCAGGGAAGTCGCCGTCAGCGGCGCTTCTGCCCGCGCCAGCGCCAAAAAATCACGAAATGTCGGGCTCAGCTCGTCCTCGTGCCCCCGAATCATCGGCTCATACAGCATCGCCCCGCACTGCATAAAGAAGATCCACCACAACTTCCGCGCCGCCTCCAGCGCCTGCGGCCGAAACCGCCTCACCGTGAACCCCTGCCGCTCCAGCGCCCGCGCCGCCGCTTCCACCGCTGCGCGCGTTTCCTCCGTCACCGGGACCAGTCCGTCGTCCTCAAACCACCCAATCGGCACCTGCTTCGCTTCCTCTCGCGTTACCGCCCGGTGCGCAACCGGAGCGCTGTTCGCATCCATCGGATCCTGTCCGGCCAGCGCTTCGAACAGCAGCGCCACATCGCCCACCGTCCGCGCCAGCGGTCCAATCGATCCCAGAAAAGCAAACGGCCCCTGGCATGGCGGCAAATGTCCCGCTGCCGGGAAGCGCCTCGCCGTTGGTTTCAACGCGCAGATGCCCGTAAAGTGTGCCGGCTCCCGCACGCTCCCGCCGCTGTCGCTGCCCAGGCCGCCCGCCGATAAACCCGCCGCAATGGCTGCCGCTTCGCCGCCACTCGATCCGCCCGCCGTCCGCTCCAGGTCCCAGGGATTCCGCGTGCTCCCGTACAGCAGATTCTCCGTCTCATACGCCATCAGGAACTCAGGACAATTCGTCGTCCCCAGAATCACCGCGCCGGCCGCGAGCAGCCGGTCGACCAGCACCGCATTTGTGCTCGGAACCGAACCCCGCAGCAGCGTACTGCCAATCTCACATCGATATCCCGCAACCGAAATCGACGACTTCACCGTCACCGGCAGTCCCGCGAGGGTTCCGGCTCCGATCCGCACCCTGCGCGCCTGCGCCCGCACCTGCTCCACGTCGAAATCCACCAGCGCGTTCAGCCGCGGATTCAAACGCTCGATCTGCCGGATGTGTTCCTCCGCCAGTTCCACCGGCGTGATCGCGCGCCTCCGCAGGAGGGCCAGTTGTTCGGTCGCGGGAAGGAGTGTCACCTGCATAGCGAAGCGCCATTATAATTTCCGCAAAGTGTCCTCTCCTGTTTCCGTGCCGTCTTCGTTCTGGTCCGCAATCCTCGGACGCGCCGCGCATTCGCCTGAAACCGCCCCGATTCCAGCCCGTGAGGGCCAGACCGTTCTCGTCACCGGCGCTGGCGGCTTCATCGCCTCGCGCATGGCCCGCCTTTTCGCCGCCTCCGGAGCCGAGCGCATCATCCTCCTCGAAAGTGCCGAGCAGGCCCTCTTCGATCTGCATATCCAGCTCCTGGAAATCGACGACGCCGATCGCTGCATTCCCGTCCTCGGCAGCGTTTGCGACCGCTCACTCCTCACCGCGCTCTTCGAGGAGCACCGCCCCGACCTCGTCCTCCACGCCGCCGCGCTCAAGCACGTGCCGCTGATGGAGCGGAACCCCTTCGCCGCCGTTGCCACCAACGCCCTCGGCACCTGGCATCTTGCCGAGGTCGCCGCCCGGCACGGCACGCCGCGCCTGGTCCTCATCTCCACCGACAAGGCCGTCGCCCCGCACAGCATCATGGGCGCCTCCAAGCGCATCGCGGAACAAATCGTCCTCGCCCACCCCGCTTGCACCGCCGTCCGCCTCGTCAATGTCCTCGGCTCGCCCGCCAGCGTCGGCCCCCTCTTTGCTGACCAGATTGCCCGCGGCGGCCCGGTCACCGTCACCCATCCCGATGCCCGCCGCTACTTCCTCACCCTCGACGACGTCGCCGCGCTCCTGTCCGAAGCCATCGCGATGGAATCCCCCGGCCTCCTCGTCCCCAATCCCGGCGAACCCCTCCGCATCGTCGATCTCGCCCGCCGCATGATCGAGTCTCTCCGGCCGGACGAAGTCCCCCAGATTCCGATTGTCTTCACCGCGCCCCGTCCCGGTGACAAGCTTGACGAATCCCTTCTCTCCGCCCGAGAAAGCTATGCCGGCCCCGCGACCCCGTCGCTCCGCCGCGTCCTCACCCCACGCGCGCCGAACCTCGAAGCCGCGATTCCCGCTCTCGAAGCCGCTGTCGCCACCCGCGACTTGTCCGATCTTCTTCGCACGGTCCACGGCCTCGTTCCCGACTACGAGCCCAGCGCCCTTCTCTGCGATTCCATGGCCGAATCCGCGGCCGCCCGATGACTCCCCGCCGCATCGCCGTCGTTACCACCTCCCGCGCCGATTACAGCCATCTCTACTGGCCGCTCAAACTCCTCGCCGAACATCCCTTTGTCGACCTCCGCCTGATCGTCATGGCATCGCATCTCTCCCCGGAATTCGGTGCCACCATCCGCGAAATCGAAAAAGACGGCTTCCCCATCGCTGCCCGCATCGAATCCCTCCTCAGTTCCGATACCGACATCGGCATGGCCAAAAGCATCGGTGTCGCCGTCCTCTCGCTCGCCGACACCCTCGGCGCACTCCGCCCCGACCTGCTCCTCCTCATCGCCGACCGCTACGAGATGCTCGCCCCCGCGTCCGTCGCCCTCTCGCTCCGCATCCCCATCGCCCACATCGAAGGCGGGGAGATCAGCGAAGGCGCCATCGACGACGCTGTCCGCAATGCGCTCACCAAAATGAGCCATCTCCACTTCACCTCCACAGCAAACGCCCGTGCCCGAGTCATCGCCATGGGGGAAGAGCCCTGGCGCGTCCACCATGCCGGCGCCCCTTCTCTCGATCACCTCCGCCGCAGCCGCCTCCTCTCTCGCGAAGAACTCACCGCCCGCCTCAACCTCGATCTCCATTCGCCACCGCTGCTCGTCGCGGTTCACCCTGTCACCCTCGAGCAGGACACTACTCTCGAAGCCGACGCCGTCTTCACCGCCCTCGATCAAATCGCGGAGCAGGGAAGCGCGCCCATCATCTTCTGCTACCCCAACGCCGACGCCGGCAGCCGCTCGCTCCTCGCCCGCACCCGCGCCCTCCTCGCTCGCCATCCCTCCGCCCGCCTTTTCACCAACCTCGATGCCGTCACCTACTGGAGTCTCCTCCGCGAATCCGCGATGCTCATCGGGAATTCCTCCAGCGGCATCATGGAATCCGCCTCCTTCGCCATTCCCACCGTCAACATCGGGCGCCGCCAGCAAGGCCGCGAGCGCGCCCGCAACATCCTCGACGCTCCCGCGGATACATCCGCCATCCTCGCCAGCATTGCCGAAGCCCGCAGCCCAGCCTTCCGCGCCTCGCTCCACGGCATGACCAATCCTTACGGCGACGGCCACGCCGCCGAGCGCATCGTCGATGTCCTCACCACTGCCCCAACCGGCTCCGATCTCCTCATCAAGCGCGCGCTCCCGCTCCGCAACGGCTTCGTGTCATGACCGAGCCCATCCCGCTCTCCGCCCCCGACATCACCGAGGCCGAAATCGATGCCGTCGTCTCCGTCCTCGGCACGCCGCGTCTCAGCCTCGGCCCGCAGGCGGAAGCCTTCGAATCCGCCATGGCGACCCTTGCCGCCGTCCCGCACGCCGTCGCCGTCAGCTCCGGCACCGCCGGCCTTCACCTCGCGCTCCTGGCCCTCAACATCGGCCCCGGCGACGAGGTCATCGTCCCGTCTTTCACTTTCATCGCCGTCGCCAATGCGGTGCGCTATGTCGGCGCCTATCCCGTTTTCGCCGACATCGACCCGACCACCCTCAATCTCGATCCGCACAGCGTCGAAGCCGCCCTCACCCCGCGTACCCGCGCCCTCATCGCCGTCCACACCTTCGGCCGTCCCGCCGACATGAACGCCCTCGCCGCCCTCGCCCGCCGCGGCAGCCTCGTCCTCATTGAAGATGCCTGCGAAGCCATCGGAGCAACGATCGACAACCGCCCCGTCGGCTCCTTCGGCGACGCCGCCGTCTTCGCCTTCTATCCCAACAAGCAGATCACCACCGGCGAAGGCGGCATGGTGGTCACGCCCCACCCTGAGGTCGCCCGGCGCATCGCCGCCTTACGCAACCATGGCCGTTACGAGTCTGCACCGGGAGCTTTCAGCGAGACTCACGCCGAGATTGGCTTCAACTACCGCCTCTCGGAAATTCAATGCGCCCTCGGGATCGCCCAGCTCGCGCGTCTGGACGCGATCCTCGCCCGGCGCCACGACCTCGCGCGCCGCTACTGCGAGCTGCTCGCCGGGATTCCCGACCTCGTCCTACCCGCCACCGACGCCCCCGGCCAGCGTCTTAGCTGGTTCGTCTTCGTCGTTCGCCTTGCCGAGCGCTGCACCGCGGTCCACCGCGACCGCATTCGCCAGTCCCTCGGCAGCGCCGGCATCGCCACCGGCTGTTACTTCGCTCCCATCCATGAGCAGCCCGCTTACGCCGCCTGGCGTGCCATGAGCCACCTGCCCATCACCGAGTCCGTCGCCGAGCGCACGCTCGCGCTGCCCTTCTTCAACCGGCTCGCAGACGGCCAGATTCAACGCATCGCTACCGGACTGCAGGCCGCACTCCGCGCCCTCTGACTGCCGTAATCCCCTCCGCAGATCTCCGCAACGAGTCACCGGAAACGGCAACTCCAGGTGGTACGATGGCCCCATGTCCCCCACCCGGAAGCTTGCGAGCAAGCGCCGCGCCGCCGAGGCGAATGGTCGCCCCCACGCTCCCCCGCACCCGCGCGACCTCGTTATCCTGACCGGTCTTTCCGGATCCGGCAAGGCCTCTGCGCTGAAGGCCTTCGAGGATCTCGGCTTCTACGCCGTCGACAACATGCCCGTCTCCCTCATGCCGCCCTTCGCGGATCTGGTCGCGCACTCCCGCGACATCCGCCGCGCCGCACTCGTCGTCGATGTGCGCGAAGGGCAGAGTCTCGAACGGTTCCCCACCATTCTGCGCGAGATTGGCCGCACGCTGCCTACCACCGTCGTTTTTCTGGAAGCTTCCCGCGCCGCGCTCCTCGCCCGCTACTCTGAAACCCGCCGCCCCCATCCCCTTGGCCGCGAAGCCCGCGTCACCCGCGCCCTGCAGCAGGAGCGCAAGCTCCTCGAGCCCATCCGCAACGTCGCCGACGTGATCATTGACACCACCAAGTTCAACGTCCATGAACTCCGTGCCTACATTCAGAGCAAATTCGTGCGCCAGGACGAAGAGAAGACTCTCCTCATCTCTTCGATCAGTTTCGGTTACAAAAAGGGTGTGCCTCTGGACGCCGATCTCGTCTTCGACGTGCGCTTCCTGCCTAATCCCCACTTCGTCCCGGAGTTTCGGAATCTCACGGGTAAGGATCCCAAAGTCGAAAACTACATCGTGGGCTTCCCCCAGGCACGCGAGTTCCTCGACCGCGTCACGGACCTGCTGCTGTTCCTGCTCCCACACTACATTCACGAGGGCAAAAGCTATCTCACCCTCGCCTTCGGCTGCACCGGCGGCCAGCACCGCTCCGTCATGATCGCCGAGGAAGTCGCTCGCCGCCTCGAGCGCCATGGTTTCCGTGTCAAGGTCGGCCACCGCGACATGCCCCGCTAGCAAGCTGCGCCGGAAAGGCGCATTTCCCCTCGTCCTCTGTGCTCTCTGTGTTCTCTGTGGTGGAGGCCCCTCCGGGGATCGCGCAATCGTACAGGGGCCGCATGCCTGGCGCCATCACCCCCTGCAAAGCCCGTTCGAATTTCGTCCCCTCTTTTCCTCACATGCCCGCGTTTCTCCTGGCAGCGCCATTCCCTGACCACGACCTAAAATAGAGGCAGGGATCCATGGCCGAATTTACCCACCTGCACCTGCACACCGACTACTCCCTCCTCGACGGCGCCTGCGACGTCGAAAAGCTCGTCCAGCGCGTTGCCTCGATCGGTCAGAAGTCTGTCGCCATCACCGACCACGGCAACATCTACGGCGCCGTCCACTTCTTCGAAGCCGCCAAAAAACACAACGTCAGCCCCATCCTCGGCTGCGAGCTCTACGTCTGCAAAAAAGAGGATCACCGCGAAGATCCCCAGGGCGACGACTACAACCACCTGCTCGTTCTCGCCGAAAACGAAGAAGGCTACCGCAATCTCGTCCGCATCACCTCAGAAGCCTCCCTTCATGGCTTCTACAAAAAGCCGCGGATCAGCAAGAAATATCTCGCCGAGCACGCTCAGGGCCTCATCGGTTTCTCCGGCTGCCTCGCCGGCGAGCTTTGCGAAAACCTCATGGCCGGCAAATACGACGCCGCTCGCGCCAGCGCCGCCCAATACCAGGACATCTTCGGCCGCGGCAACTTCTTCCTTGAAATCCAGGACCAGGGCCTGGAGCTGGAAAAGAAGATCCACGCCGACCTCTTCCGCCTCGAGAAAGACCTCGATATCCCGCTCGTCGCTACCAACGACAGCCACTACCTCTGCGAAGACGATGCCCACGCCCACGAAGTCCTGCTCTGCGTGCAGACCGCCGGCTCCATCAACGACCCGAAGCGCTTCAAGTTCGACTCCGATCAGTTCTACGTCAAGTCCGCCGCGGAGATGCAGAAGCTCTTTTCCCAGGCGCCGGAAGTTGTCAGCCGCACCATGCAGTTTGCCGAGCGCTGCCACCTCAAACTCCACCAGGTCGACAACCCCTTCCCCGAATTTGCCGTTCCGCCGGGGCACACCATCGACAGCTATTTCGAGGAAGTCTGCCGGCAGGGTCTGAAAAAGCGTCTCGAAACCGCCGTGCGCAACCTCGAAGTTCGCGGAGTCCTGCGCACCCCGATCCACGAATACGAATCCCGTCTCGATTTTGAAATCGGCATCATCAAGCAGATGAAGTACTCGGGCTATTTCCTGATCGTGTGGGACTTCATCAAATACGCGCGCGATCATGGAATTCCCGTCGGGCCGGGAAGAGGTTCGGCGACCGGCTCGCTCGTCGCCTATGCGATGGAGATCACCAACATCGATCCCATGCAGAATGTCCTCCTCTTCGAGCGCTTCCTCAATCCGGAGCGCGTCACCATGCCGGATATCGACGTGGATTTCTGCCAGATCCGTCGCGGCGAGGTCATCGAGTACGTCACCCGCAAATATGGCCGCGAGCAGGTCGCGCAGATCATCACCTTCAACACCATGGCTGCGAAGGCTGCCATCAAAGACGTTGGTCGCGCCCTCGACATGCCCTACGGCGACGTCGATCGTATCGCCAAGCTCATTCCCGCCACCATCGGCATCACCATCGACCAGGCACTCAAAGACTCACCCCAGCTCCAGGAAGCCTACCAGGGTACGCCGCAAATCCGCGAGCTTATCGACACCGCCAAAAAACTCGAAGGGCTGGTGCGAGGAGCGGGCGTACACGCCTCGGCGGTGGTCATCGCGCCGCGTCCGCTCACCGAGCTGGTTCCCCTCAACCGCACCAAGAACGACGAAATCGTGACTGCCTACGACATGAAGGCAGTCGAAAAAATGGGCCTGCTGAAGATGGATTTCCTCGGCCTGGCCACGCTCACCGTCATCACCGATTGCCTCAGGCTCATCGAGCAGACCCGCGGCGAGAAGCTGGACCTCGAGAGGGTCCCGCTCGACGATCCCGAGACGATGAAGCGCGTGTTTCATACCGCCCTCACCTCCGGCATCTTCCAGTTTGAATCGCCCGGCATGCGCGACGTCCTGCGCCGCTACAAGCCGGACACGGTCGAGGACCTGACCGCCCTGAATGCCCTCTACCGCCCCGGCCCCATGGACATGATCGACGATTTCGTCGAACGCAAGTGGGGCCGGCGCAAAGTTGAGTTCCTCCTGCCGGAGCTCGAAGGAATCCTGAAGGATTCCTTCGGCGTGATCGTCTACCAGGAACAGGTCATGCGCATCGCCAACGTCCTCGCCAGCTACTCGCTCGGCGAAGCCGATCTGCTCCGGCGCGCGATGGGGAAGAAGAACGCCGAAGCCATGGCTGAGCAGCGCGACCGTTTTATGAGCGGCGCCGCCGCGCTCGGGCACCCCAAAGCCGCCGTCGGCGAAATTTTCGATCAGATGGAGAAGTTCTCCGGCTACGGCTTCAACAAGTCGCACTCGGCGGCCTACGCCCTGGTGGCCTACCAGACGGCGTATCTCAAAACCCACTATCCCGTCGAGTTCATGTCGGCGCTTCTCACTTCGGAAATCTCCAAGCCCGAAAACGTCGTCAAGTACATCAAAGAGTGCCGCGAGCTGGGCATTGCCGTCGAACCGCCCGACGTGCGCTTCAGCGACGCTGACTTCACCCCCCACGGCGATGCCATCCGCTTCGGCCTCACCGCCATCAAAAACGTCGGCCGCAACGCCATCGACTCCATCCTCACCGCGCGCGCCGAACTGGCCGCGGAAGGCAAATCCTTCGCCGGCTTCCAGGACTTCTGCGAGAAGATCGACCTCCGCCTCCTCAACAAACGGGTCGTCGAATCCCTCATCAAAGCCGGCGCGCTCGATTCCTTCGGCCGCCGCGCCCAGCTTCTCGCCGCCGTCGACAAAATCATGGAGCGCGCGCAAAAAGCCCAGCGTGACGTGGCTGCCGGCCAGTCCGGTCTCTTCGGCATCTTTGACTCGCACACCCCCGCCGCCAAAGGCGATGACCTCCCCAACGTCCCCGACATGGAAGAGAGCCAGCGCCTCGCTTCTGAAAAAGAAGTCCTCGGCTTCTTCGTCTCCGGCCACCCGCTCGACAAATACGCTGAGAAGCTCCGCAACCTCCCCGGCGTCCTCGACATCGCCACCGCGCTCGAAACGAAACCCGCGCCCTCCAGCGGACGCCGCGGCCAGGCGCCCGAAAACGAAATCGCCATCGCCGGCGTCCTCCTCGGCCTCAAGGTCGCCAAATCCAAACGCTCCGGCGATCTCTACGCGCAGGCCGCCCTCGAAGACGCCAGCGGCAAAATCGAACTCATCTGCTTCCCCAAAGACTACGAGCGCCTGGCCGAATCCCTCCGCATCGAAGTCCCTGTGCTCGTCCGCGGTCAGCTTCGCGCCGATGAAGATTCCGCCCCCAAGCTCTGCGTCTCCGCCATCCAGGCGCTGGAAGATGTGAAGATCCGCCTTCCCAACAACGTCCGCATCCGCATCCCTCTGGACCGCGTCAGCGAAACCACCCTCGTCGAGCTGCGCGATCTGGTCGTCGCCGCGCCGGGTCCCGCGCGCGTCATGCTCAATGTCGAACAGCCCGGCGAATACTGCGTCGTCATGGAGCCGGAAGGCATCAAGGTCGCCGCCGACCGCGCCTTCATCGACAAAGCTGAATCGCTCCTCGGAGCCCGCGCAGTCCAGGCCGTCGATTAGCCCGCTGCCAGCGAATCACCCCCGCTCTCAGCTACCGGCTATCCCTAAAGCCCACCGCTCCCGCACCTCATACCGCGACCCCTCCGGTCCCGGGAACGACTCATACAGCACGAACTCCCCCGCCACGAACTCCGCCAGCACCCATCCCCCGGGTGCCCCATCCTTGTCCGCGTGCGGTTCGCGGACAGGGTGGGCTCGCTGCACCGCCTTCCGCAGCAGAGAGAGCGCCGAACCCATCGTCCGCGCCCCGCCCCGTCCTTTCACCCGCGCCAGCGTGATGTGCGGCCGATACGCCCGATCTTCCGGCACAAATCCACATCCGCGCGTCGCCGCCACCACCTTCTGCTGCAGCGCCAGCAACTCCGGCGTGAGCGCCACGCCCGCCCAGAAGACGCCCGCCCGCTCGAAAAATCCCAGCTCCGCGATCCGCACCGGAACCCGCTCCGCGCGCACCGTGCCCAGTTTTTCCGCAACGCACCGCGCCGCCTCCTCGCTCGTCTGTCCCAGAAACTGCAGCGTCACATGCCAGCTCTCAGGCGACGGCCATCGCAGATCGCTTTCATGAGATGAAGGCCCCCCGAGCCGCTCCCGCACAGCCTCAAGCGCGCTTTTCGCCTCTTCGTCCAGCGCAATTCCGATAAACAGCCGCATCGCTGTTCAGAATAGCGCCCGACGCAATCAGTCGGCCGCCAGCTCGTCGATCTCTGGGTTCACATGGACCAGAAAGTCCGGGAGCATCCGCGCTCCCTCTCTCGCCGCGATGGCTGCGCCATCGCTTGTGCGGGCTATCGGGCTGAAAGTCTGCCAGGAAGTGTGATATAGAAGAGGGGAAAATTCGTATTACCACAGGCATCTATCGCGAATGGAAAGAACTCCCACCGAATACAGGCCTTTTGGGATTATCCTCAATCGCTGTCGCACTCCTGGAGCTGAACGATGAACCTTGGTAACAGCACAAACCGGCCCGCCGTCCTCACGTCCTGGAAAGATATCGCCCAATATATGGGCAAAGGCGTCCGTACCGTCCAGCGCTGGGAACAGGATTTCGCCCTCCCGGTCCGGCGACCCCAGGGTTCCAACAAGAAAGCCATCCTCGCTCGCCCCTCCGATCTCGACGCCTGGGTCGCGCTGCGCTGCGCCAGCCGTCCTCCCGCGTCCGCTTCTTCCGCTGCCCTGCGGACCCTGTCTCTGCTCCCCGGCGACTCCTCCAGAGGCCGAGGTTCTCTTGAAGCCCTGACCGCGCTCAACGCGCAGATTGAAACCTCCCACATGCTCCGCACCAACAATCTCGCGCTCATGCAGGATGTATGTTCGGCCCTGCATCGGCTTCGCCATGAAATCAAGGCCTTCGAAAGCGGTCACTGATTCGCAGGGGATTCGCGTGCGGCCGTGCATTCCTCGACAACTTTAACTCCGCAGATTGCAAGGGCTTTCCAGTCCTGGCTGCGATCTATAATCTCGGCATGGACGTGCCGCTCTTCGCACCCGCCGTTCCGGCAAGCCCCTGAAAGCTGGTCGATCGGATGACCCCACGCAAGCCAGTCTCTCATTCCGCACACTCCGGGCCCGCTGATCCTGCGAGGAAGGTCTCCGCCGCAGCCCGGATCCTAAACAACACCTTCCCCATCGTCGGCATCGGCGCCTCCGCCGGCGGACTCGAAGCCTTCACCGTCCTCTTCAAACACCTCCTCCCCGATCTCGGCATGGCCTACATTCTGGTCCCGCACCTCGATCCCCAGCGCGAAAGCGCCATTACCCAGATCCTCGCCCGCAACACGAACATGCCGGTGGTGGAGATTGACAATGACATGCAGGTCCAGCCTGACCATGTCTATGTCATCCCCCCCAATTGCGAGCTGACCATCGCCGGCACAAGCCTCCAGATCGCCGACCGCGAGCAGCCCCGCTCCGTCAATGCCACCATCGACATCTTCTTCCGCTCCCTGGCCGCGGCCCACGGCCCCAACGCCATCGGCGTTATCCTCTCCGGCACCGCGTCCGACGGAACCTTCGGCCTTTCCGCCATCAAAGGCGAGGGCGGCATCACCTTCGCCCAGGACACCCGTTCCGCCAAGTACGACAGCATGCCGGCTTCCGCCATTGCCGCCGGCTGTGTCGATTTCATCCTGCCCCCCGAAGAAATCGCCTCCGAGCTGGCCCGCGTCCGCAATCATCCTTACGTCGCCGGGGCTCTCGGTCGCTCCATCGGGGAAGACGACGGCACCGATATATGGATGAACCAGATCTTCCGCCTGCTGCGCCGCGCCACCCGCGTCGATTTCTCTGAGTACAAGCCCCCCACCATCGGCCGCCGCATCCAGCGCCGCATGGTGCTCCACAAAATCGAGAAGCTCGCCGACTACGTGGCCCTCCTCCATCGCGACCGCAACGAGATCCATCAGCTCTACGAAGACCTGCTCATTAACGTCACGTCATTCTTTCGCAATCCCGAGGTCTTCGAGGCCCTGAAGCAGATCGTCTACCCGGCCATTCTCCAGTCCCGCAATCCCAACGCTTCGGTTCGCATCTGGGTCCCCGGCTGCTCCACCGGCGAAGAGGCCTATTCCCACGCCATCTCGCTCGTCGAGTTCCTCGGCGAGGAGCGCGCCGAAGTCCCCATCCAGATCTTCGGCACCGACCTCAGTGAAGCCGCTGTCCAGCGTGCCCGCGCCGCCGTTTACAAAGAGAGCATCGAAACCGACGTAAGCCCCGTGCGCCTGCGCCGCTTCTTTCATAAAACCGAGAGCGGCTACCAGATCAGCAAAACCATCCGCGACCTCTGCGTCTTTTCCACCCAGAACATCTTCAGCGATCCCCCCTTCTCCCGGATGGATCTGGTGAGTTGCCGCAACGTCATGATCTATCTCAGCCAGACCCTGCAGAAACGCGTTATCCCCATCTTCCATTACGCCCTCAACCCGACCGGCTTCCTTATAATCGGCAACACGGAAGGCCTGCTGGGCGCGGGTTCGGATATCTTTGAAATGGCCGACAAAAAGCAGAAGATCTATCGCAAGAAGCTCGTAGCAACCCCCGTCACTTTCGGCTTCTCCATGGGGGCGGTGGACCATGACCGCGTTCAGGAGATGCCCGCGCCGCCCAGCAAGCCTCCTGACACCCTCAAGGGGCCCATCGAGCTCCAGCGGGAAGCCGACCGTCTGCTCCTGTCTCGCTATGCTCCGCCGGCCGTTGTCGTCAACGAACAGATGGAAATTCTCCAGACCCGCGGCCGCACCGGCGGCTTTCTCGAGCTGGCGCCCGGCAAGGCCAGCCTCAACCTTCTCAAAATGGCCCGTCCCGGGCTGCTCTTTGTGCTGCAGGCCGCTATCGAAGAGGCGAAGAGATCCGGTCTCGAAGTCGAAAAGAAGAACGTGCATTCGGAAAGCAACGGCGACGGCGACGGCCACCTGGCCTGCCTGCGCGTCCTGCCCTTCCGCCCGCCCATCCAGCAGCAGCACAGTTATCTCGTCATCTTCGAGCCGATGGCTTCGCTGGCTGATGCCACCCCCGACACCGACACCCAGCCCCTCACCGAAACCGAGCGCGCCGAAAAGGACAAACAGATCGAGCAGCTCCGTCAGGAGCTCGCCGCCACCCGCGAATACCTGCAGTCCATCATTGAAATGCAGGAAGCTACCAACGAAGAGCTGCAGTCCGCCAACGAGGAGATTCAGTCCGGCAACGAAGAACTGCAGAGCACCAACGAAGAGCTGCAGACCTCCAAGGAAGAGCTCGAATCCGCCAACGAAGAACTCCACACCGTCAACGAGGAGATGCAGCACCGCAACGATCTCCTCACTCAGCTCAACAACGACCTCACCAACCTCCTCAACAGCGTCAACCTGCCCATGGTCATGGTCAGCTCCGACCTCGTCGTCCGCCGCTTTACGCCTCAGGCCGCCGGCATCCTCGGCCTTGCCGCCAGCGACGTCGGCCGCCCCATTCCCCGCCTGAATCTCAAAGTGGATGCGCGCGCCATCGAGGAAGCCATGCTCCAGGTCATGCAGGAAGTCCAGCCCCGGCACGTTCAGGTGCAGAGCGACGATGGCGTCTGGTCCACCCTGCGCATGACCCCCTACCGCACCCTCGACAACCGCATCGACGGCGTCGTCCTCACCATGGTCGATCGCAACTCCGACGATGTTCACAACCGCGAGATCGCACAGGGCGAGCCGCCTGTCATCGCCAGGATTCCGGCGAAGATTCCGGCGAAGAAAAAAGTCTCTCCCCCGAAAAAGCGCTGACCGCGGTTACATTTTCTCTGAGCAATGACGGGTGCCCCATATCTGCCAGATTTTGGCAGATGTGGGAAGCCGAAAACGCAGGTGCACCAACCCGGGTGACCCTCTCGAAGTCACCCCGGTTGCCGCGTAGTTCGCGACTAGTCGCCCATCTCGGTCGTCGGCGCCTTCCAGCCGTTCCGGATCGCCTCGGCCAGAGCGTCCTCATCGGCTTCGCGGTCCAGCACTCGATGGAAAAGGCACCTCTCGGCGCCCGCCGGCCGCACCCACTCCACCAGAAACAGCCGGCTCCCCGGACTGTACCGCCGGATTGTGCAGGCCAGAAACACCAGCGCGGCCTCTTCGATGCTCCCGCACAGCACCCACAGGCGCGGCTTTCCATCGTGCGCCGGAAACTCGGCTTGCTCCGGCGACATCGAGTGCACCCCGACCCCTCTCCGTTCCATCGCCGCCTGGCGGACCCTCAACAGAGAATGATCGCGTCCCACCAGGATCACCGGCCACGGGCTCCGATCGGGAATAACGGCCTGGCGCGCGGACATAGGCGGCCTCAGTTCGCTCGACATAGTGGACATAATCGGTTCTCACTCCGGCATCCTGGCTCACTGAGCAGGATCACGGATGGCCGTTCATAAAGGGCAACTGTTCCCACAGTAACCCCGTGCATAAAACTATGGTGACGCCATCGCGCGCCAGTTTCGTCCCAGGTTTTCCACACCCTCTTCCAGCGTTGTGGAAATGGGCATCCCTGCTGCTCCCCCGCCTGCCCGCTGAAATTGCTCTGCCTCTGCAAGTCTGCCTTGTGCAAGAATGATCTGTTTGCCCTAACCTGGAGTCCAATGTCCCTGCTGCGCTCGACCTTTATCGGCCTCTCCCACAACGCCCGCCTTCGCCGCTTCTCCGAGCGCTCCACCCTCGGCCGGCGCATGTCCTCTCGCTTTGTCGCCGGCTTCCGTATAGAAGACGCAATGACCGCTGCCCAGGCTCTGGGCGCCCAGGGCCTGGCTGTCACCCTCGACAGCCTCGGCGAAAATGTCGCCAGCCCCGCCCAGGCCCGCCAGTCCGCGCAGGTTTACCACTGGCTCCTCGACGCCATCGGGCCCTCCAAACTCGACGCGAATGTCAGCCTGAAGCTGACCCAGATGGGCATGGACCTCGGCCTCGACCTCGCCGAGGAGATCGTCTCCGGTCTGGTCCAGCACGCCGCTGCCATTGGGTCCTTCGTGCGCGTCGACATGGAAGGCACCCCCTACACCCAGGCCACCATTGACCTGGTCCGCCGCCTCCAGGCCAAACCGGACTTCCGCGGCCACGTGGGCATCGTCATCCAGGCCTATCTCCGCCGCAGCGCCGGCGACATCGCGGCGCTCCTCTCCGACGGCATCCGCGTCCGTCTGTGCAAAGGCGCCTATCAGGAGCCCGCCGACCTCGCCTTCCCCGGCAAAGCCGACGTTGATCGCAACTACGTCGCCCTGATGCAGATGCTGCTGCCCAGCGGCGTCTTTCATGGCATCGCCACCCACGACCCGGCCATGATCGAGGCCACGAAAAACTTCGCCCGCGAGCGCAAAATCGATCCTTCGCAGTTTGAATTTCAGATGTTGTACGGCATTCGCCGCGACCTGCAGCGCTCCCTCGTGCAGGAGGGCTACCGGGTTCGCGTTTACGTGCCCTTTGGAGAGGAGTGGTACCCCTATTACATGCGCCGTCTCGCCGAGCGGCCTGCGAACGTCCTCTTCCTCGCAAGAAACTTCTTCCGCAAGTAGCGGAGCCGCCACCGGTACAAAGGGCGCTCCGCCCGGAGCGCCCCATTCCCTATTCCCTATTGCCTGTTCCCTATTGCCTGCCCTCATACGGCTCAATCGACAACAAACTGCCCAGCACATGCCGCTCCTGCGGGGTGTAGGTGGCGTCGAAGCGCGCCGAGTTCAGGATTGCCTGCCGCTGATCGGACGGAATCTGCCTCAGGTCGTTGAAGGCCCGATCGACCATCCGCCGCCGATCCTCCGGCATCTGCCGCACCGCCTGGGAAGCCGCGCGCACATTTTGCCGCTGCTCGGGCGAGAGCCGCTCGAACATCTCGTTGCGCTCCGCGAACCGCTCCCGCTGCTCCGGCGGCCGCGCATCCAGGGTCCGCAGCCGGTTCATCACCCGCTGCTGCTGGTCCGGCGCCAGGCGATTGAATCCCGGCTCGCGCCGCAATAAGTTCTCCTGTTGCTGCGGAGACAGGTTCTGGTGCTGATTCAGCCATTGCGGCAGATGCTCCTGCCCCGGCCGTCGCCCGAAACCCGTATCCGCGCCCGGCTGTCGAAATCCGTTCGTCCCCGGACTCATGCCCCCCGGACCCATGCCCCCCGGACCCATGCCACCCGGACGCAGGACCGCCGGTGACCCCGTCCGCGCGCCGAAGTTCCCAGTCGCTCCGCCCCGATCCCCGCTCTCGCCCGCATTCCGGTTCGGAGCCGCCGGCCGCATCGGACTCGGCTTCTGCCGCCGTGCCGGAGCCGGCCGCGTTCCCTGGCTCCGCGCCGGCCGCGCCCCTCCGCCTTCATGATGCTGCGCCCACGCTCCGGGGCTGCCCAGCATCGCCAGTGACACGACCAGCGCCAGCGCGAACGCAATCCTGCGTCCGGGCTGCGCGCCCTGCGTCCTGGTTGGCCTTTCGTGGGTCATACTCCGGCTTTCCCAAAGCAGACTACCAACGTCCCCGGGCCGGCTTGTTGTTTGTTTCTCCATCAGCCTTCGCCCGTCTTCCCCTGCCGTTCCGATTTACAAGTTGCCGTTCTTCGCTCCGCTGTTGTCGCTCGTGTCCTGCTCCATCGCATTCAGTTGCTGAAACACCTGCTGGTTCTCATCCAGCGACTGTAAATCCTGAATCACCGGCGAGGCCGCCTGCACCGGCGTCGGCTGCGCCTGATGCCCCAGCCCCTCAAACCCCGCATACATTCCGCCGCCCACCGCCACGGCCAGCGCCAGCGCCGCCGCAGCCAGCGGCCGCAGGTGCATCGAATTCCCAAACAGCATCCGCGTCCGCATCCGCTCCAGCCACCCCGCCGGAGCCGCCGCCTGTTCCTCGCGCAGCCGCACCGCCATCTTCCCATCGAAGTACGGCGAAATCTCAGGAGCCGCCCACCCGTCCATCAGCGCCATCGTCGATTCCAGCGCCCGTAGCTCCTTCCCGCACTCCGCGCAGTCCGCCACATGCGCGCGCACCTCCACCGGTACCCGCTCCCGGTCCAGCAGCAGGTCCGGCAACCGCTTTTGCACTTCCCGGCAAATCATAAAACCCTTCCCCCATCCATCAATCCTGCTCCACAAATTCCTTCAGCCGCTCCCGCAGCGTCTGATACGCCCGAAACAACAGCGACTTGGTCGCCGACTCGCTCAGCTTCAGCACCGCGCCAATCTCCTTGTAATCCAGACCCTGATACTTATGCATCAATACCGCTGTGCGTTGCCGCTCCGGCAGCGCCATCACGTGCTTGCGGATCGCCTGCATCCGCTCGTCCCGCACCAGGTCTTCTTCCGCGCTGGCATGCAAATCGGCCACATCCGGCGTGGTCCCCGTCTCCGGATCCGCCTGGTCCAGATACACCGTCTGCGCCGACCGCTCGTACTTCGTGTCCCGCGCGTGATTCACGCCCAGGTTCGTCGCGATCCGGTACAGCCACGTCGTGAACTTCGCTTCCGCCCGATACGTCTGCCGCGACCGGTACACCCGCAGAAAGACCTCCTGCGCCAGCTCCTCGGCCACCGCCTGATTGTGCACCATGCGGTACATGAAGTTGATGATCGGCTTCCGGTACTTCTCGATCAGGAAGCTGTACCCGGCGTCATCGCCTTCCCCCACCCGGAGCATGATCTCCGCGTCGGTCATCGTCCGCCAGTCCGCCGCACCCGCAGCCGACCGCGTACCGCCGTTGGCCGGCCGTCCCTGCAACACCCCCGTATTGAGAGCCGCAGTCGCCATACCCGTGCTAACCCCGTTCGGGTCGTGGAGTTGC
Source organism: Acidobacteriaceae bacterium (assembly GCA_049579805.1). Lineage (GTDB taxonomy): Bacteria > Acidobacteriota > Terriglobia > Terriglobales > Acidobacteriaceae > Palsa-343. The sequence goes on from JBAUOP010000027.1 coordinate 75,159, forward strand.
GGGGAAAGTTCGTCGCTCTCGGCGTCGTCCAGGCCCTCATTCTCCAGGCCCTCATTTTCGGGGGCCTCATTTTCCGGATCGTCGCGGCCCTCCTCGTCCCGGGGGTTGTTTCCCTCTCTCTGGCCCTCCCCCGCCTCCTCCGCCCGCCCGGACACATCCCAGGCGTCCTCCGGATCGCGGAAGTCCTTCATTTCTCGCGAATCCTCCGGCTCAGGCGACGCGGGACGAAAGGCCATACGTGCCTGATCATTCTACCTTTGGGCGGAATTGTCATCTCAGGAAGATCCAGGGTTTCTGAACCCTGCACGCTGCACGCTGAACGCTGTTTTTTTGCTATTCTGATCGAGTCCCACCCACCGCAAAGGGCGCATAACTCAGCGGTAGAGTGCCACCTTCACACGGTGGAAGTCGTAGGTTCGAATCCTGCTGCGCCCACCAGAATCCCCCCAGGAATCAGAGAATTGCGTCAGCCATGCCGGATCGCGACGCGTCCATACGTCACGGATCTGTCATAGAGCCTTCCAGCGAAGCTCTTTCGGTCCGCGTCCGGCGCCGCGGCAGGCAGTATCGACATAGAGCTCCCGCGAAAATGACGGATTTCAAATATGGCAACTGCGAAAATGAGGGATTTTAAGAGAGATCTGTCATCCCTGAGGGAGCCTTCCGAATTGGTTGCGCGCTTTTGGCGCAACAGCATTTCAGGCGCGAGTCGAATAACCTGCCCTGGGCGAGTCCGCGCTAGCGGGCGAGCCGAACGGGGACTGCATTTCTCATTCCCGGTGCACAGGCGCGCTGAAAAAACACCAATCGCTCGAACGCAAGGCTTCCCTATAGTATGCCGATAGGCCCTGGACCCATCCAGCGACCCTCTTTCGGTCCGCGTCCGGCGCTGCGCCAGGCAGTACCGACATAGAGCAACCGCGAAAATGAGGGATTTCAAATATGGCAACCGCGAAAATGAGGGATTTTAAGAAAGCTCTGTCATCCTGAGGGAGCTTTCCAAATTTGTTGCGCGCTTTTTGCGCAACAGCACTTCAGGCGCGAGTCGAATGGACCTGCATTTCTCATCTCCGGGCCCCGGGGAGACTGCGAGCACGCGATCCGAGTCCGAAAGCATGACGGACCATGCCACCCCCCCACCCCCTAGCGGCGATCCTCGAAAGGTGCGGGAGCCCCCATCGGCAAGATCGGGAATATAAGGAAGTTGGGTCATGCCCCGATAGCCGCAGCCTCCACCGAACTGCGCTGGCAATATTTGAACACCCGCTTGAACCTGCAGTCTACCTGTGCTATGCTCGTTTTGCCGGTGTGTGCCTATTTAACTATTGTGCCGCACCGGACTATTTAGGGGCTCCTGCGGGGGCCCCGTAGTCATTAAGGGGTTCCTTATGAAACGGCACGCGATCTTTGTTGACGCTGGCTATGTATTCGCCCAAGGTTCAGTTTCCCTCCTCGGACAGAAATCAGACCGAAAAAATCTGAAGCTAAACGAAGCTGAGATTCTAGTGCAGCTAAAGGCGCTGGCGGCCTCTCAAAGCCCAACTGTGGAGATTCTCCGCGTTTATTGGTACGACGGCGCGCGAAACGGAGCGACCGTTAACCATCAATTGATCGCCAATATGCCGGACGTGAAGCTTCGGCTCGGATGGATTAACAGCGCGGGCGAGCAAAAAGAGGTCGATTCTCTGCTCGTCACCGATTTGATCGAACTGGCCCGCAATCAATCAATATGCAACGCGACCATCGTAGCAAGCGACATTGACATCAGAATCGCGGTACAAATCGCTCAGAGCTTCGGGGTGCGCGTCCATTTGGTCGGCCTTGAACCGACTCGGGTGTCACAGTCTCCCCTTCTGAGGCAAGAAGTAGACACGGTACACGAAATCGCGAAAGCCGATGTTTCAAAGTTTCTGAGCGTCGTGGCACAGCAAAACGTGCAGCCGACGCCAACCATCGCTGTGATTTCCGCGCAAGTACATGCTGCATCCGCCCCTCTCGCGTCAAAAGTTGCTGGCAAGGTCAAAGGCGAAGCGGAAAAAGACATCCACGTTGTCATCGACTCCGCGATCAAGCAGACTCTCGCCCATGACACGACTGAAGATGTGGAGCGTCTAGCAGCCGTCCTGTCGAATTCCAAGCAGGTTCCAGCGGAATACGACAGCAGGCTCTTGGGGACTTGCCGAGCGTTGCTGGGCAGAAACCTGACGGGCGATGAACGGCGAGAGATGAGACTGTCTTTCCTGAATTACGTGCTAAAGCCGTTACAAGCTGTCAAGTCGTAAGGGGACGGAACCGCCAAAGGCCCCGCCCCGAGCCGAGTCCTCATGGTGAACCATCCGCGCACCGTTCGCAGGCTACCGGCAGATGCCTTAGCAAAAGCGAGGGACACACCCTTACCTTCGTACCCCCCAACCCTCACTTTTCCCTTGCCCTAACAATCCCCGTCCGTCATCCTGATAATGGTTAGAAATAGATCCGACAGAAGCCTCGCCAAAAGCGAGGCTTCTTCCGTTATGGAGGTTTTCCCGGTGTTCATCGCCTGCCGTTTTACCCTCGACAACGGCCAGCCCTGCGGCAACTTCGCCCGGCCCTTCTCCCACTTCTGCCGCCACCACTCCCCGGAAGCCCTCCTCCGACGCGGCCCCAAAACCCGGCCCCTCACTCCGGTCACCCCCGAAGCCGAGCGCGCCGAGATGAGTCTCTACTGGCGCGGCCTCCACAACCGCATCCCCGAATTCGACACCGAGGACCTCCAGGACGCCGTCGGCAACCTCATGCATGGCGTCGCCGAGCACATCCTCTCCCACCGCTCCGCCGGACGCCTCCTCGAAGCCATCGAGAACCGCCGCCGGGTCCTCGAAGCCCAATCCCTGGTCAGGAGCGTCCTCCACTGCGCCGACTCCATCCAGGCCAACACAGTCCGCAACGGAGGCGCCCCCTCGCAAGTATTAGAGGAGCAAGCTCTTGTCCTGAGGGGGTTCCTCCGGAATTCGACAAATGCTTCAAATCAGCAGACTTAACGAAAGTTAACCAAAAAAATTGAATTTCCCCCCGCCTGCCAGACAGAATCCCCCCACGGATTCTGTCTGGCGCGGGGCGCAGCCGGGATTCCGAAAAGGGAAACTCCTCTAATTCACCGTGATAGTGAAAGCCTGGGTGCTTTGCGCTCCGCTTGCATTGGTGTAGGTGGCCGTGAAGGTATTCGCCCCAACCGCCAGCGGGATACCGTAGAGGACCCGCGAGGTGGACGAGAAGCCGTTCGGCCCGGTCCAGCTCCAGGTGCCGCCGCTGACCGGGTGCGGTCCCAGGTTCACCGTCGCCCCCGGAGCCACAGTCACACTGGACTCCTCTGTCCACGCTCCGCCGTTCACCTGGATGTAGGGAACAATCGGAGTGTTGACGGT
>JBAUOP010000028.1:0-6539 GCA_049579805.1 Acidobacteriaceae bacterium
GCTCCACCTTGTCCCTCCTGCTCAGCCAGCTACGCTTCTTCCGTGCCATCCACGAAGCGTACCCAGTCTCCTCAGGTGGGCCAAACTTAACTGCCGCTGCTGGGCCAGACTACAGTACCGAAATCACCCTGCGTCCTGCTCATCGACGAAATCGACAAGGTTGATTACGCCTTCGAAGCACAGGCTTTCAAGCGCGCCTGTTCCTGTTTTGGGCTGGGCCGCTACTTCTACAAATTCGGCGAAATGTGGGTGGACCTCGACGAATACAAGCACCCACGGGAGACTCCGACACTTCCGTCATGGGCACTCCCCGCGAGTGAGAGGCGTGCCCCCGCCCAGAATGGAGCGGCTGGACAGAAGACCGGCAATGGTGTCAGCGCAGCATCGAAAGGCCCGCTAGACGCCAGCGTCACCGGCAAAATCGAAGGGTGCCGGCGGGACCTCGGGCAGCTGCTCTACAGCAACATCCTGGGGTCGGTAGCGCGGGTTCGGTCTGCGCGGGAAATCCCCAATCAGCACGCGCAGCAGGAGGTGCTGAAGTGGATGGAGAGCGGGGTCCGGGGCATGGCACAGGTGCGCCGAGTAGCCTCAGAAATCGCGGAAACCGAGTTCTACGGGATTCTTGACGGTTTGGCCGTGCGGAGGCTGGACGAAATCCCGAACTTCGGGGTCCTGGCAAAGCTCGTTGAACACATGATTGAGGCGCAATCGAGAAGGCCCGCCGCCTAATCGATAGACGCCAACGATCCGGAAGAAGAGGGGTTGCGAGAGATCGCGCCCCTCTTCGCTTTTGAGGTCGACTCAATGAGAGTCACAGATTGCTCCATGTGCCGCCGCCGGGCAGCGTGGTTGATCGACACGGAAGTCTTCTGTGAAGGCCATAAGGAACTGATCATCGAGGCTGCGGGCGTCGATCGGTTCAGGATCCTCCGGCTGACGGATGGAGATTGCGCCTTCCAGAGTGGCGGCCGGATTTCAATGTCTGTTGCCGCAAAAAAGGAGGCGCAAAATCCCAATGGCAAAATTGTTCGAACATCCCACTGACAGGGGCATCTGCGGTATCCCGATGAAGCATGCGGTCTACTGCAGGGCCTGTCTCACTGTTTCCAATTCGCGGCCCAACCAGTGTCGTATGTGCGGCAGCGATCGAGTTGTGCGCCTCGAACCAATCCTCGATGGCAGGCCCGATCCACCATCGCAAGGCGCCCGGCAGACCAGGCTTTCGCTGGTGAGGGCCGTGAGCGCATAAGGGCCAGCTCAGAATTTTACGCCGGCATGACCGCGGCTACCCGCGCGATGCCTACGCGCAAAACGCGGAGTCGCTTCGCGCAGGTTGTTCCGGGAGGCAGACTCAGTGCTCGCTCGTTCGCATCGTGAAACCACTTCAGGAGATTTGCATGGGACCCAGGAAAAGGGGATCTCAGACATTGCTTGAACGCGTTCTGGCTCTGCTCGAAGAGCGATTTCCATGGCTCGGTTCAGGGCGAGATGAACCCGTTGCAGGAAGCGGCGACTCAATCGATGTGCGGCCGGACCTCGATCCGTCCGCCGTTCAGGAACGGGACAAGGAGCGACCCGGTGACGGTGATCCTGAATCATAATCGCACCACAACTCGAAGGCCACCGCAAAGGAGACGCCCATGGCCCGCAGCGCAGCCCGCCTCAAAATGGGCTATTACCCCCTACCGCCGCGCGAAGCACAGAGCATCCGGTCTTTACTCAATTTTTCAGGACCAAGTTCGGTGGTCGATCCATGCGCCGGCAAAGGAACCGCGCTCAACCTGATTACGACTGATGCACGAGTGGATCGCTACGGAGTGGAACTCGATACCGAGCGTGCCGAAGAGGCCGCGAAAACCGGGATACGGATGATTCAGGGCAACGCGTTCGATTGCCATGCCAAGGCCGAAAGCTTCTCGTTGCTCTATCTGAACCCGCCGTACGATACCGAAATCAATCTGACCGGAAATCGCCGCATGGAGCGTTTGTTCCTCGAACACTCCCATCACTGGCTGGTCCAGCACGGTGTCCTGGTGTTTGTCATCCCTTTCGACCAGCTCGCCGATTGCGCCGGCATCCTGAGTGCGAACTTTACGGGGATCAGCGCGTTTCGGATGACAGATCCAGAGTCCGTTCGCTTCCGGCAGATTGTCGTCTTAGGCGTGCGGCGGAATGTCCGCGGTACAGCCCACGAGGAGAATTTGCGACGGGCAAGAGCGCTTGCCGGACATGGGGGATATGAGAGGCTACCCGATCTCGGCCGAGAGGTCGTCGAGCCCTTCGCTGTGCCTCGCTCGGGCGAGGCGGCGTTGACCTACCGCGGCCTTCCTTACAACGCGCTGGAAGACTTGCTGCCAGGTTCCGCCGCATGGAAACAGGCGGCGCAGGTTCTTCTCCCGAGAGAGGACACGGCCATCGGCCGGCCCATCACGCCACTGCACGGCGGGCATGTTGGCCTCTTGTGTACGGCCGGGTTGCTCAATGGCGTGTTTGGACAGGGGGAAGGCAGGCACATCGCGCGCTGGCGATCGGTCAAGCATGTCTCGGAGTTCCATGAAGAGGACGGTGATACGAAGATTATCCGCCGCCGCGAGAAATGGTCGAACGAACTCCGCCTGCTCTACGTCACCGGCAAGGTCATGAAGCTCACGGAAAGCGCTCCGACGGAGGGAGACGGCGATGGAGAATGCGCATCTGAGGATGGGAGTCCTTGAGTACGAGCGCCACACGGAGAAGATCGCGACGCGGATCCGAGTACGCGTGAGCCACTACATCGGCGAAGACGAGGACGGCCACCTGCTCAGCATCTTCGGAAACGATTCGGATGTCGGAGCGATCACGGCCGCGATCTATGAGCAGGCGCGGTTCCGGCTCACCTTTCCGAGTGGAGAGACGCAGGAGATCATGCTGGGCGAGGGGGCAATGTGCTGCCGGGGCAGCATCAGCATTCCCGGCAGAGAACAGGCCGTGCGACACATGATCGCGCTCTCCGAAGAACTGCGCGGAATGAAGTCGCTGTCGCGTACCTTTGTTCTACGGCCGGAGCCAAACGAGGTTTGGGCGGCGCTGGTGCATCGGCTTGGCCTTCCGGGCTTGCCGGATTGGGCTGAAGCAATGGTGCAGGTTCTGAAGGAGAAGGGCCGGATCGCGCCGGTTGACAGCATCGGATGCTCGGCGGCCGTAATCGCCGCAACCAGCGAGGAACTGCTCGAATGGATAGGAGCCGGAACTGTCCAGGGAGAGCTCTTGTTTCCGGAAAACAATGGTCCCATTCGATCGGACAGCACCTTGCTTCCGGAGGCCCTCCGGCCCGCTCCAGGAGCGATGGAAAAAGCGGTGCGACGTGTTTTGAAGCGGATTCAGGGGTCGGTGAGCGACTCGCCCTGTTCACAACACCTGACATCCGCGAACCCGTAGTACGTCACTAAGGTCGGGCGTTGCTCCGCAACTCTGCATCCAGAACCCTTCCTAGGCGGACGACTAAATGCGGCAGTGCGTCAATATCCCCATCAGAGGTGCGAAAGTTTACGATGCAGGCGCGCAGCGCGAACCTCCCTTGAACGATGGCATTGGAAAGGTAGGCCTCACCGCTGTTCTGGAGGCGCGTCAAGAGCTCGGAGTTCAGTTGATCGAGATAGGTTTCCTTGTCGTCGCCCCCGCAACGGAGATCCGCTGGAACGAATCGAAATGTGCTGATACTGAGGGAGTGAGTCAAAGGCTGGAGTTCAGGGAAGCGCCCGACCTCTTCAAACAACTTGTCGGCCAGTGCGATGTCCTTGCGGATCATCTGAACGGAGCCATCGCGCCCGACTTGCTGGAGTGCGAGCCAGACTTTGAGCGCTCGAAACCCACGGGAGTTTTGCGGACCGAGATCGAAGTAATTGATTGCCTCCGTTCCGAAATGGTAGTAGGGAGGATGATAGGCGAACGCGTCGCGGAGTAGTTGCGGATCGCGCACCAGGGCGCAGCCAGCCTCCAGCGGCGCGTACAGCCATTTATGCGGGTCCACGGCAACCGAGTCCGCTTCGTTCAACGCAGAAAGTGCAGAGGGGGCTTCGGGCAAAGCCGCTGCCAGTGCTCCGTATGCGCCGTCGACATGAAACCAGAGATCGAACTCGCGACAGAGCTCGGCCAGTTCCGGCAACGGGTCCACCGCACCTGTGCTGACGGTGCCCGCGGTGCCGGCGACCAGGATCGGCCGATCTCCGGCGGCGATATCCGTCTCGATCTGTTCTCGCAAAGCTCGCAGAGCCATCCGGCCTTGATCATCCACGGCGATCCAGCGGATTGCGTCAGTGCCCAAGCCCGAAATATCCGCGGCCTTTTGTATCCATGTATGGGTTTCCTTTGAACAGTAGGCGCGCAGCCGTGAACCGTTCATCCCCGTCTTTCGCACATCCCAGCCGGCTTTTGCCTGTCGTGCCGCAAGAAAACAAACAAGGTTGGCCATGTTGCCGCCACTGACAAACAGGCCGCCGCACTGGTTGGGATAACCGACCAATTCGGCAATCCAGCGAACGGTCTGCGCCTCGATTTCGCTGGCCATGGGTGAGAGCGGCCACGCGCCTACGTTGGGATTGACGGCGGAGGCCAGCAGATCGCCCAAAGCACCGATGGGAGCAGGGGAGGACGTGATGTATCCCCAAAAGCGAGGATGGCCGTTGAAGAGCGAGTGCTCGAGAATCAGCTCGGCAGCGCGGTCCAGCAGCAATGCCGGCTCTTCGCCCAATTGCGGCAGGCTCCGTTCTGCGTGTAGGGCCTCGCGAACGGTGTCTGGCGGTTCCGCTGGAGTGATTCGGCGCCCGGGAAGAGAATCGAGAAATCCAGCGATGCGATCGATGAGCCGATACCCCAGCACCTTGAATTCCTCTGAACCCATTGCGAGTGGCGATGCGCGCTCTGCGCCACCGTTGTATTCAGGCATGCCTTTTTCTCCCTCGGGTTACCGATTATGTCTTGCCGCCTCTATTGCGTGCCTGCTGGCCGCGTAACCGAACCGCACCTGCATCTGGGAGTTCGATCGAACGGGAGCTGGATGGACCAGAAACAGGTGCTTGTGCGTGTGGCATCATGCTGCCGCTTACGGCCAGTAGAACCTAAGAGTGCGACGAGGTCACCTCCGTCCATCCCTTAGGCGCGATGGTGAAAGACCGGAGTATCTGGGGTGATTCGGCTACACCCGAGATTACTTCGTTTGTTCGAGAATGCAACCTGGCGTGGAACGCGCGATCTCCCACTCTTCTTCGTTCATTTCGGGCGACACCTCCGCAAATAATGGGGTGCTCAAGTAGCGCTCGCCTGTGTCCGGCAGCATGCAAAGAATCGTCGCCCCCTTTGGCGCGCTTGCTGCCACCTGCAAAGCTCCCGCAAACGTGCCGCCGGAGGTGATGCCGACGAAGATACCTTCCTTCTTCGGCAGCTCTTTGCTGCACCGCATCGCATCCGCGTTGGTGATGCGCATAATCTGGCTGATCCGGTGGGATGAGACTGCATCGCCTGCAAGTTTCGCCACAAAATCCGGACTCCATCCCTGCATCGGATGAGGCTTCCAACTCGGGTGAGGAGCACCGGGTGACCCATTGTCGTTGCGCTGCTGCTCAATCCCGCTCGAAAGCATGGGTGCTTCATCCGGCTCGCAGACCACGATCTTCGTTTCAGGCCTTTCCTTCGCCAGCACGCGGGCTACCCCCTTTAGAGTGCCGCCGGTACCGAAACCGGTGATCCAGTAGTCCAGGCGATCGTTCTGGAAATCCCGCAGTATTTCCTGTGCCGTGGTGCGTGAGTGCACGTCGGCGTTGGCTTCGTTTTCAAACTGATGGGTGTAATACCATCCGTGTTTCTCGGCGAGTTCGATGGTTTTCTGCACCATGCCTACGGCCCGCGCTGAAGCCGGCGTGATAATGACTTTGGCGCCGAGGAACCGCATAAGCTTGCGGCGCTCGATGCTGAATGTCTCTGCCATGGTAACGACCAGCGGGTACCCCTTTGCCGCGCAGACCATGGCAAGTCCAATGCCCGTGTTTCCGCTGGTTGCTTCGATTACAGTCTGCCCTGGCTTCAGCTTTCCGGTCCGCTCTGCCTCTTCAATGACACCCAGGGCAAGCCGATCCTTCACCGATCCCAGCGGGTTAAACGCCTCGACCTTCACATACAGGTTCACGTCTGGGGGTGATAACCGATTGATTCTTACGACCGGAGTATTGCCGACGGTTTCGGTGATGTTGGCGAACCTGGTCATTTCCTTAACCTCCAAATGCAACTAAGTGTAGAGTTGGGACTGCCATTATCGGAATGACATTCTTCATCGTTCCTCCTCCGCCCGGCAGCCAATACCGGCCCTCTATGCTCAATATGGAGCAAATATGGCAGAATCCGCATTGCATGAACGGGTCATTTTTCGTGGAAGAGCGAAATGGCCCGTTCAGGCCATCGCGCCGTCAGGAGAGCAGGCCGCGCCGGGAAGCTTGCGCCACCGCTGCGGCGCGTGACGACACATCCATCTTGCTGAGAATGTTGGCCAGATGGCGATGCACCGTGTG
>JBAUOP010000029.1:0-73553 GCA_049579805.1 Acidobacteriaceae bacterium
ACCAAAACGTGTTTCCTGGTGGTGAACACTTTGAGTATGTTTCATATTTGCGGCATCACGGATTTCCCTCGCCCCTTTTGGACTGGTCGCTATCGCCATATGTCGCTGCCTTTTTTGCATTCCGTGATGCCAACCCGAAGATCGAAAAGAGATCCGTTTTCGTCTTTTGCGATAGGCCCCAGGGAACCAAAGGAGGGATTATTGGAGGGCCCATGATAGAGCCGCTCGTCGGGCATACTCGAATTCCCCACAGGCACTTTTTTCAGCAATCGGTTTACACCGTGTGTGTAAGCGCAAGCAATAAGATATGGCAATTTGATTCGCATCAGAAAGTCTTCGATGACCCTAACCCGAAACAGGATTTTTTGGGAAAGTTCGATATTCCATCGACAGAGAGGGAGAAGGTAATGGGCTTGCTCGACCAGTACAACATAAACGCCCATTCTTTATTTGAGTCCGAGGAATCTCTTCTTGAGACTCTTTGGGTCAGAGCGTACAGAACATGAACTTTGACCAGACGCGACGTTTCCGAGCGCGCCCATGGTGGCGAGCAAGCAGAGAGGCAGGGGCGGATCGCCATTCTTCCCGCCCAAGAGCGCTGGATTGCCAGGGAGAGAAACGCCGGATTTACCGATTGCGACGACGCTAAAGTAAGCAACAACGCCGATCATCGCGAATAGAAGAGCGCAAGAAATACATGTGCGCCAAAGTTATTCATGCCGATGTTTCATGTTGGTTCCACGTGAAGTGTTTCGGCTTGAAGCAGGAAGACGATTTTTAGCCGGGGGTTTTGACGCCGTTGTGGAGCATCTCGATGGACTTGTCGAGACGTTTGGCGCGGGTCTCTTCTTTTTTGGCCTCGGTGATCCAGCGGCAGTACTCCTTGCGGTGGGTGTAGCTGAGCTTTTCGAAGAAGGCGAGGAGACCTTCGCGCTTGAGCCGGGCGAGAAAGGGTGCGGGGACTTCGAGGGCACGGACGGAGTCGTCCTTCCAGACCACGACGTCGATGGGGTCGCCGGGGCCTTTGCCGATCTGCTCGCGGATGGCTTTGAGGAGGGGGAGCATGTGCTGCGGGTGTCCGTAGCGGACGAGGGTGCCGGTGTAAGGGACACCGTTGAAGGTGGCTTTGATGGGGATTTTGCCGTTGGTGCCGAATTCCTTCTGGACGTCGTAAGGGAAGAGCACGCAGGCCCCGCCGCCATTGGCGGGCTGGATTTTGGCGGTGAAGCGGTATTGCTGCATGGCCCTCCATCTTGCCATGGCGGAGGGGAGAAAGACGAGGGGATGGGAGCGGATTAGGAGCGGATTAGTGCTTTTGCCGTTTTGCCTGGTGGCCGCCGGCCTTCACTGTGGATTTCCTTCGTCTCGGCTCGATCTCCGCGGCTGTGGCGCGGAGCGACTCAGCCAGATCCCTGGCGCTGAGGGCGCTCTTCGGATCCATGAGCCACTGAAGAACGAGGCCGGAGAGAAGCACATGGTAAAAGGTCCCGATGGTCCGCACGGTGCGCTCGTCGATGGTGCTCTCGTCCCGATTCAGAAACATCGCCGCCAGCCCGGCGCGCGCCACATGCAGCTTGCTGGTAATCGCCTTGCGTGCGGCGGGCTGCGCCACCATCTGGGCGAAGATCTCGAAATTGGCGATCCAGAGCGCGCGGTGGGTTTCAAACGTGGCCATGATCTTGTCCCAGATGCCTTCGAAGCGCAGGGCGGGCGCAATATCGGAAGGGACGGCGATGCGCAGGGCCTGCTGGAGGTCCTGATCCCATTCACCAAAGGCGAGCAGGAGGGCTTCAGTCAGCAGAGCTTCTTTTGAGGAAAAGTGATAGCCGATGGCGGCGAGGCTGACTCCGGCGGCGGAGGCAATGTCCCGGGCGGTGGTGCGGTTATAACCCTTTTCCAGCAGGCATTTCTTTGCCGCAAGCAGCAAAGCGTCGCGGTTGCTCATAAAAAATGTCGTGGCCCCATGGAACATTTGTACCAGACGCGCGTATAGTACAAATGTATCAGACAAACGTACAACACGAATATCCAAAATTCCGGGAGGCCGTGATGCAAAACAAAACAGTTCTCATTTCAGGCGCGAGTGTGGCCGGTCCGGCGCTGGCCTACTGGCTGCATCGTTATGGATTCCAGCCAACCATTGTGGAACGGGCGCCGGCGGTGCGGCCGGGTGGGTATGCCGTCGACTTTCGCGGCGCTTCGATGCGGGTGCTGGAGCGCATGGGGCTGCTGGCGGCTGTGCGCGAGAAGCAAACCCGGATCGGGGCCATCACCATCGTGGACGCGAACAACCGCAAGGTCGCAAGCATGCCGGACGGATTTACCAGCGGCGAACTGGAAATACTGCGGGGAGACCTGGCAGCCCTCTTTCACGAAGCCACGCGGGAGACGACCGAATACATCTTCGACGACAGCATCGCCACGATGGAGGAACGCGCGGGGGGCGTGGATGTGCAGTTCCAGCGTGGAGGGCAGCGCAGGTTCGATCTGGTGGCCGGCGCTGACGGGTTGCACTCCAGGGTCCGGTCCATCGCGTTTGGAGATGGGGCCGCATTTGTCCGTTATCTGGGTTATTACGCATGCGTCTTTACCATTCCGAACTACCTGAACCTGGACCATGCCGGACTGTATTACGCAACGCTCGGCAAGAAGGTTGGGATCTTCAGCGGCGGCGACGGAAGGGAAGCGAAGGCGTCGTTTTTCTTTGCTACCGAACCGCTGGACTACGCGCGCCGCGACAGCGCGCAGCAGAAGAAGATCCTGCGCGCTCACTTCCAGCAGGAGGGATGGGAGCTGCCGCGGCTGCTGGAGTTGATGGAAATCGCTCCGGACTTCTACTTCGATTCGGTCAGCCAGGTAAAAATGGACCGCTGGTCGAAGGGTCGCAGCGTGTTGCTGGGAGATGCCGCGTATTGCGCCTCGCCACTTTCGGGCATGGGAACGGGAATGGCGGTTGTGGGTGCCTATGTTTTGGCCGGCGAGCTGGCCGAAGCCGATGGGGACCATCGGGTAGCCTTCGGGCAATATGAAACCAGGATGCGGGACTTTGTGCAGAAGTGCCAGGGGATCGCGGACGGCGGCACAGACTGGTTTGTCCCGCGGACGCGGTTCCGGCTTTGGTTAAGCACCCAAATGTGGAAGGTTCTTCCTTACACGCCCTGGAAAAACATGATGATTGAAGTGCCTCTGAAGATAGGGAACTCGATTCAGCTCGAGGACTACGCGGCGCCAGCGAGAGCGAGTTGATTTAGCTGCGGGCGCAGGCTGTGGCGTGGATTTCTTACTCCAGGCGACGCCATCAGACGACGGCAGCCTGGGGTTCGATGCACTCGCAGACCCGTGCCCGCAGGCTTCGTCGTCACATGGTGAGAACCACGCGGAACTGCGCCTTGCCGCTCAACATGCGCGCATAGGCCTCGGCCGCTTTCTCGAGCGGCCAGGTTTCGATCATCGGACGAACGCCGCTGAGCTCGGCGAAACGCAGGGTGTCCTCGGAATCGGCGGGTATTCCCGACCACCATCCCTGAATGGACTTACTGCCGGCGATGAGCTGGATGGGGGTGACCTCGATGGGATCGAAGCTCGCCCCAATGACGATGAACCTGCCGTTCGGTCCCAGGCCATCGATCAGCTCGGACATCGCTTTTGAGTTGGGGGCCGTCGCCAGAATGACCTTCGCTCCACCCAGCTTCTGCAGTTCCTGGGCGGCATTCGTCGCTTTGCTGTCGATGTACACGTGCGCCCCGAGCTTCTTCGCGAGCGACGCGTTTTCGGGTCCGCGCCCGATCGCCGCGACCTTATATCCGAACTTGTTGGCGAACTGAACGCCGAGGTGGCCCAGACCGCCGATCCCCTGAACCGCAACCAGGTCGCCGGGGAGGGCACCACTGTGGCGGAGGGCATTGTAGGTGGTGATTCCGGCGCAGAGCAGCGGTGCGGCGTCCTCGTCTTTGAGACTGTCAGGGATGGATACCAGCGCTTCCACGGGGGCCAGCATGTACTGCTGATATCCGCCGTCATAGCTGATGCCTGCGATTTGCACATTCCGGCAATTACTGAAATCGCCGCGCCGGCATTCAGGACAGGTATTGTCCTGGCCGCCGTGCCAGCCGACTCCGACACGCTGGCCTTTGCTCCACGTCGAAACACCCGCGCCTACCTGGTCGATCACGCCTGCCACTTCGTGCCCCGGAACGCGGGGGTACTGGATTCCGGGCCATCCGCCTTCTACGGTGAGGACGTCGCTGTGGCAAACACCGCATGCGAGAACTTTGATCCGCACCTGCCCCGCACTGGGTTGAGGAATCTCGCGCTCAACGATCTCGAAACCTGTTCCTGGTTTACCAATCTGCGCTGCCTTCATAGTGGCTACTGCGATTGCTGCCGTTGCCATAAAAATCCTCCTGTGGCTTTTTGGTGAGCTGTCGATTGCGGACGCGGTGCCGGCGTCATTCCGCGGTCGCTGGGATTGCGAGCAGTTCTAAGGGAACGATTCCTGAAGTGTCGTCGTGGACTGTTAAAAGTTAGCTCTTGTATGTGGAGAAGTGCGGGTCGCTGTGCCGTCTCCATCGCCGGGTCCGACGAGTGATGAAGGCCTGCGGCAACGAAACCTCTATAGGGGCCGAAGAATTCTGGGCCGGAAGAATTCGCGGCGCCGCGCAGGTTCGAGCGGCACAAGCTCTGGCGAATTCCGATTTCGTTCCGGTTACCACCGTACGTCTCGGTATCCGCGTTTGTCAAAAATCCGCATGCGCAGAGGGATCGTGTGAGCGCAGGGCGGAATTATTCCCAGCGCAAAGCAACGACCGGATCGATGTGCATGGCGCGCCGGGCGGGGAAGAATCCAGCTGCCAGAGACACGATTGCGAGCAGAACGGCAACGGCGACGAAGGTGATGGGATCGGTCGGAGCGACAGCAAAAAGCAGCGAAGACAAAAAGTGGGTTGAGACGAGGGCTGCTGGGATGCCTGCCGCCAGGCCGAACAGCGCCAGTCTCACCGATTCCCCAAGCACAAGACGGCTCAGGCTGGCGCGGGAGGCTCCCAGCGCCATGCGCACGCCGATTTCCCGGGTGCGGCGTGAGACGGAAAACGAGATGACGCCGTAGATGCCGATCATAGCGAGGAGCAGCGCCATGGCCCCGAAAATGGCGAGCAACAGGGTCTGTAGTCGGGGCTCGGCCATTGATGTATGCAGGGCCTCAGGAAGGGTTTCCATCTTCGTGACTGGGACGCCGGGATCGATTTGATGAGTCTGGGTGCGAATGGCGGTCGCAAGATCAGCCGGAGGCAGGCTGCTCCTGACCACGACTTCGGCTCCCCAAAACGGAGCCTGGGCGAAGGGAACGTACATGATGGGTCCGGGCTTTTGGGCGAGGGAAACATCGCGGATGTCGCCGACCACGCCGATGATCTTCCTTGAGACGTTGCCATAGGGGGGAAATCCGAAAACCATGCGCCGGCCAATTGGATTCTGATGGGGGAAATAACGGCGGGCGAGCGCCTGGCTGATGAGCGCGACGTTTGGGGTCATGGCTGTATCGTCTGCGGAAAACAGGCGGCCGCGGGCCAGCGATATGCCCATCACGCGGAAATATTGCGGGCTGGTGGAGACGTAGTCCGCCGTATTGGCCTGGCCCTGCGGCAGGGGAGGGCTGCCGGCGATGGTGAAAGGCAGGGTGACGGCGTCGTCGGAGATGGGCAGCGGAATCCCGAGGGCGGAATCTTCGAGGCCGGGCTGAGCGCGCAGACGAGTCATCAGTTCGTTCGCGAAGGCAGTCCACTGCTCCGGCTTCACATACTGATAGCGGGGCAGGGAAATTTCCGCCTTGAACAGGTGCTGGGTCTGGAATCCGGGGCTGATGGACAGCAGGTGGGCGAAGCTGCGCAGGAGGAGTCCGGCGCCGGAGAGCAGCACCATGGCCAGAGCTACTTCGGCGACGGCGAGGGCGTTGCGCAGACGATGCGCACCTCGGGCTTCTCCCGCACGGGAGCCGTCGCGGAGAACGGCCTGGGGATCCGAGCGGGCTGCGAGCAGAACCGGGGCCAGGCCGAAGGCGAGGCTGGCAGCCATGGAAAGAAGAAAAGCGAAGGCAAGGACGGAGCCGTTGACGCGGATGGGATTGAGTTGCAGCAGTTCCGGGGGCAGAGCGGAGGCGAAGAGTGCGACGCACCCCCAGGCGAGAAATGCGCCCGCAAGGCCGCCTAACAGCCCCAAAAGAGCGCTTTCAGTCAAAAGCTGGCGGGCAATGCGTGCGCGCGTCGCCCCCAGGGCGACCCGTATGCCGATCTCTCTGGAGCGCGAGGTGGCGCGGGTGAGGAGCAGGTTGGCGATGTTGGCGCACGCGATCAGCAGCACGAGGCCGACCGCGGCCATGAGGAGAAGCAGCGGTTGTTGCATGTCGCCAGAGATGGCGTGCTGCAAGGATTCGATACGAAGCTGCCAGCCATGCTCACCGGGAAACTGGCGCGCGAGAGCCGCGCTGATGGTGCGCAGCTGTGCCTGGGCCGCGGCGATGGAAACCCCGGGGCGCAGCCGCGCGATTCCAGGCAGCCAGTGGGCCTGAGGCGGGCGGGTTCTCCAGTGGCTAAACAGGGGGTCCTGGGCAAGGGGAATCCACACCTGGTCCGGCTGACCGACGAACGGCGTTCGGAAGCTGGCGGGCATGACGCCGACGACGGTGAAGCTGCGCTGATCGAGGGCGATGGTGTGGCCTGCAATGTGAGGGTCGGCGCCGAAACGAGTGCGCCAGAGGTTCTCGCTGAGGATGACGGCCGCAGGCGCGCCGTCAGCGCCGTCCTGAGGAAGCAGGGTTCGACCGAGGAGCGGCCTGGCCGCGAAGAGAAGGAAGAAGTCAGGGGTTACAGCGACGGTGCTCTCATCCGCGGGTTCTCCGTGCCCGGTCAGCGTAAGGGCGTGGGTAGCGAGGCCGGCGATGGCGCTGAAGGGGCTTTGGGAACCGCGCAAAACCGTGAAAGCAGGCCAGGACATTCCGGCGCCGGTAACGGCTGCTTTTGGCTGGTCCTCTGACATGCTGACGAGCCGGCCGGGATCGGTATAGGGAAGAGGACGCAACAGTACGGCGTCGACGACGGAGAAGATGGCTGTATTTGCGCCGATGCCCAGGGCCAGGGTGGCGACTGCGACCAGGGTGAAAGCGGGATTTTTTGCCAGAGCGCGAAGGCCATAGCGAATGTCCTGGGCCAGCCTCTCGAGCGAGGCGCCGCTGCGGATGTCGCGGACGCCCTGCCGGACGCGATCGACTCCGCCCATTTCACGACGGGTCTCACGAGATGCCTCATCGGGGGACAAACCCGATCTCACCTTCTCCGCGGAGACGAGTTCGACCCAGGCGTGGAGTTCCTCGTCCAGATCGTGGTTGAGCCGGTCCCGGTGGAAGAGGTTGTTCCACAGCGATTGAAGACGATTCATCATGGGGGACCTCTTGTCGAGTTCAGAGGCAGCAGCCATGGGATGGCTGCTCCTATCGAATGACTGCAGGAAGATAGCACTGTTTATTACCGACCGTCAATAAGAGCAGCCGTGGGCAGACGGGGTGCGGCGCCGGCTGGTTCAGGTTGCTGTTTTTCGGCGGGGCTACCGGGTATGCGTGAGAGGCTGGCGGAGCGCACGGAATGGCAAGCGCAGATCCTTCCGCTTGCTGTGGCGAGGACGGAGCGCAGGGGGATGCCCGGAGCCGTCAGCCGAATTTATGGGTAGCGATCCATATCGCTACCCAGATGCTGAAGGCGGTCATCAGCAGGAACAGGATGAATGCATGGATGATCTCCCGGCGTTTCCAGCGAATCCGGGCGATCCGCTTGCGGTTCCCGATGCCGTACTTGCGCAGATTAACTGCCGTCATAAAGCCTCCACCGGCGGGGAGACCGGAATGGCATCTCCCCGCCGCCCTGGTCAGAAAAGAAGCGTGATCTGGCCCGTGATGGCTCTCGGCGTTACGTAATGCGTGCCACTGAAGGTGGAGAGGAAGTTATAGAGCGCGTATTTATTCGTTACATTGATCGCGGTTATCTGCGCGCCCCACTGGTAATGGTCTCCGTGGAAGAGGTTGTCCTTGCCGAGCGCCATATCGAAGAGGCTCTTCGGCTGGACGCGCGGCGGATTGTGGTCGTCGTCTTCGGTTCCCGGAGAGGGAACCCTCACAAGATTTGAGGTAAGCTCAGAAGCCGGACAGGGAGTGGGAAGCGCCTGGTAGGGAGTCGCCTTGACTCCGTCACAGGTAAGGCCTGCCTGAAATTCTTCATCGGCGCTGAGTCCGCTCAGGTCAACCCCCGGCTGACCGTCGGGTAAGGTGACCGAGGTCGCACCGCAGAGGCTGTTGGGATCGGTCACGTTGTAGCAGGGAACCGAGCCCGCCACCAGACCACTGTCGTATCTCCAGTTGACCGAGTACCAGGGGCTGTACCTTCCTGGTAACTGATACTGCAGGTGAGTGGTCTCGTTGTATTTTTCATCATGGTCAATGCGGAAAGGGTACCCGGACTGCCCCACGGTCGCTCCGGCGCCTGCAACCTGAGGAGGAAAGAACCTGGCGGCCACGGAAGACATCACCACAAAGGCCGAAAAACGATCCCACGTGGGCATTTCGGCGCGAAGGGCAAAGCCCGGGATTTTCGAGTTATGCCAGTCGATCGGGAAAGTGATGGGCGTGTTGCCCAGCACGCTGAAGTCGAAAGCGTTGTGGGTGTACTTCCAGATGTACTCGCCGCTGACCACTGCATGTTTTCCAAACGCCTGCTGTACGTTGGCATGGAATTCGTTGCGGAAGCCAGGCTGGAGCACTCCCGACACCCCCGGCGTACAGAGGAGCAGGGGCGCCAGGACGGCATTCGAACAGCCCTGGCTGGACAGCACCAGGTTTTCGTTAAAGGGAGTTTCCAGAGTACGGGCATAGGAGGCGCCCAGAACCGTGTTGGTTTGTTTCACCTGATAGGAGAGCCCCAGCCGCGGCTGTGTCTGGTTGGCGTCGGCAAGGCCGTTGTAGACGTCCTCGCGCAGCCCAACATTGAAATTCCAGTTGTGCAGCTGGATGCGATCTTCAATGTAGAGAGACAGCAGCTTGATATCTGTATGGCCGAAGGAGTAGTAGCTCGTTCCGCCGCGGGTCAGATCGTAGGGCGCCAGTACGGGCAGGTAATTCCCGTTAGGGAGCGTCGTTATGCCGTTGCAGTCGGCCGGGGTCAGGTATCCGGGCAGAGGGTTCCCGTTCACGTCGGTGCAGGGCGAGTTATAGGTGTTATCGACGATGCCCAGGGTGTCGCTCTCGCGCAGAAATGTCTGCCCGTACTGCGCGCCGATGTCGACGTTATTGATTCCTTTTACGTACGAGTAGTCCGCATGGACGGCGGTGTTCATCAGCGTTCGGATCTGCGAAATCGACGAGGTCTGCAGGTTCGACGGTCCGAGATCGGCCAGCGGATTGCCGCTGGGAAAGTAGTTGTACAGGTCCTTGCGGACCCAGGCTCCGATATTGAAGACCGAATCGGTGCTGATCACCCGCGTGTAACTGGGATAGATGTTGAATGTCCCAATTTTGGACCGCTGGTCGGTATTGCCGAGGTTTACGAATGTGGGGCTGGCGGTTGCGCCTGTGCCCGGAAGCACGTTGATCACGTTCAGGTTTTGAAACGCATTTGGTGTCTGGAACCAGGAGCGGCTGTAATTCAGGTTCAGGTGCACGGAATCTTTCGGATCGAGGGTGTAGTCCACGCGATCGAAGAGGTTCTCCTCATTGCCCTTGTCATGGAAGACCGTAAACTCCGGAGGATCGAGAAAGCGTCCGGTATTGAGCAGGTCGACCGAGAGGAAGTTGCCCCAGTCCTGCTTGCCGTATCCCACGTCGAAGCCGGCGGTCGCGGATCCGAAGCTTCCATAGGAGGAGTAGATGGAGCCGGTCGGCTTCGTCATGCCCTGGCCGGAGCGCGTAGTGGTGACGACGACGACGCTGGTTTTGCCTCCATACTCAGCCGGGGGCGCTCCGTCGATCACCTCCAGGGACTGGACGGAGCTGACGGGCAACTGGTTCGAGAAGACCTTGCTCACCTGATCCGTGATCGACTGCCCGTCGATGGAGAACGAATTCGAAGCGTGATCCCCCAAGCCGTGGAACAATCCGTTCGAATCCGCCGCGATGCCGGGCGACGACAGCGTCACCAGAGAACTGAGACTGGACGACTGGCTTTCCAGCGGTATCTTCTGGAACAGCTTCCGGTCCACGTCGGTATGAAAGGTGGGGCTGTTCTCCAGCAGGTCTTCTCCGGAGACCTTCACCGTCGTGGTCGCCGCCCCCACCTGCAGCTTCACCGGCAGGTTGACCGCGACGGCGGAATTCACGTCCACATCGCGCACAAAGGAGTTGAAGCCCTTCGCCTCGATGGTCATGTGGTACGGGTTATAAGGGACATTGGTGAACTGAAAGTGACCGGCGCTGTCGGTGATCGCGGTTCGTAAATACTGGCTGACCGGGTTCTGAATGGTGACCGTGGCGCCGGGTATCACCGCGCCGGAGGGATCGGTCACCGTTCCATTGATTCTGCCGGAATTGGCGATGGACTGGGCGAAGAGAGGACCGAGGGCTGGGGTGAACGGGAGAAAGAGGAAAGAAATCAGAAGAAAGAAAGACGATGCCGCGCCACGCAGACACGTGCGCATAGACGACCTCCGATGGTGATGGATTGTCCCTGGGGTGAACTGCTGTTTTTAGGCGAAAACAGCGGGGACGGGCGGAGGTCGATTGGCGAGTTTGATGACGAAACGCTGCCGGGGCAGAGGAGAGAAAGTCTCCGCCACGTACCGCACGACCGGCCGCGATGAAATCACTACGGTGACTGCGACCACAATCTGCACGGCGTGATGCGCGGTCATGCAGAGAGAGCAGTCGGGATCGATGCGCCCATTCGCGTGGGAATGGGTGGCATGCACGATGCCCGTGAACAGCACAAGCGCGATACAGAGAATTCCCAGGGATGTAACCCAGGAACTCCGCGGACCGCGGCTTGCGGACACGAAGGGCATGTAGTTATTGAATATAGCGTGAGTCGGAAGCCTTCGTAAAACCGGGCACGGAGTTCGCGGAAGTTTCAGGAGGCGGGAGTTTCGAGGGATGACGGCTGGAGGGGTTGGGCGGAATCGAGGAGGCGGTAGAGGGTAGAGCGGCTGATGCCGAGCATGCGGGCGGCGCGGACTTTGTTGCCGTTGACGCGGGCGAGGACGCGGACGATGTGGCGGTGGATGGCTCGGTCGAGATTGGGGTCGTCGCTGAAGCTGTCGCGAGAGAAGTCGGAGGCCGAGGCGGCAGGGGACGAGGAGGGCCACTGGAGACGGGGGATATCGAGGGGGCGGATCCACTGGCCGGGACAATCGAGGGCGGCGGCGGAGATGACGGACTGGAGCTCGCGGACATTGCCGGGCCAGGACCAGGCAGCGAGAGTGCTGAGGGTGCCGGGAGCGAATCCGCGGAGAGGCTTGCCGTGGTGGAGGCTGCACTGACGGAGGAAGAGGCCGGCGAGGAGAGGGAGATCGTCGCGGCGGTCGCGTAAGGGCGGGAGGAAGAACCGGATCGCAGTGAGATGGGTGGCAAGGTCGGAGCGAAAGGCGCCGGTGGAGGTGAGGCGGCGCAGGGACTGGGAGGCGCCGACGACGATCTGGCGGGGTCCGCGAACGGGGAGGTTGCGGAGGCGTTCGTGAGCGGCGCGCTCGAGGAAATCGCGGAAGCTGCGCTGCTGGTCAGCGGAAAGTTCGTCGATGCGGGAGAGATACGCGAGGCCGCCGGCGGCCTGGTTGCAGAGGGCCTGGGGGGCAGCGAGGAAGTCAGAGGCAAGCGCGGGGAAAAAGGGTCCGGCGGACGAAGGACCGAGACGATGCAGGGTTTGGGCGGCGAGGAGCTTGCCGGTACCGGGTTCGCCTTCGATGGTGACGAGGCGGAAGTGGTGAGCGGTGCAGCGCATACGGGCAAAGAGCTGCTGCATGGGGAGGCTGCGGCCGGCCATAGCGCCGAGCATCCATTTTTCGGGCTGGAGGGTCTCGGTTTCCAGAGCCTCGAACTGGACAGGTTCAGCGAGGGCGAGGCCCCGGGCGGCGGGGACGAGGGCGGCGGAAGCGAGATTTTCAATGCGATCGGAAGCCACAGTGCTGACCATCCTGCTGCAGGGGATATCGGCAAAGCGCTGGGGAAGATCAAGGACGGGAGCCTCCGGCACAGCAGAAAAGACAATTTCGCCGGAATCGGCGGTATCGCGGCAGAGGGGGAGCGCATCCCAGGATTTCGGGCCTGGACGTGTACGCATTTTGGCGCGCGATGGGCCAGGGAGCTATCCATGAAGAATTTACTGAGCGTAGCGATTTTGCTGCCCGCGTTGTTTTTTGGCTTGGCGCCGGAGCGAGGACAGGCGCAGATGGGGGTCGCAATCAGCGTGAACTTTGCGCCTCCGCCCCTGCCGGTTTACGAACAGCCGTTATGTCCGGTGGAGGGGTACTTGTGGACGCCGGGCTACTGGGCCTGGGATCCCGACTACGGCTACTACTGGGTGCCTGGGGTGTGGGTTGCGCCTCCGCAGGCCGGGCTGCTGTGGACGCCGGGGTACTGGGGGTATGAAAACGGGGTTTACGGCTGGAATGACGGCTATTGGGCTCCGCAGGTGGGCTATTACGGGGGCGTGGATTACGGATGGGGCTACGACGGGGCGGGGTTTGTGGGCGGCATGTGGGCCGGGAACGTCTTCCGCTACAACACGGCGGTGGTGCGGGTGAATACCCGGGCGATCCACAACGTGTATGTGAATCGAAGCGTGGCGCGGCGTGAGGGAGGGCCACGCGCGAGCTTCAACGGGCCGGGAGGCGCGACGGCGCGACCGACGGCGCGCGAAGAGCAGGCGATGCACGAGCGGCATTTCGAGCGGACGGCCGCGCAAACCGAGCGCATCACGGCGGCACGGAGGAATCCGGAGGCGCGCTTCGCCACGAACCACGGAGCGCCGCGGTCAGCCGCGATGGCTCGGGTGGGCGAGAGGGCGGTGGCGGCGACGAATCGTCCGAGCGCGACGGAGATCCGGGCAGCGCAGGCGCAGAGCCGGGGCGCGCACTCGGCTGCGGCGACGCGGCGGCCGGCAGCGGAAGGACATCCGGCGGCCGGGAGCCGGACAGTGACGAGGAAAGCAGCGACTCGGGCCACTGAGAGCCGGGCCGAGACGAAGCGAACCAGCGAAGCGCGGCCGTCGCGGAAGCCGGAAACAGGGCGAGCGGCTGCGCCGGCGAGAACGCCGGAGCGGTCGCCGGCACGGAGCGCGGCGACACGGACGGAGAGTCACTCGGTGACGCCTGAGCGGAAGGAGACAACCGCTCCGAAAGCTCATATAGCGAAACCGCACAGCGAGAGCCATCCGGCCAGGCGAACCGAGCAGCGACCGGCTGCGCATCCGAGTTCTCATGCTGTGGAGCGGCCGGCGGCGCGACCTGCCGAGCGTCCTGCTGCCCACCGGGAGGCACGACCGGCTGCGCGACCGGAGGCACGACCGGCTGCGCGACCAGAGGCACGACCGGCTCCGCATCGGGAAGCACGGCCGGAGAGTCATCCGGCTCCCCATCCGGAGGAGAAGCAGCCGCACTGACCCATTCGCAGGGGAAGACGAAAAGGGGCAGGCCGTGGGGCCTGCCCCTTTTTTTTAACCCTCTGCGCCGGCTCCTGTGCCGATCTACGCCAACGGAACGGAGGTGGTGTGAGGGACGTGCGGGGCAAGGGGATTGGCCGCGCGGGAGGAGGGCTGGTCGGAGAAGATTTTTCCGTCGCGGATGTGGACGACGCGGTGGGCGTACTCGGCGATATCGGGCTCGTGGGTGACGAGGACGATGGTATTGCCGCGGCGGTAGAGATCGTCGAAGAGGGACATGATCTCGACGCCGGTTTTGGAGTCGAGGTTGCCGGTGGGCTCGTCGGCAAGGATGATGGAGGGATTGTTGACGAGGGCGCGGGCGATGGCGACGCGCTGACGCTGGCCGCCGGAGAGCTCGTTGGGCTTGTGGTTCATGCGGGCTTCGAGATTGACAGCGGTGAGGGCATTTTTTGCGCGTTCGAGCCGTTCGTCGGCGGAAGTGCCGTTGTAGATGAGGGGGAGCTCGACGTTGTGGAGGGCGGTGGCGCGGGCGAGCAGGTTAAAGGTCTGGAAGACGAATCCGATTTCCTTATTGCGGATGCGGGCCAGCTCATCGTCATTCAGTTCGCTGACGAGGTGGCCATTGAGCCAGTATTTGCCGCTGGAGGGGGTGTCAAGACAGCCGATGAGGTTCATCAGCGTGGATTTGCCGGAGCCGGAGGGGCCCATGATGGCGACGTATTCATTGCGGTGGATGCGCAGGGAGATGCCCTGGAGGGCGTGAACCTGCTGCTCGGAGCCCATGTCGTAGGTCTTCCAGAGATCCTCGACGACAATCATGTCGGTTTGGGGATCGCCGGATGCGGTTCCGATTTCCGCTTCGGTGGTTGTTTCTGGCGCCATGAGGGCTCCTGTGAACCTGCTGATGAAGTACGGAGCCGGGGACAACGGCCCGGCTGGTCTCTTTACGTAGACGAGTTGTTCTGCTGCGGAGCCGCGAGGGATGTGTCCTGCTTGACGAGCGTGTTTTGTTTGAGGTCGCGGAGGATGCGATAGGTACCGGTCACGATGCGATCGCCGGGCTTGAGGCCGCTGGTGACTTCGATATCGGTGGCGCCGGTGATGCCGGTGGTGACCGGGACGAAGTGGACACGTTCCTTGCCCCTGATCTTTGAGACCACGAAGACACCCTGAACCTGCGGCGACGGCTGCAGCGGGTTATCGCTGGCGGCGGAGACGGTGTGTCCGCTGTCGGCGGTCTCGTCGAGGTGCTTCGGATCGCGCATGACCAGGGCCTGAATGGGGATGGCGACGATGTCGTTCTTCCGCGCAGTGATGATTTTGGCGGTGCAGGAAAGGCCGGGGCGGAGCTCGTCGGTGGGGTGGTCGAGGGTGACGACGACCTTGAAATCCTTGGCCTCTTCGACGCCGCTGGTGGACTGGCTGGTGGCGACGCCGGTGGAGCGGAGGAGGGCCTGGTCGCCGACCTCGGTGACGTGACCCTTGAAGACTTTGCCGGGGAGGGCGTCGACGGTGACATCGACGGGCTGGCCGAGGGCGACATTGACGATGTCGGTTTCGTCGACTTTGACTTCGGCGGTGACGACGGCCATGTTAGCGATGGTCATGAGGGTCGAGCCCTCGGTGTTTTGGATGCCGGGCACGACCATTTCGCCCTGGCGGACGGGTTCATTGGTGACGATGCCATTGAAGGGAGCGATGGAGATGGTTTGGCGGAGGATATCCTTCTGGACGGTAAGGTCGGCCTGCTGGGTGCGGAGGTGGCCGCGAGCAGAGGCGGTGTTGGCGCGGGCCTGGGCGAGGCCTGCCTGGGCCTGGGCGAGGCTGGCGACATCGAGATCGTAGGCGGCCTTGGCGGCGTCGAAGTTCTGCTGCGACATCACCTGGTCTTTATAGAGGGCCTGGGCGCGCCGATAGTCGAGCTTCTTCTGCTCGAGGTCGGCCTGGGCGTGGGCGATGTTGGCTGCGGCGGTTTTTTCCGCGGCGATGTAGGAGTTGATATCGGTGCCGTAGGAGGCGATGGTGGCCTGCTGGGCGGCGACGTTGGCTTCCTGCTGCACGTTCTCGATGGTGGCGACGACCTCGCCCTTCGTGACGTGGTCGCCCTCAGCGACAAAGAAGTGGGTGACGCGGCCCATGGCATTGGCGCCAACGTTGACGGTGCTTTTGGGCTTGATCTGACCGGTGGCATTGACGACCGAGACGAGGTTCTCGCGGCCGACGGTTCCCATGACAACCTTGGTATAACCCGACTGCGCGCGCCAGATCGTAAGCCCAACCACACCGGCGAGAACCAGGACGACAGCGGCAACAATGAAGAATTTTTTCAAGACGGTAATTTCCTTCGCGAAGGACTACGCATATCGGGGGGCGGCGGTTCCCCGAATCCGCCGGTCGGCTCCGTGGCTCATCTGCGGCCGCGATCACCGGACGGGAACGCGGTACAGTTCCACGGATTGGACGCCCACCGCGGCGACCGGTTATGTGCCGGAGAAGATTTCAACGACATGATAACAAATTGGGGAAGGAAATCTGCCCACGGAAGGGGGGCGGGTACGTCCAAAAGGACAGTAGTTGGCTCAGGAATTGCTTGAAAAGGCACGTCGTGACCTCTAGAATGAAGGCGGCCCCAAGGAGTTGCTGTCGACGTATGCGCAGGAACCGATTTTTCCTCCCTTCCACGCTTCTGATTGCATTGCTGGCCGGCACAGGAGTCCAGGCAGCCCATGCCTGGGGACATGCCGCGCAGGATCAGGCGCAAAGCTCACAGGACAATCAGGATCCGAACCAGGCGCAAAGCTCTCAGGATGATCAGAATCCGCTGCACCGGAAGCTCTCGGACAAGGAACGCTACAAGCAGCAGAAGGAGCTGAAGCAGGAGCTCAGCAAGACTTACCGGAGGTGGCTGGACGAGGATGTTCGCTGGATCATTACCGACCAGGAGAGAAAGGCGTTTCTGAGCCTGAGCAACGACGAGGAGCGGGACGCGTTCATCGAGCAGTTCTGGCGGCGGCGGAATCCGAACCCGGATTCGCCGGAGAACACGTATCGGGAAGAGCACTACCGGCGGATCGCGTACGCCAATGAGCACTTCGCTGCGGGCAAGCCGGGGTGGATGACTGACCGGGGGCACATTTATATCGCCTTCGGGCCGCCGGACAGCATCGATGCGCACCCGGCAGGGGGCAGCTATGAGCGCCCGCTGGACGAAGGCGGTGGGGAGACCTCGACATTCCCGTTTGAGGTGTGGCACTACCGGTACCTCGAAGGAATCGGCGAGAACATCGATATTGAGTTTGTGGATACGTGCATGTGCGGCGATTACCACATGACGATCGATCGCTCAGAGAAGGACGCGCTGCTGCATGTACCCAACGCCGGCCAGACGCTCTACGAAGAAATGGGCATGGCGAAGAAGGCGGACCGGTTCAAGGGGGGACTGGAGGATCTGGGGCCGGGACCGGACTCGTCGGGGAACCAGGCGAAGGAGTTCGACCGGATCGAGATGTACGCGAAGCTGATGGCGCCTCCGGTAATCAAGTTTAAGGACATGGATCTGGCGTCGTTCCTGTCGAGCCACAAGGTGCTGAACGGGCCGTTCTTCCCGTTTGAGGTAAGGACGGATTTCGTGAAAGTGACGGACGACACGGTTTTGGTGCCGATCACGCTGCAGATCAGGAACCGGGACATCACGTTCAACACGAAGGACGGGGTGGCGCGGGGCGATGTGAGCATCATCGGGCGAGTTTCGACGATCACGGATCGGGTGGTGCAGAGCTTTGAAGATCCGGTGGAAGTGGAGGAGCCGGCGGAGCTGCTGCCGCGGACGCTGAACAACGTATCGCTGTACTGGAAGGCACTGCCGCTGAGGCCGGGGCGGTACCGGATCGATATAGCGATCAAGGACGTGAATAATCCGGATCACATTGGGCTATGGGCGCACGCGATCACGGTGCCACGCTACGACGATGACCGGCTGGCGACGTCATCCCTGATTCTGGCGGACAAGATGGAGCGGGTGCCTTCGAAGGAGATCGGGGCGGGGGCGTTTATTATCGGCAACACGTATGTGCGGCCGCGGGTGACGCCGAACGCGACGGCGTCGGCGGTGTTTCACCGCAACCAGAGCCTGAATTTCTGGATGCAGGTTTATAATCTCGGTCTCAACGACAAGAGCAAGCAGAACGATGCCACGATCGACTATGAGATTCTGAACGCGGCGACGAACAAGGCAATTCTGAACACGCATGAAGACTCGAAGAATCTGGCCGCCAGCTCGGATCAGCTGACGCTGGAAAAATCACTCCCCCTTGCAAGTCTGGAGCCTGGAAAGTACATCGTGAAGATTAGTGTGGATGACGACGTGACGCGGCAGCAAATTGCGCAGTCAGCGCCCTTTACGGTGGAGTAGGCTCTGGAATAAGCTTCGAGCGAGGATGCTCAGAAGCGCGCCCCAGCCGCCGGAAGAGCGGCGGGGTGGAAATAATTTGGGAGAAGCCAGGGAGAAGATGACGCAAGTATTCGAGTGAGACGACGTATCTCCATTTCCGGACCGATGTTGCTTGCCGTGGTGGTGCTGTGCGCAGCGGGAGCGCAGGCGGACGGGCAGCCGAACAGCCTGACCGGTGTGGTGCGGGACAGCCGGGGTACGCCTCAGATCGGGGCAGCGGTGGAGTTGCTGCGCCCCGACTTCTCAGTAGTGGCGAAAGTCTTGACGGATGACAATGGGCGGTATCGCCTGGGGGCGATTCTGCCGGGCGTGTACGAGGTAAAGGCTTCGGGCGCGCTGTTTCTGCCGACGCTGCGGGAGAACCTGCGGGTGCTGGGCGGATCGAAGCTGGTGGTGAACCTGACGCTGGACACGCTGTATGAGGCGTTCCGGTGGCTGCCGGCGAAGCCGCGCGAGGCAGATGAGCCGAAAGACGACTGGACCTGGACTCTGCGATTGTCGGCGAATCGACCGCTGCTGCGGCTGCTGCAGGATGGTCCGCTGGTGGTGGTGACGAACGGAGACGGATCGGCGCCAACGCTGAAGGCGCGAGTGACGGTGCGGGGCGGCGAGAGCGGGTTTGGGGACGGTGGGATCCATAACGATTTTGAAATGGAGCGCGCGCCGGACGACGGCCGGGCGATGATCTTCCGGGCGGACCTGAGCCAGGCGGAGCAGCCGTCGCTGAACACGATGGTCGGCTATGAACAGCAACTGGCGCCGGGGCACACGTTCCGTGCGATCACGGCTGTGGAGTCGAGCCCCGACATACTGGCTGGTCCTGGCGTGCAGGGGCTGCAGGCGATCGAGATGCGGTCGGGCCAGACGATCAGCTTTGGGGAGTCGGTGCAGGCGGAGGTCGGGGATGATGCCGAAGCGATCCACTTGGGCGAGATGCTGATGGCCAACCATCCCTTTGCTGCGCTGACGGTGCGGCGGGGGAACAC
This sequence comes from Acidobacteriaceae bacterium, assembly GCA_049579805.1. GTDB lineage: Bacteria > Acidobacteriota > Terriglobia > Terriglobales > Acidobacteriaceae > Palsa-343. The sequence continues at coordinate 19,065 of JBAUOP010000029.1, forward strand.
GGCGGTGGCGTATCGGGTATCGACGTCACCGGGAATCCAGCAGGTGGAGGATCTGGACCGCGAGGCGACGGTGGAGCCGAAACTGGCGGAGCGGAACGGCCGGCTGGTGATGGAGCAGGGCCTGCATCAGGAACTGGGAATTGCCCGAGAGAGTGGCGGCACTCACCTGAAGTTGACGGTGTGGCGCGAGCGAATGGATCACGCGGTGATGAGCGGCGGGGGCACGATTGAGGCGGCGGACTGGGCCAGCGGGAACCTGTTGTACGACGGATCGAGCGATCTGCTGCGGGCGACCGGCGGACCTCTGGCGGGCGACGGGATTTTGGGCGAGGTGGAGCAGCGGGTGAATGGCAGCACCTGGATTGCGTTCGACGTGGCGCTGGGCGATGCACTGACGATGAGCGATGTGGCGGCGCGGACCGAGAGCCTCGATCAGGTGCTGGGCAGCATGAAAGGGCGGGAGACGCCCATGATGAGCGCGCGGGTGCGGGGCAAGGTAGCGGCTTCGGGCACGCAGTGGCAGGCCTCGTACCGGTGGCAGAAGGCGAGCACGCTGACCCCGATGGATGCATTTGCGACAGGCGTTCCCGATGCGTATATGAGCGTGCTGTTACGGCAGCCGATCCGGTACCGGCGGATGATTCCGAATGGCGTCGAGGCGCTGGTGGATGTGCGCAACCTGTTTGCGGAAGGGTACCGGCCATTCGTGTCGCGCGACGGCAGCATGCTGTATTTTGCGGAAGCCGCGCGGTGCGTACAGGGTGGTGTTTCGTTTACGTTCTGAGTGCGGAGAGCCGCTGCGCGGAGGAGCCAGCGCCCTTTTTCAGCATGCTATAGTGAGAGAGGTGCGGCTGATTTTTCCACTGCGTGGGAGCTTTCCGCGCGCCGCCCGCCCTTCGTGGACGCGTAGCTCAATTGGCAGAGCATTCGACTCTTAATCGACAGGTTGAAGGTTCGATTCCTTCCGCGTCCACCAGTTCCACTGTGTGGGGAAGGGGCTGAGAGGTCCTTCACTTCGCTGCGCTTCGTTCAGGATTTCGGCTGCGGGCTCAGACGCCCGCAAAACGCCTCAAGTTCGATTCCTTCCGCGTCCACCAGTTCCACTGTGTGGGGAAGGGGCTGAGAGGTTCTTCACTCGCTGCGCTTCGTTCAGGGTTTCGGCTGCGGGGTCAGACGCCCGCAAAACGCCTCACGTTCGATTCCTTCCGAGTCCCATCACAAGTCCGGTCGAAGAGTGGGCCACAGGCCGCGGTATGTCGCTCATGCCGATGGTTGCGAAGGCCAGACTCATGGAGAATAGGGTTCTACGATTCCTCCTACCTTAATCGACGGCAGACCTGTAGTTGCAGAGATATAGGGAACGTTGTCAGCCATGACAGCATCAGGGAATCGCCAGCGCGTTGCCAATACGCCGTTTCCGGTGACAGTTCCGATGTTGGCAAACTGGCCCGCCCCCACAGGAGCGCCGATATGGCCGCTGTCCACGGAATTGAAAACGAGTTGTGTAATCGACCCTGCCTCGATGTCCAGCAGAGACTTCGCGGGATCCGTGAATCCCGCCTGCTGAACGGCAAAACCATTGAACTGCAGATTGCCGATCATCGAGGACTCCTCGAATATGACTGCGGCAACATCCGTGTTTTCACGGCGCACAATTGTGCAATTCTCCAGGATCACATTCGAACCGGACCAGGCATTCAGACCATTGGGCCACGGTGGGGGACGGAGAAAACCCGATGCGTGGCTGTGCTGGGAGTGCCAGTCGAGAGGCGTAGGGAAGAAGGTGACATTACTTGCATGGATGATCCCGAAGCTTTCCGCGACGCCGAACACGACGGGCCCAGTCAGGTTACAGTTCGAGATGGACAGGGAGCCGACTGCAGCGGGGTTGCCGAGATCGACCCAGCCGATCAAAAAGGCTCCTCCCTGCAACGTGCCGGTGCAATCGCTGACGGTTACGCTGTCAATCATGAATCGAGCCGAACCTGAAACCGTGTAGAGTCGCATGAGGGTCAGGCTGTTGAATGTGCAGCCTGTGACCGTGACCCGGGATATATTGCCGGAGTAGCCCTCGGGACAATTCAGCGCGATGGAATCGTCTCCGGTCGCGAATCGGCAATTGGAAATGGCAATGTCATTCGCGGGTCCGTCGAAGTGGAGACCATCTGTGTTAACGCCCTGACCCTGGATCACGCAACCCGATACGGTGACGTTTCCAACGTTGGACAGGCGGATGCAATATGCGGGTGTATTGACGACAACCAGATTCTCGATCGATATATTGTCGAGGCTCATCAGGTCGATGCCGAAGTACCAGACCGTGTCACTCCCATGGGGTTGCCCGCTGGTCGAGACGCCATCGTGGCCGTTCCCCTGATTCCCATTGAGAGTGAAATTGCTCAGCGAGACGTTTTTGCCTCGTGCTGGGGCAGGCGGTCCGGGATTGGTGACGATCGCAGCATCAGGCGGTCCATTGTGAATACCATCGTTATTAATCCCCGATTGCACGAAGAAGCCGGTTCCGCAGCCCAGTCCTGCGATGCCCCAGTACCCGCCAGCGGGGAGGAAGAGCCCGGAGATGAGCGCGCTGCCATCGATGATCAGCGTGATCGGGGTGGCGGCTGAAGCGCCCGCCATGGCAGCGTTGATGCGAGGACCGTCGTCGGTCGCAGCGCCGTCCCGGAACTTGTTTCTTCCGGTTGTGAGGTCGCAGTCGAGAGCGCAACCGATTTCCGAAGCGCGAATGTAGGTCATGCCCGGAACCGGCGCAGGAGCGGCAGCGGGACCCAGGCAGGGGATTTCAGTTTGAGATTCGGCGCAGCCCAGCAGGGGCGTTCCGATGGCGGAGCCGGCCACGAGCAGCCCCGCCTGCACCACAAAGGATCGGCGGGTTATTCTTCGATCGACGGAGCCTATTTGGATGGGGCGAGGGCGCATCGTCTCCTGCCAGCTGAAACTCTCAACCCATGCACAACCGTAGCAGGCCGATCGGGTCGCAGCAGAACGGATCCAGAGAAACACTCCATGATTGATAGAAGAACAGAACCATAATACAGTATCGTTTTTCCTGGCAGATCAGACGACCCGAGGGAAAGTTCATTCGGCTCTTAATCTATCTGCAGGTTGAAGGTTCGGCGTCCACTATGTTCCGCTGCCTCATACCCAATCCGCCGTTGATTTGCTCTCTGGGTTCTCGCCGATTCCCGGGCGGCGATGGGAGGGTCCGAAATCATTGAAGCTCAGCAGACACAGCATCGTCAGCGAAGATTTGCAGAAGATTGTGGCCACACCCCTCCCATGGGAGAGGCTCTATGGGAAGACCGTTTTGATTACCGGCGCTAACGGTTTTGTGCCGGCCTACATGCTGGAGACTCTCCTGTACCTGAATGAGACCGCTGGGGCGAATCTGCATGTCATAGCGCTGGTCAGAAATCCGCAGAAGGCGGAGCGGAGGCTGGGGCACGTTGCCGGGCGCGCGGATGTATCGCTCGTCGTTCAGGACGTTCGGGATGCGTACAGGGGAGGAAGGGCGGATTTCATTATTCATGCTGCCAGCCAGGCGAGTCCGCGTTTTTACGGAAAGGATCCGGCCGGGACGTTCGAGTCCAATGTGATTGGGACGCGACGCATGCTGGAAGTGGCCCGGGATTCCGGGAGTGAGGGTTTTCTCTTTTTCAGCAGCGGCGAGGTGTATGGACGAATCGAGAATCCCGAGATTCCGGTGAAGGAATCGGATTATGGCTATCTGGATCCTCTGAACCTTCGGTCGTGCTATGCGGAGGGAAAGCGAGCCGGGGAGACGCTCTGCACCTGCTGGCATGCGCAGTATGGAATACCGACGAAAATCGTGCGGCTTTCCCATACCTATGGGCCGGGGATGGAAATGGATGACGGCCGGGTATTCGCGGATTTTGTTGCCGACCTTGTGGCACGGCGCGACATCGTTATGAAGAGCGACGGAAGCACGCAGCGCCCCTTCTGCTATCTGGCGGACGCCACCGCAGCGTTCTTTACTGTGCTGCTGCATGGAAAGAACGGGGAAGCCTACAACGTGGGCAGCGACGTCGAGACATCCGTGCTCGACCTGGCGGAGACGCTCACCCGTCTTTTCCCGGAGCGGCATTGCCGGGTAATCCGAAAGGAGCGAGTCCCGGGGGACGAGTACATCCCGAGCGCCGTTGCCGGCGGTCATTTCGACCTGACGAAGATACGGGGGCTTGGATGGGAGCCGACGACGGGAATCGAAGAAGGCTTCCGGCGAACGGTCAAGAGCTACGAGTAGCAGGCTCCGGCGGAAGCCCTGCTGACAGTCGCGGTTCGGCGTAAGGGCGGACGGAATTACCGTACGGCCTGGAGGACGACGACAGGATTGGTGAGGCCAAGGTCGCGAATAGTTTTCAGGATGCCATCGGCGTGCAGCAGACTGGTGACAAGAATGGGAAGGCTGCTAGCCGGGATCTTCGAGGGCGATAAGATCGGTACCCCGTGGATGGTTCTGTTCGCATGAACCGGATTTGCGTCGATGAATGCGGCGATTTTCGCATCCGTCAATGCTGTATCGGAGAGCAGCTTCATCGCTAACTGGCCGGTACCCCAAACGATGATTTCGCGGGAAGAGGCGAGAAGTTCGAGAATCTGCCGATTCAGCTCCGCCACGATTTTCCGCGAGCCATCCACATACCTCTGGAGACTTTCGCGAAACGCCGGATTGACTGCCCACGGGCCCTGAATCGGCTGTTCCTGAATCTGCTCGAAGACAGCCAGGAGAGTAGCCAGCCGAAGTCCCGAGGGGCCGGTGATTTCTATGGACTCCTGACGGAAGAGTGTGAAGCCGAACTGGCGCATCAGGTTAGAAAGGGATTCGCAGGAGAAGTGGTTAATGTGTTCCGTATTGAAGTCCTGGAAGGGAGAATGGAGGAAATCCGCATAGCGGACGGCGTCGGGCACCTCAAGGAGAATTCTGCCGCCTGGGGAGCACAAGCGGACCAGGGCCGCGATCGCTGTGCGCACATCTTCGATATGCTCGAGGACTCCTGTGAGCGTGATCAGGTCGAAGCGGGCTGTCTCGGAAGGGACAGCCTCCGCCCCGCCCTGATAAGCTTCGATTCCCCTGGCACGAACGTGATCGACACAAACAGGTGACGGATCGACTCCTGTGAGACGAGAGAATCCTCGGGAAGCAAGGTTGGCGAGGAGCCCACCGCTGGAGCAGCCAACGTCGAGGATCCGGATGTCTTTGGACCGCGCACAACCTGCCGCAATATTGGCGAGATTGTTCAGGCGAGAGACCTCCCAGACGGGGATGTCACCATCGACAGATTCAGCGGGATTCTGGTGCACAGAGAAATTTGTGTAAAAGGTGTCGTAATCCTGCTGGGTCGCAGAACTCCGGTTGAAAGCCATGCCACAGTCGGAGCAGAGTACGACGTCGAACGAGGGAGGGAGGGGATAGTCGTCCATCACGACCAGGGACTGGCGGTGCAGGATCTCTGCGCGTTCACCGTCACAGACTGGGCACTTTCTCATGGTCCATCCTTGAATGTTGCGGGGCTGCACAACGGCTCGATGGGCGGTCTTCAGAGACTCGATTCGGGATCGGACTGAATTTCTGCCTCGTCCCAGAGCATGTTCGCACGAAACTCATCGCGGGGGAGCCGGGGGGCCATGTCTTCCATGGGCAGGCTAACAATGGTGCCGTCAGGCCGGGCGGACGATGTGGCTCGGGGAGCCACAATCTGACTGGACGATACGTGGACGGCGCAAATGAGGGGTCCGGGAGCATCGAGAACCGCCTGAACCTTCTCGCGAATGTCAGTGTGATCGCGAATTTCCCGGCTCTCGATGCCATAGGCTGCGGCGACTTTTCGAATATCGGGCAAGGTCAGGTGGCTGGATGGATCGCTACCGACCATTCGGCCTTCGAAGTAATTGCGCTGCGTTGCCATGATCGATCCGTAGGCGCCATTGCAGAGGATGAAGTACTTCACAGGGAGATTGAGGCGGCGCACCGTCTCCAGGTCCTGGATGTTGAGCTGGAACCCACCATCGCCATTGACGCAGATGGTGCGGCGGCCACCGGAAGCGAGGCATGTGCCGATCGAGCCGGGCAGACCGGTTCCCATGGCCCCCAGGGAAGGCGAGTTTACAACCCGCTGACCTTTCTTCATGCGAAAGCACTGGAGGAAGACGTCGCTGCAGGCTCCGGAGCTGCCGGGGGCGAGGACGTCCTCCGCTGTGCAGAGATCCGATAACACATCCGTGAGGACATACAGGTCTACAAAGCCGGGATTCTGTTCCCAGTACTCGCGGAGGATAACCGGATATCTCGCCGCCAATTCCTTTGTTTTTGCGACCCATTCGCCGCAGTCGGGGAGGTGGGCGTCACCCGCCTGGCTAATAAGTTCGGAGAGGAAATCGGCCGCGTCGGCGATGATGGGAACGTCGATGGGCATCTCAAATTTCGCAATTTCGAGAGGGTCCACATCGACGATGACCTTCTTTGCGGCGCGGGCGAAATTCCTGTGGCTGAAAGCGATCTGGGGCATGTCCAGCCTGGCGCCCACGACGACGATGCAATCGGCGTTCTGTTGTGTGAAGTTGGCCGCGCGTGAGGCGACGGATCCGGGGCGACCCGCGAACCAGGGATCGTCGTCGGGAAGCATGTCCATGGATTTCCAGGTCAGCAGTACCGGGATTTTCAGCAGCTCGGCGGCTTTTCGCACCAGCCCCCGATTGTGGGCGGTGCGGGCGCCGTTGCCGATGAAGAGCACGGGGCGTTTCGCCTGGCGGAGGAGGTCAATGGCCGCGGACACATGGCTGCGGAGGTCCGAAGGCAACTGCGGCGGGGGCGGAATAAATCGGCGCAGGGAGTTTTCGTCAATCATCTGAGCCTGGACATCGAGAGGGATGTCGAGCCAGACCGGGCCGCGCCTGCCAGTGGTGGCAAGATGGACAGCTTGCTCGAGCTCATAGCGGACGTCCAGGGGTTCGAGCAGGGTTTTGGAATATTTGGTCAGGGGTTTGACGACGGAGACGATATCGACTTCCTGTGGCCCCATGGAGCGGACGCCGCGGCTGGTCAGCAGATCGGCCCGCTTGACCTGACCGGAGATAAAGATGCAGGGCGAGGAGTCGAGCCAGGCGGCGGCGAGGCCGGTGACGGTGTTCGTACCGCCGGGGCCGGTTGTTACGAGAGCCGCGCTGAGGCTGCCAGTGTATTCGGCGTGCGCCTGAGCCGCGAAGGCGACGGCCTGCTCATGGAGGCAACACACGTAATCCAGGCCTGGCTGGCGGCCGACCGAGTCAACCAGGTGCATACAGCCGCCACCCGTCAGCATGAAGATGCGGCGCACGCCAGCGTCGCACAGAAAGCGGACAACGTAGTCCGAAAGCTTAATCAAGGTTCACCTACCAGATGGGTAAGCTGCTGCAAAGCGGCTCCGATGGTGAGGCTGCTGTTGTTCCAGGGCTGAGCGGGCTGGAGGGTACGAAGCCCCAGCGACGCGGCCTGAAGGATATTCTCGGTGGAATCATCGATGAGGATATCGCCCCGCTTGAGCCAGGCCAGGAAATCCCCTTTGGACCGGTCGTAAACCGGAACGCCTTCCCCGGGCCGGGTGGGAACGACCCCGAAGCAACGGATCCAGGCGCCAAAATGGCGCATGACCCAGTGAGCGACATCGGGCGCAGTTTCGAGGGGGCGCGAGGTCAGAGCCAGGTGGCGGCAACGATGTCCATGGGCGCGAAACCAGGCGAGGACTTCGGGGTTGGGCGTCATATTGAGGGCTCGTTCGGTCCGACGGAAGCGATCCATGGAATTCAGGTATTCCGACGCGTCCACGGCAAGGACTGCGTGAGGCGGGTTACACGTCAGCCGGTCGAAGGTAGCCGTACAACCCGGATGCTCCACCAGCCATGCATGAAAGAACCACTGGCGCATCAGGTCATTGAGGACGTCATCCACATCCCAGACCAGGGTGAGCATCACGAGAGCCAGTAGGTCACGAATGTTTTACGGTTCCGGTTCGCAGCAATGCCGGGATCGGTGTAGAAGGAGTCGTCGGAAGAGTAGCTGGAAGAGACCTCTTCGATGACGGCTCCGTGGCGGGTCCAGAACGAGTGGCGGACGCCGTGCGGAATCGTCACAATGTCGTTCGCCCTGCGGGTTGTCTGCTGGCCATCGAGTTCGACGATCACGTCTCCGTACAAAACGTGGTACGTCTCATCTTTCTGGTTGTGCCACTGTTCGGGATGCTTCTGCCCCGGCAGAACGACCATCAGACGTTTGCAGTAGTTGCGGTTGACGACGGTGATGGCGGTGAGGCCGAACTGGCGGAATTTTTCCAGTCCGTAGTGATGGGATATCTCGAGGTCGCACTGACCGGGCACCTGGACCTTGCTTTTGCGCAGCAGGGCCTTAACGTCCTGGACAATTGCGTAGACTGCTTCGCGCGTGTTGGCGGCGCGGACCTGCTCACGCATTACCGGTCCATTGGCGGGAATTTCCTGACCGGCGATAAACTCCGCATATTTCGAGAAATCCTGGGCCACCAGCTGGCCCTTTACGTTCGGCATGGCGAAGAAGACATTGGAGGGCCGAACCGCCTCGCCGGCAGGAACAGCTTCGCGCACGAAAGCTCCGCGGGCGAGGTCGGCAAGAGCCATCTGTTCTCCGGCAGGCGCGGGATAGCGGGTTTCGGGATCGCCGATCATGTTGAGGGCGTCGGCTGCGGACTGAAGCCATTGCCGCACCTGGGCGGGGTTAGCGCTGTAGGCATTGAGGGCATATTTCCCGGTGGCCACACCGGTATGTTTCTCAAACATGACGGCACCGAGGGCGACGGCGATTTTGACGGCCTCAAAGTTGTCGGGGCGCTCGTGCGTGGAGTAACCGATGGGAATCTCCGGATATCGTTTGCGCAGCAGGGCAATCTGGCCAAGGTGAAGATGATCGTCGGGGGCTGGATACTCGCCGACGCAATGCATGATGATCAGAGACTTCTGGCGGTGCCTGAAGAAGCTCACCACCCGATCGATTTCCTCAAGAGGCTCGCCGGCGGTAGAGGCCACGATGGGCAGGTCATATTTCGCGATCTGCTCGAGCAGCGGCCAGTCCGTCATATAGCAGCTGGGGACCTTCATAAAATCGAAGCCGTGCTCGGCGATTTTGTCGACAGAGATTTCGTCCCAGGGGGTGCACATGGACAGAAAGCCGGCTTCAACGATGGCTTCTTTGATCCTGAGATATTGATCCCAGGAGAGCCGGGTCTCCGAGAAGCGCTTGACGTATTTCAGATCGAAGCGGCCCTGGTAATCGGGGTGAATGCAGGTATCGATATTGCGGTACTGCAGCTTGACGCAGAAGGCGAAGGGGAATCCCGCGGAAGCCTCTTTCAGTTCGCGGACGATACGAATGCCATGCTCAACATCACCCATGTGGTTATTGGCCATCTCGTAGATGAAGAGCGGCCGCTGACTGAGGTCCCGCATTCTCTGTGTCTCCTGTGTTTAGCGGATTTGCGCGAGAGGGGCCTGCAACGCTCCGCTGTCGGCTTTGGAATCTGCAATGAAGGTTATGATCCGGCTTGCGACGAAATCCAGCATTGGCTTAGTCAATCCAGGATAGACGCCCACCCAGAAGACGTTGTTCATCACAAAGTCGGTGCTGGGCAGCTTGCCGATGACCCGATATTCGCACCCCTCGTATGCCGGCTGCCGGAGCAAATTGCCTCCAAAGAGGAGCCGCGTGGCGATTCTGTCTGCCTCCAGAGCGCGAATGAGCTCATCCCGCCGGAAGGGGGCGCTCTGGCGGACGCCGATGGGAAATCCAAACCATGAGGGATCGGACCCGGGGGTGGCTTCAGGCAGGATCAGAAATTCGTCAAGGGGCTGGAGGGCGGCTCGAAGGTAGCGGAAATTCTCTCTGCGCCGCTCGATGAAAGCGGGCAGCTTTTCGATCTGCGAGGCGCCCAGGGCGGCCTGCATGTCAGTGGCCTTGAGGTTATAGCCAATGTGGGAATAGGTGTACTTATGGTCGTAGCCGCAGGGGAGGGTACCGAGCTGCCATTCGAAGCGCTTGCCGCAGGTGTTGTCCTTGCCGGTGTGGCACCAGCAGTCGCGTCCCCAGTCGCGGAAGGATTCAATGAGGACCTGGAGGCTGGGCTTGTCAGTGAGCACAGCACCTCCCTCGCCCATAGTGATGTGGTGGGCCGGGTAGAAGCTCACGGTGGCAATATCGCCAAAGGTGCCGACATTGCGGCCCTTCCAGGTAGAGCCCAGGGCGTCGCAGCAATCTTCGATGAGCCAGAGGTTGTGTTTCCGGACGAAGGCGGTGACTGCATCCAGATCGAAGACGTTGCCCAGGGTATGGGCAATCATTACGGCCCGAGTCCTGGGGCTGCGCGCCGCTTCCAGCTGGTCCACGTCGATTTCGTAACCGGGAACAGTGACATCCACGAAGACGGGAACGAGCCGGTTTTGAATGATCGGATTGAGGGTGGTCGGAAACCCGGCAGCCACGGTGATGACTTCGTCGCCAGGCAGGAGGCGGCGGTCGCCGAGTTTGGGAGAAGTGAGCGCGCTGAGGGCGATCAGGTTGGCCGAGGAGCCGGAGTTAACCAGCGAAGCGCAGCGCACACCGACGAAACGAGCCAGCTTCCGTTCGAAATCCTCTGCGAAGCGGCCGGTGGTGAACCAGCAATCGAGGGTCGAATCGATGACAGAAGACAGGTCGCTGGAGTCGATCACCTTGCCCGAAACCGGGACAGGAGACTCGCCCGGTATGAAAGCGGCCGGGGGGAAGGCTTCCCGAAAATATTGCGAGCACAGGTCGAGGATTTGTTGGCGGAGTTGAGGTGCCTCAGACATCATTAGGGTCCGGTAAAGTCAGAATACACAATCGGAAACCGGCAGTGTACTGTATTGATGACGGATGGCCCGGAGGGGTCTACCGATGGAATTTGGGGAAGGCGGACCGCTTGCCAGGGGAGATCAGAGACTGAAATGAAAGCAGTTATTCTGGCGGGCGGGTTGGGCACCCGTCTAAGCGAAGAGACCGGCGTGCGTCCGAAGCCGATGGTGGAGATTGGGGGCAAGCCGATCCTGTGGCACATTCTGAAGATGTATTCGCAGCATGGAATCAATGAATTCGTGATTTGCTGCGGGTACAAGGGCTACATGATCAAAGAGTACTTCGCAAACTATTTTCTCCACATGTCAGACGTTACTTTCGATATGCACAGCAACAACATGGAAGTGCACGAGAGCGTTGCCGAGCCCTGGAAAGTAACCCTGGTGGATACAGGGGATAACACGGGCACGGGCGGACGGCTGGCGCGGGTCGGCAAGTATCTTGTCGGAGAGGACGCCTTCTGCATGACCTATGGCGACGGGGTCAGCGATGTGGACATTACAGGCAGCATCGCCTTCCACCACAGCCACGGCCGGCTGGTGACTCTGACCGCTGTCCAGCCGCCCGCTCGCTTTGGGGCTCTGGGGATGGATGGGACCGAAATTACCGCCTTTCAGGAGAAGCCGCAGGGAGAAGGGGGCTGGATTAACGGCGGGTTCTTCGTGTTGTCTCCCGCTGTGCTGAGCGAGATCCATGATGAGCGATGGATGTTTGAGCGGGAGCCGCTGGAGAGTCTCGCGGCGCAACATCAGGTCTGCGCATACCGTCACAAGGGGTTCTGGCAGGCGATGGACACCCTGCGCGACAAATATCGACTGGAGGAACTGTGGGCCAGCGGGAGCGCGCCCTGGAAGACCTGGTGAGCCTGTGGCCGGGGCGTCGCGTTTTTCTGACGGGGCATACCGGTTTCAAGGGCGGCTGGCTGGCGCTATGGCTGGCCAAACTGGGGGCCCGGATCCGTGGCTATGCTCTTGACCCTGTCACGGAACCCAACCTCTTTACGGTAGCCGGTGTCGGGAAAGTGCTCGAAGACGTTCGGGGCGATCTTCTGGATCGCGCTCGGCTCGAGGCGTCCCTGCACGCATTCGCGCCGGAAGTGGTTTTTCACCTGGCGGCGCAACCGCTGGTGCGGCGCTCATATGCCAATCCTCTGGGTACCTATGCCACGAATGTAATGGGGACAGCGCATGTACTGGAGGCCGTGCGGAAAGCGCCGTCGGTGCGGGCGGTCGTATGCGTCACCACGGACAAGTGCTATGAGAATCGGGAATGGGTTTGGCCGTATCGCGAGACCGATGCCCTTGGCGGCCATGATCCTTATTCTTCCAGCAAAGCCTGCGCGGAGATTGTGAGTGCTGCGTACCGCAGATCCTTCTTCTCCGTGGATCGACCAGGAGAATCCCGGGCCCTGCTGGCCACCGCTCGCGCCGGCAACGTCATTGGTGGCGGAGACTGGTCAGAAGACCGACTGATTCCCGACCTGATCCGCGGCTTTTGTACGGGAAAGCCGGCGCTGATCCGCCGGCCGGCGGCGATTCGCCCCTGGCAGCATGTATTGGAACCGTTGCATGGGTACATCCTTTTGGCAGAGCGGCTCCTCACCGGAGAGCCGCAATTTGCCTCCGCGTTCAATTTCGGGCCCGGCGATGAGGATGCATGGACGGTGGAGCGCATTGCCGATTACCTGGCTGCGGCATGGGGTGAGGGCGCGACCTGGCTCCGGGACCCGGAAGCGGGCGTTCACGAAGCGGGCACACTGCGCCTCGATGCCAGCAGAGCGAGGGCAGAACTCGGCTGGGAGCCGCGCCTTTCCGCTGCGCAGGCTCTGGACTGGACAATTGCGTGGTATAGCGGGTGGAGCGAACGCAAAGACATGCTGAACGAAACGAACGAGCAGATCGAGGCTTATCAGCTTCTTAAGCCGTGACTTGCGGGATGTGAAAGCAGAGTGATCGGTCTGCGAACTTGCGGGCCAGCCGTTACAATAATGGGTAACCGCGAGCCCAAAATCCCAGGGGACGTGTCGCCGGGCAACCGCCCGATTGATCTTTACTGAGGCGTTGCAGATGCCCCCCCCTTCCGATGGAGTCGCGCAAATCGGCTGGATCGAGACGCAAAATCGCCGGACCCGACACTGGTTATCCACCAGGCTGGGCATCGACAAGGCAATTGCCTTCACCATTATGGCGCGCGGCTGGGCCAGCTTTGCCGGTCTGGTGACAGTAGCTCTGATTGCCCGATTCCTTACTCCAGCGGAACAGGGCTATTACTACACTTTTGGCAGTCTGGTTGCTCTGCAGATTGTTTTCGAGCTTGGATTTTCGTTCGTCATTATGCAGATGGCCAGCCACGAGCGGGCCCACCTGCAAATCAATGCGGCGGATTCGATTTCAGGAGATCCGACGGCTCATGATCGTCTGGCGTCTGTTCTTCAGAAAACGGTCCGCTGGTATACCTCTGCGGCGCTTCTGCTTGGGGTCTTTCTGCTTACGGCCGGTTCCCACTTCTTTTCAACCTATCATCATGGGAGCGTACAGGTATCCTGGCGTATCCCGTGGTATGCCGATGCCATTGCGGCGACTCTTACCTTTCAGCTGGATCCCTGTTTATCTTTCATGGAGGGCTGTGGTTTTGTCGCCAACGTAGCCCGCGTCAGGTTTGCCCAGGCGATGACGGGAAGCTGTCTTGCCTGGCTGGCCCTGGCGACCCATCATGGCCTTTTCGCTCCGGCAATGGTCATTCTGGGAAACGCCTCCGTATCACTGATCTGGTTATTCCGCCGCCGCCTTCTGCTCCTGCCCTTGTGGCGTCGGGATCCCGGCGCAAACAGGATTCACTGGATGAAGGAAGTCTGGTCCTTCCAGTGGCGGATTGCCGTCAGCTGGCTGTGCGGCTATTTCATTTTTCAGTTGTACAATCCCGTACTGTTCGCCTACCACGGACCTGTGGCTGCCGGGCAAATGGGGATGTCTCTCAGCCTGTCGGGCGCTCTGACGGCGGTGGCGATTTCCTGGATTAATACCAAAGCGGCGCCGTTCGGGGCCATGATCGCGCGCAAAGAATACACCACGCTCGATCGCGTCTTCTTTCAGGCGCTCAAGCAGTCCCTCGCTGTTTGCGGGGCGGGAATGCTCACGATCTGGCTCTTGGTTTTTTATCTGAATCGAGCCCATTTCTCACTGGCTCACCGCGTTCTAAGCCCGCTCTCAATCGGAATCCTGCTGGCGACGGCTCCCATCAGCATCGTCACCTTCGCCGAGGCCACCTACCTCCGCGCGCACAAACAGGAGAAGTTTCTTTTAAACTCGATCATAGCGGCAATTTTGGTCGGGTCATCCGCGTTCTTTCTGGGCCGCCCGTTCGGTGCGCTTGGCATAGTTACCGGAACTTTCCTGAGCAGTCTGATCGTAGGTCTGCCTTTGGGGACCTATATGTTCGTTCGATACCGGAGACTCTGGCATGCAGTCTGATCGCGTTTTGTTAACGATTGCCGTTCCGACCTATAACCGAAGCCAATGTCTGCATCAGTTGCTTGAGCGCCTGCTCCCCCAGACCGCGAGCCAGCCAGGCATTGAAGTGATTGTTTCGGATAATGCTTCGGCCGATAATACCTGTGAAGTGGTCCGGCACTTCATCGAGGACGGTGCGAGGGTACGCTACATAAGGAATCCAGCCAACATTGGTGCGGATGCCAATTTCCTGCAGTGCTACAACCTGGCTCAGGGAGAATATCTGTGGATTGTCGGCGACGACGACATTATCCTCAACGGAAGTGTAGCGCGTATTCTCGACATCCTGACGGAACAACGATTTGACCTTATCTATATCCCCTCCCACCGGTTTCGTGGCGACGATCCCCCGCCTGATCTGACCTGGGTGAATCGCCGCGCAAAGCCCTTTCGCAACGCTACCCATTTCGGGTTGCGGGTCGGGACGGGTCTGGCATTTATTAGCGGTAATATCGTGCGAAAGAAGAAGATCGAAGCCCTGCCACATCCGGACTTCAGCGCATACGCGAATTCCGGCCTGATTCAGCTGGCCTGGACCCTAACGCTTCTCGAAAGCGAGGCCGCCTGCCTGCTGCTGCAGGATAAATTAGTTGCGAACAGGACTGAAAATACGGGGGGATACGGAACCTATAAGGTGTTTGCATCAAATATGAACTGCCTGGTGCGGCAGGTTCTCGGCGACGACAGTCCGCTTGGACGAGCCTTTCTCAATCGAAATCTTCAGTCGTTTCTGCCGTGGGCGACCGTAGAGGATCGCTCGGGCAGGAGTGTTCGCAACCTTCCGGAAGATCACGATGCGATTCTTCCCGAGATTTATGGGGGTAATTTCCGGTATTGGGTATTTCTCTGGCCGATCCTGAAGTTACCCCTGTCCCTGGCCAGGGTGTGGCTTTTTGCTGTGCGCGTCACCAACCGAGTCGATCAGCTTCTCGATTTTCCGCTGACCCGTGGTATGTGAGCTTCATTCCATGAACGACGCAAACCCCCGTCCGATCGATGGCCGACTGCCGCGCGTGGCAGCGATCGCCGTTCTGTACCATCCGAAGATGGAGTCTCTGCAAAGGCTCATCGGGAGTACGGTCGGACAAGCAGAGGCGATCTACGTGATCGATAACACGCCCGACCCGGCGGCGGTGGTGCGGTCATTTCTGGCTGCAGAAGCATCGGTCAGATACATTCCACTCGGACAGAATGTTGGGATTGCAGCGGCGCAGAATGCGGGAATTCGCGCGAGCATGGAAGCGGGGTTCACGCATGTGCTGCTTCTCGATCAGGACAGCGCGCTGCCTGCAGGGATGGTTCGGAATCTGCTGGCGGCGGAGGCCGCGATCCTGCAGTCGGGGCCGGAGGTCGCCGCTGTGGGACCGCAGTTCATCGATGAGAAGACAGGCCGACCCTGTCCCGCCATTCGCCATCGCTGGATTGGTATTCAAAAGCTTCGGATGGATCCCCGTTCTTCAGAGCCGGTCGAAACCGATCACATGATCGCATCGGGCTCGCTGATGCGCATATCGGTCCTGAGCAAAGTTGGGCTGATGCGCGACGATTTCTTCATCGACTGGGTGGATATTGAATGGGGTATGCGGGCGCGCAACATGGGGTACAAGAGCTACTATGTTCCGAACGTGGTCATGAGGCACAGCGTTGGAGACGCCGTTGTGGTTCTTTTTGGACGCGACGTGCACCTGCACAACAACATCCGCAACTACTATATGCTGCGCAACGCTATCTACCTGTTCCGGCTGAAGAGCATGGGATGGAAATGGAAGATCAATTTTTTACCGAGAATTCCCTGCTATCTGATTCTTTATCCGCTTCTGGCTAAACACCGGGCCGCCAATCTCCGTTGCGTTTTGAGAGGCTTTGCCGACGGATTAGCGGGCCGTATGGGTGAAATGAGAAAGGGAGCAGCCTCACGAGTATGAATCTCGACTGGCTCATTGTCGGTCTTGCCGCGTTGACCGGGGCCAATTACTGGTTCAGGCGATCGGTGGTGTATCCGCCGTTCTTGTTTTGCGGAATGTGGCTGCTGGATGCTGTTATGCACCGGTTGCAACTGGTTGACGTGGACAAACTGCATCCGATCACCCTGGAGGTTGTGCTGGCTGGAGCAGTCTTATTCAGTTTCGGTGGCCTTGTTGCGTTTTTTGTCCCGAGCCCGCTGATCAAAGCTCGTCTCACAGTTTTCGGCAGATCAAAGCGGCCAGCCAAGTGGTTACAGTACCTCATGCTTGGACTACTAACAATAGGAATTGTCATTGGTATACGATCCGCGATTGCTCTGGCTGGCGGCATTGGCGGAGGCAATGGCCTCTTTTTCGCTGTGGCGCGCCATGCAATGATTGAGAACGTCGAGGCGGGGCGCGATTCATCGGGGTTGACCAAGTACATTGGAACCTGGACGATCTTCGTGGCGGCTCTTTTCCTGGCGGCCCGCATGGATCGCATCGCCTGGATCGCAACCGGTATTGCGTTTTTCGCATGCCTTGTGAGCGGAGGCAGGACAGGGCTTCTGTCGTTGTTCTCTGCAGTTACGTGCATCGTTCTGATCAAGTCGGGCCGAGAGAAATTCATAAGCGCGCTCCGGTTCGCCCGCTGGCCCATCGCCGGGTTTGTGGTTCTTTTTGGCGGTATGGTTTTTCTCAACAAGAATATAAGCACTGGATCCGGGGGTCTTATCGGACTCGCGGGTCAGTTTCTCGTGGAATATATTGTGGGTCCGTTGTCGGCCCTGGATCGGGTGCTGGTCCACATGGGGGACTATCGTGGGGGTTCAAATCACACGTTCGAGTTTTTCCTGCGCATTGCTGCGGCGCTGAAGATAATTTCCTACAATCCGCCCCCGACTCTGGATGAATGGATCAATGTCCCTTTCCCGACGAATGTGTACACATATTATCGATACATTGTCACGGATTTCGGAATTCCAATTGCAATTGCTTTGACGGGGTTGATCGGCTTTCTCCATTCGCTCCTCTTCAGAAAGGCTCATACCGGAAGCGTCATCGGACTGTACCTCTTTTCGCTGACCATGTATTCCGTGATTATGGTCATCTTCGATGATGCCTATTCACGATTTGGCCTCTATCTCAGCGCTTTTGCGTTCGCCGCTATTTATTCGCTGGCCCGATCGGTGCCAAGGGAGCTTTTCAGGCCCCGGGAAGAGGGGCGTTCTGCGTTACCGCAGTAGGCGATCGTGCGAAGGCTATATTACCTTGCCGTTAGTTGTACGGTTTCGGAGCAAGGGTTGAATGCGATTCGTCGATCATGACCTTCGCACGACATTCGCAGGGTGGCTACGCAGGTTGGCTTAGACGAGTTATTTGAGTTTCCGCGGATGTCGACGAAAGGACAGACCGCGTCTGCGCCCAGGCCGCCGCGGCGACCAGGGCGAGGGGCATTTGGAATGGAGAATTGATGGTGGGCAAGTATCTGCTTGTCATTAAGAACACGCGATTTCTCTATAGTCACTTTTGGCCGCTGGCGGTGGAGATTCAGAAGGCGGGATGGCAGGTTTGGATCGCCGCCGAAAGAGATCTGGATCCTCAGCGCATGGTCGATGCGGGGATGAAGTTTGTCGAACTGAAGAAGCAGGGCGGCCACTGGAGTGTGTTCGGCGCGGCTCGTTCCGCGGCCAGTGTATATGGTGTCCTCCGGGAGGTGCGGCCAGACGTTGCACACTTCATTTACCTGCGTAACGTGATGGTCGGTTCCGTTCTCGCTCGTCTGAGCCGAACGCCGGCGATTCTGGGCGCCATAACGGGCATGGGTTTGCTTTTTGCACAGGACCGCCTCGCTTATCGCATGGCGAGAAGCCTGGTTCTTCTGTTTCTCCGCGTTGGATATCGCCATCCCAACGCTGTTTTAGCTGTTGAGAACAGCGACGATCGGGAATACTTCGTTTCGAACAGGGTGGTACGCCGGGAGCGGACGGTGTTGATTCCGGGAGCTGGGGTTGAACTGGAGGAAATTCAGGCCGGACCGGAGCGCGCGGCGAGCAAGCCCGTGATTCTTTGTGCGGCGCGGATGATTCGGGAGAAGGGCATTTTGGATCTCGTCGCCGCTTCTCAAATCGTGCGTGGGAGGGGCATTGATTTTGAGGTTTGGCTTGCCGGCGACCCCGATGTCGGCAATCCGTCTGCGATCTCCGCGGAGGAGTTGAGGGGACTGGAGACGGACGGGAATGTCCGGTGGCTCGGCCATCGCGATGACGTGGCATCCCTTATGGGCCAGGCAGCCGTCTTTTGTCTGCCAAGCTACTATCGGGAGGGTCTGCCGCGTGTTCTTGTGGAAGCGTGCGCGGCGGGCTTGCCGATCGTGACGACCGATGTTCCTGGATGCCGTGAGGTCGTGAAGAACGGCGGGAATGGTCTCCTGGTGAAACCACGGGACGTGGCAGGGCTGGCGGAGGCACTGGAGAAGGTTCTCGCTGATACGGTTCTCAGGAAAAACATGCGGATTGCTTCAAGAAAGATTTTTGAGGAGAACTTCACCGCAAGCGCGGTTCGCGCGGCGTTCGATCGATGCTATGCGATGCTTTCGTTGCCGATTCGAGTGGCCAGCATTCAGTAATCAGGGCTCTCGTCCCTGGGAGGGATGAGCCTGGCGAAACGAAAGCCAGGTGCTGGACCGGGCGACGAAGACGATGCACAGCCAACTGTCAGTTTCGGGCGGGGAGAGCCGCAGCGCGGGATGCCTGCACCTGTTGCTCGATCCAGCTATAGGTCTTTTTCAGTCCTTCCACCAGCGGACGAGACGGCTTCCAGCCGAGTTTCTCGGCGATGAGACGATTATCGGAGTTTCTGCCTCGTACGCCCAGCGGACCTGGGATGTGCCGGATAGAAAGCCGCTTTCCGGCGATCTGCATAATCATTTCAGCGAGCCGATTGATGGTCACCATCTCTTCGGATCCGATATTGACGGGGCCGGTGAAATCGGAGTCGACCAGGCGCCGCACGGCTTCGACGCACTCATCGATATAAAGGAAGGATCGCGTTTGCAGCCCGTCGCCCCAGATTTCAATCTCACCGCCATCTTCAGCTTCGGCGACTTTTCGGCAGAGGGCGGCGGGAGCCTTTTCCTTACCGCCGGTCCAGGTTCCGTCGGGACCGAAGATGTTGTGGAAACGGGCAACGCGCACCTGCACTCCGTAGTTCCGCGTGTAGGAGAGATACAGGCGCTCGCTGAACAGCTTCTCCCATCCATATTCGCTGTCGGGGGCGGCCGGGTAGGCGGATTCCTCTGAACATTTGGGGTTGAGAGGGTCCTTCTGGTTGTATTCCGGGTACATGCAGGCGGAAGAGGAGTAGAAGAATTTCCTTACGCCACTCTTCAATCCAAAGTGCAGAGTATTGAGATTGACGGTGGCGGAATTATGCATCACGTCGGCATCGTGTTCGCCGGTGAAGATATAGCCGGCGCCGCCCATATCGGCGGCGAACTGATAGATTTCATCGATGCCCTCGACGGCGGCGGCCATCGTTGTCTGATCGCACAGGTCACCGACGATGAATTCGTCGGCCGGAGAAGGCGAGTATTCGTGATGCCGGAGGTCCGCGGCGCGGACCCAATAGCCTTCATCCTTTAAGCGTTTCACCATGTGGCCGCCGATGAAGCCACCTGCTCCGTTGACGAGAATCCTCTTCATTCAAATCCCTTTGCATGCCCGCGTTCGTCCGGATCTATGCACCGCTGCAAAAAAGGCGCGATGCTGCCAGGGTCCTGTCCCTGGTGGTCCTGCGACCCATCATTTCATCATATTGCGGGACGAGGATACAGGGCATGGGGGTTTCCGGAGCAAGCACGGCTCAGCGGCCGTGGTCTTCGAGGTACTTCTCGACCTCCAGGGCCGCCATGCAGCCGGTGCCCGCCGCTGTGATCGCCTGCCGGTAGCGCCGATCCTGGACATCGCCGCAGGCGAAGACTCCCGGTACCCGGGTGAAGACATAATTATGGGTTTTGATGTAGCCGTCCTCGTCCAGATCGAGCTGGCCGGCAAACATGGCGGCATTGGGAATGTGGCCGATCCCGAGAAACAAACCACTGATATCCAGGACCGAATCAACCCCGGTGACGGTGTCGAGCAGGCGAACGCCGCTGACCTCCTTCTCTTCGACGCCGAGGACTTCCTGGATGGCGACGTTGGTCATGAACCTGATCTTCGGGTGGGCAATGGCCCGGTCGAGCATGATGCGCGAAGCGCGAAAATGCTCACGGCGATGGAGCAGAGTCACTTTGGAGGCAAACCGGGTGAGGAAGAGGGCTTCTTCCATAGCGGAATCGCCGCCGCCGACGACAGCGATTTCCTTTCCGGAGAAAAAGAAGCCGTCGCAGGTGGCGCAGGAGCTGACGCCGTGCCCGATCAGTGCCTGTTCCGAGGGCAGCCCCAGCCAGCGGGCCGAGGCGCCACTGGCGATGATCAGAGTGCGCGCGTGGATGGTCTCGTGGCCCAGGTTCAGGCTGAAGGGGTGTTTTGTGAGGTCGGCGGTGGCGAGATGGCCGAGTCGGAACTCCGCGCCGAAGCGAGAGGCCTGCTTGCGCATGTTCTCGATGAGCTCCGGTCCCTGAATGCCCTCCGGCCAGCCGGGGAAGTTCTCGACGAGAGTGGTGATCGACAGCTGACCGCCGGGTTCATAACCTTCGAGAAGGAGAGGCTTCAAATTAGCGCGAGCGGTGTAGATGGCCGCAGTGAGGCCGGCGCATCCGGAGCCGAGAATAACGGTGTCGTGAATGGTTTCTGCCATGTTTTCTGGACTTTTCGAATTGTACCTGCGGCGAGGGTCGCGGCCATGCTCGAATCGCGGGGAAGGCAGTTCCATTCAGGAACTCCGGCGAGCGGGCCTCCCGAAATGGAAAGATGAAGCAGGGCCCCTTGACGATTCTTGTCTTGGCTGGGGCAGGGGCATGTCGAAATGAATTCGGAGCCGCTGGCGCTGATCGCGGCGGATTCCGGAGGGCTCGCCATGCGCTGTGCACCCGATGTGCCGGAAGAGCCGGTTCGCGCCGGTGGCATTTGCCGCGTGCAGAGTTTGTCGTTGTTGGTGCTGGTGTTCGCGGTGCAGGCGGCGCGCGCCGGCGGTCCACGGTGGGTTGCTGGGTCAAGCTATTTCGATCCGGCGGCGAAGGGGAACCCGATCGTTTGGAGCAACGGGCAGGTCACCTACTTCACCGATTTGGGTGCGCTGAGCGCGGAGGTCAGCCAGGCGCAGGCCAATACCATGGTGGCCACGGCAGCGTCGGTGTGGAGCGCGGTTCCGACGGCGGCCGTCCTGATCCAGTCCGGTGGGAGCCTGGCTGAAGATGTCAGCGGCTCGAATGTCACGGCGGCATCCGGCGGCGTGACCCTGCCGGCGGATATTCAGTCCTCTGCGACGAACAAGCCGGTGGCGGTCGTGTATGACGAGGATGGTTCGGTGATCGACGCGCTGTACGGCTCCGGAGCCAGTTTGCCGGTTTCCTGCCCGACCAACGGAGTTCTGGTCAGCGTTGACAATTTTGCGACGGCCGGCAATATCGCGCACGCCCTGATGCTGGTGAACGGACTGTGCGCGACGACCACGACGCAGATCGCCAATCTGCAGTATCAGCTGGTGCGTGGTTTTGGCCGCGTGCTTGGGCTGGACTGGTCTCAGACCAACGAGGAGATGTTCGATGCGAATCAGCCGACGGCCAATGGTCTGCAGGGTTGGCCGATTATGCATCCTGTCGAGCGCCTGTGCAACGGCGGTACCGGCCTGTGTATGCCCAATCCGACCCAGCTGCGCACCGACGATATCGCCGCCCTGAACCGGCTCTATCCGGTGACCTCCGCCAACCTCGGCAGCTTCTCCGGCAAGGTTCTAACCGCGCCGGCGACGATCTCCGTGCAGGGGACGATCCAGTTTCCGCGCGGACAGGGGATGCAGGGGGTCAATGTCGTTCTGCGGCCGATGCTGAATGGGGTACCGGATGTGCGTTACACCGCGACCGCGGTGAGCGGCGTGTTTTTCCTGGGGAATGCCGGGAATCCGGTAACCGGGACGACGGATGCCAGCGGCAATCCGCTGAACCGCTTCGGCAGCGACGACCCTCAGCTCGAAGGCTATTTCGACCTGAGCGGTGTGCCGCTGCCTCCCGGCGTGACGAGCGCGGACTACCAGCTGACCTTTGAGCCTGTGAATCCGCTGTTTGTGAGCGCGGTTTCGGTGGGGCCCTACACCACGGGCCAGACAACGCCTTCGGGCACGATGCCGGTGATCGATTTGGGGACGCTCGAGGCAAGCTCCACGGTGACGCAGACAGTGCCGATCGACGACGGGGCCGACGAGGCGCAGAGCGGCGCGGACGGCACGGAGACTGCGCCGGCGGCTGTGCCCCTGACCGGAGAGTGGACCGCGCGCCTGACCGGCTATGGTCACAGCGGCTGGTTCCAGTGGTGGGCTCGCGGCGCGCGGGAATTTACCGTCGAGGCGCAGGCTTTGGATGAGAATGGCGAGCCAACGGCGCAAAAAGCACAGATCGTTGTCGGAGCCTGGAACGGCAGCGATACGGCGGGGGTGCTCCCCGTGACGGGTACGGCGCAGCCGCTCAACGGGAAGGAAGTGGGACTGACAACCCTGCCGGTACTGACCGTCGCGGACAGCGAAGTGCGCATTGGCCTTGCGGACCTTCGTGGCGACGGGCGGCCGGATTATGCATATAGAGGTCGCGTTCTCTATGCCGACAGCGTGAGCCCGGCTCGGCTCCCGGCGACAGGCGGCGCCATCGTGATTCAGGGGATGGGTTTTCGGTCCTCCGTCCAGGTTTCAGTGGGAGGCAACGCCGCCCAGGTGACGAGCGTGACGCCGAACACGATTGTCGCGATCGCACCGGCTTCCGGGGGCATCACGGGCGATGTCGTTCTGCAGGTTAAGGATCCACAGACGCTGGGCATCGCAGCGATCGGCTCCGGATTCGGTTACGACGCCCTGGGCGACGATGTGATTTCGATCGTGACGGCTCCGCTGGGATCGGTGCCGACGGGTGTGCCGCAGCTGTTCACGGTGCGAGCCCTCGACGTTGGGAGCCAAACTCCCGCCGTGGGAGTGACGGTGACCTGGTCGGTCACCGAAGGGACGGCCAGCCTGGGGTGCGGCCAGAGTTCGTGCAGCGTGGTGACGGGAGGCGATGGGACAGCTACGCTCGCCGTCACGGCGAATGGAGCGTCGCTGGCACAGATCACGGCCTCACTGACTAACGGGAGCAGCGTGATCGCGGAATTCACGGGAGCGGTGCCTCCTGGGATCGCCGCGCTGACGCCACCGCTGTATCTGGCGCTGGGAGCGACGATGCAATGGCCGATCCAGGCGATGGTCGTGAGTCCGTCGGGAGCGCCGGTGACCGGCCAGAGTGTTGTTTGGTCCTCGGGAGGGGCGGGCGTGAACCTCGCCCTGAGCCAAACGACCAGCGGGAGCAACGGGATCGCTCAGGACCAGCTTACGGCTGGACCGTTCAGCGCCAGTGTGGCGGCCACCGCCACGGCCTGTCTGCCGAATTCCAGCAGCTGCGCGACGTTTACGGTGATTCCGGTGGATCCGGGAACGGCAGTGCTTGCGGCCTGGAGCGGCACGGTGCAGTACATTTCGCGGAGCGAGAGCTTTGCGCCGGTGACGCTGCTGGTGAGGGACGCCTTTGGTCATCCGCTGGCCGGCGCCACGGTGACGATTGCGGAGAGGCTGGTTGGCTGGACGGCGCCGTGCCAAAGCGATGAAAGCTGCGTCACTGGACCGACCCTCGGCGAGCAGGTGGTCCAGGCGACGTCGGGACTGGACGGAACGGTGACGATCACCCCAATTGCGCCCAACGGCCAGGCGAGCCAGCTGCTGGGGACCGCGATGACCGGCGGTACCAGCACCCTGAGCTTTGAGCTCGATGCGCATCCGTAGAGCGGCGATAAGCGAGCGAGGCAATCGCGAATCCAGCGCTGCTCCCGATCTTTACGAAGGGAGGTCGGCCCGGTAGTCTCAGGGAGAATCCTTTCGTCGAGGTTTTTCGATCAACGCGCGCCCCTTCTTCCGGCCGAACGCCAGGACGCCAATGCAGTGCGATGGCGTTTCCCTCGTTGCGCTGGCACGGAAGTATGGAACACCGCTCTACATCTACTCCGCGCAGCACATTCTGGAGCGGCTCGACTTGTTTCGTAGTGCGTTCCAATCCGTCGAACCTCTTGTTTGTTATGCGGTGAAGGCGAACTCGTCGCTGGAGATTCTTCGGCTGCTGGCCGGGCGGGGCGCGGGGTTTGACATCGTTTCCGGAGGCGAGCTGGAGCGGGTTCTGGCCGTCGATCGAGGCGCGGCGGAGCGTGTGGTCTTTTCAGGGGTCGGCAAGACGACTGCGGAAATGGATCTCGCTCTGCGCGCGGACATCATGCTGTTCAACGTCGAGAGCGAAGAAGAACTGGAGCTGCTGGCAGAACGCGCGGCGAACGGGCGCAAGCGGGCGCGATTCGCTCTGCGCGTCAATCCGGATGTATTCGCCGAGACGCATCCATATATCTCCACGGGGATGCGAGAGCACAAATTCGGTATCGAGATCGCCAGGGCACGGAGCGTTTACCGCAGAGCCGGCAGGTTTCTGGAGGCGGCCGGGGTCAGTGTGCACATTGGATCGCAGATCGGCAGCGCGGAGCCTTTCGGCTCGGCGGCTGAGCGGGTCACGAAGCTGATTGCCGATCTGCGACGGGACGGGCACGCGATTCGCTTGATGGACATCGGCGGGGGCCTGGGGATTGAGTATCACGCCGACAAACCTTTTGATCCAGCGGAGAAGGTCGCGCAATATGCGGCAGCGCTGATTCCGGCGGTCCAGGCGGCCGGCGACCTGAAACTCCTGCTGGAGCCTGGGCGCTTTCTGGTGGGCCAGGCGGGGGCGCTGCTGGCGCGCGTGCTTTACGTGAAGAAGAACGGCGCGAAGACGTTTGTGATTACCGATGCGGCGATGAACGATCTCATTCGTCCGGCACTGTACCAGGCGTTTCATGAGATTGTGCCTGTTGATCCCGCCCGCAGAAGGCAAAAGATTGTGGTCGATGTGGTGGGTCCGGTGTGTGAGACGGGCGATTTTCTTGCACGGGATCGACCGCTGGAGAAAGTGAAGGCGGGCGATCTTGTGGCCGTGCTCGATACCGGCGCCTACGGCATGTCGCTCGCGTCGAACTACAATTCGCGGCCGCGTCCGGCGGAGGTGCTGGTCGAAGGGAAACGTGCGCGCCTCATTCGGCGGCGGGAATCGACGGAAGACTTGCTGCGACCCGAACAGTCCCTGCGGTGATATGTTGTTAGCTTTGTTGTGAAAGCTGCCGCAGAAGGGGTTCCTCTATGCGCCTTGTTGCCCGCACATTGTCTTTTGCCCTTGCTGTTTGCTGCCTGGCTGCTCCGCTGTCGAGCCGGGCCGCCGACCATCTGAAGATCAAGACCGATAAAGGAAAGGTCCAGGGCAAGCTGAGCGACGATGGGCAGGTGCGCATCTTTCTGGGCATTCCGTTTGCGGCGCCGCCGACAGGGTCTTTGCGCTGGAAGCCTCCACAACCCGAGGCCAAATGGAAGGGTGTGCGCGAGGCGACGCAGTTTGGGGATCGCTGCATGCAGCCGGACATCTATCATGACATGCATTTTCGCGATCCAGGCGCCAGCGAAGACTGTCTCACGCTGAACGTGTGGACGCCGGCGAAGGACAAACACGCGAAGCTGCCGGTGATGGTGTGGATTTTCGGCGGAGGCTTTGTTGCGGGAGCCACCTCGGAGCCGCGTCAGGACGGCACGCACCTGGCCCATAAAGGCGTGGTGGTGGTTTCGATGAATTACCGGCTTGGGCTTTTCGGATTCCTGGCCTTGCCCGGTCTGGCCGACGAGTCGCCGCAGCACGCGGCGGGTAATTATGGCCTGATGGATGAAACGGCGGCGCTGGAATGGGTGAAGCGCAACATCGGCGCTTTCGGCGGGGATCCAAATAATGTGACGATCTTCGGTGAGTCGGCCGGGTCGTTCGCCGTCAGCGCGCAGATGGCGTCACCGCTGGCGCAGGGCCTTTTTGTTCACGCGATCGGCGAAAGCGGCGCGGCCTTCGACAGCCGGGGGCTCTCGTTTCCACCAGCGGCCGAGCAGGAGAAGAAGGATGCGACGTGGACGCTGGCGACTTTTGGAACGTCGGATCTGGCAGCCCTGCGAGGCATGAGTGCGCAGGATCTGTTGGCGAAGATGAGTGCGCAGCCCCGGACCGTCCGCTCGCCCATCGGACCCGATGTGGACGGATACTTCCTGCCGGAGAGCGTTCCGCAGATTTACAGGGAGGGCAAGCAGGCACACGTTCCACTGCTGGCGGGGTGGAACCGCGACGAACCGAGCGCGCTCGCCGTAGATAACCCGCAGCCGCCCACGATGCAGAGCTTCCGCGAGATGGCGCAGAAGACCTTTGGGCCGCGCGCGGACGAGTTTCTGAAAGTCTATCCCGACAATTCGGATGCAGAGGCGGTGCGTTCGGCGATCAATTTTGCCGGCGACAGCTTCATTACCTTCTCCACCTGGGAATGGCTGCAGGCGCAGGTGGCGACGGGCGGCCAGCCTGTTTATCGCTACCATTTCGAGCGGCCGTCTCCGGCGGACAAGTATCATCCGGCGGGATCGGGCGCGTTTCACTCCGACGAGATCGAATACGTCTTTGGGACGCTCGACTCGCGTACCGGGGCTGTGTGGCAGCCGGCGGACTGGAAACTCAGCGATCTGATGGAGACCTACTGGACCGACTTCGCCAAAACCGGCGATCCGAACGGCGATGACGCACCGAAATGGCCGCAATACAATGCTGCGGATGGCTGGCAGGTGATGCATCTGGACGCGCAGTCGGAGGCGCGACCCTCGGAGGACCGTGGCCGCTATCTCTTTCTGCAGAGCGTGTGGGCGCCTAATGCGGAGACGAGTCCAGGTGCTGGAGCAGCCGCTCCCGGCGCGGGGCGAGCACCTGCTGCAGCGGGCCGGTCACGGTAACGCGGCCGTTCTCGAGGAGAATGACCTCCGCGGGAATCCGCCAGATCTCGGCGAGATCGTGGGACACATAGACGACCTGCAGATCGAGGGTGAGGAGCCGGTTCAGAATTTCCTCTGCCGAAGGGTCGTCGAGCGCAGCCAGCGGCTCATCGAGCAGGAGGAGCTGCGGACGCGGAGCCAGAGCGCGGGCCAGCGCAATGCGCTGACGCTCGCCTCCGGAGAGCCGGGCGACTTTGCGGTCCTCCAGTGCTTCGGCTCCGAACAGGCGCAGCATCTCACGGATTCGGACAGAGCGTTCTTCCTGCGGCAGGTGGCGAATGCCGAAGGCGACGTTATCGTGTGCAGTGAGGTGGGGGAATAATGCCGCCTGCTGGGTAACGAAGCCAACCGACCGCTTGCCGGCGGGAACAGTGAGTCCGGCGTTGCTGTCAAACAGGGGCCGCCCCGCGAGGGTGATGCGTCCGGCATCCGGCGTGAGCAGGCCGGCCAGGATGCGCAGCAGGGTGCTTTTGCCCGCGCCGGAGGGGCCGAAGATCACGTTCCACGGGCTGCGCAGAGAGAACTCGGCTTGCAGCGAGAAGCGTCCCAGGTGGTGGCGAACCGAAGCCTCAAGCACGACCACGCTCCTCACGGCGCTGGCGAGCATAGAGGCAGATCAGCGCGACAAAGGAAATCGCCAGCAGGAGCAGAGAGGTCCGGTTGGCGGCCGCGTAGGAGAAATCCTGCACCTGGTCGTAAATAGCGATGGAGAGGGTGCGGGTGGCGCCAGGAATGTCACCGCCGATCATCAGCACTACGCCGAATTCTCCGACCGTGTGGGTGAAGCACAGCACGGCGGCGACGACGAGGGAACGGATCGACAAGGGGATCAGGATCTCCCACAAAAGGCGAAGCCGTCCAGCTCCAAGGAGCATTGCCTGTTCGATCAGGGCAGGATCGACGCTGTGAAAGCCGGCGGTGAGAGGCTGCACGGCAAAGGGCAGGCTGTAGATGACGGAGCCGACCACCAGGCCGGAAAACGAGAAGGCCACCGGGTGGCCGAGCCAGTGCGCGAGCGTACGGCCAACGAAGGTCCGGTCTCCGAGCAGGACGAGCAGATAAAAGCCGAGGACGGTCGGCGGCAGAAGCAGGGGAAGCGTGGTCAGCGCTTCAATGAGCGGACGGAGGCGCGAGCGCGTGGTGGTGATCCAGAAGGCGACGGGGATAGCAATCGCCATCAGCACCAGGGCGGTGGTGGCGGCCAGTCGCAGTGTAAGCCAGAGCGCCTGGAGGTCCATCAGGAGGCCGGTTCAAGCCCCTCGGCGGCCAGGACGCGTGCGATGGCCGGGCTGCGAAGAAATTCCAGAAAGCGATGCGCGGCCTGGGCGTGAGCGGCGCCGCGCACGACGATCGCTCCCTGCAGAATGGGCGGATGATCCTCAGGCGGGATGCGCACGAAGTGCCCTTCGGCTTTGAGCCGGGGCGTGAGCGCCGCGGTGAGAGAAATGAATCCAACCTGAGCATTCCCGGATTCAGCATACTGCGCGGCCTGGGCGATGTTCTCAGCGATCCGGAGTTTGGGACGAACCGCGTCCAGCAGATGCCAATGTTCGAGTGTCGCCTGCGCCGCGCGGCCGTAAGGAGCATGTTCAGGGTTAGCGATGGCGATGGAGCGGACGGCGCCGCCGGTCAGAGCTTCCGGCCTGAGGGAAGACACACCTGAGTCGTTGCGGGTCCAAAGTACCAGCGTTCCCTTTGCATAGGGGATGGGCTGGGTTTGCTGGGCGCGTCCCGCGTCGATCACCCGCTGCGGAAAGGATGTGTCAGCGGCCAGGAAGAGATCGAAGGGCGCGCCATTGATGATTTGCGTGGCGAGGGTGGCGGACGACTTGAAAGAGGCGTCGGCACGAATGCCGGTCTGTTGTTCGAATTGCCGGAGCAGCGGAGGAAGAACCGGCTGCAGGTCGGCGGCCGCGGCGATACGCAGCATGGCGGACGGAGAGACAGGCTGCTGCGCCAGCAGGCAATTGCCGGAGAACAGAACTATCAAACCGAGGAAAAATCGCCTTCGATCAAACACGCAGCACCATGACCTCAGTGGATTTGATGAGAGCGGCCACGGTCTCGCCCTTTGCGAGGCGCATCTCGCGGGCGGCATCGGCGGTGATGATTGACGTAATGATCTGGCCGCCGATGGAAAGGCGGACCTGGGCGAGCAGACCTTCGATTTTCAGGTCGACGATGCGGCCTACCAACTGGTTGCGGCCGCTCACGGTGCGCATCATCTGCCGCTTCGGCGTTTCCGGACGTTTCGCTTTGTAGAGAATGGCGTCGAGTTCGGCTTCCGGGATGCGGTAATGGCCGCCGGGTGTCTTGATGGCCTTCAGCTTGCCGCGATAGATCCACTGCTTGATGGCCGGATAGGAGATGCCCATGCGGAGGGCAGCTTCCCGAGGGGTCAGGAGAGGCGGCATTAGACGATTCTAGACGAAAAAGGCTGCGACTATGGGCGGAAATAGGCGATCCGGCGATCGGCGGCCGGATGGTAGCCTGAAGTCAAACAAGGGATTCATGAATGGGACTCATCAGCTGCGCTGCGTTGGCTGCGCCCGGTGCATCGATCCGGAGGCCCTGAGCCGCGATTTCCGGTGTTCCACCTGCGGTGAACTTTTTGAGGTGATCTATCCCGGCTGGAACGGGCCGCCGCATACGCGTCCCAATCCAAGCGCGCTCCGCTGGCTCTGGAAAGACCGCCGTCTGTCCAATGAGGCGATCGATCGCAGCGGGGTGTGGCGTTTTCGGGAGATACTCCCGGTGCTTCAGGACCTGAGGAACATCGTCACCCTCGGCGAAGGGAATACGCCTCTGTACGATTTGCCGCAGTCGGCGCGTCGCCTGGGGCTGAAGGATCTGCGTGCCAAGCACCAGGGGATGAACCCGACCGGTTCGTTCAAGGACGCGGGCATGACCGCGGCGCTCTCCGTGGCGCAGGAGCGGGGATTTACCTGGGTGGCCTGCGCCTCCACGGGCAATACGTCCGCTGCGATGGCGGCCTACGCGGCGCGTGCCGGGATGCGCAGCCTGGTCCTGCTGCCGGAGGGCAAGATCGCCTGGGGCAAGCTCTCGCAGGCCATGGACTATGGCGCTCTGACCCTGCAACTGCGAACGGATTTCGACGGCTGCGTTCGGGTGCTGGCCGAGGTGGTGCAGCGTCTGCCTGTCTATCTCCTCAACTCCGTCAATCCTTACCGGCTGGAGGGACAGAAGACGCCGGCGCTGGAGATTGCCGAGCAGCTGGAGTGGCAGGTGCCCGAACATCTGATCGTGCCCGGCGGCAATCTGGCGAACAGTTCGGCACTGGGGAAGGCATTCCTTGAAATGACAGCTCTGGGGCTGACAACGCGCGTCCCACGGATCTCCGTCATCCAGGCGGAAGGGGCGAACCCCCTGGTCCGTTCGCTGCGACAATTCGGCGGGGAACGGATCGAGCCCGTCGTGGCCCGCACCCGAGCGAGCGCGATTCGTATCGGCAATCCCGCGTCCTGGCGCAAGGCGGTGCGGGTGATTCAGGAAACTGGTGGATGGGTAGAGGAGGTTTCCGAGGCGGAGATTGCGCTGGCCAAAGCCGAGATTGGGGCGGAGGGCATCGGCTGCGAACCGGCTTCTGCGGTGACTTTGGCGGGACTGAAGAAATTGAGGCAGCAGGAGAAAATCGCCGCCGATGCATCGGTCATTCTGCTGCTGACGGGACACACGCTGAAGGATCCCGACTATACGATCCACTACCATCGCGGCGATCTCCTTACCGAGAGGGAACGATCCGGGATGGAGGCGGAAATTGCGGCCAGCTCCAGGAACACGGTTGAGCTGGACGCTTCGGTGGACGCGGTTCTGCGGGAGTTGGAGCGGGTTTCGCCATGAAGAGCCTTCACCTTCGCCTGCCCGCGACCACGGCCAATCTGGGACCGGGATTCGACGCGGTGGCTCTGGCGCTCCAACTGCATCTGGAGGTGTGGGCTGAGGCGGCGCCAGCGTTTCGGATCGAGGCATCGGGGCGAAATCCGGAAATCTGCGGAGCGTTGGAGAACAATCTTCTGCTGGAGACCTATCGAGCCATTCTGATCGAACAGGGGCGTTCGGTCACCCCTCTGCACCTGCGAACGCATAACGAGATTCCGTTGGGGATGGGTTGCGGCTCCTCAGCGGCCGTGCGCCTGGCGGCTGTGGCCCTGGCTTCCCATTTCGGGGAGCTGGCGTGGGGTCGGGACCGTATTCTGGCGGAAGCCTGCCGCCTCGAGAACCACCCCGACAATGCGGCGGCGTGCTGGATGGGCGGGTTCGTGGTGAGCGCGATCGAGGCGGACGAGGTGAAAGCCGTCACCATGCCTCCTCCGGCGGGTTGGTGCGCTTTGCTGGTCCTGCCGGCTCGCCCGTTGGCGACGACGGCTTCACGCGGCCTGCTGCCCGAGTCTTATGGCCGGGTGGAGGTGGTGGCGAATCTGCAGCGGGTTGGCCTGCTGACAGCGGCGTTCGCGGCAGGGCGAGGCGACCTGCTCAGAGTGGCGATGCAGGACCGGGTGCATCAGCCCTACCGCAGCCAGGCGTGCCCGCTGCTCGGGCCACTGCTTCCTCTGGCGGGCGGGTCGGGGATTTTGGGGGTCGCGCTGAGCGGTGCCGGCCCTGCCGTTGTCCTGCTGCTTGCCGCTCAGGAGAAAGCCGCGGAGGCGCAGAGTGCTGTGCTTCGGGCTCTGGAGGCAGACGAGTCAGTGGAGATAGTGCTGTGCGGTCTTGAAGCCCTGCCGGCGGTCTGTACGGCCACAAATTCGCCGCCCTGGACGGAGGGATGACCAACGGTGCAGAGCCTACTACATTGGTAATGCGGTTTTAATCCCTGTCGTAACCCATTGCAGGCATTACCAAAAATTACTCAAGATTGCTTGCCTTAGGCGTTCCCAAGCCCTATTTTCGCATTCGTGGGCAGTTCTGGGGGAGGGCTGCTCCGGCGTCCGTGATTCTGCATAAGAATCCGGGCGCCTTAATTTTTGTGCTCTACTCAGCCCGCCCGCTCCCCCCATTGCGACTCTACTGTCCCTTCCGCATCTATACAGTTCAGGTAGACTAGAGCGTGCAGAATGCACGGGGAGACGAGAGAGACATGGCCGCAGTAGGAATTGCCGAGGTAAGCGACGCCACCTTCGATCAGGAGGTGCTGCAGTCGGATCAGCCGGTGCTGGTGGATTTTTGGGCTACATGGTGCGGACCTTGCCGCGCCCTGGCTCCGATCGTGGACGAAGTGGCGACCGAGTACAGCGGGCGCCTGAAGGTCGCGAAGATGGATGTGGATCACAACCAGGCGACGCCCATGCGCTATGGAATCCGTGGGATTCCGGCTCTGCTTTTGTTTAAGGGCGGCAAAGTCGCCGATCAGATTGTCGGCTATGTTCCCAAGGAGACGATCACGCGCAGCATCAGCCGCGTGATCTCCTGAGCGGCAGGCAGAAAAGAGACAGCCCGGCTGCGGAGCCGGGCTTTTCCTTTGGCTGGGATTAGTACTTTCGTAGCATGCCGAGCACCCTACCCTGGATCGCCACCTGGGTGGCGGGGACGAAGACCGGGTTCATCTCGGGATTGGCTGGCTGCAGGCGTACCAGAGGGCCTTCCGGGAAGTAGCGCTTCAGCGTGGTTTCCGCTCCTCTCACCAGAGCCACGACGATTTCGCCGGCACGGGCGGTGCTGGTGCGTTCGACCAAGACATAATCGCCATCCACGATGTGGTCGTCGCGCATCGATTCGCCGCGCACCTGTAAGGCGAAGACGTCGCGGTTGCCGATGATGTCGCCGAGCGAGATGCTTTCGGGAATTTCCGTCGCCTCGACGGGGTAGCCCGCGGCGATGCGGCCAGCCAGGGGAAGACGGTCGACGCCGCGGCTCTTGTTCCGGGGCGGCAGGACATCGAGGGAACGGCTGCGATTGTGGGCGCGGGCAAGAAGGCCCTTGCTCTGCAAATTGGTGATGTGCTTGTGAACCGTGGCCAGGGAACGGAGATCCAGACCCCGGGCAATCTCCTCGAAGGACGGCGAATAGCCGTTTCTTTGGACAAATCCGGAGATGAAGTCGAGCACTTCCTTTTGGCGGCGCGTGATGGCCATGTGCGGCATTATAGCGAATAAAAAGCGAATCGAGCCAAGTTTATTTTGAGGCGCGTTCTCTTTTGATACCGGCGGGTGTGCCTTTTTTCAATTGGAACGGAGTCCTGGATTTTTCTCATCGGGAATCTGTTCATCTGCCGCAGATCGCGAGAAGGTGGGCGCAGGAGAAAATCCAATGCGCATGCTGATTGCCGACGACGATCCATCGCTGGGGAGCTTCCTGGCCCGCGGACTG
Organism: Acidobacteriaceae bacterium; assembly: GCA_049579805.1. Taxonomy (GTDB): domain Bacteria; phylum Acidobacteriota; class Terriglobia; order Terriglobales; family Acidobacteriaceae; genus Palsa-343. The sequence continues at coordinate 52,844 of JBAUOP010000029.1, forward strand.
GAACAGGAAGGCCACGAGATCACGCTGGCGACCGACGGAGAGATGGCCATCGCAGCCGCCCGGCAGGATCTTCCCGAGATGGCAGTTTTGGATCTGAACCTTCCCCGTCGAGACGGTGTGGAGGTGCTGGAGTTTCTGCGCTCGCTGACTGCGGATTTGCCGATTCTCATTCTGACCGCGAGGCGTGAGCCGGAGGTGCGGGTGCGCTGTCTGGAGATTGGCGCCGACGATTTTATGCAGAAGCCTTTCTCTTTCGCCGAATTGCGAGCGCGCTGCCATGCTCTGCAGCGGAGGCGGTCACCGGGACTGGTGCTGCGTCATGCGGACCTGGAAGTGAACCGCATTGAGCGCACGGTGACTCGTGCCGGGCAAGCCATTGGTCTGACTAACAAGGAGTTCTCGCTGCTGGAGTACCTTCTGCTGCACAGAGGCCGGGTGGTCCCGCGGGCCACGCTGCTCCGGGAGGTCTGGAACATCGACCGCGACTGCGGGACCAACGTGGTTGACGTGTATGTGAACTACCTGCGCCGCAAGTTGCTCGACAGGTTTCCCCGGCGCGAGGGAGGCGTGGAGGCTGACGCTGAAGCTGCGGCGACGGCCCCGCTGATTCGGACCGTCCGCGGCCAGGGTTATGTCATCGGACTTACGGCCTGAACCGGCTTCCCAGGAATCCGCAAAGATTAGAAAGCACAAAGGAATTCGCCATGAGCGCAACAGCGCATCCCGCCTTCACCAAAGCAGCCCGAACCGCGATTCTGACCAGTTCCGACCTCTCCTTCCGCCAGCGCGTGCGGGACGCTCTGATCGACCTCCGCTGGGAGGTGGTTGAGGCTTCAGGGGGAGCGGAGACGCTGGCCTGCCTGGATCGTGCGCCGGCGGAAACCGTGGTGCTCGATTCATGGTTGCCGGACCTCGAGATTCAGGAGTTCATCGCGGAGTTCCGGCGCCTGCATCCGGATGTGGACCTGATCCTGGCTGACGCGTCGGACATAGCGGGAGAGACGGTTCGCGGACCGCGCCGCAATGAAGTGCTGCTGGCCCTGCGCCGGGCGCAGAGTGACGGAGCCATCTGGAACTCCGCCCCGCATCTGGTGGGCGTGCCTCAAGGCCTGGGAACGCCGGATGGGATGGCGGAGACGCGCGTGCCTCCGGATCAGGGGTCGCAGACGATCTCGATCGCCGCCGAGCGCGTTCGCCGTCGTGAAAGTCCGGGACCGCTGGCCAGCCAGCTGCCCGAATTCGTCGGGTCGCATCCGGCCATGCTCGAGGTCAGCCGTCGTATCCGACTGGCCGCGCCGCGGAAGACGACCGTGCTGATCGAAGGGCCCACCGGCAGCGGGAAGGAACTGGTCGCCGGTGCGCTCCACCGGCTCAGTCCCCGGGCGAAGAACAAAATGGTCGCTCTGAACTGCGCGGCGATTCCGGAAGCGTTGCTGGAGGCCGAGCTGTTCGGGCACGCCCGAGGGGCTTTTACGGGAGCGGTGCAGGGACGCACCGGACGCATTGAGGCCGCGCATGGCGGGACACTCTTCCTGGATGAAATCGGCGAGATGCCGCTGGTGCTGCAGGCGAAACTGCTGCGGTTCCTCGAAACGGGAGAAATACAGAGGGTCGGAGAGAACGAACCGGTGCAGGTGGACGTGAGAATCGTCGCGGCCACGCACCGGCCACTCGCACGGCTGGCGGCCGAAGGCGGGTTCCGGGCCGACCTTTACTACCGGCTGGCCGTTTACGTGATTCGTACGCCTCCGCTGCAGGCACATATGGAGGACCTCAACGCCCTGACCGAGCATTTCCTGCGCAGACTGGCGGCGGCCAGTCCGGTCAAGGTCCTCAGCGACGGCGCCCTGGCGCGGCTCGAGGAGCATTCCTGGCCGGGGAATGTGCGCGAACTGGAGCACGCGCTGGAGCGCGCCTGGATTCTTGCCGAAGATCGACCGCAAATTGATGCCGAGGAGATCGAACTGGATGACCTGCGGTGAGGGATTTCTAATTCTGGCCCGGCTCCTCCGGAGGCTTGGCTGCTTCGGAATGGGTAGCGTCTTAGCCGGGAGCAGGCATGCAGATTACAACGCCGGTCGCCGATGTTGTGGCCCGATATCTCGATCTGTCGTCGCTGGAACTGAAGCTGACGGCGCAGAACATGGCGAACGTCGATACGCCGGGATATCAGACCGTCGGATTCGATTTTGGGGCGGAAATGAACCGCTCTCTGCAGCAAATGGAGTCGGAAAGCGGCACCGTTCCAACACCGGCGATCGGGCCGGTCGACGGGCTGCTGGAACGGCCCGACGGCAACAACGTGTCGATGGATCGCGAAGGACTGAAGATGGCGGAGGCCCAGCTCCAGTTTCGAACCGGGGTGGCGCTGCTGCGGGACGAATTCACCCGGACTCTGGACGCCATTCACGAAGACGAGAAGTAGGGGTGGGTGAGGGAGGCGGACGATGAACCTTCTGGGTGTCATGGAAGTCAGCGGTTCGGCCCTGCAGGCGGAGCGGATCCGGGCCGAGGTGGTGGCGGCCAATATGGCGAATGCGGAGACGACGCGGACCGCGGACGGCGGCCCGTATCGCCGACAGGAAGTGGTTTTCTCTTCGGAGGCCCCGGCGGGCGGGTTCGCATCGAGCCTGTCTTCGGCTTCAGGACCGACGGACCCGCCGATCGGGGGAGTACAGGTCTCGGCGGTGGTCACCGATTCGAGCAGTCCTCTGCGCCGCTACGATCCGGGCAATCCCGACGCGGACAAGAACGGCTACGTCGCTTATCCGAATATCAATCCAATGACGGAGATGGTGGATCTGATGGGGGCGACGCGCGCTTACGGGCTGAACAGTTCGGCCGTGCAGGCAGAGAAGAGCATGCTCTCCTCTGCGCTCGACATTCTCAAATAAGGAGGTTCGCGATGCAGATTTCCCTGGTTTCGTCTGCTTCTGCGGCCAGCGCTCTGGCGCCGGCAGACGCTGCTCAGGCGGCCGCGCCGTTCGGCGACGCGCTCCGAAGCGCGGTAGCCGGGGTCGACGGCCTCGAGCAGCAGGCGACGACGGCGGTCCAGGGTTTGCTGCAGGGGACCGGCGTCGATGTGCATGAGGCGATGATTGCTACGCAGAAGTCGGATATGGCTTTCGAACTTGCCCTGGCGGTGCGGAATAAGGCCGTCGCGGCCTACCAGCAGGTGATGGGCATGCAGTTCTGACGGGGAACGAGGTTCGCAGAGAGAAGAAATGGCTGAATCCGCTGACAAATCGTCCCTGGCTCTCACCGCGCAGCAGCGTGCCGGACATATGGCGACCGAAGCCTGGGGCCGCTGGCGCAATCTGGAGCCTGAACGGCGCTTCCGTTTCGTGGCAGCGATGCTGCTGGTGCTGGGCTGCTTTGCGGCCCTGCTCTGGTACGCCTCGCGGCCGGACTGGCGCACCCTCTACGCCGGTCTGGATTCCGACGACGCGCGGCAGGTAGCGCAGCAACTCACGACCGCCGGCATTCCCTTTGACGTCTCACCGGATGGATCGCTGCTGCGCGTGGGCGCGGAGAATCTCGACAAGGCAAGGCTGGCGACCACGGCCAAGGGCGGTCCGCGGAGCGGGCGCATGGGATTCGAGCTCTTCGACCAGCCGAACTGGATGGGGTCGGAGTTCGATGAAAAGGTCAATTATCAGAGGGCTCTGGAGGGAGAACTGGAGCGCACCATCGGGACCATCGCTTCTGTGGAAGCTGCCCGGGTGCATCTGGTCCTCCCCCACGATTCTCTGTTTACGTCCGATGAGAGAGAGGCCAAGGCCTCGGTGGTGCTGCGGCTGCGCCACCGGACGATCTCCGGCGACGAGGCTGAGGGCATCGCCAATCTGGTGGCCAGCGCCGTGGATGGTCTGCGTCCGGCCAACGTCACGCTGGTGGATGCGGAAACGGGTGAGCTGCTGGGGCGCCAGAGCGGCGATGCCGCCCTGTCCCAGCACCAGCAGGAGCTGGCCGCCCGCATCGTGGAGACTCTGGAGCCGGTAGTGGGCGCGGGCAACGTGCGGGCATCGGTCAATGTCGATTACGACCTGAACTCTGCCGACGAAGTGGACGAGACCTACGATCCGGCACAGACCGCCACCCTGTCGATGCAGCGATCGGAACAGACATCGGGGCTTCCCGCCGCCTCCGGCATTCCGGGTACGGCCAGTAACTCTCCAGGGGCGAAGCCGCCCCTCTATCCGACCCGGAACTCGTCCGGGCAAAGCGTGCGCCAGGAGAGCGGAACCTATGCAGTTTCCAAAAAGGTCCGCCACACGGTGGAGGTGGCGGGCGGTGTGCGCCGCCTGACAGCCGCGGTTCTCATCAACTACCGGCGCACCGGCCAGGGCAGCAGGACCACGTGGCAGCCGCTCAGCGCCGACGAGATGCAACGGCTCACCGAGCTGGCCGAGTCAGCGATCGGCTATGACGCTGCACGCGGAGACCAGGTCAGCCTCGAGGAACTTGCTTTCGATGAGAATGCTCCGCTTCCTGCGTCGACGCTGACTGCGCGCATTCTTGGGTGGACGGCGCAGTCGGAGGGACTGTTGCGATACGGTACGATCCTGGCGGGGCTGTTGGCCTTCTTCCTGTTGATTGCCCGCCCGGTGGTACGTTCCCTCGTCGCGGCGCCTGCGGCTCGTGGCAGAGCAACCGCGAACCTAGACAGCCACCTTCCCGCTCCCGCGAAGACGCTGGAAATGAGTGCGGAACAGCAGGTGGAAGCGCAAAAGAAGCAGCGTGCCCAGACCCTCTTCGATCAGGTGACAGAGCGCGTGAAAAGCGATCCCGGACAGAGCACCCGGCTCCTCGAGAGCTGGATTCGCTCGGAGTGAAGCATGGCCTCTTCTGCCCCGCAGCTCTCGGAATCCAGCCGCCAGCGCCTGAGCGGCGTTCGCAAGGCAGCCATCTTTCTTGTGGCTGTCGGCGATGAGGTGGGCCGGAAGATTCTGCAGAACCTGTCAGAGCCGGACGTGCGGAAAATCACCGAGCAGATCGCGGAGTTGCGTGCGATCCCGCCGGAACTCTCGCTGGAGGTGGTCGAGGAATTCCACGAAATGGTGGAAACCCAGCAGTACATGATTCATGGCGGGCTTGACTATGCCACCAAGCTGCTGGTCGATACATTTGGCAAGCAGCGGGCGGAAGATCTGCTGAATCTGGTGAAGCGCGCCCAGGAGGCCAGCCAGAGCGATCTGGCCATGCTGGAGAAGGTCGACCCGCAGCAACTCGGGAAGTTCCTGGAAAGCGAGCATCCGCAGACCATCGCCATCGTCCTGGCTCATCTCGACGCCCGGCGCGGATCGGTGGTGATCGACAGCCTCAGCGAGGAGCGCCGGGTGGAGGCGATTCGCCGGCTGGCAGCCATGAGGCAGTTTTCTCCGGAGATGGCGCAGCGAGTGGCGATGGTTCTGCACCGCCGTCTGGAGAACATGGGGGAGACAGGGCGGAAGTCCTACTCGGGGTTCAAGGCCGTTGCCGACCTGCTCAATCGCATGGAATCCGAACAAACCAGCCGGATGTTACAGGAGATCGAGGCAGCGGATCCCGCCATGGCCCTCAGCATTCGCAATCTGATGTTCACATTCGACGATCTGGTGACCATCCCTCCGGCCAGCATTCGCGAGATCGTCTCTGCAGCGGACAAGCGCCAGCTGGGGCTGGCGCTGCGCGGGGCTCAGGATGAGCTCCGCGCGCACGTCTTTGCGGCGATGTCTTCGCGTGCGGCAGAGATGCTGAAAGAGGATATGGAGGTGATGGGGCCGGTCCGGGGGCGCGAAGTCGCGGGAGCGCAGCAGGAAATCCTCGCCCTGGCGCGGACGCTTGAAGCAGAGGGCAAGGTGATCCTGAAGCTGGAGCAGGGCGATGACTTCATCGTGTGACTGGCCGGAGAGTCTGCAGGGAGAGGCCGAATCCGCGGTTCGGCCGATGGAATATCCGGTCCTGCAGGCGGGGCCCGGGCCGGCCGGTATCCTCTCACCGGACGCGCCAGGAGCTAAGGCCCTGGAGGCGAAGCTGGCGGCGCGGGAGGCAGTATTTGCCCGGCAGCTGGAAGCGGCTCGGCGGGAAGCGTCCGAGCAGGGAAAATTGATGGCAGCAGCCGAATCATCCGCATGGCGCCAGCAACGCGCTGCGGAACTGGCCGCGGCAATGGAGGCGCTCCGGGCCAGCCGGGACAGCTATCTGGCCCAGGTGGAGAAGGAGGTCGTACGCCTGGCCCTGGCCATCGCGGAACGAATCCTGCAGCGGGAATCGCAACTGGATCCGCTGCTGCTGTCGGGTGCCGTTCGCACGGCGCTGGGGCAGCTGGCCGACTCGACCGAGGCACGTCTTCGCGTGCCGGGAGACCAGCGGGAGCTGTGGACGGACCTGGTGCGTCTCATGCCCGGACTTCAGATCCGTCCTCAGGTGGTCGCCGATGACGAATTACCAGGCTGCGCGGTGGTCCTTGAGAGCAGCCTGGGGACGGTCGATCTCAGCGTCCGGGCCCAGCTGGACGAGATCGAGAGAGGCTTTTTCGATCGAGTCGAGACGCGCAGCGAAGGCGGCCCGGTCGAGTCGGCCGGGACGGTGGCCGCGGGCAGGAACGGATGAACCTGCTGGGAACCTACTTCTCGCGGTTGCAGCAACGCTCGCCAATCCGCTGGCGCGGTCGCGTGGTGGAAGCAGCCGGCCAGACCCTCGAATCGGAAGGCCCCCCCTGTTCCGTTGGCGAGTGCTGCGAGATCCGCGATTCCGATGCGCGATTCCATGCGGCAGAGGTGATCGGGTTTCGCGGCAACCGCGTACTTTCCATGACTCTGGCCGCGGCGGATGGCATCCGTTACGGGGATCCGGTGATGTCTCTGCGTCTGCGGCCCCAGATTGAAGTGGGGGAGGGCCTGATGGGACGCGTGCTCAATGCCACGGGGCAGCCGCTCGATGGCGGGCGACGACCGGTCCTGCATGGTGCTGTGCCCCTGGATCGGCTGGCGCCCGGTCCGCTGGAGCGCGAGCCCATTCGTGAGCCGCTGGGCACCGGCATCCGCGCCATCGATGGTCTGCTGAGCGTGGGCCGCGGCCAGCGCATCGGGATCTTCGGGGGATCGGGGGTGGGCAAGAGCACGCTGATCGGCATGATGACGCGCAACAGCGATGCGGATGTCATTGTCGTGGGGCTGGTGGGCGAACGAGGACGTGAGGTGGGCGAGTTTCTGGAGGAGAGCCTGGGACCGGAAGGGCGGAAGCGCTCGGTGGTACTGGTCTCCACCTCCGATCAGTCGCCCCTGCTGCGGATGCGCGCCGCGCTCGGCGCCACCAGCGTGGCGGAGCACTTTGCCAGCACCGGAGCCAACGTGCTGCTGGTGCTCGATTCGCTGACGCGCTTTGCCATGGCGGCGCGGGAAGTTGGCCTGGCGGCGGGTGAACCGCCCACGACGCGGGGCTACACGCCCTCCGTCTTCAATCGGCTGGCCCGGCTGGTGGAGCGGGCGGGGCGATTCCGGAAGGGCAGCCTGACCGCGTTTTATACCGTTCTGATGGAAGGCGACGATCTGCAGGATCCACTGGTCGATGCGGTGCGATCGTATCTTGACGGTCACGTGGTTCTGTCCCGGGCGCTGGCGGCGGACGGCTGGTATCCGCCGATCGACATTCTGGAATCCATCAGCCGGCTGATGCCCGCGATTGTCAGCGAAGAGCATCGCGCGGCGGCGATGGTGGTGCGGCGGCTGCTGTCCGCCTGGTCGCGCTCCGAAGACCTGGTGCGTATTGGCGCCTACAAGCCCGGAAGCGATGCAGATCTGGATCGCGCTATTCGCTTTCGCCCCGCAATCCGGGAGTATCTGGCGCAGGGCGCCAGGGAACAGGGGAGCTTCGCCGATGCCCGGCGGGAGCTGCTGCGGCTGGTGGCTTCCATGATGGAAGGTCAGAAGCCGCCGGCGGAGCGGAAATCGTGAAAAAGGGACTTGTGCGGGTCCTGCAGGTGCGGCAACTGCTCGAAGAGCTGGCCAGCCTGGATCTGCAGGCTAAATCCGCGAGATTGCGACAACTGGAAGGGCGAGCGGCAGAACACCGCAGGCTGGCTGCCGAAGCCCGCAGCGAGGCCATAGGCCGTCTGCTGGACGAAGGCGCCACCGATTCCTGGCTGGATATGGCGGATGCAGAGATCTTCCTGTGGAAGAGTGAGCGAATGGCGGCCGCGGCCCAAAAAGCCAGCGAAGACGTCGCCGTCTCCAGCGAGCGGAGGATGACTCGGCGCATGGAGAGACAGCAGGCGGAATTCCTTATTGCGGAGACGGCCCACGCGGAGGCACAGGAGCGGAGCCGCCGCGAACAACAGCATGTGGACGATTGGTTCCAGAGCCTTCCTTCATCGGAATCGCGCCGATCAGGATGAGGATTCTCCAATCTGCTGTGGCTGAGGCTGGCACGACATCTGCTCTGTTACCGAACAGACGAGGACGATTCAGTTGAGCTTCGCTCCTGCCAATCTCGCGGCGACAAACGCCAGCCAGGCGTTCACGACTCTTCCGTCTGCGAAGTCGACCGAGACAACCTCCGCGGGTTCTGCGCTCTTTGCATTTCTTGTGCGCCAGCAGATCCCGCCACAGCCAGCAAAGGAAGCCGTGTCCGGGATCCAGCCGGAGCCAGAGGCCGCCGGCGGAAGAAGGTCCGGACCGCTGTTCGCATCCGCGCTCGCGGGAAAAAACTCTACCGATCAAGGGAATGCCGCTGCGATCCCGGGACAAGAATCGATTCCAGGGAATTTGGCGCGTGCCGAGGCCCTGCTCGCGCAATCGACAGGTCGCGCTCAACAGTCCCCCGACAAATCGACGGATCGCAGCGGAGACACCGCTCCCTCCGTCGAGAATGAGAACACCACCACGGCACGAGAAATCGGGAGCTCGCTCTCCGCCGCCGGTATTCCGCTCGCCAATTCCGCTGCGCCGAAGCTTGCCGGCGCCACGAAGTCCGGCTCCGGGGCCGACCCGGTCGAAATCCTGACCGGCACGGCGGCGGCACATCCGCCGGCCGCACGAATTTCGGCGGCGAGAGACAGGAAGTCCGATACCGCTGGGAAAACGCACGCGGTCACGCCCGACCGCCTGTCGTCGAGTGCGATCCACGCGGGGAGTCCGCCGCATGCCGCGGCGACGAGCGCTGTGGCCGCGCAGAGCGAGGCTCCAGCGCCGTCTCCCAATCCGTCCATGGAGCCTTTGTCATCGCACGGGAAAGCGCAGAGTTCGGGATCCAACCCGTCACCCTTACGCGGCCGTTCTTCGTCGTCGGCGTTGCAGTCAGCGGCTCGGCCCGGCGATCCGTCATCGGCAGCCGGGACCGCGCCGAATCACTCCGACGAAGCAGCTGGTGCCGCTCCGCAGGATGCCGCTGACCTGCATGCATCCATGCTTAAAGCCCAGTCTGCGCCGGGTGCAGCTGTTCAGCCTCGTTCATCGGAAGGGCCACGTTCGGCGGCAGCCCTCGCGGCCAATGGGCAACACGTACATACGCCGGCAGGACCCGCACTGGCGCCGATCGCCGGCGGGACGCAATCTGCGCAATCCCCGGAGGGACCCGGGCTGTCCGGTTCCGCGGTCGCGGCTCACCTGTCCTCCGCATCTTCCGAGGCGAGCCGGTCGGCCGCCCCCTTCGAGCGCATGGATGCTGCCGCTCCACCCCGCATCATCGAGAGCTCGCCGCAGAATCTGGCGGTTGGCATCCACGATGCGGGGCTGGGGTGGATCGAGATTCGAACCCACGCCGTCGCGGGCCAGGTGGCAGCCACGCTGGCCAGCGGCAGCCATGAGGCGCATGCAGCGATCGCAGCGGAGTTGCCCGCGATCCGGGACATGCTGATGAGCCAGCATGTTGCGTTGCACAGCCTCGGTGCGGAACAATTCCCGGCTTCTTCCGGCGGCGGCTCGGGATCCACCTCCCCCGATTCAGGAGGACGGGCTCGCCAGCCACTTTTGAGAATGAAAGGGGACACTCCTTCTGCACACAGCGAGTCAGAAGGAGAAAGCCTGTCTTACATCAGCGTCCGGGTCTGAGCCTTCAGGGCCGGAGAAAGGGAAAGAAATATGCAGACGTCGATCAGTCAGGCTACCGGATTGGGGCAGTTTCCCCCGGCGTGGGGGGCATCCACCGCCACTCCGGATGCCTCATCCTCCGCTTCGGCCGACACCAACTCATCCTCGGATAGTTCGGCGACGATCACCTCCAACGATTTCCTTCAGCTTCTTGTGACGGAGATGCAAAACCAGGATCCGACCGCGGATACGGACCCCAACGAGTACATCAACCAGCTGGTTCAGGTGAACAGCCTCCAGCAACTGATCCAGATCAATTCGGATCTCGGGGGGAATTCTTCGACAAGCAGCACCAGCGGAGACTCCGCCTCCACCAGCAGGGTGACGGCGGAGGCGACGAAAGCGGCAAGCCAGGCCACTGGGCAGAATGCCGCGACCAGCGGCGCGCAAACCGGCAACCTGAGTGAGCCTGAGGCTTCCGCCGCCGCAGTCCGTGTGGCGCACGCACTCGCGCCCCCGGCAGCGGGCGCGACAGATCTGCAGAATTTCGTTCACACGCCCGGGAACTATGCCGGAGCGGCACAGACCAACATCGGCATAGCGCGCTGAGCGCGCGCGTTATTTCTCCAGGAGGGGTGTTATGTCATCGTTTTCCATTCCACTCAGCGGGCTCAGCGCTTCCTCGGAAGCGCTGAATACGATCGCCAACAATCTTTCAAACATGAATACAACGGCCTTCAAGAGCCAGAGCGTGAGCTTCAGCGATCTGTTCTATCAGCAGATCGGGACCACCGGCTCCGGTAATCCGCTCCAGGTGGGCGCCGGCACGCAGGTCGGATCGACCGAAACCGATTTCACCCAGGGAGGCGTTCAGGAGACCGGGAGCAACTCGGACGTCTATCTGAACGGCAATGGCTTCTTTGTCGTACAAGATGGCAATCTCACCGAATACACGCGAGCCGGCAACTTTACCCAGAGCAGCGATGGTCAACTCATTACCCAGGATGGGCAGAATGTGATGGGCTATCCCGTGGTTAACGGCGCGGTGGACACCAACGCTCCCCTCGTTCCGATCGTCATCCCGGCCAACGCGGTCGAACAGCCGCAGGCGACCACGTCTCTTTCGTTCACTGCGAACCTCGACGCCTCTTCGGCGGTGGGAACCACCGTTCCTGCGCAGGTCACCCTCTACGACTCGCTGGGAGTGGCCCACGTCGCCACCATTAATTTCACCAATCAGGGCAGCGGCAACTGGTCCTATAGCATTTCGCTTCCCGATACCCTTGCGGCCAGTTCGACGACAGATTCGACGGCGACTCCCCCGGTGACGACGAACACTTACACGTTTGCCCAAAGCGGCGGCAACACGGGTACCGTCGATCCCTCCACCAACCTGACGATTTCCGGCGATACAGCCAGCGGCACAGCCAGTATTGTGGCTCCGACCGTCACCGCCGGAGAGTCTCTGAGCGATTATGCCACCGCGCTGAGCAGTGCACTGACGGCTGCCGGCATTCTCAGCAGCAGCGCTTCGGTCAGCGTAGGCAGCGGCGGCAACACGCTGGCGATCACCGGCGCCAGCTTCTCCACATCAGGTAATGTGGTGCAGGAGCCGGTCGCGACTGGCGCCTCCGGCACGCTGAGCTTCAATGGCAATGGCGATCTGATTTCGCCCGTGGGGAATCTCAGCGGTATCAGTTTCAGCGGGCTCTCCGATGGGGCGACTCCACTCGATTTCTCCTGGAATCTCTACGGAGCGAACAACCAGCCCAGCGTCAGTCAGGTGGCCGAGGCCTCCGGCGTCTCCGGCACCACGCAAAACGGCTATGCCGGCGGCGAATCGAATGGTTTCAGCATCGATTCCAACGGGGTCATCTCCGCCACGTTCACCAACGGAATGACCACGCCGGTCGGCCAGCTGGCTCTCGCCAATGTCACGAATCCGCAGGGACTGGTTATGGTGGCCGGCAACAATTACCAGACCACCCTGGCTTCCGGGTCGGCCAGCATCGGCGTTGCGGGATCGGCCGGACTCGGGACGCTTCAGGATGCGGCGCTGGAGGCCTCGAACGTCGACATCTCAACCCAGTTTTCCAACCTGATCGTGGAGCAGCAGGCGTTCGATGCGAGTTCGAAAGCGATTACCACGTTCGATACGATCTCGCAGGACACGCTGAACATGATTCACTAATGATCGGTCGGCGGGCCGCCGCTCAGAACCCGCTCGTAGAATCGCTCATAGAGCGGAAGGATCTTCGAGGCGCAGTAACGGCTCTGGGCGGTGTGGCGCGCCGCATCTGCCATCGCGTGGTAGCGGCCGGGGTCGCTCAGCAGTTCAACAGCGGCTCCGGCCATTGCCTCGACATCGCCCACGGGAAGCAGCCTGCCGTTCACCCCGTCTTCGATCAGCTCCGGCACGCCGCCTACCCGGGTGGCAATGGTGGGAACCCGGCAGGCCATCGCTTCCAGCGCCACTAAGCCGAACGATTCCTGTTCGCTCGGCATCAGCAGGAGATCCGCAAGGGGAAGAATCTCCGAAACATTGCTCTGCTTACCCAGGAAGTGAACCCTGTCCTGAATGTCTTTGCGATGGGCAATCCACTCCGCCGCCGATCGATCCGGACCGTCGCCGATCATCAACAGGCGCGCGGGGATCTCGCGGGCGACCCGCGAAAAAATCCGCACGACGTCGGCGGTTCGCTTGACCGGGCGGAAGTTGGACAGGTGCATCAGAATCTTCTCGCCGGGCGCAGCATAGCGTGCCCGCCCCGCTTCGCGCTCCGTCTCACTCAGCGGCAGATACACGTCGCAGTTGACGAAGTTCGGAATGACCTCAATCGCCCTTTTTGGCTGAAACTCCTGCAGGGTCTTTTCCCGCAGGTAACTGGAAATCGCGGTGACGCCGTCGCTCTCATCGATGCCGAACCGCGTGATGGGCAGATACGAATGGTCCAGCCCCACCAGGGTTATATCCGTGCCGTGCAGGGTGGTGATGAACGGCAGACGCCGATTTTGGCGGGCCAGCATCTCCCGCGCGAGATAGGCGGAGATGGAGTGGGGAATCGCGTAGTGCACGTGCAGCAGGTCAAGCTCGTAATACGCAGCCACCTCGGCCATGCGGGTCGCCAGCGCCAGATCGTAAGGCGGGTACTCAAACAACGGGTAATTCGAAACCGGCACTTCATGGAAGGTGATGTCCTGCTCGCGCCCACGGAGCCGGAAGGGCTGCGAATAGGCGATAAAGTGCACCTGATGCCCGGCGGCGGCCAGCTCAATACCCAGTTCCGTCGCGACCACGCCACTGCCGCCGTAGGTGGGATAGCAGGTAATTCCGATCTTCATGCGTGTCCTGAGAGTACAGCGTAAGAGATGCACGGCGTTACGAAAAGACGCGGACGCATCGAACGGCCGCGCATCCCGCGCCGCTTCGGGCGGTCCGACCCCCGTCGCCGGGATTCGGTTCTCAGGTGACCGCGCGTGTGCTGGCGGAATCCGGCAGCCGCAAGGCCATGGCGATGGCAGCAGCCAGCAGAAACCCTCCCGAGGTGAGGCAAAGCGCGGCGGCCAGCCCGGCCTGCTCCGACACGCGGCCGATCACCCACGGGGCGACCGCGCTTAGTATCCGCCCCAGGTTATAAGAGAACCCCATAGCCGATCCGCGCAGCGCGGTGGGAAACAGCTCGCTGGCAATCACGGCAAACCCGCTGAAGTAGCCGGTGCCGAAGAATCCCACCAGCGGACCGAGGATCAGCAGGGAATTGGTACTGCCCGCGAAAGCGAAAGCCGGTACCAGCGTCGCGGCCACCACGAGATACCCGATGTAGGTGAACTTCCGGCTGAAACGATCCGCGATGTACCCAAAACTGATATATCCCAGAAACGTTCCCACCTGCATGACGATCGTCCATTCCGACGTCATCACGATGTCGAGCCCGCGCCCACCCTGCGCGCGCGGCAGGGATAAGAACCGTGGGACCCAGGTAAAGAGCCCCCACCACGCAAACAGTGTCGCGGCATTCATGGAGGTGCAGATCAGGGTGTTCCGGCCGAGCGATCCATGAAAGAGCTCGCCGATCGCCACCTTCGGAGCCTTCTCCTTCCGCCAGACCTCGGGTTCATGCAGCTTTTGTTGCACCCAGTAGGCAATCAGCGCCGGAGCTACTCCCACGAAGAAGACCGCCCTCCATCCGAAGTGCGGCAGGATGACCGCGACCAGCGCCGCTCCCAGCGCGTAGCCAATGGCCCAGCTGCTTTGCACCAGAGCCAGAGCCCGGGCCCGGTACCGCGCAGGCCAGGTCTCCGCCACCAGCGCGGCGCCGGAGGCCCACTCTCCACCCATGCCCAGCCCCAGCACCAGGCGGCACAGCATCAGTTCCACAGCCGTATGGGTGAAACCGCAAAGTGCCGTCGCCATCGAATAGATCAGGACGCTCGTCGACAGGGCGCGCACCCGGCCCGCTCGATCCGCAAACCACCCAAACCAGATGCCGCCCACCGCTGCGCTCACCAGCGTCACGGACATCATGGCGCCGCTCATCCCGGCCGACAGATGCATCTCGCGCGACACGGGTCCAAGCACCAGCGCGTACAACATCACGTCCATGCTGTCGAGCATCCAGCCCAGCGCTGCCCCCAGCAGCGTGCGCTTCTGCTGGCGCGAAGCTTCGGTGAGCCACCCGTAGATTTCGTTCAAGTCCGCTCCAGGTGTTTTACTGGTCAGGGAATCTGTCCTACCACGATACGAGAGAATCATCCTTGCGCGCAGCCATCGATACCGGCGGTACGTTCAGCGATTGCGTTTACCTGGATCGCGGCGAGCTGCGGGTCCTGAAACTGTTTTCGACGCCGACGGATCCCGCGCAAGCGGTCCTTGCCGCGCTGAGGCAGATCGCTCCGGACGGCCGCATCGATCTGCGCCATGGCACGACTCTCGGTACGAATGCCATGCTGGAGCGCCGCGGCGCGCGTGTCGCTTTCGTTGCCACGGCGGGCTTCGAGGACACCATCGCCATTGGACGCCAGACGCGGAGTGCGCTTTACGACTGGTTTGCACCCGCACCGGAATGCCTTGTTCCGCGTGAGCTGCGCTTTGGGGTGCCGGAACGCGTCAGCGCCGAAGGGGAGATCCTCAGGTCGCCCACAGAGGCGGAGTTGACGGCTTTGGTCGAAGCCATCCGTGCCGCTAAAGCCGAAGCCGTCGCCGTCTCGCTGCTCTTCTCCTTTGCGAATCCCGCCACGGAGTGCCGCGTCGCCGAAGCTCTCGCTCCTCTCGGCATCCCCGTCTCTCTCTCCAGCCTTATCCTGCCCGAGTTTCGCGAGTACGAGCGTGCCTCAACGACCGTGGTGAACGCCTACCTCGCTCCGCGCATGCAGAGTTACCTTCTCCACCTCGAAGAGCGCGTTGCCGCAGAGCACCAGGGAGGCCGCGTCGACGTGATGCAGTCCTCGGGCGGCATTGTCTCGGCGCGGCTGGCCGCACAGGAGCCCGTGCGCACCGTACTCTCCGGCCCCGCCGGCGGCGTGATGGGGGCGACGCGTGTCGCGCAGGCTGCCGGGTTCGGCCGCATCATCGGTCTTGATATGGGCGGCACTTCGACCGACGTCTTTCTCTCCGACGCGGCTCAGGGCGGCGTTCGCCGCACTCGAGAGTCGCTGGTTGCCGGAATCCCCGTCGGCGTGCCCATGCTGCAGATCCATACCGCGGGAGCCGGCGGCGGTTCGATCGCTCGTTTTGACGGTGGCGGCCTGCTGCGCGTCGGGCCCGAATCCGCCGGCGCCGATCCCGGCCCAATCTGTTTTGGCCGCGGTACGCTGCCGACCGTCACCGACGCCAATCTCCTCCTCGGCCGCCTTGACCCATCCAGTTTTCTCGGTGGAACCGTCTCCGTGGATCGCGATCGCGCCGAGGAAGGCCTGCGGGAGCACAAAGGTCCATTGGCCACGGCTGAGGACTTCGCCGCCGGCATGATCCGCGTCGTCGAAACGGAGATGGACAAGGCCATCCGCGTCATCTCGGTCGAACAGGGCCACGATCCCCGCGATTTCACCCTGGTCGCCTTTGGCGGTGGCGGCCCGCTGCATGCCTGCTCGCTGGCCCGCGCTCTGCGCATTCCCACGGTCCTGGTGCCCATCATGCCGGGTGCTCTTTCCGCCCTGGGAATTCTGCTGGCTGACGTTGTTCGTGACCACGCCCGCACCGTGATGCTGCCGGGAGACGCGATTCACACTCTGGCTGATGAATTCGCCGCACTCGATCAGCACGCGCGCCAGGAATTCGCCGACGAGGGACTCGATGGCACGCCGGCCTATTCCCTCGACCTCCGCTACCGGGGCCAGGGCTATGAACTGACCGTCCCGTGGAGTTCCGCCGATCCGGCAAGCTCCCTCGCGGCCTTCCACGAACTGCACCGCCAGCGCTACGGCTTTTCCGATCCAGGCAAGCCCATCCAGATTGTCAGTCTCCGCCTGCGCATGACCGCGCCCGTCGAGCCCTGGGAACCGAAACGTTATGACTCGCACTCCGGCGACGGGAGCGGCGCTCGTTGTGGTGAACGCGACATCTTCTTCGATGGCAGATTCCTCGCGTCACCCGTGTATCGCCGCGATCGGCTGGTCGCCGGCGATGGGTTCGAAGGCCCCGCCATGATCAACGAATACACCTCTGCCGCAATTGTGCCGCCGGGCTGCCGCGCCACTGTTGACCCGCTCCTCAACCTCATCATCGATGTGAGGCCCGCCTCATGACCCAGGCTGCTCTCGATCCCGTCGAACTGGCCATCTTCCGCAGCGCCGTCCGTTCCATTGCCGAAGAGATGGGCGCCGCGCTGCGCCGCACGGCGCTTTCGCCCAACATCAAAGAACGCCGCGACTATTCCTGCGCGCTCTTCGACGGGCAGGCGCGCGTGATCGCTATGGGCGATCACATGCCCGTCCACCTGGGCTCCATGCCCATGTCCGTTGAAGCCGCGATCCGCGCTCTCCCGCTCGAATCTGGTGACATCGCCGTGCTCAACGACCCCTATGCAGGCGGTACTCACTTGCCGGACATCACCATGGTCCTGCCCGTATTTCTGCCTGGCGGCACCAGGCCGGCGTTCTACGTTTCGAACCGCGCGCACCACGCCGACGTTGGCGGTTGCTTTGCCGGATCCATGGGACCCGCACGCGAGATCTTTCAGGAAGGCCTGCGCATCCCGCCGGTTCGCATCGTGCGCGGCGGCGCCGTCGATCGCGAGACGATGGACCTCATTCTGCTGAATGTGCGCACGCCGCGGGAGCGCGAAGGCGACCTGGCTGCGCAGATCGGCGCGTGCCGTGTTGGAGAGCGCCGGGTCCGCGATCTGGTGGAGAAATATGGCGAGGCGCAACTGTACGATCTCATCGAAGGCCTCCTGGACTACTCCGAGCGCCTGGTCCGCGCCGAGCTGCGGCGCATGCCAGCCGGCAGCTTCGCCGCCGAGGACGCTCTCGACGACGACGGCGTCAGCGAGATGCCCTGCCGCATCTGCGTCCGGCTTCGCATCGATCCGAAGGGTGGGACGCTTCACGCCGACTTCACGGGATCGTCACCGCAGGTCCAGGGCAGCATCAATGCGGTGCGTGCCATCACTCTCTCCGCCTGCTTCTACGTTCTCCGCTGCCTGCTCGAAGCCGACGCCCCCGCGACTGCCGGCATCCTGCGCCCGCTCACGCTGGTGACGCCTGCGGGCAGTATTGTCGATGCCCGCCCGCCCGCGCCGGTGGCCGGCGGCAATGTCGAAACCTCACAGCGCATCGTCGATACCCTGATGCGTGCGCTCGCCCAGGCTGCGCCGGATCGCGTTCCCGCCGCCTCCGCCGGCACCATGAGCAATCTCACCATCGGCGGTCTCGATCCGCGCACGGGAGAACCCTTCACCTACTACGAAACCACCGCCGGAGGCATGGGCGCGCGGCCTGCACTCGACGGCATCTCCGGTGTGCATACCCATATGACTAACTCCCTCAACACGCCCATCGAAGCGCTCGAGTATGCCTATCCTTTCCGCGTCCGCCATTACGGCTACCGCACCGGATCCGGTGGTTTGGGGCGGTTCCGCGGAGGCGATGGTCTGGTCCGCGAGATTGAATTGCTGGCCGCTGCGCAGGTCACGATCCTCGCCGATCGACGCAAATTCCATCCCTGGGGCCTCGCCGGCGGCGGCGCAGGCGCTCCCGGGCGAGCGGTTGTTACGGAAACGGGCACAGGCAATGCGTCCGAGTTGCCGGGTAAGTGCAGCCGCTATCTCCAGGCGGGGGATATTCTCCGCATTGAAACGCCCGGCGGCGGAGGATGGGGCGTGTAAGAAAAGAGTTGCCCGCCCGACAGGAGGATCGGGCAGGGAATTTCGCATCGATTCCAGCCGCTCGCACAACGTTTCTCGCGGAACCGCCAATCCCAATTTATGGATTGAAATTCAGGGTTGGAGTTTCACGATGCGTTTCCGTTCCTTCATGTTCTCCGCCGCCGCACTCGCGCTGGTGTTTCTGCTCGCACCTGCACCCCGCGCTCAGGCGCAGATCAGCGTTCAGATTGGTCCGCCGCCGGTATGTCCATACGGGTATTTCCCCTATCCGCCGTACAACTGTGCTCCGTGGGGCTACTACGGACCGGAATGGTTCAACGGCGGCATCTTTATCGGTGCGGGCCCGTGGTTCCACGGCCCGCGCGGGTGGCACGGGCACGTGAACAACTTCTACGATCCTCGCCACGGCTACCACGGGGCCTTTCCCCATCGCGGAGAACACGACCAGTGGCAGCATGGGCATTGGAGAGGCCATCCGCACG
Source organism: Acidobacteriaceae bacterium (assembly GCA_049579805.1). Lineage (GTDB taxonomy): Bacteria > Acidobacteriota > Terriglobia > Terriglobales > Acidobacteriaceae > Palsa-343. The sequence continues at coordinate 71,660 of JBAUOP010000029.1, forward strand.
GGGGATTCCACGGGAACGAGATGCGCGACGGGCACGGAAACGCGGTGCATGGCGGCGGTCATCACGGCCACTGACCGCAGGCAACACGGCTGTCGACCCTGAAGTGGGAGAGCTAAACGAGAAAAAGGGCAGGCCCGAAGACCTGCCCTTCAATTTTGTCATCGAGCGTCTTACTTCGCGGCGACGGCCACCTTCGCCGACGCGCCCGCCTGCTCCTTCAGGGCCGCGGCCTTGTCGGTCGTCTCCCAGGTGAAATCCGGCTCGTTGACGCGCCCGAAGTGTCCATAGGCCGCGGTCTTGCGATAAATTGGCCGGCGCAGGTTCAGGCTTTCGATGATGCTCTTGGGGGTGAGGGCGAAGTTCTTCCGCACCAGATCCACGAGCTTGCTTTCGTCCACCGTACCGGTGCCGAAGGTGTCCACCAGAACGCTCACCGGCTCCGGGACGCCGATAGCGTACGCCAGCTGGACCTCGCAGCGCTCCGCCAGCCCCGCCGCGACGATGTTCTTGGCGATATAACGCGCCATGTACGCCGCCGAGCGGTCCACCTTGGTCGGATCCTTGCCGCTGAAGGCGCCGCCGCCGTGACGGCCCATGCCGCCATAGGTGTCCACGATGATTTTGCGCCCGGTGAGTCCGGTGTCGCCCATCGGCCCGCCGATCACAAAGCGGCCGGTCGGATTGATGTGATACTTCGTGTTCTCGTCGAGCAGATGCGCCGGCAGAACGGCCTGAATTACGTGCTTCAGGATGTCCGCGCGCAGTTCTTCGTTCGTCACCGTCTCGGCATGCTGCGTCGAAATCACGACCGCGTCGATGCGCACAGGCTTGTGGTTGGCATCGTACTCGACGGTTACCTGAGATTTGCCGTCGGGGCGCAGATAGGGCAGCTTGCCATTCTTGCGGACTTCCGACAGTCGCCGCGTCAGCTTGTGCGCCAGCGAGATTGCCGCGGGCATCAGCTCCGGCGTCTCGTTGGTCGCGTAGCCGAACATCATGCCCTGGTCGCCGGCGCCGATCTTGTCGAGCGGGTCCTCCGAGCCGGTCACCCGGCCCTCGTGAGCCGTGTCGACGCCCTGGGCGATGTCCGGCGACTGGCGGTCCATCGCGACGAGCACGCCAACCGCGTTGCCGTCGAAGTAGTACTCGCCGTTGTCGTAGCCGATCTCGTTGACCACCTTCCGCGCGACGGCGGCGTAGTCGATCGTCGAGGCGGTGGTGATCTCGCCCGCGACCACGATCAGGCCGGTGGTCAGCAGCGTCTCGCAGGCGACGCGCGAGTACGGGTCCTCCGCGAGCGCCGCGTCGAGCACCGCGTCGGAGATCTGGTCGGCGATCTTGTCCGGGTGGCCCTCCGTCACCGACTCGGAAGTGAAGAGGAATCCGCTATCCGACATTGTTATCTCCTGAAGTCTGGGAGTCGTTGTCTCCCGAGGCGGGAGAAGGGCTGGTTGATGACGTTGTTAGTTCTGATCGGACAATCGCCGCGCCAGATACCATAGCGCGTAGTTTGCTGCGTGCCACCTCGGGCGTGAGATGTCGCAGCCCGCAGTCGGGGTTGACGACCAGCCGGCCTGGCTCGATGTACTCGAGTGCGCGCCTGATCCTGGCGGCGACCAGCTCCGGGCTCTCCACGGACGGCGACTTGACGTCGATCACGCCGAGGCCGAGCGCCGACGGCCAGGCGTACTCCTTGATCAGCCGCAGGTCTTCCAGGCCCTTGCGGGCGAACTCGAGCACCAGCTGGTCAACCCGCGCCTCAAGCACCTCGGGGAACAAGAAATCATAATGCCCCTCCCAGGAGGGGCGCGCGTAGCGGTTACCGTAGCAGACGTGCAGTCCCCAGGTGGCAGGCACGCCGTCGGTGACGATGTTCACCGCCTCGACCGCCAGC
>JBAUOP010000030.1:0-83290 GCA_049579805.1 Acidobacteriaceae bacterium
ACATGATGTTGAGGGTGCTGCCGGTGATGAGGAGGAAAGCGACGACGCCGGCGATGCCGGGCGGGATGGCCATGAGGATGATGAAGGGATCGACGAAGGAGGTGAACTGGGCCATGAGGACGAGGTAGACGAGGGCGATGGCGACGATCAGGCCGAAGCCGAAGTCGTGGAAAGAGGTGTTCATGCTGACGACAGCACCGCGCATGGTGATGCGGGTGTTGCGGTCGTGGGCGGTGTGATCGATGAGGTTGGTAATGCGGGCGCCGGTTTGGCCCAGAGCTTCGGTCTTCGTCGCGACATAGACATCGATGACGCGGCGGATCTGGTAGTGATCGACTTCAGTAGGCGTGTTGATGAGCTTAATGTCGGCAACGGAGCTGAGGGGCGTGTAGCCGGCGCGGTGATCGCCGGTCCACATGTCGGACGGCAGGTCGCCGGCCAGATGAGCCTCATCGATGGGGCTGTAGCCGGGCGGGTGAATGCCACGCAGGGGAATGTTCTCGAAGTCCTGCATGGACATGTGCTGGATCCAGCGATTGGCGTACTGGACGGTGACCATGTAGTTGTTACCGGTCTTGGGGTCGATCCAGTAACTGGGGGCGACCATGCCGTCGGAGGTCATGGCGGTGATGACGTTATCGACGACGTCTTTGGCGGAGAGGCCGATGAGACTGGCCCTTTCGCGGTCGATGTTGAGGGCGATGCCGGGGTAGTTGATGTCCTGCGGGATGTAAGTGCTGCTGACGTTGGGGAAGGTGCGGATTTTGGTGGCCATTTTCTCGGCCAGATCGTAGGCGCCGTCCATGTTATTGGATCTGACCTGGACATCGATCGGTGCGGGAAGTCCCTGATTGATGACGCCGTCGATGAGGCCGCCGGCCTGGAAGTAGGTGGTGAGCTCGGGCATCTCGCGGGAGAGGCGCTCGTGCACGCGGCGCATGTACGTATAACTGCCGATGGAATGGCCTTCCTTAAGGCTGGTCTGGACGAAGGCGGTATCCATGGAGGCGTTGGAGGTGAAGATAGAGGAGAGATCGGGGTAGACACCGATGTTGGAGACGATCATGCCAAGGTCGGCGGGGTGCACGACCTGGCGGATGATGTTCTCCACTTTGGCGATGTACTGGTTGCTGACTTCAAGGCGCGTGCCGCTGGGCATGCGGACGTTAATGACGAACTGTCCGGGGTCGGTGCGCGGGAAGTAGGCGCGGCCGAGGAACGGGAAGGTGACGAGGAGAATGATGGCGACGCCGCCGAGGATGCCGCCCGTGGTGAGGATGGGGCGCGTAAGTGTACGGCGCAGGAGGCGCTCGTACCAGTCCACCATGCGCTGGAAATGGAAATTGAATTTCTCGACGATGGGCTGGAGGCCGAAATGGCGGCGCTTCGGTTTTTCTTCAGGATGACCGACAGCCTCGCCCTGATGCTCCGTGCCGGTATGCGTATGCGGCTTGAGGAACATGGCGCAGAAGAGCGGGATGACGGTCATGGCGAAGGCGTAGGAGGCGAACATGGAGAGCACGACACCGAGCGCCAGAGGGGTGAAGAGGTATTTGCTGACGCCGGACAGCGACGCCACAGGAAGGAAGACGATCGACGTGGTGAAGGTGGCGGCGAGAACCGCGAGCGAGACCTCGGAGCCGCCTTTTTCCGCGGCGATGCGCGGGGGCTCGCCGAGCTCCATGTAGCGGAAGATGTTTTCGAGGACGACGACGCCGTTGTCAATGAGGCGGGAGAAGGCGAGAGCGAGGCCGCCCAGGATCATGGTGTTGATGGTGCCGCCGAGGACGTTGTCCATGAGCAGGCAGGCGAGGGCGGAGAGCGGGACGGAGAGCATGACCGCGACGGTGGCGCGGGGGCTGCCGAGGAAGAGCAGGATCATGAGGCCGGTGAGCACCAGGCCGATGACAGCTTCATTGACGAGCTGTTTGAGGGCGAGCTTGACGAAGACGGACTGGTCGAAGACGACGGCCGTCTTGAGCTGGGGCGGGATGTCGACCAGGTGCTTGATGGCGTTCTTCATCCCGTTGACGATGGTGATGGTGTTGCTCTTGCCGCCCTGCTTGAAGACGGGGACATAGACGGAGCGCTGTCCGTTGATGCGAACGATGTTGTACTGGAGGGCGCCTGCGTCCTCGGCATGGCCGATGTCGGCGACGAGCACAGAGCCATTCCCGACCGACTTGAGCGGCATCTCGTTCATCGATTTGGCGCTGGGAAACTGGCTGTTGGCGTAAATGTTGTAGTCTTTGTTGCCGATGCGGACGTCGCCGGCGGGCAGGATGAGGTTGGAGCTGTCCACCGACTGCACAACGTCGCTGAGGCTGAGGTTGCGCGCCTCCATTTTGAGAGGGTCGACGTAAACCTGAATTTGGCGGTAGGTGCCGCCGTAGGGCTGCGGGACGGAGGCGCCCTGGACGTTGGAGATCTGGTTGCGAACCTGGAACTGGGCGAGGTCCTTGAGCTCAGTTTCGTTCAGGCCCTTGCCCTGAAGGGTGACGAGACAGACGGGCTGGGAAGAGGCGGTGAGGCCGAGGACGACGGGCGGCAGCGTTCCCGGGGGCAGACGGCGCAGGTCGGCCATGGCGAGGTTGGCGACATTGCTGAGCGCGGCGTTGGGATCGGTACCGGGCTTGAAGTAAATCTTGATGAGGCTGACGCCGGTGAGGGAGCGGGATTCGCTGTGGTCGACGTTGGCGGCGAGGGTGAAGAAGCGCTCGAAGGTGTCGGTGATGTCGGCTTCGATCTGCTGCGGGGGCATGCCGCTGTAGAAGGTGGCGACGACCACGACAGGCATGTCGATGTCGGGGAAAAGATCGACGGGCATGCTGAAGAGGTTCACGATGCCGATGAGGGACACCATGAGGCAAAGCATGAGGATGAAATAGGGGAAGCGGAGGGCAAACTTCGGCATGCCTACTGGCCTCCGTTATCGCCGGGGTTGAGGCCCCCGTTCATGTCAATGACGCCGCCGGACTGGGGTGCGGTTTCGGAGGCTGGCGTTTTTTCTACAACTGGGGTGACGGCTTCGTCTTCGGCATATTTGGCCTGAGCGGCGACAACGACTCGATCGCCGGGCTGGAGACCGCTGCGGATTTCGGCGAGCCGGTTGCCCTGGATGCCCACTTCAACATTGCGGGTGTGAACGCGGTTGCCGCTGTCGAGCACCTCGACCTGCTGCTGGTTGCCATGGAGGACCAGCGCACCGACGGGAATGGTGACGGCGTCGTCGGCATGGTTGAGGCGGAGGAGGGCGTTGGCATACATGCCGGAGTCGATGGCGAGGTCGTGGTTGGGCACATCGATTTCGGTTTCCATGGTGCGGGTTTCAAAGTTGAGCTGGCGGGTGAAGCGGACGACTTTGCCGTCAAAGGAGCGGCCGAGGGCGTCAACGCGGACCTGAACGGGGTCGCCGAGATGGACATAGCGGACGTAGTTTTCCGGGACCGGAAGGCGGAGGCGCATGACCCCGCTTTGCGCGAGCTTGACGATGGGGAGATCCTGGCTGTTGGAGTTGATGCCGGCCTGGATGAGGGCGCCGGTGTCAGCGTAGCGCCAGATGATGACGCCATCGAGGGGGGCGACGACGTTGGTATAACTCTCCATCGCGCTGACGCGCGCGTTGTCGGCGCGTGAAACCAGCAGGCCGTTCTGGGCGGCAGAGAGGGCGGCTTTGGCAGCGTCGACGTCAGCGGCCGAGGAGAGATCTTTGGCCTGAGCATCGTCGAGCTCCTGCTGAGCGACGAGACCGGGCTGGGCGTTCGAGGTGCTGAGGAGGCGCTGATAGTCGGCGTGCAGAGCGGAGTGGGTGGATTCGGCGCGGATGACTTCGTGGCGAGCGCGGACAATTTCGTCGCTGCTGCGCGCGACCTCGGAGACGGTGCCGGCCAGCTGAGCTTTCAACTCAGGAACTTCGAGGACGGCGAGGATTTCCCCCTGATGCACGCGGTCGCCGATGTCGACGTAGATATGGCGAATGAAGCCGGAGACCTTGGGATGGACATCGACGACCTGATAGGGCTGGAACTGGCCGGCGAGGGTAAGGACCTGGTCGATGCTGCCGCGGTGGGCCTGCGCCACCTGAGCGGCGGGTGGGGCGGGGGCGGCTTCCACCTCATCGGGCCGGCGATGGCCGCGCCAAAGCAGAGAGACAGTCACGATGACAACGATCGCGACAGAAAGGAGAATCCACCAACGCTTTCGCATATCCAAACATTCACCAATTTCCTGGAGTGCAGGCGCTCGCCTGGGGCCAATGATGCGGAGACAACCGGAAAAAAGACGCTTCTCTTCCGCGCCAGGGTGAACGGCGCAAAGGAGCGGCTGGCGCAGGTCCTAAGGAAAAATCAGTGACGGACGGGAGGGGGACGTATGGAAAAAAGCAGGAGTGGAACGGATTGCGGTGCTCGTCGCGACGGGGTGAACGCGGTTCCGAAGGCATGCCGGCCGGACCACACCCGGGCTTGCGTCAGCAGAACCAGGGCCAGCGTCAGGCTGCTCAGTGCGAGAGGCAGATTCGCAGTGCCAGCGGGCCGGATGTGGATGATGGCAAACTGCCCGCATTCCTTGCCGGAAAGCAGCTTGGCCTCAGGCATGCGGTGGGTGAGAGGTGGGGGCTTGTAGAGGGAGAGCTTATAACGCAGACCCCATCCGAAAACGCAAATACCCAGCAGCACCAGGCCGAACGCCAGGCCGCGCAGACTTTTGCTTCGACTCAGCCGAAACGGCAGGATCTGTCGGGTCGAATTGTGCTCTGGAGGACGCAACGGGTCTGTCAAGATGATGCCACAGGGTTGGACGATTTCCAAACGTTCTCTGTGAGCGCAGCTTCGCCAACCCTCGTTTTTGCCGGGATTTACAATCCTTTCATGCGATGTGCTGAACTGGCGCGCGTGCTGGAAGCCGAGTTGCGGGGCGATCCGGAACTGGAGATCACCGGCGTGGCCGGCCTTGAGGAGGCAGGCCCCAGCGAGCTTGCCTTCGTAGCGAATCCCAGATATGCGGCGCTGGCGAAGACCACGCGAGCCGGGGCGATCCTGGTGACACCGGAATTCCCGGAGATTCGGGCAGCGACGCTGCGCCTGAAGAATCCCTACCTGGCCTTTGCGCGGGCGGTGGACCTGTACTATCAGCCGCCGCCGGCGCCGGCGGGCATTCATGCGACGGCGGTGATTCATCCGACGGCGAAGATCGGGGCGCGCGCACGGATTGGGGCGTACGCGGTAATCGGGGAAAAGGTCGTAATCGGCGACGATGCGGTGATTTTGCCGCACGTGGTGATTTATCCCGGTGTGCAGATCGGCGAGCGTTTTTTTGCCCACGCCCATGCGGTGGTTCGGGAGCACTGCCGGCTGGGGGACGATGTGGTGCTGCAGAACGGCGCGGTGGTGGGCTCGGACGGCTTCGGCTTTGCGAAGGACGAGACGGGGCGGTGGCACAAGATTCCGCAGTCGGGGCCGGCGATTCTGGGCAATCGCATCGAGGTGCAGACGAATGCGTGCATCGACCGCGCCAGCGTGGGGGCCACGCGCATCGGCGACGGCGTGAAGGTAGACAACCTGGTGCAGGTGGGTCATGGATCGTCGGTGGGCGAGAACACGCTGCTGTGCTCGCAGGTGGGGCTGGCAGGGTCCACGCACGTGGGCAGGAGTGTGATTCTGGCGGGGCAGGTGGGTGTGGCGGGGCACTGCCATATTGGCGACAACACCGTGGCCATCGCCCAGGCGGGACTGCACGGGGATATTCCGGCGGGATCGATGGTGGCGGGATCGCCGGCCTTCGAGCACAAGCAGTGGCTGCGGGCCACGGCGCTGTTCAGCCGGCTGCCGGAGCTGATCCGGCAGCTGCAGGGGAAGAGAAAACGCGAAGAGTAGAGTAAGAATATTGAGGATCGATGGAGGGCGCGGCAGCAGCGCGGCCCTGGCTCGCATCCAACCCAAACTTATGGCGAACGATCAGGAATCTCCGCTGTCGCTGGTGCAAACGCCGACGGCACCGATCCGTGTGCTGCTGCTGGACGATCATCCGGAAAACCTGCTGCTGCGCTCGACGATTCTCCGCAAGTACGGTTACGTAACGGAGACGGCGAGCACGGTGGAAGAGGCCGAGCGGCTGCTGGATGAGATCGACATCGCGGTGCTGGATTACCACCTGGGCGCGGGAAAATTTGGAACGGATGTGGCGTCGGATTTGCGCGCGCGGCGGCCGCAGGTGCCGATCATCATCCTGTCGGCCACGCTGGAACGGCGGTTTGGCGGGGTGGAAGACATGCACCTGCTGAAGGGCTACAGCTCGATCGACGATCTGGTGACGGCGCTGCGCTCGTTCGAAGCCAAGCGACGGGGCAAGCCGGTGGTGGTGGATGCGCGGGATTTCTTCTATTCGCGGATCAACATGGCGATGGGCGATGACGTGGTGCTGGAAATCCTCGACGGCGACGGCACCTGGCAGTATGTGAACGACACCTGCGCGCGGGTGATGGAGAAGCCGCGCGACTGGTTTCCGGGACGCAATATGTTCGAGGAGATGCCGGATCTGGCTGCCGACTGGGCGGACATTCTGCGCACCGTCGCGGAGACGCGGGAAACGTACATCGACCGCACTTTTCGCGGAGTTCTGAATCTGCCGAACACCGGCAACCGCTGGGTGTGGAACGTGCTGGCGTTCCCGATCACGCTGCACACGCGGGAGACCGGGGTGGTGCTGACGGCGCGGGCGCTGGAGCGCAAGCCGCTGGTCTGAGAAGACAGGCAACAGGCAACAGGCAATAGGCAACACGGAGCGGGCTGGGCTGGTGCTGCGCCCGCTTTTCTGTTGCGCTTGAAAGCTGAGATTTCTGGCGCATTATGGCCATTGAGGTAGTCTGGGCAACGACGATGGGAAAACGTAGTTCTGTACTCCGAGTCGTGTGCGCGGCCGCCGTTTTGCTGGCGCTGCCCGCCGGGTGTCACTCACCGTGGATCCAGTGCACCATCGTGAATGAGCAGGCGACGCCGGTATCGCTGGTCCAGGTGAGCTATCCAGGCGGCACTTTTGGGATACAGACCATTGTTCCGGGTGGCAGTTTTCACTACCGGTTCCGCGATCTGGGCGACGATCAGGCGGGCATCGACTTCACCGACGCGGCACACCGCGATCACAAGGCAAAAGGGCCGCAACTGAAGCTGCGCCAGGAAGGCACGCTGCGGATTACGATCGAGGCGAACAATCAGGTGCAGTGGACGCTGAACAGCAGGCAATAGGCAATAGGCAACAGGCAACAGGCAATAGGCAACAGGCGGCTCAACCGGCGCGATGGCTGCCGCTGCGAATTTCTGGCACACTGGATCGACTGACTCCGACTACAAATGTGAATCGGGAGGTAACCCCTTTGATCCGGGTGGAAAACCTGACGAAGACGTTTGACCAGTTCACGGCCGTGAAGGACATCACCTTCCAGGTGGATTCGGGTGAGATCTTTGCGTTTCTCGGGCCGAATGGCGCGGGAAAGACGACAACCATCAAGATGCTGACGACGCTGCTGCGTCCGACCAGCGGACGGATTCATCTGGATGGGTTCGATCCGTGGGTGAAGCAGCGGGAGGCGCGGCAGCGGTTCGGGATCGTGTTTCAGGATCCGAGCCTGGACAGCGAGCAGACTGCGTACGAAAACATGGAGCTGCACGGGATTCTGTACCACGTGCCGCATAAGGTCCGGCATGAGCGGATCGAGGAGCTGCTGAAGCTGTTTGAGCTGTGGGAGAGGCGTAAAGACCTGGTAAAGACCTTTTCCGGCGGGATGAAGCGGCGGCTGGAGATTGCGCGAGGGTTCCTGCATACGCCGAAGATTCTGTTTCTCGACGAGCCGACGCTGGGACTGGATCCGCAGAGCCGCAACCAGCTGTGGACCCAAGTGAAGGCTCTGAACGCCAGCGAGAAGACGACGGTGTTTCTCACGACGCACTACATGGACGAGGCGGATCGGGTGGCGCATCGGATCGCCATTATGGACCATGGCGCGATCGTGGCGATCGGGACCTCGGCGGAGCTGAAGGCGAAGACGAATACGGATTCGCTGGAGGCGGCATTTCTGGCGCTGACGGGGGATTCGCTGCGCGACGAGGCGGCGAACTCGGCGGACGCGATGCGGCGCTTTGCGCAGATGTGGCAACGGCGGTAGAGAAGCAGGCAACAGGGAACAGGCAACAGGCAACAGGAGAAGAGCCGGGAGCTGGGAGGAGCACAGGGATGGGCGCGATTTACATCATGTGGCTGCGCGAGCTGAAGCGGTATTTCCGGTCGAAGGCGCAGATCATCGTGTCGCTGGGGCAGCCGACGCTGTATCTGCTGGCGCTGGGGTTTGGATTTGGGCCGGTGTTCGCGAAGGCGGGCGCGGGGAACTACATCCAGTTCATGGGGCCGGGCGTGATCGGAATGACGGTGCTGTTCAGCTCCGTTTTTTCGGGGATGGCGATGCTGTGGGACCGGCAGTTTGGGTTTTTGAAGGAGACGCTGGTGGCGCCGGTGCCGCGCTTCAACATTATTCTTGGGCGCACGCTGGGCGGGGCGACGGTGGCCATGCTGCAGGGTCTGCTGATGCTGGTGGTGTGCCTGATTGCGGGCTTTCGGCCGGTATACAGCCATGCGCCGGGAGCGCCGGCAACCTATCACTGGTTGGCGGTTCCGGCGTCGCTGATCTTTGTGGCGATGATCGCGCTGGTTTTCGCGGCCATGGGCGCATCGATCGGGTCTTCGATCAAGGACATGCAGGGATTCCAGATGCTGATGAATTTTCTGGTGCTGCCGCTGTTCTTTCTATCGGGAGCGCTGTATCCGCTGAAGGACCTGGGACCGGTGATGACCTGGATGACGCGGGTCGATCCGCTTACCTATGGGATTGATGGGCTGCGCGGGCTGCTGATCGGGAACTGGCAGTTCGCGTTCACCTGGCAATTCAGTTTTCTGCTGGACTTCGGGCTGCTGGCGGCGCTGGCGATGCTGTTTCTGACCACAAGCGCCTGGCTGTTTTCGAGGATTGAGGTCTAGGCCGCCCCCATTCGCCCTGATGCCAGGGTGGGTACCGGGGGGTGGCGTGCAACCCCCCGCGGGATTCCGGCTTCTGGTAACGTGAAAGACAGGCAATGATCCATCTCGTTTCCCTTGCAGCATTTCTTTTCCAGGATGCGAATCCGGTTGCGCCGCCCGCGGTGAATAACGGAAGCGCGGTCCTGGAGATGCTCCAGAACAGCGGCCCCATCGCGATGACGGTGCTGGGTGTCCTGCTGATCGGGAGCCTGTTCTCGTGGGCGATTGTTCTGGGCAAGTGGGCGAGCTTCCGGCGCGCGCGCGGGCAGAGCAAGCGCTTTCTGCGGGCTTTCCGCAAGGCAAGCCGCCTGCAGGAGATTGCCGCCGTCAGCGAGCAATTCAAGCCCAGCCCGCTGGTGAACGTCTTTGACGAGGTGTACGAGACGTATCGGCGGCAGACCGGCGGCTATGGGCCGCCACGGAACATTACGGCGCTGGAGCGTGCCGCCCAGACGGCTTCGAGCGAGACGCTGACGGCGATGGAGCAGCGGCTGACCTGGCTGGCCAGCATCGGTTCGGTTTCCCCTTTCGTCGGACTTTTCGGCACCGTGATGGGCATTGTGAAGGCGTTTGTCGGACTCGGCACCGAAGGCACGGCGACGCTGCGCGCTGTGGCCCCGGGTGTGTCGGAGGCGCTGATCACGACGGCGGCGGGACTGTTGGTGGCGATTCCCGCGGTGATTGCCTACAACCAGTTCACAGCCAGCTGCCGCGATTTTGCGGCGCGCATGGACGATTTTGCGCGCGAGCTGCTGAACAGCATGGAAGAAGCAGCGCTCGCACCTGGGCAGGATCCAGGGGAGATCAGCCGTGGCCTTCACAAGTAGAGGCGGCCATACCCAGACGGCGCTGGCGGAGATCAACATCACGCCGCTGGTGGACGTGGTGCTGGTGCTGCTGGTGATTTTTATGCTGACGGCGCCGGTGCTGCAGTCGGGCATTCAGGTGAACGTGCCGAAGACGAAGACGGTGCGGGAGATTACGCAGCAGCGCACTGTGGTCACGATCAACAAGGACAACGAAGTCTTTCTGAACGACAAGCCGGTCAACCTGAACGATCTGCCGAATATCCTGCGGTCGGAAAACACTGACACGACCAAGCAGGTGATCTATCTGCGCGCGGATGAGAAGGTGTCGTTCGGCGCCTTTGCTTCGGTGATGGATGCGGTGAAGCAGTCGGGCATCACCAACGTGAGCATCGTGACGCAACCGGCGCAAAGCGCGCCGACAAAGCCCTGAGCGGGGCTTCCACTCTTCCGAATTCCCTTCCCGAAAACCGGGCTCGCGCGCGCCGCACGCCCTGTCCTGCTGGCATTGAAGCCGCGCTTTGCGTAATCTGATCGCGGAATCTCGGAAGACGAGGATAGAGCGTGAATCGCATTGCAGGGTGGCTGATTTGTGGATTGGGGACCGGTTTGCTGATGACGAGTCCCGTGATGGCGCAGAAGACGAACGCTGTGCAGCCCGTGTTTGTGAATACGCTGATGCCGCAACCGGCTCAGCTGACGGCGGGCAGCGGCGAGCTGCCGATTGCGGCGGGGTTTACGATCGGCAGCAACCGGCCGGACGACGCGCGGCTGAACGCAGCGATTCAATGGACGGTTCGCCGGCTGAAGATGGCGACCGGGGTGGTGATTCCGGAGGCGCCGGTCAGCGGTAGCGCCTCAGTGGCGATGACGGTGGATGGCCCGGGCGAGGCGGTGCAGGGACCGGATGAGGATGAGTCCTACTCCCTGGAGGTGACGCCGCAGGGAGCGCACTTGCACGCGGCCACCGATGTGGGTGCGATGCACGGGCTGGAGACGCTGGTGCAGCTGGTGCAGACCGACGGGCACGGGTCATGGATTCCCGCGGTGTCCATTCAGGACTCGCCGCGATTCCGCTGGCGGGGACTGATGATCGACTGCTCGCGTCATTTCATCCCGCTGAATGTGATTTTTCGAACCCTGGATGGAATGGCCGCAGTGAAGCTGAACGTTTTTCACTGGCATCTGACCGACGATCAGGGCTTCCGGATCGAGAGCAAGGTGTTCCCGAAGCTGACCGGCGAGGGCTCGGACGGGCTGTACTACACGCAGGAACAGGCAAAGGAAGTGGTGGCATACGCGCGCAAGCTGGGCATCCGCGTGGTGCCGGAGTTCGATATGCCGGGGCATACGACGTCCTGGGCAGTGGGGTATCCGGAGCTGGCCAGCGGGCCGGGGCCGTTCTCGATCGAGCGCCACTTTGGCGTCTTCGATCCGGTGATGGATCCGACGCGAGAGAGCACCTACACGTTCATCAGTCAATTTGTCGGCGAGATGGCGACGATTTTTCCCGATGAGTACATGCACATCGGCGGCGATGAGAACAATGGCGTGGAGTGGAAGCAGAATCCCAAAATTCAGGCGTTCGCGCGGGAGCACAATCTGCACGGCACGGCGGCCATTCAGGCGTATTTCAACCAGCAACTGGTAAAGATTTTGACAAAGCACGGCAAGAAGATGATCGGGTGGGACGAAATCCTGACGCCGGATTTGCCGAAGGACGTGATGGTGCAGTCGTGGCGCGGCTTCGATTCGCTGGCGGCCGGTGCAAAGCAGGGATACAGCGGGATCCTTTCCGCCGGCTACTACCTGGATCACATCGATTCGGCGGCGGATCACTACCGCGTGGATCCCCTCCCGGCAAACAGCAATCTCACGCCGGATCAGGCAGCGCGCATCCTGGGCGGCGAAGCCTGCATGTGGAGCGAATATGCAGACGGGGGCACGATCGACTCGCGCATCTGGCCGAGAACGGCGGCGATCGCGGAGCGGCTGTGGTCGCCACGCGCGGTGAACAACATCGACGACATGTACCGGCGGCTGTGGGTGGAGAACCTGCGGCTGGAAAGCCTGGGGCTAACGCAGATTTCACAGGAAGACGCGAGCCTGCGCGCGCTGACCGGCACCGAGCAGATCGATGCGCTGCAGCCGCTGATGGCGGTGCTGCAGCCGGTGGATTTCGATACGCGCGCGGACTATGCGGAGAGCCACGGTGTGACGACGCTGTCGCCGCTGGACAACCTGGTGGACGCGCTGCCGCCGGATCCGCCGTCACGGCACGATTTTGCCAACGTGATGAGCACCTATTTGCAGGACCCGATCGCGCGGCCCGATCTGGAGGCGACCCTGACGACGACCTTCCAGTCCTGGATGGGCGGACCGCAGGAGATGGCCCTGATGATGGCCTCGCCACAGCTGGAAGCGGCGCTGCCGCGCGCGCAGCAGCTGACGGAGCTGGGAGCGCTGGGACTGGAGGCGGTCGGCTATTTGTCGTCGGGCGTGCCGGCTCCGCCGGGATGGAGGGCGCGCCAGCTCGCCATTCTGGATGAGGCGGGGAAACCGGTGGCGATGACGCGCTTCACCGTGCTGCAGCCGCTGCGGGATCTGGTGAACGAGGTGAAATAGCAGGCAATAGGCAATAGGCAGCAGGCAACAGGAATGGCCCCCTTACGTTAAGGGGGCCGCTGCTTTGACCTTTGGATCACGATCCGCGGAGCCAGGCTCAGCGGGCGATCCAGCCGCCGCCGACGACTTCGCCGCCGTCGTAGAAAACGGTCGCCTGGCCGGGAGTGACGGCGCGCTGTGGCTCATCGAAAATAGCCTCGACCTCGTCGGGACCGGACATGCGCAGCGTTGCCCAGGCGGGCTCGTGGCGGTGGCGGATCTTTGCGCGGATGCGCATTTCGCCGTCGAGGCTCGGGATCGAAATCCAGTTGAGGTCGCGGGCGCGGAGGGTCTTCGTGGTGGCCTCGGCGTCGGCGCCGATGGTGACGCGATGCGTGGCGTTATCGATCTGAATGACGTAGAGCGGGTCCGGTGAGGCGACGCCGAGTCCCTTGCGCTGACCGACGGTGAAGTTGTGAATCCCGCCGTGGCGGCCGATGAGATCGCCGGAGGTGGAGACGAGCTCGCCGGCGGTGTCGGGGATGGACTCGCCCTGCTCCTCGAGATAAGCGGAGATGAAGCGCTTGTAGTCGCCGCCCGGGATGAAACAAATCTCCTGCGAATCGGGCTTCACGGCGATGGCCAGGCCATGCTGGGCGGCGATGGCCCGCACCTCGGGCTTGCGGTAGCCGCCGAGCGGAAACATTGTGCGCGAGAGCTGCTCCTGGGTGAGTCCGAAGAGGAAGTACGTCTGGTCCTTCGACTCATCGACGGGCCGGGAAAGAATCCAGCGATTGCGCGCGGGGTCGTACTCGTTGCGCGCGTAGTGGCCGGTGGCGATGCGGTCGGCGCCAATCTGGCGAGCGCGCACGAGTAGCTGATCGAACTTCAGGTGGTTGTTGCAGAGCGAGCACGGGATGGGCGTGCGTCCGCTGAGATACTCGCGGACGAAGGGGCGGACGACGTCCTGCTCGAAGCGCTCCTGCTCGTTGACGACGTAGTAGGGAATGCCGAGGGCCTCAGCGACGCGGCGGGCGTCATAGACGTCGTCGAGCGAGCAGCAGCGGCCGGTAACCTGCTCGGGGATGCCCTGCTGGCCGGCGAGGCGGCGCTGATTCCAGAGCTGGAGGGTGAGGCCGACGAGGTCGTAGCCATCCGCGCGCAGCATGGCCGCGACGGTCGAGGAATCGACGCCACCGGACATGGCTACGGCGATGGTGTTGTTGAAGGACATGGGATCAGGGACGCGTGGGGACGTCCTTTCCTAGTATGACACTGGGCGCGCAGCCGGTAGCCGGTAGCTGCCCTATTGATTGACGCCGCTGGCGAGGAAGCCGCCGTCGACCACCAAAACCTGGCCGGTGACGAAGGAGGCGGCGTCGGAGGCGAGATAGACTGCGGCGCCGACGACTTCTTCCGTTTTGCCGAAGCGGTTCATCGGAGTGCGCATCTGCAGCTCTTTGCCGCGCGGTGTGTTGTCGAGCAGGTCGGCATTGAGGGCGGTGCGGAAGACGCCGGGAGCGATGGCATTGACCAGCACGCCTTTCTTCGACCACTCGACGGCCAGCGAGCGGGTGAGTGAGGCGACCGCGGCTTTGCTGGCAGCGTACGCGGCGACTTCGCTGAGAGCGACAAAGGAATTGAGCGAGGCGATGTTGATGATGCGGCCGTAGCCGCGCTCGAGCATGTGCGCGCCGAAGACCTGGCAGGCGCGGAGGGTGCCGGTGAGGTTGGTGTCGATGATGTCGCGCCACTCATCTTCAGGAAATGTGAGGGTGGGCGCGCGCTTGATCTTGCCGGCGGAGTTGACGAGGATGTCCACTTTGCCGAGATGGGCGACGGTCTCGGACAACAGGCGCTCGAGCGAGGCGCGGTCCTGCATGTCGCAGGCGAGGCGCAGGGTTTTGCGGCCGCGGGCTTCGACTTCGGCAGCCGTGGCGTCAACCTGCTCCTGGCGGCGGGCAGAGGCGACCACATCGGCGCCGGCTTCGGCCAGTCCAAGGCTAATGGCGCGTCCGAGGCCGGAGGTTCCACCGATGACGACGGCGGTTTTGCCATTGAGCTGGAGAGAAGCGAGAGTCATCGTACCTCCGCGTGGATTTCGGATGAAATTGGAGAGGGTTGACCGAGAAAGACGGGCGCAATGTGGCGCTCGAAGAGATTTTGCGTCACGTTGCGGGCGATTACGGCTTCGTTGGCATCGAGCAAGCGCAGATAGCGGCTCCCCAGTTTGGCGGCGACTTTAAATCCTACATGGAGCAGCTGGCGCAGGCTCGGGTTGTAGGCCGCGCTGTGCGGATCGTGGCGCAGCGCGGCTATGTACTGCTCCGAAGTCCAGCGAGCGACGGCGGAGGGTTGCGGCAGCTGGGCCGGAGAAATGTCGATGACGGTGGCGTAGGGCGCGCAGAGTTCGGCGCGATGCTCATAGGCTTCGGCGTAGATTTCCTTTGCCAGAGCCAGGCCTTCGCCACCAGACTCGGCTAAACCGATGAGCTCTTCGAGCCAGGTGGTGCCGGCGGTTTTCAGGTGAACGCCGGAGTCCCTGGTCGCTTCGTGGATGGCGGGGTAGATGGAGAATTTGTCGCTGCCGGAGTGGACGCTGAGCTTCAGGTTTTTCGGCAGGCCGAAATTGCGGACCGCCCAGGCGATGGCGGCGACATTCAGTCTGATTTCGCGGCGGAACTGCGCAACGTCGCCGGCGTAATCGACGCCCTTGTTGAAGCGGCCGGTGAATTTTGGAGCGACGGTCTGGATCGGTATGCCCTCGTCGGCAATGGCGGCGAGGATGATGAGCAGCTCGGCCGGAGTTTGTGCCACGTCGGTCTCGTCCATGGAAATTTCGGCGATGAAATTTCCCTTCCCTTTCGCGGCTTCGATATGGCGGTAGACCTGACCGGCCTGCTCGACGGCAGCGAGGAACTTTGACGCCGTGGCGTGGAGCAAAGCGGGAGTGATCTCGAAGGTTTCTTCGACACCCTCGAGCCGGAGGGCGCCGTTGAGATCGGCGCGGCGCTTCACGAACCGCTCGATCGAGGCAGGCTCCGCGGGTTTGCCGATGGCATCGGCGACGTCGATGGTGAAGAAGTCGCAGGGCGCGAGAAAGCGGTCCACCGTGGCGAGGTTGATGTGGTCGGCGTCGCAGTAATACGGGTGCTTCCAGCCAAGCGCATGAACGGCCGCGTCGACGGCGGCGCGCGTGGATTGCGGATCGGAGCCGATGATGAGGTGCTCGCGGTTGGACTTGTTCCAGACAGGAATGACGGTGACGCCGGACTCGCCTGCCTGCATGCAGGCCTTGAGCTGGGCCTTCGCCTGGTGTGTGAATCGGTCGCCGACACCGATGGAATGTTTGGCGAGAACGTACGGAGCGGTACTCATTGTCTCCTCAGGTTTGAAATCGGTCGCGATGGGCCCACAGACCAATGCTCGGGTTGGGAATGAAGAAAATCTCTTCGCCATCGACCGTGTTGGTTCCGGGCTGCAGCCGAGCGGGATCATAGCGGCTGAGCATCTGGCTCAGGTCGCCCCATGCGAAGCCGACGCCTTCGACTTCCTGTTGAGTGAGATGGCCGGGACACCAGCGGATGGTGAAGCGGCCTTCGGAGGAACCGTGGATGAGATGAGCGGCGGCGCTGAGGTCCTGCGCGAGGTCGGGATTTTTAGCGACGGCGTCCAGAGTGGCGGGAGTGCCGCGGTAGCCGTATTTGCGAATGAGCGCGTCGATGGTGCGGTCTTCGCCAAACTCCCGAACGGCCGGGGCGAGGATGATCAGCTCGGCGTCGTCGGCGAGCGCCATGCGGGTGCGGTAGACGGCTTTGTTGCCGAGCCAGGTGCTGTGAAATTCCTGCGGATCGAGATAGACGACGGCTTTGCGAATCGGCTGATCCAGCATTTCGAAGTTGACCTGCAGGCTGAGGTCGGCGGCGCGCTGGAAGCATGCGACGTCGTCGCCGATGAAGAGGCCGCGCGGGACGAGGTTGCCTGAAGGATCGCGAGCGATCACGGTGTGGACGTAGACGATGGGCAGGTGATGCAGGAAGCGGTCGGCGGCGTAGTTGAGGACGCGGCGGACGGGATTGTCGGCACGGCCCATAATGCGCTCCATGCCGTAGACGGCGCCGAGGTAATGGCTGCGATTGATCGCTTCCCTGCCCCCGGTGCCGATGAGGATGTTCTTGTTGTAATTGGCCATGCCAATGACTTCGTGGGGCACGACCTGGCCGATAGAGAGGATGAGGTCGAAGTCGCCCTCAGCGACGAGGCTGTTGATCTGCGCGGGCCAGGAGTAGTCGAGCCGGCCTTCTGACTGCTCGCGGATGAAGGCTGAGGGGACTTCGCCCAGGGTTTCGATATCGGTGCGCCAGTTGTGAATGTGAACGAGGTTCTGGGGGAGATCGCCGAACATCCGGGTGAGTTGCTGGGCCGACATCGGCGCATGGGTGCCGAGCGCGGGCAGGACCGCGTGGAGCCGATCGCCGTAATATTCCCAGGCAAGGCGGGTCAGGTCGCCGGCGCGGGAATGCAGACGGGTGATATCCGGTGGAACCACAAGGACGCGGCGGCAGGGGCCAAGCTGGTCGAGGGCGGCGAAGAAGAGCGAGCGCAGGGCAGCGGAGGAGAGAACCGTTTCAGGGTCGCCGTGGGCGAGCAGGAGGCTCATGCGGGCAACTCCACTCTGCGCAGGCCGGGCGCGAGCAAGGTGATGATGAGCAGAGCCAGGAGATAGGCGCTCGAAGCCACCACGAACAGGCTTGCGTAACTGTGAGTGATCTGAATGATCCATCCGGCGCTGGTTGCCAGCAGAATTCCGCCGACCGATCCCGCCAGGGTTCCGATCCCGACCACCGAGCCAATCGCGCTCTTCGGGAACATATCCGAGGTGGTGGTAAAGAGGTTGGCCGACCATCCCTGGTGCGCCGCGGTGGCCAGGCTGATCAATGCAATCGCCATCGCCTCTGAGTGTAGCCGACCGGCTGTGAAGATGGGCACGACGCAGCAGGCACACACCAGCATGGCTGCAAGGCGCGCCTTCGCGTTCGACATGCCCATCCTGCGGAACGGGACCGGCAGCCATCCGCCGCCAATGCTGCCCACCGTGGAGCACGTATACACCACGACCAGAGGCAAGCCGAGGTGAGACAGCGTGAGGTGGAATCGGTTGCTGAAGTACGAAGGCAGCCAGAAGAGGAAAAACCACCAGATGGGATCGGTGAGGAACTTGCCCACGGTAAAGGCCCAGGTCTGCCGGTAGCCCCACAGCCGGGGCCAGGGAATCTGTGGGCTTGTCGTTTCGGCTGGCGCCGCGTCCTGCTGGATATATTCAAGCTCTCCTTTGGTCAGCCGCGGAAACCGCCCAGGTCTGCGGTAATAGCGGTACCACACGACAATCCACAGCATGCTGAAGAAACCGGTGATCAGGAAGGCTACCCGCCAGCTATAGTGCACAGCGACCCAGGGTACCAGCACCGGCGCCAGCACCGCTCCTACGGCGGCGCCGGAGTTGAAGATGCCGGTGGCCAGCGAACGCTCCTTTTGCGGAAACCATTCGGCGACGGTCTTGATGGCGGCCGGGAAGTTGCCGGACTCGCCCAATCCCAGGGAGAAGCGCGCAATCCCGAACTCCAGCGCGTTATTGGCCAGCGAGTGGGCCATCGCCGAAAGGCTCCAGATGCCCATGAAGAGGCAGTAGCCCAGCCGCGTGCCCAGGCGGTCGATCAGCCATCCCGCAGCAACCACGCCGATGGCGTAGGCGGCCTGAAAGCCGGCCACAATGTAGCCGTAGTCCACCTGGGTTAAGCCGATTTTGTACTGCAGCGTCGGCTCCAGGATGGCGATGACCTGGCGATCCATGTAATTGATGGAGGTGGCGGCGAAGAGCATGGCACAGATGGTCCAGCGCACTTGCCCGAGGCGCAGGCGACCCGTACCCTCCGGCGCACTGTCCTTTTCGAGCGCGGTGCCAGTGTTTTCCATGCGGAGAAAGGATTCCCTTAGAGGCGGTAAGCCCTGCGCACCAGGTTATAGGTGAGATCGCGAGCCACTTCCACCGCTTCGTCCTCGTCGAGACGATGTTCGGCGACCAGGCGCGCGAGCCAGACGCAATCCATGCGGCGGGCGACGTCGTGGCGGGCGGGAATGGAAAGGAAGGCGCGGGTGTCGTCGTTGAAGCCGACCGTGTTGTAGAAGCCGGCGGTCTCCGTCACCTGTTCGCGGAAGCGCATCATCCCTTCGGGGCTGTCGTAGAACCACCAGGGAGGCCCCAGGCGCAGGCAGGGATAGTGGCCGGCAAGCGGCGCCAGCTCACGGCTGTAAGTGGTTTCGTCCAGCGTGAAAAGGATGAAGGTGAAGTTCTTCTCGTTGCCGAAGCGCTGGAGGAGCGGGTGCAGGGCGCGGACATAATCGGTGGGCAGCGGGATGTCGGCGCCCACGTCGCGGCCGTAGCGCTGGTAGAGCTGGCGGTTGTGATTGCGGAACGATCCGGGATGGAGTTGCATGACGAGGCCGTCGTCGATGCTCATGCGGGCCATCTCGGTGAGCATTTGCGCGCGGAAGAGTTCGCGCTGGGTTTCGTCTGCATGGCCGGCGAGAATCGCGTCAAACAAGTGCGCGGCTTCGGAAGGATCGAGATCCGCAGTGCGGGCGCTGGGGTGGCCATGATCGGTCGCGGTGCAGCCGAGGGTTTTGAAGCGGGCACGCGTTTTTTCCAGAGCGCGCAGGTAGCCTTTCCAGGTTCCGGTGTCCTCGCCGGTGATCTGGCCCAGCCTGGCAAGGTTCTCGGAGAAGCCGATGAAGTCGGGATCGACGACGGAGTCGGGCCGGAAGGTGGGCAGGATGCGAGCCTTCCAGCCGGAATCGCGGATGGCCTGATGATCGGCGAGCGAATCGAGGGGCGAGTCGGTGGTGGCCAGCACCTCCAGGCGGAATCGCTCATAGAGCGCGCGGGGCAGGAATGCGGGCGTTTGCAGGCGTTCGGAGATGAGGTCGTAGTAAAGATCCGCCGTAGCTGCTGAGAGCCGTTCCTCCAGGCCAAACAGTTCGTGGAAGGCGTAATCGAGCCAGAGGCGCGTGGGGGTTCCGCGGAAGAGATAGTAGTTCTCCGCGAAAATGCGCCAGACGCGGCGGGGATCTTTCAGCTCGTCGACACCGATTTCCAGGTCCTCGAGGGAAACGCCCTGGCTGTACAGCATGCGGTAGACATAGTGGTCGGGCTGGACGAAGAGCTTTGCCGGGTTCGGGAAGGGCTGGTTGCGGGCAAACCAGGCGGCCTGGGTGTGTCCGTGGGGACTGATGAGAGGCAGGTCCCGCACCTCGGCATAAAGACGCCGGGCCAGGCTGCGCAGGACGGGATCGGCGGGGAAAAGCCGGTCATCGTGGATGAGCGTCGTCGTCCGCGCGGACATGAAAAGCGCGACCTCCTCAGAACCGTGCCTGCTGCGATTGCACCATGGTTCCGACCACCAGAATACGCCCCGGCAGGGCGCGGATTGGTGGATGCTCATCGTGCGATGCGCGAGAACATGCCTGGGGATTCGTTTTGCCGGGTCAGCTGCGGCGATCAGGAACCGGTACGCACGGAACGGGTGAGGACACGAGCCGAGCGGACGGGCTTCTTCTGCGCAGAGCGAACGAGTTTTGGCGCCGGAGCTTCCTCGATGCCGGAGGAACGATCCATCCACTCATCGAGGCGGGACTTGCGAAAACGCCAGCGGTTGCCGAGGCGAAAGGCGGGGATGAATCCCGTAGCCGCATAACGGTAGAGGCTGTCGGCGCTGATGCCGAGGTAGTGAGCCGCCTGACGGATGTCCATGACTTCACGCACTTCGGCGGGTTGAGATTGCGAGGGTTTCACGGAGCCTCCGGCCAGAGCAGCACGCTCTGTATACCACACGGGGCGGCGCGAATGAAACACCCAAATGGTGGAGTACTCAGGTATCTACCCCACCCTGCTCAATCTCTCTAAAAAGAGCAGGATGGGGCGATTGAGTTAAAGTTTCGGTTCGAGGCCGCTGATGATGGACAGGAAGCTATCGTCGACAGTGCGGTTTTTGGCGATGGCCTCGGCCAGAGGGATGTCCTCGATTTTGGTGCCGTGGAGAACGACGAGGCGCCCGAACTTGCCCTGATGGACAAGGTCGATGGCCGCCAAGCCGTAGCGGGTGGCCAGCATGCGATCGTAGGCCGTCGGCGTGCCGCCGCGCTGGGTGTGCCCCAGGGTCACGGAGCGGGTCTCGTAGCCGGTCTTCTTTTCGATCTCCTCGGCAAGGTGATCGGCGATGCCGGCCAGGCGCGCGTGCCCGAACGCATCGAGTTTGGTGCCTTTGGTGGCCTGCTCTCCGGAGTCGGGAAGCTTGGCGCCCTCGGCGACCACGACGATGCCGTACTTCTTGCCATGATCGTGGTTGTACTTCAGGATGGCGCAGACGTGGTCGAGGTCGATCGGTTTTTCCGGGACCAGGATGACGTGCGCCCCACCGGCAACGCCGGCGGTGAGGGCGATCCAGCCTGCATCCCGGCCCATCACTTCGCAGACGATGACGCGGTTGTGCGATTGGGCGGTGGTGTGGAGGCGATCGACGGCCTCAGTGGCAATCATCACGGCGGTGTCGAAGCCAAAGCAGACATCGGTCCCGTTGAGATCGTTGTCGATGGTCTTGGGGACGCCCACGCCGGGGACACCGGCCTGGATGAGCGCGTTGGTGACCGACTGCGTATCGTCGCCACCGATGGCGATCAGGGCATCCAGCTTGTTGGCCTTGAGGACCTGCACGCATTTCTCGACGCCGCCCTCGATCTTGCGCACGTTGGTGCGGGAGGTACGCAGGATCGTGCCGCCTTCGGTGAGGATGCGATCGACCTTTTCGAGCGTGAGCGGGGTGGTGTTGTTGTCCAGGACACCGCGCCAACCTTCAAGAAAACCGATGAACTCGTCGCCGTAATGAATGATGCCTTTTCTGACCGCTGCACGAATGACCGCATTCAAACCGGGACAGTCTCCGCCGCCCGTCAACACACCGATACGCATCGCTCTTTGTCTCCTGATGAAAAATTGGCTGAATGTGCCGGAAACCGCCGAACCTGAGCCGGAAACCGCCCCTTTGCTTCGGCGGACCGCCGCCGCTCAGGCGTATGAGCCTTCACCAATATGATACCGGCCGTCTGTGACAGGTCTCCTATGACTTAAATAACGGTGACTTTGAAGGAAACAGCCGCGCGGGGACGGCGATCGATGAGCAGCGCGGCCGGTCTCATCCACAGAATCTTCGACAACTCCCGGTAGAATCTCCCCATATGTCCCTTCTTCAGGTGATTGTGCTCGCTGTCATTCAGGGGCTTGCCGAACTCCTGCCGGTTTCCAGTTCCGCCCACGTTGTCGTGGCCGAGAAGCTGATGGGGCTCGATCCCTCTTCGCCCACCATGACTCTGCTACTGGTGATGCTGCACACGGGGACGATGTTCGCCGTGATCGTCTATTTCTGGAAGCAGTGGCGGGCGACGTTTTTCTCGAGCGCGGAAGAATTCGGCCGCTTCGCGTGGCGCGCGACTCTGGCCACGGCGCTCACCGCGGTGATTGGCGAGGGGCTGGTTAAGGTCATTGAGCACACGATTTTCAAAGGGACGCCGCACGCGCAGATCGAAGATCTCTTCGGTCGTCTGGACATTATCGCGCCCGCACTGCTGGCCGTCGGAGCTCTGATCATGATTGCTGGACTGGCGCAGGGGCGACGGCCGCGCTCAGACGGCGACCCGGAGATGAGCACGGGGCAAGCCGGCCTGATCGGCGCGGTGCAGGGGCTGTGTCTTCCCTTTCGCGGATTCTCGCGTTCGGGCGCGACCATCTCCGTCGGGATGCTGGCCGGCGTGAAGAAAGCGAAGGCGGAGGCGTTCAGCTTTGCTTTGGCCGTGATCCTCACGCCACCGGTGGTGGTGCGCGAAGTACTGCGGCTGCGTCACGCGGATACAACCGGGTTTGCGCATGCGGCCTTCCCCAGCCTGCTGGGCGCGGTCTTCTCGTTTCTGGCCGGATTGCTGGCACTTCGCTGGCTGAGCGCCTGGCTGGAACGCGGGCGCTGGTACTACTTCGGAATCTATTGCCTCGTGGCCTCGTGCGTGGTCGCGTATCTCTACCACATCGGATACTGACGCCCCGGTGTCAATCCGATCGACCGGAGGAAGGCGTCAGCGCATTTGCCTCCGGCGCCGTTCTCGCGGTAGGGTTCCCTCCATGTGGATGCGCAGGCTGCGGATCGAACGTGTGGCTGGCGATGGATCGGCGCATCCGTGCCCCATCGCCTGGATCGACAACTTCGCCATGCGCAACTTCACGAACGACGCCATTTTTGACGACACACTGCCGGTGGCCGACGGTCTGCTGGAGGTAGGGCTACGGGTACCTCTGGAGCGGCTGCGCGGGTCGATGGAGGACTGGTTCCGGCGCAAGGGCTATCTGGCGGCGGCAGAAGGGCTGCGCGTCGAGGAAGAGCCGCTCTGATCCGGGCCACTGAAATTTATCGAGTCCTGGACGTAAAGGTACTGTTCGAACGGAACCGCCACGCCATTCTTCATCTGCGGAGCAAATTTCAAGTTGCGCGAAAAGTGCTTCACATCCCCGATCAGGTCGTTGTCATCGGCGTCGACGACTTCCGCCTTCCGCACTTTGCCGTCGGGCTCGACAAACAGATGCATGAGCACGTTGCCATACAGAAAATCCAGGTGGATGGGCTTCATGCTCACGACTCGATGCGGAACGCCACCGTCGTCCTCGGGTTCGCCCATGTCCGGCTCTCCTGCGGGGATGGCAAACAAATTCGGAGGGAAGGTCTTCACCTTCTCCGCTTTGCCGGAAGCCTCCACGATCATGCGATTGCCGTCAAAGATGCGGAAGCGCCGCGGCACGCTGTGAGTTCCCAGCGGCTGCCAGTCCTCCCACGTCACCGTCTGATTCATGATCTGGGCGAAGGCCAGGACATGGGCAATGGGATCGAAGCAGATGCGCATCTCCAGCAACTCGGAGGTGCAGTCGAAAGGCGAGCCCTCAACCTGCTGGAACGTCACCATGGGATCGGGGTTCAGTGCGTGGTCGCTGAAGAACTCGACGGGCGCCTCGGGTTTCTCGTAGTTCTGGCGCAGATCGAAGATCTTCAGCGGCAGCACATGGTCGAAATGCCGCCATTGCCTGTGCTGCGCCAAGTCGTCGATGTCGGTGTAGTGGAAGTCGCCGGCCACGATGTCGGTGCGTACATAGTGCTGCGGATCGCGCCAGATGTCCCAGGTCCCGGTGGTGAGCTTATGGTGGCGATCGTAGAGCTTCAGATCGTAGTGAACGTGGTGCGGAATGTCGGTGGCGGTGGCTCCTGCTTCCAGCGCCAGGGCCCGCGTCAGCTCGGTCGCGAAGGGGTGCCGTGCGAGAACCTGCGCGACCAGTGCCGGTGCTGTCGGAAGCAGGAGAATCGCAAGCAGAAACTTCAGCATGACCCTGTACGGCTTTCTGGCGTTAAAGGCGACAGGATAGCAGAATCCCGGATGAGGACCCTGCCAGGTCATTCGAACGTAGAGCAGCGCCGCGACCGGTTGCGTGTGCCGCTGAAATAACATTGTCCCTCTCTCCCGCATCCCACTGGTAAGGGCCGGCGTGCGTCTGCGCGCTGCGGCTGGAATTCGCACGATTCCTTTCCATTCACGTGCAACCAAGGAGAATCCCTATGAAGATTGAGAACCTGAGAGAACTGTTGACCGACGAGCTGCGCGACCTCTATTCGGCTGAGAACCAGCTGACCAAAGCCCTGCCGAAGGTCGCGAAGACCGCGACGAATGGCGAGCTGAAACGGGCGATCGAGCACCATCTGAAAGAAACCGAAGGTCATGTGCAGCGGCTGGAGCAGATTTTCCAACACCTGAAGCAGAATCCCAAAGGCAAGACCTGCCACGGAATGGAGGGCCTGATCGAGGAAGCCGATGAGCGGATCGGCGACGGCGGCGGATCGGATGCCATGGATGCCGGTCTGATTGCCGATGCCCAGCGCGTGGAGCACTACGAGATCTCGGCCTATGGATCGGCGCGTACGTTCGCCAACCTATTGGGAGAGAAGCAGATCGTCCAGCTTCTTGAAGCAACGCTGAAAGAAGAGAAAGCGGCGGATGCGAAGCTGAATTCGATCGCCGAGCAGATCAATGTAGAAGCCAAAGCAGCCTAACCGGCGTCACGCTCGAAAAAAGGGGAGGTTGCGGCCTCCCCTTTTGGTTTTGAAGCGAACTCCCGTGCTCACGGCGGGTTTATTGCTGGCCCCAAATTTCGGGAGCGGTGGTGGCCCAGCTGGCGTCGACGTAGCTCTCCTTCGGATTAACGACGAAGAGATTGGTCTGGACCGACTCGATGCAGGCGGCAGCGAGTTCGCCGGCGTGTTGCATATTGGCATCCCCCTCGGCGGCAAAGAAGGCCTTGGTGTCGGCCATTCCGCGGTCGGCTTCGGCGAGAGAGCGCATGGGGTTGATGCTGACCCAGATTCCGCCGTTGTTCTCGCCCCATTTGCTCTCGAAGAGAGCCCAGTGCGCATCGGGAATCTTGTTGAAGCCGTCCACGTACATTTTGACCAGCTCGCTCCATTCTTTGTCGTGGCCGGGCTTGATGCGGAATGAGGTGAACTCCCAGTAGCGCTGATGGGGGACGTCAACGGGGGCATGCACGCTCATTTCCGGGTGGTAGACAAAAGTGTGGCTCTCGTAACGGCTGAGGAGCTCGCCGTCGGTCTGGGAGGCCTGGTCGATGGCTGCGGCCAGGGCGGGGTTGGCGTTCTGCGCTTCCTCGTCCTTGCCCCAGGCCTCGAAGGAGTCGTAAGCAAATACGAACAGGGCGCGGTTGGGGCCGGACATGGAGTCCATTGCGATGTAGTGGGTGGGCCATTTGGCGGCTTCTTCGGCACGAACGAAGTTGCCTTCGGAGCGGGCGTGGAGGCTGCCGGCCATGCCGGGCTTGAGGTACTCACGCTGGATGACGAGGACGTTGGGCGGCGGGGTTGGGCCGGCGTCCTGGGCAGTGGCGATGGCGGCGGGCAGCGCAAGGCTGCCCAGGGCAAGTGCAGTGAGCATGCGATGTTTCATGGGATGGGAGCCCTCCTCGGGATCTAAATGCGCTCAGCGACCGCAAATCGCAACCGATGCCGGTGCATCAAGCGAGGCGGGCCGGGAGCATGGGAAAGTCAGAGCACGTTCATGGAAGAGACGCGCTTCCTACGTGGCGGCAGGGGGAAAGAGACGATCGGGGCCCGGTTTCCGCAGGAGCGGAATGGGACGGTTCAGGACGGAGAGCGAGGCTCCTGGAGAAGTAGCGGTATCTTTCGCCTGGAAACTCGGATTGTCAAGGAGATAGAGCGGACAGTTCACATCCACCTGGCGCCGGTTTCCCCCACCACAGTAAAGACATCCAGCATGTGCGTGATGCCGAGCAGGTTGCGGATCTGCTTATTCAGGTGCATCAGCTCCAGGCTGCAGCCCGCGGATTTCGCGGCCACATACAGACGCGCCAGCGTTCCCAGGCCCATGCTGTCGGTGTGCTTCAGGTCGGAGAGATCGAGGACGATGCGGCGGGTTCTCGGGATCAGTTCGCGCACTGGCGCGTACAAAACCTGAGTGGCTCCGGCGACAAGGCGGCCGTGGCAGCGGACGGTGACTTCACTCGGGGAACAGTGCTCCACTTCGATGGTGAGGACAGACACTGCGGATGCGGGAGACATCGGGATTCTCCTCTTACTGGGTGTCGACGCGCCGGGTCGAGCGATTATCGCACAGCCGCGGCTGTCGATGGATCACCCAGCGGGATCGGCAATGACGGGAAGAGCGGCAGCGTCCCAGGCGGCGAGCCCGCCACTCATTTCCACCAGACGGGTGATGCCCTGCTGCTGCAGGAGGCTGGCGGCGATGGACGAGCGGTATCCTCCGGCACAATGCACCACGATGGGCCGGTCGCGGGGGATGTCTCCGAGGCGATCGCGAAGACGATTGAGGGGCAGGTTGCGGCTGCCATCGATGTGGCGCTCGGCCCACTCCCGCGGCGCCCGGACATCGAGAAGAAAGGGCGGCGCAGGATTGGCGAGGTCCGCGGCGACTTCCGGAGCCATCACGCGCGAAACAAACGACAGAAGGCCGGGGCGTCCGGCCAGCGCCGTCATGCCTCCCTGGAGATAGCCGCGAACATGGTCGAAGCCGATGCGGCCCAGGCGGATGGCGGCTTCCTGCTCGCGTCCCGGACCGGTGATGAGCAGGATGGGCCGAGCGGGGTCGAGCACGGTGCCCGCCCAGGTCGCGTACTGCCCGTTGAGGCCGATGTTCAGCGCGCCGGCGAGGTGGCCGGCGGCAAATTCATCGGGCTGGCGGACGTCGAGGACCTGTGCGCCTTCGCCGGCGAGGACGAGAAACGCTTCCAGGGCGAGAGGCTGCAGCTCCAGCTCCAGGGCCGCATCGAGAGTCGGGCGCTCGCGGGTGTTCAGGACCGCGTCCATGGTGAAGTAGGGCGGAGCGTCGGGCTGGTCGGCGGTCACGAGCGCGATGAACTGCTCGCGGGTCATGGGACGCAGCGCGTAATTCAGGCGGCGCTGCTCGCCCATCGTCGAGACCGTTTCTTTGGAGAGCTTCTTGCCACAGAGCGAGCCGGCGCCGTGCGCGGGATAGATGAGGGTTTCGTCCGGGAGCGGGAGAAGCTGCTTGTGAAGCGAATCGTAAAGGTGAGCGCCGAGATCGGCCGCGGTCCAGCCGAGAGAAGCGCGGAGGTCGGGACGGCCCACATCGCCGATGAAAAGCGTATCGCCGGTGAGGACGGCGCAGGGCCGCGTGGCATCGCGCTGTGGATCGAAGACGAGCAGGCTGATGGATTCGATCGTGTGCCCGGGCGTTTCCAGCACCTGCACGCGGAGGCCGGGAAATTCGAGCGTGGAGCGGTCCGGCATGGGGACAAAGGCGTATTCGGCCTGGGCGCGGCTGCCGAGGTGGATCGTCGCGCCGCAGCGGTCGCGCAGTTCCAGATGGCCGGCGACGAAGTCGGCGTGGAAGTGGGTGAGGAAGACGTGGCGGATGGCGAAGCCGTGCGCGGCTGCGTCGGCAAGGTACTGCTCGATGTCGCGCTGCGGATCGACGACGATAGCGGTGCCGGTCGCCTCGTCGGCGAGGAGGTAGGAGGCGTGCGCGAGACAGCCGAGGTAGTACTGTTTCAGGAACACTGGGTGGAAGAAGCTTCTCGCGAATCGGCCGGGCCGGTCAAGAGGGCGGTCAATCCCCCCACCCAGGGCGGCCCTGGCGTGGCGTCCCGGAAGGGCGTCAAAAGGAGTTTGTCATTCTGAGCAAAAGGGGCCCCAAACGCCCTTCAGTTTGGGGGTGGCGAGTCGAAGAACCTGCTTTTTCCTTCGAATGCCGGATGGGAGGATGAGCCAAATCCCCGAACCAATCTGGTGTGTCGATGAGTGACTCCGCGATTATGCAGCAACTACAGCTCTGCAAACAGCCCTCGCACGGATTTGACATTAGTTAGATGTTTAGCTAAATATAAATGCATGAACCGGGTCTTCAAAGCCCTCGCCGATCCTGGCCGCCGCCGCGTCCTGCAGATACTCCGCAAGCGGCCCATGTCTGCGGGCGAGCTGGCTGAACACTTCCCCGTCTCCAAGCCGACCATGTCCGCCCATTTCGCTGTGCTCCTCGAGGCTGGCCTGATCGACGCGGAAAAAAACGGCAGAACCATCATCTACCGGCTCAAAATGTCGGTGCTCGAGGATGCCCTTCTCGGCTTCGCCAATTCGCTGGGCTGGGACATGAAGGATGCCGAGGCAGACGGCAATCCGGCCAAACACAGCACAGAAAAATCGCGCACGCTCCGGAAAGGAAACTGAACCATGTCCGTTCGAACCATTACGAACTATCTTGCGCCGGGTTTACTCGCCCTTAGTGCGGCGCTGGCCATCGGCAACTGGTGGCTGAGACCCGATCGCGCTCCCGCCTGGGCCACAGCCCTCATCTTCATTGGCTGCATGGGCCTGCTTTGGTTCCGCGATTCTCGCCGCTCGGCAGAGGATGGCGCCCGCGGCAGAAGGGAAGACCAAATCAGAGTTGCCATCGTCTTTGCCGCCCTGATGCTTCTCGTTTCGCTGGGCAACCGGCTAGCGATAGCGTCTGGCGCAGCCAGCAACCCCGATTTTGCGAGGCGCGCGCTCGCGGCCATCGCGGGCGCTTTCCTCGCGTTCCTGGGAAATGCCATGCCGAAGATGCTCACACCCCTCGCCGGCATGTACTGCGACCCGGCGAGAGCGCAGGCCGCGCGCCGCTTCGCCGGCTGGACGTGGGTGCTGGCCGGGGTCACGGTGTGCGTGGCGTGGCTGGCGCTGCCGATAGTTCCCGCCCAGACAGCGACGTACATCGTGCTCCCGGCCGCTATCGTGCTCACCTTCGTCCAGCCGATCCTGCTCCGAATCCGGCGGAAATCTATTTGACTTTTTAGAAAGCGGAGGAAAAATCATGTTCGCGCGACTCATGGGACTCGAAGTCATCTCGCCCGCCGAATTACGGAATCTGATGCAGAACGAATCCGTAACCGTGATTGACGTAACTTCGAAGCAAAGCTGGCTCCGTGCCCGCGTGCCAGGAGCCGTTTCCCTCGATCCCGTTGCTTACAGCGAAACCGATCTGCCTCCCAACCGGGATTCCAGTCTCGTGTTCTACTGTTCCGGCTTCCTGTGCCGCAAGGCGCCCAACGCAGCTCGCCGGGCAAAAGCGATGGGCTACCGTAATGTCCGCGTCATGTCCGCGGGGATCAGCGGCTGGCTGGGCGCCTCCCTGCCCACCGAGGCCGGCGAGACCCAGCACGCATTGGCGGATGGTTAATCCGTGCGCGGCCCCGTCGGCGAGGTACTGTTCGATATCGCGCTGCGGATCGACGACGATGGCGGTGCCGGTCGCCTCGTCGGCGAGGAGGCAGGACGCGTGCGCGAGACAGCCGAGATAGTACTGCTTCAGGAACATCGGGTGGAAGAAGCTTCTCGCGAATCGGCCGGGCCGGTCAGGGGGCTGGTCAATCTCCCCACCCAGGGCAGCCCTGGCGTGGCGTCCCGGAAGGGCACCAAAAGGAGTTTGTCATCCTGAGCAAAAGCGGCCCCAGACGCCTTTCAGTTTGGGGGTGGTGAGTCGAAGAACCTGCTTTTCGCCCGAAGGCAGCGTTAGCAGACTGATATCCTGAACGTAGCGTGGAACGGAAGAAAAGAGCCCGTGGGAGCGTGTTTTCTTTAGACGCTACAGGGCACAATTTGCAGGTCTGGATCGCCCTCCACTCCAATGCTCCTCCAATAGCGGAGGATTAGCAGTCGCGGCCCAACCGTGGGCATGGGCTCCTGCACGCTGAACCGTCTCCGAACCTCTTCTGCCATGGGATTTCTTTCCAGTTTCGTTTTTACGTGGTGGGGGCTGCTGCTTGAAGCGCTCGCCATCATCCACTTCATCCGCCGCCGGCCGAATGGCTGGTGGCTCTTCGTCATCCTTTTCTTCGGTCCGCTGGGCGCCATTATCTACCTTCTGGCCGAGGCGCTGCCGGATACGCACGAAATGGGCGGCCAGTCATTCCGCGGCTTCTCACGCCGCAGGCGCATCCGCGAGCTGGAATCGCTGGTGCAGGTGAATCGCGCGGTCGGCAACTTTGAGGAGCTTGGCGATCTCTATATGGACGAAGGACGCCTGCGCGATGCGCGCGCCGCCTTCGACCACTCGATTGCGCTGGGCTCTCGGACTACGGATCCCTTCTACCGGCGCGGCGTCTGCGCGTTGTTCCTTGGCGATCCGCAGGCAGCGATTCCGGACCTGGAGCGAGCGGTAAACGACGATCCCGAGTACGATTTTCATCGCGCCGCCGGACTGCTGGCGCATGCCTTCGCGCTCACCGGACAGAAGGACAGGGCCGAAGCGCTCTTTCAGGCATCGCTGAAGCTCTCCACGCTCTCGGAAACCTACCTGAACTATGCCGACCTGCTCGCGCAGGAAGGCCGCTCAGCGGAGGCGCGGGAGTGGGCGCGCAAGGTGCTGGAGAAGGCGCCAGCGATGCCGGGGTATCTGCGGCGGCGCGAGCGACCGTGGTTTCGCCGCGCGCGCAGGACGCTGCGGAGCTTGCCGGCGTAGGAGATACCCCCACAGGCGTCTTCCGGCGGAAAGCTTCGCCAGCGCTCTTTGACAGCCTCAGCGACGGACTTCCAGCGCCCTGCACCCTGTGCTCTGCACCCTGTGCTCTGTGCTCTGTGCCCTGCACCCTGTTAATTGCGCAAATCGGCCATGGCCGCAGCGACTTCAGCCTTCTGCTCGGCGCTGAGCGGCAGGAGCGGAATGCGCGGATTACCACCGTAGTAGCCGTTCAGATCGCAGGCGTGCTTCAGGCCGGGGATGCCGTACTTTCCTGCCACCAGGCGCGAGGCGGCGATGAGCCGCTGCTGCTTTTCCGCGGCAATGCGCGGGTCGTTCTCCTTCCAGGCGGTGTAGACCTCCTGGCAGCCCTGAGGCGCGGGAGCGGCAAAAGCGAGAATGGCGCCGGAAACTCCGGCCTCAAGCGCGGGCAGGAGGTTCTCGGCGGAGCCGGAAAGGACCTGGAAGCCGATCTCCTTTGTGCGCATGGCACTGACACGAGGCGAGGCCATGACGGCGGCCTCCATGGGAGTACTGCCGCCGAGCACGTCAATCGAGACCAGTTCGGATGCCATGGCAGCGCGGGCTTCGGCCTCCGCCATCATCATGCGGTTGGTGTACGCCGTGAACACCGGTGTGACGAAGACG
Organism: Acidobacteriaceae bacterium; assembly: GCA_049579805.1. Lineage (GTDB taxonomy): Bacteria > Acidobacteriota > Terriglobia > Terriglobales > Acidobacteriaceae > Palsa-343. Next base: position 31,260 of record JBAUOP010000030.1, read on the forward strand.
CTGCGCTTCGGGGCGTTGCGCGTGGCGGCGATGAGGGCGGTCAGACGCTCGAGGCTGCCGGAGGATTCCTTGATGGCGACGATGTTGGGATGCTGGGCCAGCTCGGTAACCACCTCGACCGGGATTTCCAGATGGGTGAACTTGGGAATGCTGTAGAGAATGACCGGGAGCGGCGACTGGTCAGCCAGAGTGCGGTAGTAGGTCAGCAGCTCCGGAGCACGCATCAGCGAACCGTAGTAGTGCGGCGTGCGGACGAGGACAGCGTCGTACTGGTGGCTGTCGGCATACTCGGCCAGGCGGAGGGTTTCGCTGAGGCTTTCGCGGCCAATGCCGGCGATGAGGACCTTGTCCGGAGCGGCAGAGCGGGCGGCGTGGCGCAGGACGTCGCGGGTTTCGTCGTCGCTGAGCATCACGGCCTCTCCCGTGGATCCGAGGACCACCAGGCCGGCAGCGACGCTGCGCGAATAGCGCTCGACGTTGTGCTCAAGTTTGCGGAAGTAGAGGCGCCCGTCGGGATAGAAGGGCGTGGTGATGGCCGGAAAGATGCCTTCGAGGAGCATAGGTCCATGATAGGTCGGTCCCTCGAAAGGTGCAGGAAAAAGCTGCGCGAGAGGGCGGTGGCACGATAGTCTGAGGGGAGATGCGTCTGGGTTTGAGCGTGAGTTCGCGGCAGGCGGAAGCCCTGGGACCCCGGGAAACCCGGGTTCTGTATCAGGCGCTGTGGTTTTTCTTTCATCTGACCGTGTGCCTGGTGGTGTGGGCGCTGGCGCTGCTGGCCATCACCATGTTCCATCCGGAGTTCGTGCCCCCCGCGGTGACCCTGGCGGTGTCGTTTGCAGCGCCGCTGGCGCTGGCGTTCGGAGTGGTGAAGATGTATCCGAGCGAGAGCGCGACCCTGCTGTGGATGATGGGGCTGATCTGGTGGTTTCTGTGGGCGCTGCACGTTCTGGATATGCCCACGGGCCCGCTGGCCTGCTACCACTGCGGCGCGTCCGAGAAGCTGTGGCTGACCTTCTTCAGCCTCGATCATGACAGTGGACTGCTGGATGGACAGGGACGATTTATCGCGACCTGGCCGGCGGTGGCCATGATCGGGTATTCGATCGGCGCGAAGCTGGGTCTGCGCAACGCCGATATCCCCTTCGAGAACGAATAGAAAAAACGGGCTTGCGGAATCCGCAAGCCCGATGAGGTAGATGCACCCAATCGCGATCTGTGCCGCGACCGGATTCGGATACCTGGAAATCAGCTAGGCAGAGCGGCGTTCGCGCTCCCTTTCCTTTTGCGCGTCGATCTTTTCGTTGGCGCGGTCTTTCGCGTCCTCGACCTTGTTGCTGATGTCGTGACGAGCCTGGTTTGCGTTGTGCTCTGCTTCCTTCTGGTGAGTTTTGTTCGCTTCGTGGGCCGCATCTTTCACGTTGCCCCACGTTTCCTGGGCTGCGCCTTTCACCTGGTCGGCAACGCCCTCGTTGGCGAGCCGATCGCTGCCGGTCGCTTCTCCGGTTCCCTGTTTGACTTTGCCAACAACCTGGTTGGCCTTGCCTTTGACCTGATCCGAATTCATGGGGGTCCCCTTTTGTGGATTGTGGAAGAACAGCACGGACAACAACGTGAGCTTTGCTAAACCACCGACCTTCGCCCGCTAATCAGCTGAATGACGAGCACCACGAGCGCCAGGATGAGCAGGATGTGGATGTACCAGGCGACAATGTGGAATCCGATCAGGCCGATGAGCCAGGCGATCAGCAGGATGACGAACAATGTCCAGAGCATCCGGCATGATCTCCTTTCTATTCGATCTCTAACGTGGGATAGGAGGCGCGCGGAACGCCATAGGTTGCCGTTGAGATACAAAGGATGCGGAGGTAGAACCAGGTGCGTATCGCTATTCAGGGAGAGCCGGGTTCATTCAGCCACGAAGCCGCGTTAAAGGCCGATCCGGAGGCAACCCTTCTGCCGTGCGCTCTCTCCGCAGAGGTGTTTGCGGCGGTGGTGGACGGAGCTGTGGACGCGGCGATGATTCCGATCGAGAATTCGTTGGCCGGGTCTGTGGTGGAGCATTACGATTTGCTGCTGGCGCACGAGGTGGGCGTGGAGAGCGAGTGGCTGCTGCGCATCCGGCACAACCTGATCGGCGTGCCCGGCACCCATCTTAAAAAGATTCGCCAGGCGTACTCGCATCCAGTGGCGCTGGCGCAGTGCCGGCGATTCTTTGTGGAGCATCCGGAAATTGAAGCGGCGCCGTTCTATGACACGGCGGGCAGCGTGAAGCAGTTGATGGAGCTGCGGGATTCGGGGGTGGCGGGCATCGCCAGCGCCCAGGCGGCGCAGCATTATGGGGGGGAGATTCTGGTGGCGGGGATTGAAGACAACCCGGAGAACTACACGCGGTTTTTTCTGATTCGAGAACGAGGGCAGGTGCAGACGGAGTCGCGCCCGAACAAAGTGAGCCTGGCGTTTGCGGTCGAGAATCGGCCGGGAACCCTGGTGGCCGCGCTGGAGGCTTTTGCGGAAACGGGTATCAATTTAACCCGCCTGGAATCCAGACCGGTACCGGGGCGGCCCTGGGAGTACATCTTTTATGCGGATTATCAGCTGGAAAGCCCAAAGGTTGCCGATGAAGCCTTGAAACGACTTCACGGCCACTGTTCCATGGTGCGGGAGCTTGGGCGGTACCGGGCAGCGGCGCCGGTGGCCCCATGAACCGCCTGAGTCCAAATCCGTGTGCCGGGGGAAGCGGGGTGGGACCGGAACGGGGTTGGAAGGGAATGCGTACTCTTCAGGGGGAGCATCCCAAATAAAGCTGGGAGAGGGAGTTGGACCGGATTGTGGGGGTAAGAAAGAGAAGATAAGAGACGGGATTGAGACTTTTTCAAATCTGCGGAATCCAATGGGTAATTATTTGATATAAGGACACTCATGGCTAGCGATTTCATCAGCGTAATTCAGCCGGGCGACCCGCGACAGCGGGAAGGCGGCGAGGAACGGGTTTTTCCCATTTTGCCGGTGCGGGATACGGTTTTGTTTCCCCACGCGGTCCTGCCGCTGACGGTAGGACGGGAGAGCTCGATCCAGCTCATCCAGTCACTCGGGGAAGAAAAGAGCATTGTGGTGGTGGCGCAGCGCGACGCGCGCGTGGACGCGCCGCAGCCCCAGGATCTGCACACGTTTGGCACGCTGGCGACCGTTCACAAGGTCGTGAAGATGCCGAACCAGAGTCTCTTTGTCTTTACGGAAGGCACGGAGCGGGTACGGCTGGGCGAGTTTTCCAAGATTGAGCCCTTCATGCTGGCTTCGGTGGAGACGGTTCCGGAGACGCCGGCGGCCAAGAATCCGGCGGTGGAAGCACTGCAGCGGAATGTAGTCACGCAGTTTCAGCAGATTGTCACGGCATCGCCGACGTTGTCCGACGAGCTGCAGACCATTGCGATCAATATCGACGAACCGGGGCGGCTGGTGGACTTCATCGCCTCTTCTCTGCCCTTCCTGGCGACGGCGGACAAAGAGGAACTGCTGGAGACGCCGGATGTGACGGCGCGTCTGGAGCGGATCAACAAACATCTGGCGAAGGAGCTGGAAGTCCAGCAACTGCGCAACAAGATCCAGAGCGAAGTGCAGGATCAGGTGCAGCAGTCGCAGCGGGATTACTATCTGCGGGAGCAGCTCAAAGCCATCCAGAAGGAACTCGGCGAAATGGACGAGGGCCAGAAGGACATCGAGGAGCTGAAGGAGAAGATCGAAGCGGCAGGAATGCCGGAGGAGACGAAGAAAGAGGCTCTGAAAGAACTGAACCGGCTCTCCCGCATGTCGCCGATGGCCGCGGATTACTCGCTGACGCGGAACTACATTGAATGGCTGGCGGTGCTGCCGTGGTCGAAATCGTCGGGCTCCGAGGTGGACATCACCCGAGCGCGGGAGATCCTCGATGAGGACCACTACGACCTGAAGAAAGTGAAGGACCGCATTCTTGACTATCTGGCGGTGCGGCGGCTGAAGGCGGACATGAAGGGGCCGATCCTGTGCTTCGTCGGGCCTCCGGGCGTGGGCAAGACTTCGCTGGGGCGCAGTGTCGCACGGGCGCTGAGCCGGGAGTTCCGGCGGATTTCCCTGGGCGGCATGCATGATGAGGCCGAGCTGCGCGGGCACCGGCGGACGTACATCGGCGCGCTGCCAGGGCAGATCATCCAGAACCTGCGGCGGGCAGGGGCCAACGATCCGGTCTTCATGCTGGACGAAGTGGACAAGCTGGGACGGGATTTCCGCGGCGATCCGGCCTCGGCGCTGCTGGAGATTCTCGATCCGGAGCAGAACAACACGTTCCGCGACAACTATCTCGACCAGGCTTTTGACCTTTCCAAGGTGCTGTTCATCTGCACGGCGAATGTTCTCGACACGGTTCCGGAGCCGCTGCGGGATCGCATGGAGATCATCGAGCTGCAGGGCTACACAGAAGAGGAGAAGAAGCACATCGCCTTCCGTTATCTGATTCCGCGGCAGATCAGGGAGAACGGGATTCAGCCGGAAAATATTGAGTTCCCGGAAGACTCGGTGAACTACGTTATCCGGCATTACACGCGCGAGGCGGGCGTCCGCAAGCTCGAGCAGCAGATCGGCACGCTCTGCCGCAAGCAGGCGCGGCGCATCGCCGAAAGCAAGACCGACAAGCTGGTGGTGAGCCGCGAGGTGGTTCAGGAGTTCCTGGGAGGAATCAAGATCCGGGTGGACACCGAGATTGCCGAGCGCACCCGGCGGGCCGGCGTAGCGGTGGGGCTGGCGTGGACTCCGGCGGGCGGCGATGTGCTCTTCATCGAAGCCAACCGGATGAAGGGCAAGGGCGGCTTTACCATGACGGGGCAGATTGGCGAGGTGATGCAGGAATCGATGCAGGCCGCGCTCACCTGGGTCCGGTCGAATGCGAAGTCGCTGGGACTGGAAGAGGATCTGCTGAAGGACACCGACCTGCACATCCACGTGCCGGCGGGAGCCATTCCCAAGGACGGCCCTTCTGCCGGCGTAACCATGGCGACAGTGCTGGTGAGCCTGCTGACGGATCGACCCGTGCGCCCGCTGACCGCGATGACGGGCGAGATCACGCTGAGCGGCAACGTGCTGCCGGTGGGCGGGATCAAGGAGAAATTCCTGGCGGCTAAGCGCGCGGGGGTCAAGGACGTGATTCTGCCGGCGGAGAATCGGCTGAACGTCGAAGAGGACCTGACACCGGAGCAGACTGAAGACGTGGCCATCCACTACGCCAGCCGGATCGAGGACGTGCTGGCCGTGGCGCTGCCACGATCCTCCGCCGAGGAACACCATGACGACGCCGTGCGCGAAGAGGTGCTGCAGCAAACGGCGTGAAAAAACAGGCAATAGGCAATAGGCAACAGGGAATAGAAAAGACGGCGTAAAGCAGGGAATAGGCAATAGGCAAGAGGGAATAGAAAAGGCGCTCTGCCCGAAAGGGCGCTCTGCCCACGATTCCCTGCTTTTCTCTGAATAGCAACTGGGAATAGAAAAGGCGCTTCCCCGCTTTTTTCTGTTGCCTATTGCCTGTTGCCTATTGCCTGCCCTACCAGATTCGGACGCGGTTTGCCGGAGCCAGATACAGCGTTTCCCCAGGCTTCACATCGAACGCCTTATACCAGACATCGGAGTTGCGGACGACGTCGGCGCGGAACTGGCCCGGTGAGTGGCTGTCGGTGAGCACCTGGCGGCGCATCGCGGCTTCGCGGGATTTCGACGCCCAGTTCTGGCCGAAGGCAATGTAAAACTGCTGGTCGCCGGTGAAGCCATCCTGCACGGGCGCTGGTTGGCCATGGAGTGAGGCATGATAGCCGTCATAGGCGGCCGCGACGCCGCCCAGGTCGGCAATGTTCTCATCGATGGTCTGCCTGCCGTTGACGTGCAGGCCTGGAAACGGCTCATACGCGTCGTACTGCTCGACGAGCTTTTGCGCCTGCGCTTCGAAGTGGGCATGATCGGCCGGGGTCCACCAGTTGCGCAAGCGGCCTGTGGAGTCAAAGAGGCTGCCTTCGGCGTCGAAGGTGTGGCTGATCTCGTGGCCGATGACAGCGCCGATGGCTCCGTAGTTATGAGCGGCGGGCGCCTTCGGGTCAAAAAACGGCGGCTGGAGGATCGCGGCCGGGAAATTGAGCGCGTCCTGGAGAGGCAGATTGACGGCGTTGACGGTCTGCGGAGTCATCGACCACTCGTGGCGGTCGACGGGCTTACCGATGCGCGCAATTTGCGTGTGGTACTTCCACAGCCCATAGCGCCAGGCATTGCCGAAGGCGTCGCCGGAGCGAGCTTCATAGGCCGAGTAGTCTTTCCAGGTCTCAGGGTAGCCGATGCCCACGTAGAGCGCGTTGAGCTTGGCCTGGGCTTCGGCGCGCGTGGACGGCGCGAGCCAGGAGATGGCGTCGATCCGCTTGTGATACGCGGCAATCAGCTGGGCGACCATCGCCTGGGCTTCCGCTTTGGCTTCCGGAGAGAAGTATTTTTTTGCGTAGAGCGGGCCGACGGCATCGCCGAGGTATGTATTGACGGCGGCCACGGCACGCTGCCAGCGCGGGCGCTGCTGCTGAACGCCGCTGAGGGTTGTGGCCATGAAAGCGAACTCCTCGTCGGCGATGGGTTTCGCGAGGGCCGAGGCGTATTGCTCGATGAGATGGAAGGTGAGCCAGTCTTTCCAGGTATCGAGGGGCGTGGAGGCCACAAGGGCTGCCTCGCCGGTCACCGCGGTTGGCGTCCACACCATGAACGCCTGTTGGTGGGCGAGACCTGCGCCTTCGAAATACGCGTCCCAGTCGAGGCCGGGAGCTTTGGCGGCAAAGTCACTGCGATGCCAGAGATTGTTGGCTTTGGCAATGTCCTCGATATCGGAAAGAGGCACCTGCACTTCGGCGATGGCGTGCTCGAGAGCGACGACGCGGGCGGCGCGAGCGTCGGTGTCATCGAGGCCCGCCAGCTTCAGCATGGCAGCAACGTGCGTCCCGTATTTTGCCCGGATCTCCTTCATGCGCTCGCTGTCATCGAGGTAATAGCTGCGGCTGGGCATGGCGAGTCCGCCCTGAAGCAGGTAGGGCATGTAGTGGCTGGAGTCCGAGAACCCCGGCGCCACCCACAATCCGAGAAAGTTCGGCGTGGAGAAGACCGCGTTGTTCAGCATGTCCACATCGGCACGGAGCGACTTGCCCAGGGCCAGGGCAAGCTCGCGCCGCGTGTGGATGGCGGCAATGGCCTCGAGATGCGGCTGCAGTGGCTGGATGCCAAGCGCGTCGATGGTCTTCTCGTCCATGAATGCGGAGTAGACATCGGCGATCTTGCGGGCATCGGAGCCAGCCGGCGGGTTCGACTTCGCTGCGTCTTCGATAATGCCGGCGACTTCCTTGTTGCTGCGGTTGAGGAGAACGGAGAAGACGCTCAGCCCGCTGCGGTCGGGCGGAATCTGCGTGCGCGCGATCCAGCCGCCGTTGGCGTAGAGGTAGAAGTTGTCGCCGGGCGTGACGGAGCGATCCATGTTGGCGACGGCGATGCCATGGACCTGGCTGGATTCTGTTGCAGAGGTTGTGTTCTGTGGGAAGGCGTCAGAGGCGAGGAGGAAGACGGAGGTAAGAACGATCGGGAAGGCAGCAGAGCGCAGCCAGAGGCGGCGCGCGGAAAAGGGATTCATGCCGGCGGCTCCTTGTGCGCGTGCAGGGCGGGCCGGATGCGCGCTCAGCACGCGAAGGTGGATAATAGCACGCAGCTTCGTTCGGACGTCACTCGCGCTGCGCGTGCTCTGACGTCACTTTGTCGAGCTCGCGATAGATTTCTTCGTTGCGCAGAATGGCCTGCACGTATTCGCGGGTCTCGGTGAAGGGGATGGATTCCACGAATTCATCGATGCCGTGATAGTTGCCGATGCTCTGCCAGTCGGTGACCCGATCGTCGCCGGCGTTATAGGCGGCGAAGGCGTACTCCGGCTGATTGTTGAATTTCTCCAGCATCTGCCGGAGATAGAGCGTGCCCAGGCGAATGTTGGTCGCCGGATTGAGGAGTTCGCTGGTCTGGAAATGACGGATGCCTTCGTCCCGGGCCATGGCTCGGCCCACGGAGGGCAGCAGCTGCATAAGACCATAGGCGCTCTTGTTGGAAATGGCGCCGGGATTAAATTCGGTCTCCTGACGAATGAGCGAGGCGACCATATAGGGATCGAGACCGTTCTTCTCGGCATCGGTCTTGATGTCGCTCCAGTACATCTCCGGGAAGAGGATGCGCCAGTAGGCAACGGGGATGGCCTCGATGGGCGCCGATATGTAGAACGGAATGGCGCGCTTGAGGAGGCGCATGGCACGCCATGCCTCTCCACCGGAAGCGTAAATATCAGCCTCGGCAAATGCGCCCCACTCGTCGCTGCCCTCTGCCGCGTGGATTTCCGGAGCGATGTACTCGTTGAGGCCGGCGTTGGCCAGCAGCCGCGCTTTGACAACGTGCGGATCGTCCTCAGGGACGTCGTCGCTCAGCTCGGGGATGGGCTCAGGCTGAAGCGCGTCGAGAGCGGCGATGGAATCGGGCGTGACGGAACCGAGCTTGTCCAGGCGATCCTGAGCGAGCATGGCGTAGTAATAGTGCGGATAGACGCGCAGGATGGTCTTGTAATACGCGGCAGCGGTGGAAGGCCGGTGCTCCTGGTCCTCGTAGATGCGAGCGCGCCAGTAGAGGGCAGACGGGACTTCCCTGCCGCCGGCGTAGACGCGAATCTGCTCATCGAAGAGGCGGGCGGCTTCGGAGTACTGACCGAGACGGTAGTTGAGCCATCCGGTGCGCCAGTGGGCGCTGGGAGCGTATCTGCTGGTGGGAAAGCGCCGCGCGACCTCGCCGTAATAGGCGATCGCGTTGGGATAATCCTTGAGAAGCAGGAACATGTTGCCCGTGGAATAGAGCGCCTCGGTCAGCCAGGGGCTCGCCGGAAACCGGCTCTCCATCTGGCTGTCGATCGATTGCACGGCAGCGGTGTCGCCATCGTCGCGGGTTAGTTCCAGCAGGAGATACAGACGGCGAGCCCCGGCTTCGTCGTTCGTATCGGGAATGGCCTCCAGTTCCCTCTTCGTCAGGCGCCTGAGCTTCCAGTCGCACTCAGCTGCGGCGACGAGCAGTTCGTCCTGGATCGAAGGGGGAACGTCCGAGCTGCCGGCCAGGGAGCGATACTCGACAGCGGCATCGGCGTAGTGGCCGGCGCCATAGAGAGCGTCGGCGTGAAGGCGGCGCTCGGCGGCGGGCATGGTCTCCAGGCTGCCCGAGGAGGCCAGCTGCGCCCGGGCAACTCCTGCCTCAATGCTGAGGGGATAGTCGAAGTAGACGTGTTCGAAGAGGTGCTCGGCTTCGTCTGTGCGTCCGGCAAGGTGCTCGGCTTTGGCCAGAGCGAGCTGGAAATCGGCGTGATTCGCGATAGATTCGCCGCGATGCGCATTGAGAATCCCAAGCGCGGCCTGCGGATCGCCTTCCTGCACGAGGAGGTTGGCGCGGAGAATGGGAATGCCCGGGACAAAAATGCTGTCGGGATACTTCTGTACGTATCCGGTCAGGATCTCCTCAGCCTGCGGGAGCTGGTTGCTCTGCAGATAGGCCTGAGCGGTCAGATAATCGGCATAATCCGCGAGCGGACCGGCGCTGGCGCCCTTCACTGCATCGGACCGGCTGGCGGAGCGGAGCGCGGTCACCGCATCGGGGAATTTGTGCCCGAGCAGGTACCCATTTCCAAGCGCCAGCCAGGCAGCGGCGGCGGCATCGCCCGTATGGCTGTGCGCATAGGCAGAGATGGCGGCAAAAGCGGCGGGGGTGGGGTTCTGCGCAAGCTGCTGGGCCATGGGGCGCAGCTGTGAGGAGGCAACAAAGGCACGCCGGTAGCGCCGGCTGCGGGCGATTTCGCGCGCCGTGAGGCGGTGATGGCGCCGATAGCGATGGTGGGCGACGGTCCGCGCGCGGGCGTGGCGGCGGGTGGCCGTGCTCGAAACCCGGTGCGATGCGTGGGCATTGCTGGGGACGTGATGATGACGCTTCGTCGCGGCGTGGTGCGTGGTTTTGGCCGGGGTCTCCTGTGTTTGCCCGTGCACTTTAGCGAAACCTGCCACCGGCAACAGCAGGAGCACGAAGGCAGCCGAAGCCACGACACAGATCCATGCGCCAGCTGAACCGCGGCGCCGCAATGAGGAGATGGGGAATTGGAGCACGAAAACTTTTGGCCTCTCTCGTTACTACTGTAGGACGAAACGGCACTCGTTTCGGAGAGGAAAACACCCCCGAAAGCGTTAAGTTGCTTACTTGTGTACTGCAACCTTTGGGGCAGGCGTGATGACGATGACCCCCGTCATCTTGTCGTGCCCGCGGCCGCAGAGAATGCTGCAGTGCATCGGGTAGGTTCCAGGCGTCTGGGCGAGGAAGCGGACGACCGCCGGCTTTCGGGGCTGAACGGGTTCATTAATGCCGAGGCCGGGAACCGCGATCCCGTGTTCGATGTCGCCGCTGGAAACGACCAGTTCGACGCGCGCGCCCTGGCGGACGACGATACGGTTCGGGACAATGACCCATTTTTTCATCACCACGGAAAGAACTGTATTGGGCGGGCCGGCATACATCGGAGTCCTTTTGCCGCAGCCGGGAATCAAAAGCAGCAAAGGCAATGCGAGCAGAAACAGAGCTGTGCTTTTTGCCGCACTGCAGGATCGCCGTTTATTATGGAGGTTGGGCGGGTTGTCAGCTGCTACCACAATTCTGAAGCCATTCATGTCTACTTCCATCCAATCACAAGGATCGGCTGAAGTTCATCCTGATGTCCTGCTGGTTGAGCGGGCGCGGCAGGGCGACATGGCCGCGTACGAGAAGCTGGTGCGGCAGTACGACCGCCAGGTTTTCCGGATCGCGCAGCATATCGTGCAGAACCGCGAAGATGCGGAGGATGTGGTTCAGGACGCGTTCCTGAAAGCGTACGAAAAGCTCGACCAGTTTCAGGGAAATTCAAAGTTCTACACCTGGCTGGTCCGGATCGCGGTCAATGAAGCCCTCATGCGACTGCGCAAGCGGCGCACCGGGAGAATGGTTTCCATTGACGAGGACGTGGAGACCGAAGAAGGCTCAATGCCGCGCGATCTGGCGGACTGGAGCCCGAATCCGGAGGCGCTTTACGGGCAGTCGGAGATGGCGGATATCCTGCGCAAGACGATTCAGGGGCTGCCGCCGGGATTTCGGGTGGTGTTTGTGCTGCGAGACGTCGACGGGCTTTCGACGGAAGAGACGGCGGACACGCTGGGGTTGAGCATCCCGGCGGTGAAGTCGCGGTTGTTGCGGGCGCGGCTGCAGTTGCGGGAACGGCTGAGCCGCTACTTTAAGCGGCGCGAATCGAAACAAGCCCAGGGTGGTGCGAAGTGACGTGCACGGAGTTTTTGGCGCAGCTGGATGAAATGCTCGATCAGGATGCGGCGATTCCGCTGCGGGCCGACCTTGAGACGCATCTGCAAAGCTGCGAACACTGCGAGATCACGCTGAACACGACGCGGAAGACGATCGAGATTTACCGCAGCCACGAGATTTACGAACTCCCCGACGACCTGCGGGAGCGGCTGCACAAGGCAATCCTGGCCAAATGCCGGAAGTGCTGAAGTCAGCGGACAGGGCTTAGGGCGCGGCGAATCCCCCGGTGGACGGAGCGATCACCGGAATGGGGAATCGGCGGGGAACATTTGCGGACCGTAAAATGTCCGCAATGGGCGATACCGCAGTCCACACCAGCACAAACAGGAAACCCGATTTCGCCGATCTGACGATGGCGCTCGCCTGTGCGCTGGCAGCGGCCAGTCTTGTGCTGGCTCTGACCCTGATGCCGCTGATCGCTCACCTCGCAGAGTCCCGCGACTTTATCGTCTACTGGTCGACCGGGCAGCAGTTGGTTCATGGCGGCAATCCTTACAATCCAGCCATCATGGGATCCATCGAGCACTCCACCGGATTCACGGCGAAGGGCTCGTACTATATGCGTAATCCTCCGTGGAGCCTGGCGCTGGTGTGGCCGCTGGGCTGGCTCAGCGCGCGCTCTGCCGCCCTGCCCTGGTCGCTGCTCATGCTGGGCCTGCTGGTGCTCTCCGTCCGGCTGCTGTGGACGATGTTCGGCCGCCCCGGAGGCCACCTTGCATGGCTGGGCTACTGCTTCCCTCCCGCGCTGATTTGCGTTTTTCTGGGGCAGACTTCGTTGTTCCTGCTGCTCGGGCTCGTGCTCTTTCTGCGCCTGTACAAGACCCATCCCTTTTGGGCGGGTACCGCGTTGTGGTTCTGCACGCTCAAGCCCCATCTCTTTCTGCCTTTCGGCATCGTGCTGCTGGTATGGATCGTCCTCACCCGCAGCTATCGAATCGTCTTCGGCACGGCCGCGGCACTGGCGGTGAGCTGCGTGGCCACGCAACTCATCGACCCTCGCGCCTGGAGCCAATACCTGCACTGGGCCTCCGCTTCAGGCATCGCGGAGGAGTCGATTCCCTGCCTCAGCGTCTTCCTCCGCAAGTGGATCGATCCCGCGGCCGGGTGGATTGCTTTTGTGCCCGCCGCCCTGGGGTGTGCCTGGGCACTTATTTATTTCCTGCCGCGTCGGCATGAATGGGACTGGATCGAGCACGGCAACCTGCTCGTGCTGGTATCGCTTCTCGTAGCACCGTATTGCTGGCTTAACGATCAATCGCTGGCGCTGCCCGCTCTGCTCTATGGGGCGACACGCACCTCGTCCCGAACCCTGCTCGCCGTGCTCGCCGCGATGTATATCCTCCTCGAGTTTGAGGCGTTCCGCTTCTTCTGGGGACCCCAGGTGCTGTACCTGTGGCCCGCGCCTGCGTGGCTGATCTGGTATCTCCTCGCCAGGCGATCGCTCAGGACCGCCGACGCTTCCGGCCAGACCGCGCCCTTGTTCGCCGCGACGGCGCGATGAACGTGCACTCCACCATGGGCGCCAGCACCCTGAGAAGAGGCTATGACCTCCCCGTCTGATGTCCGGCACAGTCCGTTCTCTCTCCCGAGAGTTCTGCTCTGGGTGGCGATCCTCTGCATGACCGTGTCAGGGCTTGTTCAGCTGCGGAGCGTGGCGCGCCTCAATCCGGCCTCCCGCCCGGATTTGTATTCCCCCTGGATGGGCGCTCGCGCGGTCCTCCATGGAATCGATCCCTACACGCCAGCGATGACCGCTCAGATTCAGAAGGACATTTACGGCCATGTCCTGCTCCCCGCCGAGACCTGGGATCGACAGGCTTTCGTCTATCCGGCCTACATTGCCTTTCTGCTGGGCCCCTTCACCGTCCTTCCCTGGAAGTTGGTCAGTCCGTTGTTTGCCGTGCTCGCGCCGCTTGCTGTGGGTGCAGGCGTGTGGTCATGGATGTGTTTTTGCGGGACGCGCTTCGGACCGCTGACAAGTGCGACCGTTGTGGCGACAGTCGTTGCCAGCTGGCCCGCATTGTGGGGTTGTTACCAGCGGCAGCCTTCCCTTTTCGTGATCGCGGCGATCGCCGTGGCACTCCTGCTGTTTCGCCAGGGACACGACGTATCGGCGGGCACTCTGCTCGCGCTCGCCACGGTGAAGCCTCAACTCATGGTGCTCGTTGCCGTATGGCTATTAACGATCGCCGTTGCTCATCGACGGTGGCGCTTCGTCGGTATGTTTGTCCTGACGATGCTGATCCTCATCGGCGGGGCCCTCCTTCTTATCCCTGGATGGATCCCGCAATGGGTCCATGCCGGCGCCGCGTATGCGCACTACCCTGCCAAGATTCCCCTTCTCGTCTTTCTCTTTGGACGGTACGCCGGTTTCGCGCTTCTCCTGGCCGCCGTGCTGCTGGTCGGCGTGAAACTTTGGAATGCCGGCCTTCCCGCGCCGAATGGCCCCGATTTCCCTCGAACCGCCGCCCTGGTCCTTACCCTGACAATCTGCGCCATGCCCCAAAATCCGTGGCTTGTCTTCAACGATCTCCTGCTGATTCCGGGCATCCTCGTGCTTCTGGGCCGCTCCTCGGATTCCTCCGTTGCCCGCCTGCTCACGGCAGTGGCGAGCCTGGCAATCGCTCTCGCTCTGCTCGCAACGCCGCTTTGCACCTTGCTGGCGATCCACCTGGGACCTTCACTGAACGTCGCGATGCCCGCGTTCCTGCTCAACTATCTGCTCCCCATTCCGGTCTTGGCTGCGCTGCTGACCGTCGGTCGAATCCCGGCAGATCGGGCCGCTGCAAACACAAACTCGCCCCTGCATGCGCGACCGGCCTGGCTCTGACCGGAGTGCGACACCGGTATCGAAAGAGGCATTGCCGAGGACCGCAGACCGGCCCGTAAAATGGCCCTGTGGCGGAGCCTGTTCTCCAATCAAGCACCCAAAAGAAAGCAGACTACGCGGATCTGCTGATCGCGCTGGCTTGTGGGCTGGCCATCGCCTCGACCGCGCTGTTTTTGGCGCTGCTGCCGCTGGTGCAGCATCTGGCGGGATCGCGGGATTTTGTCGTCTACTGGGCCACCGGACAGCAGCTCGTGCATCACGCGAACCCCTTCGACTCCGCCGCCATGGGCCATCTGGAGCATGCCGCGGGATTCACCGGGAAAGGCTCGTATTTCATGCGCAATCCGCCATGGAGCCTGCCCCTGGCGCTGCCCCTGGGCTTCATGAGCGCGCGCGTGGCGGCCCTGCCCTGGTCGCTGCTGATGCTGGGCCTGCTGCTGCTTAATGTGCGCATGATGTGGAAGATGTTCGGGCGCCCCGGCACGCATATCGAGTGGCTGGGATACTGCTTTCCGCCGGCACTCTTCTGCGTGATCGCGGGGCAGACGGCCATTCTTCTGCTGACGGGCCTGGCGCTTTTTCTGCGATTGCATCGCACGCGTCCCTTCTGGGCCGGAGTCTCTCTGTGGCTCTGCACCCTCAAACCGCATCTGTTTCTGCCCTGGGCCGCGGTGCTGCTCGCCTGGATTCTCGTTTCGCGGAGCTACCGGATTCTCGCCGGCGCCGTGACCGCCCTCGCCGCGAGCTGTGCCCTGACGGCCATCATCGACCCCGCGGCGTGGAGCCAGTACATGCACTGGGCAGACCGATCGGGCATCACCCATGAGTTCATGCCCTGCTTCAGCGTGCTGCTGCGCGACTGGATCAATCCGGCGGCGCAGTGGCTCGTCTTCGTACTGCCGGCGATCGGCTGCATTTGGGCGCTCGCATATTTCTGGCCGCGTCGCCATGCATGGGACTGGATGGAGCACGGCAACCTTGTGATGCTGGTGTCGATTCTGGTCGCGCCGTATTGCTGGCTGTGGGATCACTCGCTGGCCATTCCGGCGCTGCTGTATGGAGCCTCACGCACGCCATCGAGGAAAGTCCTGGCCGCGCTGGCCGCGCTCCTGATCGTGCTGGAAATCCAGCCCTACGCCTTTCAGGTGGGGCTGAACTCGAAACTCTTCCTGTGGCCGGCAGCGGCCTGGGTCGTGTGGTATGCCATCGCGATGCGGTCCGCTCGGACGCAACCGGCTGTCGTTGTTCCGGAAGAGTCTCCCGTCGCTTCGACGGTCTGAACCGTCGCTGTCTTAGGGCCGACGCCCGTCAGGGCTTTCGCTGCACGAGCAGTATGCGACGACGTGCGTCCACCTGCGCGATGACCTTCCAGGTGAAATGCGGATTGTTCTCGATGGCGACGTGGAACCAGCTGGCCTCAGTGTTGTTGAGGACGAGGAATGACGGCTGATTGAGGATCGCAGACGGATCGGGGAGCTGCGCGGCGAGATAGCCCTCGCGGCGATAATTCTGCATCAGGCGCACATCGGCGGTCGTCCCCGGCGGACTCGCGAGCGCAGCTTCCCAGTCCAGAGGGTACTCGGGCAGAGAGGGATGGGCGCTGTAGCGCGTCATGACCAAAAAATCTTTGAGGGAATCGCAGACCACCGGACGCCCCGCGGCAATCGCATCGACGCGGCTCACGTTGAGGCCCTCGGGATGCGCCAGCAGTGCCGTGGCGACGGGCAGCAAAAGGATAGCTCCACCCAGGAGGAGGCCCGTAATTCCCTTCCCGGCGCGACTCCGATCCGCCCAGCCCGCGGCGAGAATGGCGATGCCGAGAGCCGAAGGCATGAGGTAACGCGGCAGGAAAACCGGTGCAACCGCAATCGAGACCAGATACAGAACCACCGGGGCGGCGACGAGAGAAAATCCCACCACGCAGAGTTGCCGCTGCTCCACCGGCGCTGCGGAGAAATTCCAGACGGCCGTAATCACCAGGACAATCACCACCGCCATAGCGCAAAACCATCCGGCCACAAGGAGCGCGGCCGGAGGATGCGGCGGCAACTGCCAGTAGAGGCCGGTGAAGAGCCAGAACGACAGGGACGATCCGAGATCGGCGAGCGTGGGCACTGGGATCCAGCCATGGGGATGGCCCACAGCCGCCGAGGCGCGGATGGCCGGAATCCATGGAAGCAGAGCCAGCCATCCGGCAACGGCCCAAACATAGACGCGCGGACGCACTCGGCGCTGCAGGGCATCGGCGACGACCAGGGCCAGCACAAGCAGCCCGGCATAAACAAGGCCCAGGACGTGGCCGAGGACGAGTCCGCCCTGCGCGAGGGCGAGCAGAGCCAGATCGCGACGGCGGGGATGCGCGTTTTGCGCGACTTTGACCAGCTGTGCGACGGCCAGCGCGCACAGCAACAGATAAAGTCCGTAGCCGCGGGCTTCGCTGTTCTGCTCCACGACAATCAGCGAGGCAAAGAGACCAAATGCCGCGCCCAAAAAGGCGGACGACGGAGCAAGAAATTGGCGAAGCGTGACCAGCAGGATCAGAAACGCGCCGCACATGCCCGCCGAGGAATACAGCCGCAGCGAAAGGTCGCTGAGTCCGAAGAGATGCGCCCAGGGCCACGCCGTCAGATAGAACAGCGGCATGCCGGCTCCGCCGAGACGGGTGACGGCGGAAAGGAGATGGCCCAGCGACGGGTCGCTCAGCTCAAGGTGGCTAAAGACCTCATCGCCCCACATCTGTTTCTTCAGGGACCAGAGAGTGCAGGAGGCCAGCAGCGAGGCGACGCCGAGCGCCGGAAAGAGCCAGCGCCAGATCCAGGCGCGGCTCGGCTCGTGCCGCAGCGACTGGGATTCGCGCGGGGTTTGTGACGCGGCGGCAGTAGCCAGCGAGGTTGCCATGAGTCAACAGGGGCAGACCGGTCCGATTTCGGCTGCTCGAACCGTTCCTCTTCCATTGTTTCGGGGAACACTCCGTGCAGGCTATGCTCCTTCCGGGGGATCGGCATCCAGTTGGGCAATTTTCCAGAACAACCTGCCGCTGGCTCCGAGCCCTGTCCGTTTGCCTGGTAGACTGAAATAGATTCGCAACCCAATTCCCCAGGAGATTTGACTGATGGCTGATGAAGTGAAGATTACCGTGCGTCCCAACGGCCCTTATCGCGTGGAAGGTCCGGTGAAGCTGGTGGATGCCGAAGGGCACGAGTGGGACCTGACCGGCAAACCGGCCATTTCGCTGTGCCGCTGCGGCGCGTCGGTGAACAAGCCGTTCTGCGACGGAACGCACTCGAAGATGGGCTTCCAGGCCGCCGAGGCCGCGGTGAAGGCAGAAGAAGGCACCGCTGGATTTCCGGTGAAAATCTAGCGGCTTTGGAGGAAGTGGAGGACGAGCTCGCGTCCAGACGGTCTTTGGCGGTTGAAGGTTCCGGTGCCGGGACTGAAAGCCCGGCTGATTCACACTCTTTTGCGGAGGACGCCCTCGCCCTCCGCGGCTCAGCCTATAATCTTGCGCATCCCGCCATGCGCGCGCCCGCCATCCTGATCCTTGCAGCGCTGCTCCCCGTCGGGGCGCACGCCACCAGGCTCGTCACCGTTAATCAGATCCAGCAGTTCCTCACCGCCTCCCATGGCGAGAGCGACGCGAAACTTGCCGAGCAAATCTCTTCTCTCGAAGTTGTCGAGAGAGTTGATACCCCCACACTCGGCCGCTGGCAGGCCGCCGCTCCCGGCGACCATACGCGCGAGGCTCTCCTGCTGCTCGCCGACTCTTCCAGCTTCCTGCCGCTTCCTCCTTCCCGCATCGTGGACGAGCCTCCGCCCGACGCTGCTGGCCTCCAGCAGATCGTCGTCCGGACCATCGACTATCTCGGCAAGGTCCTTCACAACCTGCCGAACTTCACCGCGGTGCGCGACGTCACTCAATTCGAGGACTCACCCGTGCGGCACGAAATCGATAACGCGCAGTCTCCCGACGCGCGTTTACACGTGCATTCCCTCGATTCCGAGCAGCTGGCGGTGGAAAAGCCCTGGTGGATGCCCCTCTATGTCAGCGGTCGAAGGCAGATGCGGGTCAGCTACCGCGATGGCCGGGAAGTCCAGGTCAGCCTCGCGAAAAACGATTTGGACGCGGGCCTCCGCAGCAGCGGGGAGTTCGGACCTGTCCTCGCCGTGGTGATCGGAGATGCCTTCCGCCACACGCTTGCCTGGGATCACTGGGTGCGGAGCGCTGCCGGTCCCCTCGCCACCTTCCGCTACAGCGTTCCCGCGGGCGCATCCCACTACGTCGTCGAATACCCCTCCGACGCGGGAGTCAAACGCTTTCTTCCTCCCTATCACGGTGAAATCGCGATCGATCCGGCTACCGGCACCATCCTGCGCCTGACCCTCATCGCCGATATCCCGCCCCCCTATCAGGCGATTCAGGCGGCGCTGGTCGTCGAATATGGTCCTGTGGTTCTCGGCGAACGCACGTATATCTGTCCTGTTCGATCGGTGAGCCTCACCCGTGAACCGCTTGCCGGAGAATCGGAGGCCATCGCCCCCACGCTCCGCACCTTCCTCAACGATGTTTCCTTTACGAATTACCACCTCTTCCGCGGCGACGCGCGCATCCTCGGTTCCGCGCATCCCGATGACGGTCAACCCCCGCAGCCCCACTGATTCCCCGCTCCTGCGGCCCACGCTCGCAAAACTGCCGGCGCTGCCTCTGCGGAAGAGTCCAACGTATGCCCCGGCTTGCTACTCCCTCCCGTTGAACCCAAGCTCCACGGTTCCAATCCGCCCGCTGGTCGCATCCCGCACCCCCAGCCGCAGCCACACCGGCCCGGCTGGCACGTCGATGTGCTGTCGCAGGTGGATATCCCGTGGCATCGCCGCCGTTCGCGTCACTTCCAGCCCTATATCGGTCGCGTTCAGCCGATTGCCCTGCGCGTCGTAGACGGCCTGCGTCACTTCGAGTTCAGCCCGCTCCTTTCCGCCCGGCAAATCCTTCAGCACCAGCTGGTGCGGATCAATCAGGTAGTCCACGAAATACCGCGTCACCGGCGGCTGCAAAGGCTTCGGCGGTTTCCCTGCCGGACCCGGCGTCAGCTGCAACCCATACAGCTCGGGATCGACCGCCGACAGCACCCGCGCCCTGAAGATCACCTGCGAGAGCGGCGGAACGCCGTGCTCCATCGCCTCCGCGATTGGGCTCAGCATCGGCATTTCCTGCCCCGACTTGCTTGGATCGACAGCAAAGTATCCGCGCCGGTACCGGAGCTCATATTTTCCCTCTTCCAGCCGCACCGTGATCGTGCGATACGCTCCGTCGTTCCTCGCATCCTGCGGCGCATAGCCCAGCGTGTAGTAGTTTTCGCCGTCTGCGATCGCCTCTTCCACCGCCTTCCCCACGGCATTCGTGTTGTAGTACGCCTCCCCTCCCGTATCGGTCGCAACCAGCTTCATCTCCTGCTGCGATTCGCCCCACTGCTGGGGAGTCCTGATGTCGTTCTCGACGGCCTCGCCTCGGGCCGCCTGCAGGTCGTGGGAAATTCCGACCTCCGTCGGCGCTACAACGTTAGCAATGTTGGAGTCTGTCAGGTTCATCAGTGCCCGGGCGTCCACCGGATACACCGCTACCCGAGCCCGCGACAGCTCCGCGTTCACCGTCCGCACGGCCGGCGCAATGCGCGCGGCCTGGTTGCCACTCATTCGCGACAGGTCGGGATCGAGAGCTCCCGACAGCCCTCCCGATACCCAGATCAGATTCTTTCGCCCAGGAACCGTGCTCAGGTACCGCGCCAGCTCGCCGAACGCCCCCAGCGTGATGTCCATCCGCTGCTCTTCCTGGAACGACTGCCGATCCTTCTGGAAATCGTTCACCTCATCGTCCATCTCCTGCTCCATCTCCTGCTCCCTCCCCGGGATACTCGCGAACAATCCTTCTCCGACCTGCTTCTCCTGAACAACGTCGCCGGAAGAATCGAGCATCGTGCTCTGCCGCGCCGGGGTGTTTTTCGGGTTCAGCGCCTCCTCGATCGCCCCCACATTAGTGGTGAACCCGGAAATCATCCGTAGCTGCGAGGCAAGCGTGAAAACCGCAATCTGCGTCCCCGCCGGGATTGTGTGCAGGTACTTCAGCATCTGCGCCCGCGCAAAGGTTTGACCGCTCAGGGGCGTGTTCAGCGCATCCAGCAGCAGCACGTTCGCCGCGCTCGTAATCCGGTACTGCGGAAAATCCCCATAGACATGCGGCGGCAGCGCCGGCGCCTTCGCCGACTCCTGCACATCCGTCGCCTTGTGCTCCTCGAAGACCGTGATCGTCTGCGGCTTGCCATCTTCCAGCACCTTGAAATCCGATTGCCGCAGTCCGAGCACCGGCTTGCCCTTGTCCCGCACCACCACATCCAGCAGAACCAGATTGGCGTTGGCCTGAAAGGTGGGCACCGAACCTGCCCCGCGCTGTTGTGCGGGATTCGCCGCCGCCGTAGCCCTCTGTGCCCAAACCATCCACAACAGCAGCGATCCTAACCCCGCTGCGGAAACGGCCACTACCCGGCGCGACTGAATCACGGGTTGCCTCCTGCCCAGCAAAGACGGACCCGCTGGAAGTTGACCCACAGTATAGCCAGAAGCAGGAAGTCGGCGTTGTCCTCGTTGCAGGGTCGTATTGTTCAGCATTTCGCCAATTTGGCGATGAACTGCAACACGAGCTCGCGCTCGCGCGGGCCGTCCAGTTCAACCAGCACCACGCGCTGCCAGGTTCCCAGAACGAGTGAACCGGATTCGACGGGCAGCGTGAGCGCGCTCCCAATCAGCGAGGACATTATGTGATCGGGAACGTGCGCGGGATTGTGCGGATGCCGGTAGTGCAGCTTCGGCATCATGGCCTCGAAGGCGTCCAGCATATCCAGGTCGGTCCCGGGATCGAGATCGGCCGTCGTCAGCGCCGCCGTGGTGTGCAAAACGTTGAGGAAGCACACGCCGGAGGATTTCGGCAGGTGCTTCTGCACCGATTCGGTGATATCAACGATCTGGCGCCTGCTCCGGGTGGCGACCCTGAATTTCTGCATATAAAGCCTTCGATGCCGGCCTCTTGCTGCAAGTGCCGGCGCGGTACGTCACAGGCCGCGTCTACCTATTCCCTATTGCCTATTGCCTATTCCCTATTGCCTGCCTCCCGTTACCCCCGTACCGTCCGCCCCGATGATTTCGCTTGCAGCCCAGTTCCCTGCCCGTCTACGCTAAGAGACAGTGGGGATGTTCCGCCCAGGCGGATCATCCCCATTTCCGTCTTCGGACGGCCGTTCCGCCGCTCTTTGAGAAAACGACTGCAGCGACTCCTGCAAACTCTTTCCTGGGTCCCGCTCCTGTGGAGCCCCCAACGCAACTGCTTTGTTTGCCGCACATACAACGAATGGATGCGAAAGTGGCTTGATTTCACACACTTGCACACTGTGCACAGTTTTTTCTAATGGTTAAGGGGCCAAGATCCAGCCCCGAGCCGCGCCGCCCGGATTTGCACCAAAAACAGAGCAGCGCAGGGTAATACCCAAATGGTATTACCCTCCCGCACCCGCCAAATCAACCACTTGCCACATGCCACCTCCTGGGGGGGTGGGGTCAGGGCTGCGGATTTTGGTTCTGCTGCTGGTTGTTGTCGTCGCCTTTGCCGAAAAGGCGGGACCAGAAGCCGCGCTTCTTCTTCTTTTTCTGGTCCTGATCCTGAGCGGCGGGCTGGTTTTGCGCGACCGAGGGCTGCGCCGGGTTGGCCCTCGCCGGAGGAGGTGCGGGCTGAGCAATCTTCGGCGGCGGAGGCGGCGGGTTTACCTGCCGCTGGCCGAATCCGAAGATCTTCTGGAAGAGATTGCGCTGATCGCCCATGGAGTGATCGCAGGTATCCGTGGGCTGGGTTCCGTCGAGGAAGGCGGCGGTGTAGTCGTCAGGACACGAGGCATCGGCGAGGAGGTTGGTGGTGTCGTCGAGACGGACCTGGACGACGCCTGGCGGGGGGATGAACTCGCGGGTGTCGGAGTACTCGGGAAGCTTGACCGCGTTCTTCATGAAGTCGGCCCAGATGGGACCGGCAGCATGGGCTCCTTCGATCTTGATGTCGGTGTAGTCGTCATTGCCGACCCAGACGACACAGAGCAGGTTGCTGGTGAAGCCGGCATACCAGGCGTCGTGCGAGGTGCCGGTTTTTCCCGCCGCGGGCGCGGTGAAGCCCATGTTGCGGACGCCGGCTCCGGTTCCGTGCGGGTTGTTGAGGACCTGCTCCATCATGCTGACGGTGAGGAAGGCGGCGCGCGGATCGAGGACGGGTTTGGTGTCGGGCGAGTAGTCGGCGATGACATCGCCATTGGTCGAGCGCACGGAAGCGAGCATCCAGGGAGAAATCCTGACGCCTTCGTTGGCGAAGACCGTGTAGGCGCCGGCCATTTCGAGGGGCGTGGCTCCGTAGGCGCCAATGGCCATGGCGGGGGTGGCGCGCGCGGATGAAATGCCGGCATCGCGGGCGAGGGTGGCCACATTGTCAAAGCCGACCATCTGCGCCAGGGCGATGGTGGGGTTGTTCAGCGAACGGTAGAGGGCTTCGATGGCGGGAATGTCGCCGTAATACTTATTGTCGAAATCGCGAGGGGTATAGGCCTGGTTATCGAAGGTGAAGGTTGTTTGCGCGTCGTGAAGCATGGTGACGGGCGTGAAGACGGCGCTGGTTCCGTCGGCATTGGTGAGCGGAGTGCCGGCCAAAGCTGTGTTGAAGGCGGCGGCGTAGACGAAGGGCTTGAAGATCGAACCGGTGGGACGGTCGCGCACGGCGTGGTCGAGCTGGCTGACGCCGTAGTTGCGTCCGCCGACGAGAGCCAGGACCTGGCCGGTGTGGGGATTGAGGGCGACCAACGCTACCTGCGGATACGTCGCCGGCGGAATGGTCTCGCCTTTTCTTGCGGCGATGCGGGCGAGCCGCTCATGGCGGAGGCGGACGATCTCGTCCACCTGCTTCATGCCGTCGGCGACGGCGTCCTGGGCGATCTGCTGGAGCTGCGGATCGAGCGAGGTGTAGATGCGCAGGCCCTGCTGGTTGTAGTCGGCATCGCCGAGGCGCTGGATGAGCTGATCGCGGACGAGATCGACGAAGTAAGGAGCCTCACCGGCGTCAAAGGCGCCGGGATCGAGGCCGAGGGGCGCGGCTTTGGCGGCTGCGGCCTGGGCTTTGGTGATGTCCCCGGTCTCGACCATGGCGTCGAGGACGACGTTGCGGCGCTCGAGGGCGCGATCCGGGTGACGGAACGGGTTGAGCCAGCTGGGGCTCTGGATGACGCCGGCGAGCAGAGCGCATTCGGGCAGATCGAGCTGGCCAACATCTTTGCCGAAGTAGGCCTGGGCGGCCTCGCCGAAACCGTCGACGGAGAAGCTGCCGCGCTGGCCGAGCGGCACTTCGTTGGCATACATCTGGAAGATCTGCTGCTTGTTAAAGCGATGCTCCAGCTGAAAGGCGATCAGCACCTGCAGGAATTTGCGCTTGAGACTCTTTTGCGGGGAGAGGAAGAAGTCCTTGGCGAGCTGCATGGTCAGAGTCGAGAAACCCTGACGATAGCGGCCGGAGCGCATGTCGGTGAGCAGAGCGCCGAAGACGCGACGATAGTCGACGCCATCATGCTGGAAGAAGTGGCGGTCCTCGATGGCGGTGACGGCGGGGACCACGTATTTGGGGAGCTCGTTATAGGTGACGAGGCGGCGCTTGGTGTGGTTCTGGTCAGAGAGGCCGGTGACGAGCAGAGGCTCCAGCTCATAGGCAGCGAGCTGCTGGCCATTATCCCCGTTGATTTCGCTGACGGCGCCATCGGCAAAGTGGATGGTCGCACCATCCTGGGCGTGATAGGAGTCCGTGCCGGGATGGACGGTGACGGCGTCGTCACCGGGAGTGTAGGTGCCCATGGGCGAGGGCTTGCCCTGGCCGTCGACGGAATAGCCGGCCTGCTGCAGCTCCTGCTCAATGTCAGAGGGCTGGATCTTCTGGCCAGGCCGGACTTCGGGCGGCGCGGCATAGATGCTGGCGGTCTGGGCGAAGAGCGGATGCTTCAGACGGTTGTCGACCACCTGGCCCATCTTGGTCCAGTAATACGCAAAAACCATGCCGCCCAGGATGGCGGCCACCGCACAGCAGAGGCCGGCGGTGATGAGCACATTTTGCCCGGTTATCTTCACTTTGAACCGAGGCACTTTGACTTTGACGACCAACTCGGGTTTACCCCTTCCCTACTATTTCAGACGAATCGAAGACCTAATTCGACCGGTTCCTTCGACGGTTCCGGGGAGCCGGCCGTGCCTCGAATTCGGTGCACGAACTGGGCCATTGCTGAGCCACTGAAGACAAAGCCTTTCGCCGTGCCTGGCCAGGACGGCTGTGTTCCAGCGGACACCCCTGTGTCCTGCGAGACACGCGGCCCCCCAGGCATGGTCTCGTCAGCCGAGTGAAGCCAGCCGCCGGAGTTCCGCGGCCACCTCGCCGATGGGCACATCCCGACCGGACCCGGTGGCGCGGGTCACCAGCTCCACTTTTCCCTCGCCGGTCTTCTTTCCAACTGTGATGCGGTAGGGGACGCCAATCAGGTCCGCATCCTTGAACTTTACGCCTGCCCGTTCGTCCCGATCATCCAGCAGGACGTCGAGGCCGGCAGCCTCCAGATCGGAGGCGATCGTCTCACCGGCGGCCTTGAGCAACGGATCGGCGGTATTGGTCACCGTCACGATCACGTCAAAGGGGGCGATGGAGCGCGGCAGCCAGAAGCCGTTGGCGTCATTGCTCTGCTCGATGGCGGCGGTGAGGATGCGCTCGATGCCGATGCCGTAGCAGCCCATGATGGGCGTGACTTCCCTGCCGTTGGCGTCGAGGACGCGGGCGCCCATCTTGTCGGTATAGCGATCGCCGAGCTTGAAGATGTGGCCGACTTCGACGGCTTTGGCTACTTTGAGCGGCTTTCCGCACTGCGGGCAGGGCTCGCCCTCGACGACGTCGCGGATGTCGGCGATCGTCGTCCAGGTGAAGTCGCGACCGGGGACGACATTGCGGTAGTGGTAATCGAGTTTGTTGGCGCCGCAGACGAGGTTCTGGCGGTTTTCGAGGCCGTGGTCGAGGATGACGTTGACCTTGCCGTCGTTGAGGGTCTTTGCCGGATCGAGTCCGACGGGGCCGAGGTAGCCGGCGGGGCCGTGCATCCACTGCTGGAGTTCTTCAGCCACCATGGGACGCAGGTCGGTGGCGCCGACGACGGCCATGAGCTTGGTTTCGTTGACGAAGTGATCGCCACGGAGAAAAGCAACGACCGGGGATTCCGCCTCCGACGCCGCCTTCTTCTTGTCGGGGGCCGGTTGAGGGACTTTCGCCATGTAGGCGACGCACTTGATGTCGGAGCTGGCTTCGATGTCGAAGAACTTCGTTACGTCGACGATGGAGGCCTGCCCGGGAGTGGAAACCAGTTCGGGATTTCCGTCGCCGGTCGGAGCCATTTCCTGCGGGGGAGCGAGGCGCGAGGTAGCCTTCTCCATGTTGGCGGCGTAGCCGCAGGCCGCGCAGCTGGCGATCTGGTCCTCGCCGGCGTTGGTGTAGACCATGAACTCCTGCGACCGCGAGCCGCCCATGGCGCCGGAATGCGCTTCGACCGCGACAAAGTTGAGGCCGCAGCGAGTGAAGATGGCGCGATAGGCCGCATCGTGGAGGTCGTAGCTGCGGTCGAGGCCGGGCTCGTCCAGATCGAAGGAGTAGCTGTCTTTCATGAGGAACTGGCGGACGCGCAGGAGGCCCGCTTTGGGACGGGGCTCGTCGCGGAACTTCGTCTGGATCTGATACCAGATTTGCGGGAGCTGCTTATAGCTGCGCAGCTCATTGCGCGCGATGTCGGTCACGACCTCCTCATGGGTCATGCCCAGGCAGAGATCGGCGCCCTTGCGGTCCTTCAGGCGGAACATGTTGTCGCCCATGAGGGTCCAGCGGCCGCTTTCCTGCCACAGGGCGGCGGGATGAATGGTAGGCAGGAGAAATTCCTGACCGATGCGGTCCATCTCCTCGCGAACGATGGCGATAATGCGGTTGATGGAGCGCTGACCGAGGAACAGGTAGGAATAAATGCCGGCGCCGAGCTGGCGGATATACCCGGCGCGCACGAGGAACTTGTGGCTGGCCACTTCCGCGTCAGCGGGAGCCTCACGGAGGGTGGGGATGAAGAGCTTCGACCAGCGATGCATGCGGGAAAAGCGCCTTTATGGGACCGCGGCCGCAGAAATTTCCCAGGGCCGGGATTCGGCGCGGCGGTAGTTCAGGTGCAAAGCTCTATTCTAAATCGCCGGCGGCCTGGGCCGAGGACTCTTCCAGTGTCCAGGAGCTGCTGACCCTCTGGACCAGAGCCAGGAGGTCGACGGGGCGCGTGGTGTCGATCTCGATGACCGGGCTCATGCCGAACGGACCGTCATATTCGGCCATACGCTCGGGCGGCATCTCCGCGAGGGGGTGCGCGGGATGGTGGCGTGCTTCCCTGGCGCGTTCGGCGAAGCGCCGGGACGCCTCTTCGAGGGGGACGCGGCAATAGATTTCGACGATTTTGCCGTCGAGGGCCGCAACCCTTGCGCGCTCCTGCAGACTTCGGGTGCGAAAATTGGCTTCGATCACGACGGCGGGGCAGCGTGTGGCCAGGACCCACAGCAGGTCCATGGCGGCGTCTCCGCTGCGGCGAGAGAGATCCAGATCCCCGGGCGCCCCGCCCATCGAGATGTAAAGGCTTTCCTTAATGTCGTCTTTAGAGAGCAGCGCAAACCCGAGGTGGCGGGCCAGGGGACGGGCCAGGGTCGTCTTGCCGGAGGCTGGCGGTCCGGAGACGATCACGATTCGGCGCGGAGGCCCGAATCTTACAGCGTGTTCATTCACGGGAGGAGCGGCCATGGGGCCATCCGGTGCTATGTTCAATCTGGTAACGGCACACCTTTTTGGGATGGCTTTCACCGCGGTGAATGTGCCATTCTAAGTCACAAATCTCCCTGTGTTTGTGTATCCTACGGCCCGTGGGCCTTGATGCTGCTGGAGGAAGACCTTAACAACCCGGGAGGTAGTGAATCAACGCACCTATGTATACACCCTTCCTGATGTGTGGTTATGCTGCAGCCCTTCTCCTGATGCTGGTGGGATTCAGGGGGGTGCGGCGGAGCACCCCGGATCTGCATGGCAGCCGGCAGCTGGTCGGTTTCATTCTGTGCGCATTGTTCGCGATTTTGCTTTTTGGGCTGCGTCCCTGGGTTCCGACGCTGGTCAGCCTGATCGCTCCGAATTTTCTGCTCTTTGTGGGCGGGCTTTATCTGTATCTGGCGGCGGCCGATGTGCTGCAGCAGCCGTTCCGGCTATTTCCCTGGCCGGGAGTCGTGGTCTTCCTGGCCCTTCCTCCGTTCCTCTGGTTCACCTACGTTCGCGACGACGTTCTTGAGCGGCTGCTGATTCACGCCCTGGTGATGGGCGCGATTTTTCTAACGACGGCGGTTCGTCTGTTCCGGCAAAAAGACGCGACGATTCGCCCGGCTGCGCGAGCCTGTGCGTGGCTGCTCATCGTCTCTGCCACACTGCAGGCAGGCTGGTTTCTTTCCGACTACCGCACAGGACCGGTGATGGGCGTGAACTTCGTCCATCCGGATCTGGTGAATGTGGGCTTCAGCTATCTTTCGATGATTCTGGCGCTGGCGACGGTGATTGCTCTGCTTTGGCTGGCGCTCACGGTGCACCGCCTGGATCTGAGCAAGATGGCGCAAACCGACGCGCTGACCGGGCTGCTGAATCGGCGCGCGTTCGAAGAGATCCTGCGGCGCGAGCTGCTGCGCTGCGAGCGCAGCGGCGGCATGATGGGGCTGATGCTGATGGACCTGGATTACTTCAAGCAGGTGAACGATTCCCTCGGGCATTTCGCCGGTGACGATGCTCTGCGGCGGATCGCGATTGCGCTGCGGGATGGCACGCGGCCCTCGGATGTGCTGGCGCGTTACGGAGGGGAGGAGTTCGTGGTGCTGCTGCGCAATGCCGCGCTGGAGGAGTCGCGTGTGGCGGCGGAACGAATTCGCCTGACAATCGCGAGCGTGGCCGGCCTGCCGGGCAGCGTGACCCTGACCGCCAGCATCGGGGTCGCCGTGAGCGAGCCGCGGGATACCACGACGGACTTTCTGCTGCGCGCCGATGAGGCGCTGTATCGCTCGAAGCGCGAGGGCCGCAATCAGGTCAGCGTCTATCAGGCATCCGATCGTGGCGGGACGGCCATGAACTCCGAGGCACGGCGAGGCGTTGTATCCAGGACCGAATCGGCCAAATAGGAACGCGGCGCAGGGTTTCGGGTTTCCGGCCTATGCCGCGTCAGACCGTCTGCTTCGCGCAAAACTCATTGAAAGCCCGCGTCAGTTCCTCAGCGATTGCCTGGGGTGCGCTGTTCTCAATGATGTAGCGCTGCATGAGGTAGACGAGCTTTCCATCGCGCAGGATCGCGACCGCCGGCGACGTGGGCGGGTTGCCCTCGAACAAGGATCGTGCCCGCTCGGTGGCTTCGCGATCCTGTCCGGCGAAAACGGTGATGGAGCGGTCGGGAAGGATCGGGTTGCGCAGCGCCAACCGAACGCCGGGGCGCATTTTGCCCGCGGCACAGCCGCAAATCGAGTTGACAACCACCATGGTCGTCCCGGGCTGGGCCACCGCCAAATCGACTGCTTCGGCTGTTCGCGCCTCTTCAATGCCGGCGCGGGTCAATTCCTCACGCATGGGGATCAGCATGATCTCTGGATACATTTGTTTTCTTTTCCTCCGGTCTCTATCTGGATCTGGGGGTGACCGACATCTTCATTGTACGAACCCTGTCCGAGTTGCGCCAGCGACCTGATATATCTCAATTGGATGCTCGTACAGGAACAAGTTCCTCTTGCTTCTCGAACCACGCTTGGCGTTGGAGGTGCGGCGCGGTGGTTTGCCGAGGTGGAGAAGGAAGATTCGCTGGTGGAAGCGGTGCGCTTTGCGCGGGAGCAGCATCTTCCCTTCTTTGTCCTGGGCGGTGGCAGCAACCTCATTGTCGCCGACGAGGGTTTCCCCGGCCTGGTCGTCCATATTGCCCTGCGGGGTGTGGAGCAGGCCGACAACCGGTTTCGCGTGGCCGCCGGGGAGAATTGGGACGACTTTGTTTCGCGCGCGGTGGGACTGGACTTCGGGGGCGTGGAGTGTCTGGCCGGCATCCCGGGCACGGTGGGCGGAACGCCGGTGCAGAATGTGGGCGCGTATGGCCAGGAGGTCTCCGCGACCATCGAACAGGTGCGCGTGCTGGATCTGAAGTCGCTTGAATTCCTGGAGCTGGCTGCCTCGTCGTGTGGATTTGCGTATCGCCGCAGCATCTTTAACTCCACGGAGCGGGGACGTTATGTTGTCACGCGCGTCGACTATCGGCTAGTGCAAGCAGCGGGTCCCGCTCTGGCCTACGCGGACCTGCAGCGCCACTTCAGGGGCCGGCCGCAGCCACCGACGCTGGCCGAAACGGCCGCCGCCGTGCGAGAGATTCGACACGGCAAGGGCATGCTGCTGGTGGAGGGCGACCCGGACTGCCGCAGCGCAGGCAGCTTCTTCAAGAATCCCAGCGTGCCCCAGGCGATCTACGACAGGATTGCGGCAGAAGCCTCGATGCCGCCGCCCTTTTATCCGGCCCAGCCCGGATCGGTCAAGATTCCTGCGGCATGGCTGCTGGAACAGGCGGGCTTCCACAAAGGATTCGCCATGGGGCGAGCGGGGATATCGAGACGGCACACTCTGGCTCTGGTGAACCGGGGCGGCGCCACGACGCAGGAGATCGTCGCTTTGCGGAATTGCATCGTCGGCCGAGTCGAGGAGAAGTTCGGCCTGCGGCTCGAACCAGAACCCGTCTGGTTAGGTCCGGAATCCCAGGGGCAAATCGTCGCCTGAGGGGATGTTCTCCGCCCGAGATTCGACTCCGGCGCAACCGTTTACATCGAGACATCTGCGGCGAACGGCATAGAATGACGTGCTCATTCGCACGGGTGGCTGCGACAATTCTCGCCCGGACAGCATCTTTATCCATGGCTACGTAGGTTAACGCTTAAAATACGTTCTATGTATGTTACCCACGCGATGGGGATTATGCGATTGCTGTCTCCCTGGCCGGTTCTCTGTCGCATGCATCATGCGATTCGGTAAAACTATTAACTATTGACGATTATCCACATCCATATCTGCTAACCAATTTGACAGTGATGTTGTCAGTGCAGTATACAAGCAAGGCTTTTGTTTTTCGGGCCAGACATAACTGTAGACAAACATAGACGCATTTCTTTCGGAGGTTATTCAATGCTGAAGCGGATCAGGGGCCCGCTTTGCTCGTTGTGCGCGTTCATGCTGCTGGGAGCCATGTGGTGCGGGACAGCGTGGGCGCAGGCGACTTCATCGATTACCGGAACCGTCACGGATCCGACCGGGGCGGTGGTACCGAACGCGAAGGTGACGATTACCGATCAGGAAACAGGAAACACGCAGTCCACCGCAACGAACAACGACGGTATTTTCAACATTCCCGGCCTGACCGTTGGCCATTACGACCTGTCGATCTCTGCATCCGGCTTTTCCGCTTATAAGAAGTCGGGAATCGTTGTGAACCTGGCGCAGACCTATCGTGAAAATGCACAGCTGAAGGTCGGCGCCAGTAATCAGACGATTCGAGTGCAAGCCAATACTCTGGAGGTGCAGTCGGAAACCAATGCGATCACCAGCCTCATCTCCGGTCAGCAGGTGAGGAATATTGCCACCAACGGGCGAAATATCACGAGCCTGACGACTCTGGGCGCCGGGGTTTCCGGGAATCTGCCCTCCTTTAACGGAGTAGCCGCACAGACGAGCACAGCCACCATCAGCTTCAACGGCACGCGCCCCGATCACAATAACTTCCTGATCGATGGCGGCGAGGTGTACGACCGGGGATCGGGAGGCAAGTTGGATGCCCTGCCCTCGCCTGACGCCATCTCGCAGTTCCAGGTGCTGAGCAGCAATTACGCCCCCGATTACGGGATCTCCTCCGGCGGCACGGTGTTGATCGAGTTGAAGAGCGGAACGCGGCAGTTTCATGGCGGCCTGTGGGAATTTAACCGCAACGACGCATACGACGCCGGCTACTACTTTTCCAAACAGAACAACACGCCGACTCCGGAACTGCGCCTGAACATCTTCGGCGGCAATATCGGGGGTCCGGTGTGGATTCCGCACGTCTACAACACGGATAAGCAGAAGACCTTCTTCTTCGTCAATGAGGAGTGGCGGCGCTTCATCAGCGGTGTGAACCCGACCGTAACGCCGACGATTCCCGCTAACGACTTCCCAACTCCGGGAGCGGCATTTACTTTCGCACCCTTCAACGGTGCGGCAGCGCCTGTTGTGCCGGTCACCTCCGATCCGGCCAAGCTGGCCGTGTATTCAGCCGACGGTCTGACGGCTGGACAGCCTTTCCCGGGCAACACCATTCCCGCCAACCTACTCGACCCGAATGCCGTACTGTTCATGGGTACGGGCGCTATTCCGCTTCCCAACGCCGGTACGGATAACTACGAGGCATCGCCGAAGCAGCCGACTTATGTCCGCGAGGATATCGTCCGCATCGATCAGAACTTCTCGCAGAAGTATCATTTGATGGGCAGCTGGATCCACGATGCGATGTCCCAGACGATCTTCCCGACCATGTGGAGCGGCGACAGCTACACGACCGTCGGCGACGTCTTTAATAATCCCTCCTGGGGGGCAGCGGTGCGCCTGACCCAGGCGATCTCGCCGACCCTTCTGAACGAGACCGGGCTTTACGTGAACGGCAATACCATCAATGTGCAGCCTGCGGGCATCTATGCGGAGCCGAGCGGATGGAGTGCCACCGGCTTCTTTACGGGCAACAATGCCGACAATCGCATGCCCCAGATCGCCTTCAGCGGCGGGCCCATCAACACCTCGTGGACGGATATCTACTGGCCCTGGCACAACTCCTATCTCGATTACCAGATTCGCGACGATGCCTCCTGGACGAAAGGCAAACATCAGTTAAAGTTCGGCTTTTCCTACATGCGAGAGGACAAGAATCAACAGCAACAGGCGGACACTGAAGGCGATTACAGCTTCAACGGGTCACAGTTCTCCGGTGACTCCTATGTCAATTTCCTGCTGGGCTTCGCCAGCAGCTACGACCAGCTGGAGAATCTCAACACCGACCACTGGCTAAACAACACCTACTCGTTCTATGCGATGGACGACTGGCACGTGACGCGGAAGCTGACGCTCAATCTGGGCTTTCGCTACGACGCATTGCCGCACGTCTACGAAAAGAACAACCAGGTCTCGAACTTCAATCCGGCCGCTTACGATCCCGCGGATGCCGCGGTGTTCTCGTCGGCTGGTACGCTGTGCACTTCGGCGGCCGACCCCGGCTGCAGCGGGCCGAGCCCCGGATTGTCCACGGTGAACGGAAACACCTTTTACCTGAACGGAATGGAGCTCGCGGGCGCAGGCGGCGTTCCCCGCGGGCTG
Source organism: Acidobacteriaceae bacterium (assembly GCA_049579805.1). Lineage (GTDB taxonomy): Bacteria > Acidobacteriota > Terriglobia > Terriglobales > Acidobacteriaceae > Palsa-343. The sequence continues at coordinate 64,088 of JBAUOP010000030.1, forward strand.
GTGATGAACGATTACTGGACTCCCGAACCACGCCTCGGCTTTGCGTATGACCTGTTCGGTAACGGCCGCACCGTGCTGCGCGGCGGCATCGGCGTGTTCTACGAGCGTGTGCAGGGCAACGACATCTATAACCTGAGCACCAATCCGCCCTTTGCCTATCAGCCAAGCGTCAACAATGTGTACTTCTCCGATCCGCACACGAACGACCTGACCGGAGCCACTTCCAGGTTACCGGTGGCGGCGGCGAGCATGTCGAACCTGAATTACTACTATCCGCATCCGGGAACGGCGCAGTATAGCTTCGGAATCCAGCACCAGCTGGCCCCTTCCGCGGTGCTGGCCGTGCAATATGTGGGTTCGGGCGGCTGGAACCAGGACGATCTGCGCGAAATCAACGATCTTGCACTGAGTCAGCTGGCGCAGCGCGAGGCCGTTGCTACCAACTGCTCAGGATACGTTCCGGTCGGAGGCGTCGCCGCCTGTCCGAACCCCGACGCCGATCTCTGGCGTCCCTATAGCGGGTACGGCAATATGCGGCAGGAAGAAAACGCGACCAACTCCAATTACAACTCCCTGCAGGCCACCTTACGCATGAACAACCGGCACGGGCTGACCGTACAACTCGCGTACACCTATTCGCATGAGATCGACATTCAGAGTGCGGATTTGACTACAGATGACCAACAAGGCACAAGCGGAACCCTGTCGGATCCGTACGACAAATACTACGACCGCGGTTCGGGGAATTTCGATCGGCGCCACATTTTTAACGCCAACTACATTTACAATTTTCCGTTCTTTGCTCACGGCAACGGGTTTGCCCGTACCGCGCTCGGTGGATGGATCTTTTCCGGGGTAACCCAGGCGGAAGCGGGCACTCCGGCCAATATCTACTACAACGGACCGGATACTCTTGGCCTTGGTGGCAATACGGCGAATCGTCCGAACGTCGTTGGGCCGCGCGGCTACCCGAAAGCGCAGACGCAGTGGTTCAAGACGTCCGCGTTCGCCGACCCGGTTGCTCCATGGAACGGCGGCGGGAACCAGGGCTTCGGCACCGCGCGCAAGGATGCGGTGGTCGGGCCGGGACTCTTCAACTGGAATCTCTCCCTTTACAAAGATTTCCCATTCAGTTCCCGAACGGAGGGACCGCGCTTCCAGTTCCGCGTAGAAACATTCAACACTTTCAACCACACCGAATTCAACTCGATTGACACCGGAACGGCCGACAGCACGTATGGGCAGGTGACCAGCACCTACGATCCGCGCGAGCTGCAGTTCGGCGGGAAGATACTCTTCTAACCAGGAATAAGTCCTCCGCGCAGAGGGGCAGTCGCTCCACTGCGCTTTTTCTGTCAACACGCAACAGGAGCGGCCGCAATATTTGGCTATTGAGAATCGCCGGGGGCGAACGCTGCCTGTGCGGGCGTATTCTGGAACGCAGTATTTCTGCAGCAGAATGAGGTGCGATGACGACAACTGGGCTAACGCGAAGGGGCGTTCTACAGGGGGCCGCGGCCTGCGCGATCCTCGCCGGAGCAAGGAAACTGGGTGCAACTCCGCTGGGTCTGCCGCCGGGCCTGCAGCTTTACTCAGTGCGCGACTTCTTACCAAAGGATTATGAGGGCACTTTGCAACAGCTGGGTGCGATGGGCTATCGCGACGTGGAGGCGGCTGGCTTCTACAACCACTCCGCCGCGGATGTGAAGCAATCGATGAAGAAGGCCGGGCTGCGGTGTGTCAGCGCACATTATTCGCTGCCGGCTTTGAAGCCCGCGGTGGAGGAAACCATTGCTTATGGGAACGCGCTGGGTCTTAGCTATATCATCTGCTCCTCGCCGATGTTACGGAATCCGCAAAAGGATGCGAGCTGGCTGGACGCCATGAGCGCGATGTCTCTCGACGACTGGAAGTGGAATGCGGATCAGTTTAACCAGATCGGCAAGAAGGTAAAAGCCGCAGGGATGCAGTTCGGCTATCACAATCACTTTTTCGAATTTCACGAGAAGGATGGCAGACTGCCTTATGACATCCTTCTCGAGTCAACCGATCCAAAGCTGGTGGTCATGGAGATGGACTGCGGTTGGGTGGTAGTGGGTGGACAAAAACCGGAACACTACCTGAGGAAATACCCCGAGCGCTACGCCATGCTGCACATTAAGGAATTCAAGCTCAAGGGCTGGAAGCCGGGTACGACGCCGGTCTCAACCGAACTGGGCCACGGCAGCATCGATTACGGGCCCATCTTTGCGGCCGCGAAGAACGCGCCGATTCGGCACATCTTCAACGAGCAGGAAGCCTATCCGGATATGCCGGCAATGCAGGCGCTGAAGGTCGACGTCGAGTGGCTGCGCTCTGTGCCGTCCTGATAAGCGAGTCAGCGCAGCACGGCCAGAATCGCCAGGTTGATCCCGATCATCAGAATCGACGAAGCCGGGATGACCATCAGCGCTTTGCCGAGACGGCGCGGATCGCCGCCGGCAATCGCCCCAATGATGCGCGAAGTGACCGCCAGCCCGGCCCATCCGCAGGTAATGACGATACCGATCGCGGTTCCGGTCATGCGCGGAAAGGCGTTGCCCACAATGGCGAGCGTGGTGGGAAACACCGGCGCCATCGACAGCCCGGCCATAAACACCAGGACCCAGGCTGCCGACACCTTGTGAATGCGCAGCATGAGAAAAGTTGTAATCGCCATTGCGATTGAAGCCACGAGCGTAACCTGCGCCGGAGGCACACGGATGAGAATGGGCAGGACGGCCACGCGGCCGAGCAACAGTCCCAGGGCGAATCCCAGTGACAGGATGTTCAGTGCATGCTTTTCCGGAACGCCCTCGGCGATAAGGTGACGTACCAGCCAGTTCCACACACCCACCTCGCATCCGATGTAGAGAAACATAAAGAGGCAAAGCAGGAAGAGCAGCGGACGTCCAAGCACCGGACCCGCGTCTGCGAGGATGAACCGCCCCGCGCCGGTCGGCGGCGGCATGTGCGCGGCAATCTGGATGCCGAGCGCAACGACCGTAAACCCCGCGACCCAGGAGCAGAGGCGCACCCAATTGCGCGCGAACAGATTGGCTGAGATGAACGGCGTGGCCAGTCCGCCAAGACCGAAGGCAATGTTGACCAGGTTGAGAGCAATAGCGCGATGCGCTTCCCCGACGTCGCTGGTGAGCGCATTGGCTCCCGTGGTGACGATGCCTCCGCCCATGCCGAGGAGAAACAGCAGGAAGACCACACTGCGGAAGCCGGAGGCGCGCGGCAGCGCTACCAGAGCGAGGAAGATGAAGGCCAGTCCCAGGCTGATGCCGAATTTCTTGCCGACATCGTCGAGCAGCGGGCCAACGCCGAGGGAGGCGATCATGAGTCCCAGCGCCTGCGCCGTGGCGATGGTCCCGTTCTGCCGCGGCGTGAGCGTAAAGCGGTTGGACAGATACGGCAGGATGGTGCCCAGCATGGCGGCGGTCATGCCATACACGAAAATCGCAACCACTGCGGCGAGGATCAGCAAGCGGAGAATCTCCTTTCGTTGGCGCGGCTCCCTCCGGCCGATTCAGTCGGCGGGAAGATCGATCCAGCTGCGGGTGCTGTTGCTTTTCAGTTCAGCTTCGAGAATCACGAGCTGGCGCAACCCATCGGCAAACTGCGGATAGTCGCGGGGCGCTTCGGGATCGCGGATGGAGGCATAGAAGCGGCGAAAGACCTGCTTGAATGTGTCATCGTAACCTTCGCTGTGGCCTCCGGGCAGATCGGCGAAAGCCTGCGCGCCGGGCTTGAGCAGCGAGGGGTCCTTGACGAGCACGCCGTTGGGTTCGTCGCGATGGCCGATCCATAGTTCATCGGGGCGCTCCTGGTCCCATGCGACGCCCGCCTTTGTTCCGTAGATTTCAACACTGAGGCGGTTCTTGCGTCCGGCCGAGACCTGGCTGGCGGTCATCGCGCCGCGAGCACGCTCGCCCAGGTGGAAAATCACGGTACCACAATCCTCAGTATCGACCGGGGTGTCGAGTGTCTCTTGTGCATCCGCCATTTTGTTGGCGAAGGTTTCGACGGGCCCGCGTGGCTGTTTCCGTGTCTTGTGAAATGTCTGAAGGTCGGCGCACAGCGAAGCAACGCGCAGACCGGTCACGTGTTCGGCCAGATCGAACCAGTGCGAGCCGACGTCGGCCATGCAGCGTGACGGGCCTCCGTCGTTCGAGGAGACGCGCCAATTCCAGTCCGTCTCGTAGAGGAGCCAGTCCTGCGAATAGGTCCCCTGCACGACCAGAATCTCACCCAGCTTGCCTGCTTCACGAAGCTGCCGCATCTGCTGGACTATCGGGTAACAGCGCAGATTGTGGCAGACGCAGTTGCGCCGGTCTTTGTGTGTGGCGAGGGCCGCCAGTTCCCGCGCCTCGTTGACGCTGATGGCGAGCGGCTTTTCGCAGAGGACGTGCTTCCCTGCTTCGAGCGCGGCCTTCGCCATCGGAAAATGCTGCACATTGGGCGTGCATACTTGGATGGCTTCAATGCTCTTGTCGCGAAGGATCGAATCGAAATCGACATGTGGAACGTCGAAGGCCGAGCCGAGCTTCTCCGCGGCGGCAGCGTTGCGGCCGGCGATCGCGGCGATGTCGACGCCTTCAACGCGGCGAAGCGCTTCGAGATGAACACGACCCATGAAGCCTGTTCCCACCACGGCGGTGCGGATGCGTTGCGTCATTTGACCCACCAGGCAGCGCCCGGCTGCTCGCGAATGACCAAATCATTGAGGAAGGCTGCCGCTTTCGTCAGGCCTTCTTCTGCTGAAAGCAGCGAATCTTCATGCTCGATGGAGAGCACGTTGTCGTATCCGAACATGCGGAGCGTGGAGACGAACTCTTTCCACCACTCCGCGCCGTGGCCGTAGCCACAGGTGCGGAAGATCCAGCCGCGGTTGCGTTCGTCGGTGTACGGCTTGGTGTCGAGCACGCCCGTCTTTGGCAGATTCGCGGGATAGATCTGCGTGTCCTTGGCATGCACGTGAAAGATCGCATCGCCGAGGATCCGAACGGCCGCGATCGGATCGATATTCTGCCAGAAAAGATGGCTGGGATCGAGGTTGCAGCCAACGGACGGCCCGGCAATCGCACGCAGCCGCAGCATCGTCTCGGGGCTGTAGACGACGAAGCCGGGGTGCATCTCGATGGCGATGCGCACGCCGTGATCGGCGGCGAATTTTCCATGCTCGATCCAGTAAGGCGTGACGACTTGCTCCCATTGCCAGCGGAGGACCTCGAGATAGTCGGGCGGCCAGGGGCAGGTGACCCAGTTCGGCTGGGTCGCTTTGGGCGAATCGCCCGGGCAGCCGGAGAAATCGACGACGACCGGAATGCCGAGCTTCTCGGCGAGAAGAATGGTCCGGCGACTGACATCGCGGTCGTGCGCGGCGCGGGCCGCGTCGGGATGAAGCGCATTTCCGTGACAGCTGAGAGCGCTGATGGAGAAGCCCTGGTCGGCCAGGATCTTCCGAAATTCGCCCAAAGCTTCTGCGTTGTCGAGCATCGACAGCTTGCAGTGCGCGTCGCCGGGATAATTGCCGGTGCCCAGCTCGACCGTGTCGATATGCAGGGCCTTGAGCTTGCTGAGCACTTCGGGCAACGCCATTTGCGACAGGAGAGGGGTAAAGACGCCAACCTTCATGGAACGCAGGCTCCGCGTGAGAGGTAACCGCAAGCAGCCATCATACCGCCAGGCAGAAGGTTGAAGAGGTGGGCAGGTCCGCGGGTGCGCGACGAGTAGTGGACAATAGTCGCATGGACGCAATTTCTCGGAAGGAAGGCCCGGCGCGCTGGGACGCCGTGAGCCTGGGCGAGGTGATGCTGCGGCTCGATCCCATGGAAGGACGCATTCACACCACGCGGCATTTCCAGGTTTGGGAAGGCGGCGGCGAATACAACGTGGCGCGCGGGCTGCGGCGATGCTTCGGGCTGCGAACGGCCATCGCGACGGCGCTGGCCGACAATCCGGTGGGCCGCCTCGTCGAGGACATGATCCTGCAGGGCGGCGTCGATCCGGCGCTGCTGCGTTGGGTTCCGTACGACGGTGTCGGGCGAACCGCGCGCAACGGGCTCAACTTCACCGAGCGCGGGTTTGGCGTGCGCGCTGGTGCCGGCTGCTCGGATCGAGGGCACACGGCGATCGCCCACAGCCGACCCGGCGACTGGGACTGGAGCAGCATCTTTGGCCCGGAGAATGGCGCGCGCTGGTTTCACACCGGCGGCATCTTTGCGGCGCTGTCGGAGACGACGCCTGCGGTTGCGTCGGAGGCGATGGATGCTGCACGGCAGCACGGAACGCCGATTTCCTACGACCTGAACTATCGCGAGTCGCTGTGGAAGAGCATCGGCGGCAAGGCAAGAGCGCAGGAATTGAACCGCGAACTGGTGCGCAAGGTCGATGTGCTGCTCGGCAACGAGGAGGACTTCTCGGCGATGCTGGGTATTGCGCTCAAGGGCGTTTCCGAGGCGTTCCACGAGTTGCCGGTGGCCAGCTACGAGACGATGTTGCGCGACGTGGCGGCTGCGTACCCAAATCTCAGGCTGATTGCGACCACGCTGCGCACCGCGCACACAGCGACACGGAATTCCTGGGGCGCAATGGCGCTGGTTCAGGACGAGGTCGTTCATGTGCCGCAGCGCGAGATCGAGATCCTGGATCGCGTGGGCGGCGGCGACTCATTCGCATCGGGACTGATCTATGGAATTCTCGCGGGCAAACCGATGGAATGGGCGCTTCGCTGCGGTGTTGCGCATGGAGCGCTGGCGATGACGACGCCTGGCGACACGAGCATGGCAACACTGGCTGAAGTGGAACGCGTGATGCGGGGCGAATCCGCAAGGATCTCGAGGTGAACATGACGGCAAGAACGATGCAGTGGATCGAGCGGATCGGAATCGTTCCGGTTCTGCGGGCGCGCTCGATGAAAGAAGGCCGCGCTTTGGTCGAGGCGCTGGTCGCGGGCGGCATCACCGTGATGGAAGTCACGATGACGGTTCCGGGCGCGGTGGAGCTGCTGCGCGAACTGAAAGACGCCTACGGCGACCGGCTGCTGCTCGGCTCAGGCACGGTGACCGACGTCGGCCAGGTGCAGGAGACGATCGCCGCCGGAGCGGAGTTCGTCGTGAGCCCCAGCTTTCACCCCGAGGTGGTCGGCCGGACGAAGGCGCTGGGCAAGGTTTCGATCCCGGGAGCGCTGACGCCGACGGAGGTGATCACGGCCTGGCGCGCCGGTGCCGACTACGTCAAGGTCTTCCCCTGCTTGGCGGCCGGCGGCGCGAGTTATCTGAAGGCGCTGCTCGCGCCGTTTCCGGAGCTACAGCTCATTCCGACGGGCGGCGTGACGCTGGATACCGCGGCGGATTTTCTGAAGGCGGGAGCGCTGGCGCTTGGCGTCGGGACCGATTTGGTGAATCCGAAGGCGATCGCCGAGGGCAAACCGGAGACCGTGACCGAGACCGCCAGAAAGTACGTGCAGATCGTCGCGGAGTGCCGCCGATCTGGTTAAGGGCACGAAGTCAGCCGGTAGCCCGTAGCCGGTGGCTCGCAAGTGCTTCACTCATGCCGCAGGGCCTGGATGGGATCCACTCTGGCGGCGCGGCGAGCGGGAATCCAGCTGGCGGCCAGTGCGACGAGGATGAGGAGAGCCGCTGAGCCCCCAAAGACTACCGGGTCCCAGGCCTTGAGGCCGAAGAGGAGATTCGCGACGAGACGTCCCATGGCCAGCGCGCCGCCCAGGCCCACAACCGCGCCGAGGGCCACCATCCCCGAGGCCTCGCCGAGAATGCTGCGGAGTACGCGGCCCGGTTGCGCCCCCAGCGCCATGCGAATCCCAATCTCGTTCGTCCGGCGCGCCACCGCGTAGGCCATGATGCCGTAGATTCCGATGGAGGCCAGCGCCAGTGCGAGCAGGCCAAACGCAGCCGTCAGGAATTCGAACAGGCGTTCGTCCCGAATCGACTCATCGATCTGCTCTTCCTGCGTACGGATCTTCGCAACCGGCAGCTGGGGGTCGAAACCATGCACCGCGATACGCGCCGCATCGGCGAGGGCGAGCGGGCTCCCCGATGTTCGCAGCTCAAACGTGACCTGATTCCACCCGCCATTCTGACTGGCCGGGAGGTAAAAGGTAGGCGGCGGGGTCTGCCGCAGATCCGAGAACTTCGTATTCCCGGCAATCCCCACGATGCGAATGGGGGGCGAGTTGAATGTCAACCCGAGCGGGTCGCGCCCCGGAAAAAACCGCTGCGCCAGTTTCTCATTGACGATCGCGACTGGCCGCGACTGCGCTGTATCTTCGAGCCCAAAATCGCGGCCGGCCAGCAGCGGAATGCCCATGGTCCGGAAAAAATGGTCGCCGACGACGTTCCTCCATGCCGTGTTCCGGCCACTGGGCTCACCGGTGGGATCGAAATCCGTAGTGGATGGGCCGCCACTGATCAGGGGCTCTCCGGAGAAAGTCGCCGATAACACTCCTGGCATCGAGGCCAGCCGCTGCTCGATCTGCCGGAAGGCTGCGGCGCGCTCTTCCGGCTTCGCGTAGGGCCGTGCGGGGAGCGTGATTTCGAACAGCAACACATGGTGCGGATCAAATCCGAGATCGACATGAAGCAGGTTCCGCACCGTGCGGACAAAGAGGCCGGTGCCGATCAGGAGCACCATGGAAAGGCATGCCTGCATGATCACCAGGCCTCGACCGAGCCGCAGATGAGAACGATCCGCCGTCGAACGGCCGCCGTCCTGCAGTCCCCGCTGGATATCCACGCGGGTGGCTCGCCATGCTGGAATTCCTCCAAACAGCAGGCACGTCAGCAGCGACAGACCGGCCGCGAAGGCGTACACCCTCCAGTCGAAGGCCGGATGCTGATGCTCAAGAAACTGCGGAATAAGATTGCGGCCGGCGAAGGCCAGGGCAATCCCCGCGCCTCCGCCCAGCATCGCCAGCAACAGGCTCTCGAGGAGGAGTTGCCGCGCCAGCCGGCCGCGTCCGGCTCCCATCGCCATCCGCACGCTCAGCTCGCGCCGCCGCGCCATGGTCCGCGCCAGCAACAGATTCGCCAGATTGACGCAGGCCAGCACGAGCACAAATCCAGCGAGGACCGACATGCCCAGGGCCACCGGCACGAACTCCTCATCCGTCCTCCGGGCATCGCCGCGGGCTCCCGCGATCACTCCCAGGTGCACCGACTCTGTGTCGACGCGCTGCGGGTGGGGCAGCGTCGCTTTCGCCGTCTGGCGGAAGATCCCGTCCAGCGCCACTGCCGCCTGGGCATTGGTCACTTGCGGGGAGATCCGCCCGAGAATCCGCACCCACCAGGTATTGCCATTGCTGAGCCGGCTCTTGCCGCGATCCCACTGATCCGGCGAGAGCTGCGGCTGCATGGTGAAAGGGACATACAGCGCGGGATCGTTGTCGACGTCGGCTCCGTGAAATCCGCTCGGCGCGACACCGACGATGGTCAGCGGTATGCGGTTGACATCGATGGTGGATCCAATGACGGCGGGCGATCGCCCGTACATGTCTCGCCAAATCCAGTCGCTCAAAACCACCACCGGAGCGCCGCCCGAGGCATCGTCGGAGGGGAGAATGGTTCTGCCCACGGCCGCCCGTATGCCCAGTACCTCAAAAAAGCTTGGCGAGACATATTCGAGCGTTCCATGCTGCAGGTCATTGCCGGCCACGAGAGCGGCTCCGCCATCGTGGTAATACGCCGCCAGACCGTGGAAAACCGCGCGGTTCTGCCGCAGAGCTTCGTACTCGTCCCAGGAAAACTCGGTTCCGGTCGCTACACCTGTCTTCGTGAACTGGACGCTGCCATAGAGATCTCCCATGGGGAGGTTCTTATAGCCGGACTGGTGTTGCGCCTGCCATTCCAGCAGCCGCAACTGCTCCGGATGCGGTACCGGCATTGCGTCAAGAAGTAGAGTATTCGTGAGCGAAAAGATCGCGATGTTGGCGCCGATTCCGATGCCCAGCGAGGTCACCGCAATCGCCGTCAGCCCGAAGTTTTTCCTGAGCACGCGCAGTCCATAGCGCAGGTCGCCGCGCAGCTCGTCGAGCCAGCGGGTGCCCCACGCCTGGCGGGCGTTTTCCCGCACGGCCATTGCGCTGCCGAGTTCCGCGCGCGCGCGGCGCAGCGCTTCTTCGCGCGAAAGACCGGCGCACATCAGGTCCTCCGCGTAGCTTTCGATATGGAAGCGGAGCTCCTCGCTGACCTGGGCGTCCACCTCGCGTTGGTGGAAGATGCCCCGACCCCATGTCCGCATTCGGCTGCTCAGATTCATGGCTCCTCCGGGACCGCTTTCAGAATCGCGCCTACGACTCCCGCGAACTCATTCCACTTCTTCTCCTCTGTCTGGAGGCGGCGGCGGCCCGCTGCGGTGAGGCGGTAGAAGCGCGCGCGGCGGTTGTTCTCGCTCTGTCCCCATTCGCCCGCGATCCAGCCCTCGTGCTCCAGGCGGTAAAGCGCCGGGTAGAGCGAGCCCTGCTGGATCTCCAGCCGATTGCGCGAAAGCTGCTGGATGCGCAGCAGCACGCCGTAGCCGTGGAGCGGGCCAAGCGAAACCGCTTTCAGCACCAGCAGATCGAGGGTGCCCTGCAGCAGGTCGACGGCTGAGTCGGGTGGCATCCGGCATTCTCCTGGTCTGTCGAGGGAAGTATGGAACGGTCTCTCCCAGAGTGTCAAGGAGAGACCGCAGATTCAGCTGAAGCCGCTACAATTTCGCTCATGGCGGCGAAGACAGTGGCGAAGAGGTCAGGAAAGAAGGCAGCGCGGCACGGCGTAAAGGCCGCGTCCAAAACTCCGGCGAAAAAAGCGACGGCACGGGTGAAGGCGGCGCCCCGGCCGGCGAAGACACGGAAGGAACCGGGACTGGATCTGGATCCGAAACGGATTGCGGAGTTGCTGCGGCGGCTGGCCGCGGCGTATCCCAACGCGGAGTGCGCGCTGCATCACCGCAATGCGTGGGAACTGCTGGTGGCGACGATCCTGTCGGCGCAGTGCACCGATGCGCGGGTGAACCTGGTGACGCCGGAGCTGTTTCGGAAATTTCCGAGTCCCCAGGCGTTTGCCGAGGCTTCCCTGCCCGCGATCGAGGAGGAGATCCGGTCGACGGGGTTTTATCACAACAAGGCGAAGTCGATATCGGGGGCGGCGAAGGCGATTGTGAGCCAGTACGGCGGGCGGGTGCCGGAGACGATGGCCGAGTTGCTGCCGCTGCCGGGCGTGGCACGGAAGACGGCCAACGTGGTGCTGGGCGTTGCGTTCGGCAAGGCCGAGGGCGTCGTTGTGGACACGCATGTGCTGCGGTTGTCCTATCGGCTGGGGCTGACGCGGGCCGAGGATCCGAAGAAGGTGGAAGAGGATCTGATGCGGATAATCCCCAGGGATCGGTGGATCGCGTTTTCGCACGAGATGATCCACCACGGGCGGCAGATCTGCGTGGCGCGAAAGCCGCGGTGTGTTGATTGTCGGCTGGAGACGCTGTGCAACGCGGCGGACAAGACCTGGTCGAGCCACTGAAGGCCAGGTTACAGGTTACGGGTTGCGGATTCGGGCTGCGGAGCTGGTTCATCGCCGGCGTGCTGGGCGGTCGAGTTCATGAGGATGACGACTTTGCCGCGGGCGTGGCCGGTTTCGAGGTAACGGAGCGCCTCCGGAACCTGCTCCAGCGGATAGCCGCGGTCGAGGACCGGGGTGAGCTGGCCGGAAGCCGTCCAGTTGGCGAGGAGCGAGAGGTCGGAGGCATTCATTTTCGCGATGAAGAAGACCATCTTCTGCTTGCGAAAGGGCGAAGGCGCGACCAGAGCCAGAAGGCGACCCAGAAAGGGCAGCAAGCTGCTGGTGGGTCCACCGACACCGACGTAAATGCCGGCGGGAGTGAGGGCGCGGCGGCAGTCGGCGAGAGAGTGGCTGGCGTAGCAGTCGAAGATGACGTCGTAGCGCCGGCCCTGCTGGGTGAAGTCCTGCTGGGCGTAGTCGATGGCGAAGTCGGCGCCGAGGGCGCGCACAAAGTCCAGATTGGCGGGGCTGGTAACCGCGGTGACGTGGGCGCCGAGGATCTTGGCGATCTGGACGGCGAAAGTGCCGACGCCGCCGGAGGCTCCGTGGATAAGGACGTTCTGGCCGGGGCGAACGCGGCCCTTGTCGCGCAGGCCCTGGAGCGCGGTGATTCCGGCGACGGGAACGGCGGCAGCGTGCTCAAAGGGAACGCCCTGAGGGCGGGCGACCACGGCGGATTCGGCGGTGCAGACGTACTCGGCGAAGGCGCCCCGGCAGGAGCCGAAGACCGCGTCGCCGGCGTAGAAGCGGGTGACGCCGGGGCCGGTGGCCTCGACGACACCGGCGACATCGACGCCGCGAATGGGAGAGCGGGGGCGGCTTAGGCCAGGAATGTGGCGGATGAGCGGGAAGCCGTGCAGCATGTGGTAGTCCAGAGGATTGACCGAGGCGGCGCGCACCCGCAGCAGCACCTGATTGGGGCCGGGGACCGGACGGTCGAGGGTTTCGAGGCCGAGGACGTCGGGGGAGCCGTACTGGCGAGCCACGATTGCTTGCATCGGGAGCCCCGCTTTCGGACTGAAGGAAGCATATCCTGGCGGCGGTATTCGTCAACAGGAAATCGGGAGGGTGGGCGGCGGGAGTAGCCGTCTTTGGGACGACGGAAAATCGGGAGCGCGCATCCAAATATCGGTCGGAGGAGAATCAATGAAACGTGTTCTTTCAGCCGTTTGTTGTCTCGCAATGTTCGCCGTTCCCGCTTTGGCTCAGAAAAAGGCGATGGCCGCGCCCATGACCGATCAGCAGTTCGTCGACTTCGCCGGACAGACCGATATGGTGGAAGCGAATCTCGGGCAGCTGGCGCAGAACGTGGCCGAGTCCCAGGGAGTGAAGGATTACGGGCAAATGCTGGTCACGGATCACACCAAGGACTTCAGCGATCTGCATACTGCCGCGCAGCAGGCCAACCTGACAGTGCCGGATGCGATCGACGCGAAGAGCAATAAGGAGATGATCGATCCGTTCCAGAAGCTGAAGGGCGCGGCCTTCGATCACAAGTACATCCACGAGATGATCGCGGGGCATACCAAGGCGCTGGAGGTCTACAAGAAGGAAGCGGAGGACGCGCAGAATCCAGCGATCAAGACTTACGCGGAGAATGCGATCCCGGTGCTGCAGAAGCATCTGGACGGGGCGAAGAATCTGGAGAAGGGGCATACGAAATAGCTGGGAGCCGGGAGCTGGGAGCCAGGAGCCGGGGGCGGTAGCCTGTCGCCTGTGGCCGGTCGCCTGTAGCAAAAAACATTTCGCCGTGTGCGCATGTGTGGCAAACAGGGTAGTTAACTTTGGGCTGTTGCTATGTGTGTAGAAACAGGGTAGTTAGCTGGGCCTCCTGGCGTATGTGTGGCATACATGGGAGTTAGGAGCTGGGAGGCGGGAGCCGGGAGTAATCGCACCGGGTCTGTTTTGTCAAAGAGCGGGAAGGTTTCCCCTGCCTGGGCAGGGTGAAAGGAAAAAGCTCTGTTCGCTATCGGGCGGACAGAGCTTTCCTTGTTTCAAGGGTAGGATTCGCGCGCGGCGGAAGCAAGGGAAATCGAAGGGTGGAACGGTACGGAGGTACCGCGCCCTGATGGAACCGGCCATGCTGGCAAGGCTCGCGGCGAGATTCCTCAGTGGTCAGGAGCCTGATCGCCGCCGACTTCATTCGCCCCCAGGACCCGATGCATTTTGGCAAGAATCTCTTTCTTCGACATCGGTTTCCAGCGCCGCTGCACCCGTTCCGGTTTGGTTGCTTCACTGGGTGCTGTGCGCTCGGCATTACTCACAAAACTGCCATCCTGCAATATGTAGAGGGTTCCAGAAGAAGGCATAGCATCGTCGGGAATTCCCCCGCTGGTCAGGATCGCCAGTCCTGAGTTACCCCAGCGAACCATCTGGATGGGAGTACCGGCCAGGCTATTCAGGGTGATCGACGAGACGAGCGTAAAAGCCTTCTCGTCGAAGGACTGAATCGTGTAGCTGTTGGAATTGACCTGGGCCGCGGTCTGTCCGAGGATGAACACACGATTCAGCGAAGAATCCGGCGCCACCAGGCCCGAAGCGCCATAGCTGCCTTCAATCGTGCCCGTCGCCGGATCGGCCACCATGCCTGCGTCGCTGTAGACAAGACCATTGCCAAAGTCCGAGTGAATCGCACCCCCCAGGTCGTTGAACGATGGGGTCTGGCCCTCGTAGGAAACCCCCGACGGCGTCACGTTGAGTGTGTACAGGGGAAGAAGACCGACATTGTCGTTTCTCGCCGATGCCAGAACCGAATCTGTGCTGCCCCATGCCAGGACTTCGTAAAAATTCTGCGGGAGGGGTCCATATAGCCAGCCCGGCGCCCAGGTGGGCCGCTCCACCGCGTCGTCGAAGATAACCACACCCACGTCGTTGACGGATACGGCGGTTGTATGAGGGTCCACCGGAGCGGCTTTTATGTCATCGGCCGTCCCCACCAGCCAGGTCGCCTGAGGAGCAAGCGAGGGCAGGGAGAACTGCGTCATCGTATCCGTATCTGCAAATGCTGCGTACAGGAACTGCCCACCTGCGCTGTCGCTCAGAATATCGGGATCGGGACTCACCGATTGTGTATTCACGATTGTGCCGGTTTGCGGGTTTACAGCGACAATCGAGTTCGGGTATGCGGCGTCGTAGTCGGCCGCGCCGATATACAGGAGCTGGCTGTTCGCATCCCAGGCCATGGAGAGGCCGGCAAGGTTCAGTGGAGTTATCTGCGTGTTCCCGGACGCGGGCGTGACCGTAAAATCCAGCGCATTGGTAGAGAAGGAACTCGCCCCCGGATCGAAGACGCTGATGTCATGCGCGCCGGCCGTGGCCAGTTCCGCAGCTGGAATGGTAGCGATCAGTTTGGTTGCGCTCACGTATTGCGTGGGCAGATACACCTGTGAATTGGGGTCCCAGCAGGCGGTGCTGTCCTCGGTAAAATTCGCTCCCTGAATGGTTAAGGTGATATCGCCGCTGCCAGCGGGCGCTGCCTGCGGGCTCATAGAACTCAGGGATGCATAAATGGCCGGTGACGTCCCCAATGGCACATCCGGAGCGACGTTCGGATTGACGGCGGCGCCGTCGATGAGAAAAACGCCGCCCGCTCCCTCAGCGGACTCAGAGAGCGGAATTCCGTATTCAGCTCCAGAGCTGGTGATGAGGGCGAGACCGGCGTTGCCCCAGCGAATCAATCTTTGCGGAGTCCCGGTGATGGGCGAATTCGGCTGCGACCCCCCGGTGCTGCCCGACAGCGAGCCGAAATAAACCCGTTCAACCAGCGCATAAGTATTCAGATCGAACACCCATAGCTCCACGTTATAAATGTCGACGCCGCTGGCGCTGAAAACCGTTATGCAGTAACTGCGCTCCAGGACGGAATCTGCGGTGCAGGTTGCATCCCCCACCGGCAGGCGGAAGCCTCCCACCTGCGTGTCCAGCGCGGGATTATAGACGCCGCCCGCCAACGGATCGCGCGAGTAGGCGAGCCCGTTCTGCCGGTCGTAGTCGATCAGCGCCGCTGTCAGGCCTCCGCCGGTTCCGTTCCAGGTCACGCCGGAGGCATTTACCTGAAGCGGAAGGATCGCCAGCGCCTGATCCGTGCTGGTCGCGTAAATCGTGGAGTCGTCCTGACCCCATTGAAGCCAGTTGATCATGGGGCCGCCACTTATCCAACCCGGCAAGGAGGTCGGTCGGGGAGTCGCATCGTCGTAGATGTAAACGCCGTCTCCGGATGGATCGCCCTGCCAATAGCCAGCCACCAGGGCAACCGTATGCGGGCTCACGGGAGCAGCCTGAAGGCTGACCGCCTGCTGCGGTTTGCCGTTCGAATCCAGAGGAAGGGGAAAGGAGATGTCCGGTGTGAGGCCCGGAAGAAGAAATCGCTGGACAGAGTAGCTGCCGACCAGGCTTGTCCACAGATACGAGGAATCGGAAGACAGAGTGAGGTAGCGAGGATCGTTGCCCGCTGCCACCGGCGCTCCCGCCGTGCCCGCCACCGGATCGATGGGGATGATGGCATTCGGATACGTCGGGTCCTGGGATGCGGTGGAGACATAAAGCCTCCCGTGCACCGAATCCCAAACCTCGTCCCAGGGAACTGTGATCCCGGCCACGGTTCTCACCCATGTGGTGGCCGTGGGACGGGGCGTGATCGTGAACGTGAGCGAACCGGATGTGCCGCCCGGGGGCGACAGATTCGTCAGGGTCACGCTGGCGCTTCCCGTTGTGGCCAGATCGCTGGCTGGAACGGTGGCCGTCAGTTCCGGACACGCGAAGATGTCGCCGTAGTTTCCCCCACATGTCGTGGGCAGCGCCGTTCCATTCCAGTCGATCGTCACATTCTGAGTGAAATTCGAGCCGAAGGCGACGATGCTCATGCCTGGCGTGCCTGCCAGCGTCGTCGACGGCGCAATCGCGGTCAGGGCAGGCACGCTGGAAGATGTGCCGCTCCCTCCACCGTTACCGCCCGCCCCGGCGGAGCCGCCTCCGCCACATCCGGCAACAAGGAGCAAACCAACGGCGAAAACTGCGAAGCGAAAACGCAAAGGAAAAGCAGAGGACAACAACGAACCTGAATTTGACATGAAAAGTGGCCCGAGTTCGAACGCGTTCGCAATTATATTGCCGTTATTCGTTATTACAATGCCTCATTCCGGACAATTCCAGGCGCCGGAAGGGGTCATTCTCCGATGCCACGGAGGTGTCAGGACCGATGGAAACCTTCAGGCGTGGTTGTGCCGGCGGCCAATCTTGCCGCGGAAGGTCATGGGCGTGACGCCCACGATTCGACGGAAGACCTTTGTGAAATGACTTTGATCGGCGAATCCGGCAGCCGATCCTGCGCTGGCCAGGGTGAACTTCGGATCGCGCAGATACTGCTTCGCCAGTTCAATTCTGCACTTGAGGATGTATTGGTAAGGGGGCAGGCCGGTGCTTGCCTTGAACAGCTCGCAGAAGTAGTTAGGGCTCATGCCGGCGATTTGGGCGAGCTCCCACAGGCGAAGATCCCGTGTCAGGTTCTGGTGAATAAACTCCAGAGTCCGGTTCAGGCGCATCGTGGGCATGCCGCCAGGGTAATCATGCTTCGCGCAGTCACGGACCGAATAGCGGTGAACGAGGTAAGTGGCGAGCGCCAGGCCGAGAGATTCGCCGTAGAGCGGACCGGCGGGTGAGCCGTCTTCGAGGTCGGCATGCATGGCGAGCATCAACGACTGAATGTGGCGGTCATGGAGATTCCAGTGGGTGGTTAGTTCCACATCCTGTAGGTGAGCGGTGTCCTCAAACGACCGCGCGAGGAAGCGGGGCTCCATGACCAGGACGATACGAGTGGTCGGGCCGGACCAGGTAAGGCGATCGCGGGTTCCTGCCGGCAACACGTAGATCGTCCCCGGGGTGTTGTCGGCGCTGTGGCTCCTGCCCTCGGTGGTCCACTGCGCCCGGATATTTCCATGGGTAAGAAGATTCAGGAAGTGAGTGGGATGATCGTGATCCGGAATCGAGACGCCGGGCACATCGCTGAACGACTCGAGGGCGATACCGTCCCACCCCGCCTGTTTACTGTTGAGGGACGATACGGCAGGGATGGGACAAACGGCGCACCCATTGCACATGACTTCAACAGCCTTGATGGGAAGAACCCCAGAGATGTCCATCGCTTTACCCCGCCGGACAGATGACTCCAGTAATGGGATTTTACGGTCGTATGCCCGGTCTCCTGTTTTTTTTGACCATTTATTCGGAAGAACTGACCAAATACGGAACATTTGACCAATGCTCTCGCGGTATTGTCTTGTCGCAGAGGTTAATAAGCAAAGAGGAAGGATGCGAACATTGGCGGGAAACGTGTAGCCAGAGTCATCGACACCATCCAGGCGAACCCTGGCGGGAATATTAGCCTGACAGCCATGGCCGAGATTGCCGGGGTATCGCCGAACCACTTTGTGATGTTGTTTACCAGAGCGACGGGTCTGACCCCTCACCAGTATGTTCTGCGGGCAAGGATCGACAGCGCGAAGCTTCACCTGAAGGATCCAACGCTGAGCATCGCCGAGGTGAGCAGACTCACTGGCTTTCGTACTCAGGGGCATTTCACGAAGGTGTTTCGGAAGATCGTTGGCGTGACTCCGCGCGAGTTCAAAAGCGCGATTTAAGCGTTTTCCCATCCGTTGCTCCGGGCCCTAAGGCAAACCGATGCGAAGTCCACTCCACTATCAGTGCGATGAAAGCAGGAGCAAGCGCATGAATTACCAGCGGCCGAACGAGAATGCGATCCTTCGGGAGCGAGTCGATCATCCGAGCGATTCCGCTCCGGAAGTCAGGCACCCGCAGCGCGGTATGAACGATCGGATCGGCGTTCCAGCACTCCCTGCATGGGGAGGCCGCGAACCGGTTGAAGATCCGTCTACGGATTCGCTCATGGGAAAGCTCACCCTGGACTATTTCTATGAAGAAGTCGATCGGCGGGTCGCGGAACGAACGAGGAAGCTTGCCGCAATGAACGAAGAGCTGCAACTTCAGGCGGGACTGCTGCAGCATCTTCCTGTATCCGCCTGGACACTGAAGCCGGATGGGACGCCGGATTTCGTGAATCATGTCTGGCTTGAATACTCCGGTCAGAGTCTGGATTACGTCCGGTCGCGTCCCGAGGCGTGGATGAGCGCGGTCCACCCCGACGATCGCGAAGCAGCAGCGAAGGCCTTTTGGCACGGAGTACGCAACGGGCAGGGTTTTGCGATGGAAACGCGGTCTCTCCGCGCTCAGGACGGGACTTATCGCTGGCATCTCAATCAAGCCGTGGTCCTGCGCGACGCACGGGGGAGAGTCCTCAAATTCGTGGGAACGACCACCGATATTGACGACCGGAAGCGCGCAGAAGAGGCGCTCAGCAACCTCCGATCGGAGCTCGCCCGCATGGCAAGGGTCACGAGCCTCGGGACTTTGACGGCGTCGATTGCGCACGAAGTCAATCAGCCGGTTAGCGGCATTATGACCAACGCCGGCACCTGTTTGCGCATCCTGGCCACCGATCCGCCCGACATCGATGGTGCTCGTGAAACCGCACGGCGCATCATTCGCGACAGCCACCGGGCGGCCGAGGTGATCATGCGACTGCGTAACCTCTTCAGCAGGAAGGAGACAT
>JBAUOP010000031.1:0-1559 GCA_049579805.1 Acidobacteriaceae bacterium
GACATCATCATCGGCGGCCATGCCATGGGCGCCAGCCGCAAGTTCCGCAACGTCCAGCGCAACGGCCACGTCGCGCTGGTCATCGACGACCTCGTCTCGCGTGACCCGTGGACAGTGCGCGGGCTGGAGATCCGCGGCACCGCGGTCGCGCTTGAAGACGTCGACCCGCCGGTGCCGTTCATGAGCCGCGAGGTCATCCGGATCACGCCCGCGTGGGTCACCAGCTGGGGCGTCGACCCCGGGGCGCCGGGCCGGTACAGCCGCCGCGCCTGAGGTGAGCACGCCGCCATCGCCACCGGGAGCGGAGCCGGCCGACGAATCGGCCGTCCAGATCGGCGCGCTCGTCCCGCTCAGCCGGCCCGGCTGGGTAGAGGCCGGTCGGCACCTGCTCGCTGGGCTCGAGCTAGCCGTTCGCGAAGTCAATGACGCCGGCGGGATCGCCGGAAGACCGATCGAGCTGGTGGTCGCGGACACCGCCGCCGATCCGCAGAAGGCCACGGCGGCGGTCGATGAACTTGCTCAGCTGGGCGTGGCCGCCTTGGCCGGGGAGTATCACAGCGTCGTCGCTCGCGCCGCTGCGGCTAGGGCCGACGCCCTCGGCCTGCCGTTCCTCTGCTCGTCGGCGGTTCTCGACGGGCTCACCGAACAGTCAACGGACTGGGTCGCGCGCCTCGCCCCGGCGCAGTCCCGCGGCTGGCAGATCTACGCCGACTTCCTGCTGCGCGCGGGGCACAGCCGGATCGCCGTGGCGGCCGAGTCAAGCGTGTACTGGGCATCCGGGGCCCGTATTCTGCGGGACTACCTCGCGCCGCGCGGCGGCACCGTCATCGAACTCGACATGCGCGCTCTCTCGCCTGCGGCGGTGGGCGACGAACTCGCCGACAATCGCGCGACGGCCCTCCTTCTTCTGGTCGGATATCCGGAGCCGGCCGTGTCCATCGTCAAGTCCGTCCGCCGCGACCAGCGCCTCGCCCACATCATGATCGGCGCCCCGGCCGGGCAACCGGAGTTCGCCGGATGGGCGACGTCGCTGGGCGACGACGGCGCCGCGATCCCGTTCCTGCGCTACCGGCCCGAGCGGCTCGGCCCGCTCGGTGCGCGAGTCGAAACGGCCCTGCGCGAGCGGCTGGCCGAAGCGCCCTCCTTCGTCGCCTTCGAGGGCTACGACACCATCGCCGTCCTCACCGATGCGCTTCGTTCTGCCGCCGCGGACCGAGCAGGCACGGCCGCAGCCTGGCCGCTGGTTACCGTCGAAGGCACCCGCGGGCAGATCCGGTTCTCCCGCGCGCCGGGCATCAGCGTCTGGCAATGGGCCTGGGCGCCGATCCAGGTCGTCGATCGGGATCCGGCCGAACCCGATCGCTTCCGGATCCTCCACACCGGCTGAGGCCGGCCGTTCTCGCGGTCGCCAGGGCGCCGCCGACCCATCCGTCAGCCCGTCGTTGCGGGCGGCCCCACGGCCTCGGACAGATCAGGATCGGGAAGCCAGTCCGCGCCCGGCCGGTACTCAAGCCACCGCGAGGCACGTCCGGCGGCGGCAAATGACTCGAGCAACTCGG
>JBAUOP010000032.1:0-14547 GCA_049579805.1 Acidobacteriaceae bacterium
TTGAACTCACTGGAGATGGAATTGCTGAGAGAGCCCATCGCAACGATGGCTCCGAGAGCAATCAAGGCGGCAATCAACGCATATTCAATCAGGTCCTGACCGGACTCTTCCTGCATGAGGCCCATAAACAGCTGTGCGATGCGATCCATTGTTTTCTCCTTATGGGTGTATAGGTCAATGCAACACGGCCAAAATCTGACAATCCCCGGGCCGTGCTACGAAGGTTATTTCAATGGTTATTATTAAAACGATTACTTCCATGGAAGGGCAATGCCGCTTCGGCGTTATTACACCAGTACCGGAAATTACCCGGGCGGGAGACATGCTTAATGCGCGAGCCGTGAGGGGTTTGCCCGACCGGAGTGACTACAGTCGTTGAATTCGTCTTCGGGTCGGATGGGACGGTAACCTTGAAGCAGAGTGAAGAGCCTAAACCCACAGGTCGAATAGGCCTCTTGCCGCGACGAACAGGGCCGTATCAACTCCCGGATCGATCAGACCGTATGGTGCCAGGCGCGTAGCTGATCCAGGTTCCTCAAAAGCTGGCTAATTTTTAGTAGTCTAGTTTCGATTTCAGCCACCTTCCTGCGGAATTCCTCACGGAGTTCAGCCGGTACATGCTGCGGATTATCGATGTGCCGGTAGAGTCCTTCGATGGACTTCTGTACCTTCTGAACGCTGGGCTCCGCCACTTCCGGAGGCTCCCATCGAACTTCCGTCTCCGCAATGGAACAAAGAGCGTGCACTGCGCCGATCCGAGAAAGGATCGCATTCAGACGGAGCTTTTGCGACTCTTCCAGGAGTTTCTCGATCTTCGCGATTGGGTCTTCCTGGGCCATGACGATAGCAGATGCAAAAGAAAAGGGCCGGGTCGCGACGACCCCTACGCCAAGATGCGCAACGCGCATATCGTTTAACCGAGCGCCTCGCTCTGCGCCACTCTGACACTGAGGCGTCAGGGTGTTCCGCTTTGTACTGGTGCCATGCGGCCCACTGTTTTCTCTTCGCCTCGCTCTTCCGTGGATACTGACCGGACTCTGAACCGACCGAGCCAAGGGACAGCGAACGCGCCTTTTGCATGTACTCCGCTCTGCGCCGGTTCATCTCCGCTATCAGTTCCTCGTCTGTGTACGTCCGTAGCTGTGCGTGTCTGTCCATGTCAGCTTCCCATTCCCATAAAGGACCGGAACTGCTTCGACGCTTTGGCCTGTTCCTCCGTCGTCCGGTCCTCGGTCGTTATCGTGCGTCTACGCAGGATGAGCATCACTCCTCCAGGAGGCAGCCCCTGAAGCCCTCTATCCTACGAAGCTCTCTCCGCGTCTGAATCGGATGTACAACACGGGGAGATTGCAACAGGCCATCGGCGACGATCACACCGATGAGCTTTTGGAAGCAGCAGAGACCGCAAAACAGCGGGCCAAAGACGCCGCCCAGGAAGCGGTACGTCAGAAAGAAGCAGCCGAGGCGACCGCTGCGCGGCGGAGCACGAACGTTGAACTGAAACGCCGCATCGCCGGTACCGCAACGGGAGCCGCTCTGGGCGGTTACCCGGCCTATGAAGTTCTGCGACATCTCCCGGCCCCGTAGCCAAAGGGATTTGCATTTTGTCTTTTCTTCGCCCTATTGTAGAGATGTCATGCCTCATAGCCTGCGCCCCACAGGAGAGGCGTTGATTTCTCCCGGAGCGATGCAACGAGGCAGGTTAGATATGAGAAGGATACACGTTGCCATCGGTCTGTTCACATGCCTCCAACTCAGCGCTTTCGCGTCGCAGAGGCGTCCCGTCAAGATATCAATTGCAACACCAACTCCGACAATCAGAAGCGGTGCCACGGTAAGGATTGACGTGACTATCACCAACATCACTGATCGCGTCATCGAAATTCAGAAATCCTTGGGCGTGGAAGGGGATGCGGAGGCGACCAATCCCGTAACAGCCTACGATTCCGAAGGAAACTGCTTCCAGTGCGTAGTGGACGACCGTTCCTTAGTACTGAATCGATACCGCTCGGTCCAAGGAAATCTTTCCGCGATTTCTTTATTCTGAATAGCTTTGTAGATTTGAACCGACCGGGCAGGTATAAGATACGAGTACAGAACATACTGGTGCAGCTTGATATAACCAGAGGTACAGCTAATGAGCTGATAACACCTTCGAATTGGCTTGTACTTAGAGTGAAGAAGTGACTGGAAGAAGTGGTCGGCCGCCCGATCTACGCGCGAGGGCAGGAGTTCGTCGATGCGGTTGACCGGGTGGGAAGCGATCCTGGTGAGCACGGAGCGGAGATAGAGTTCCGGGTCGATCCCGTCCAGTTTCGCAGTCCCGATCAGGCTGTAAAAGGCGGCGGCGCGGTCGCCGCCGGCGTCGGATCCGGCGAACAAATAGTTTTTGCGACCGAGCGCGACGGCGCGCAGCGCCCGTTCGGCGGCACCGTTGTCGATCTCCAGCCGGCCATCATCGATGTAGCGAGTGAGGGCACGCCAGCGGGAGAGCGCGTAGCGGATCGCGCCCGCTGTTTCGCTCTTGGGCGGGTAGTGTCCAGTTTCTTTCGCACATTCGATTGACCTGCCCCCGGAAAACTCAGCCAGATAAAACTGGAGTTCTCTCGTAAATTGAACGGGAGGACTGGGTATGAAGAAGAGCCGGTACACGGAAGAGCAGATCATCGGGATATTGAAGCAGCATGAGGCCGGGGTGAAGACGGCGGACCTGTGCCGGGAGCACGGGATCTCGGCGGCGACGTTCTATGGCTGGAAGTCGAAGTTCGGCGGGATGGACGTGTCGGAGGCAGTTCGGCTGAGGGCTCTGGAGGACGAGAACCACCGTTTGAAGCTGTTGGTGGCGGAGCTGAGCCTGCACGGCGAGGCATTGAAGGGCGTGATCCGAAAAAACGGGTGGAGCTTGCCGGTCTAAGAGAAGAGGTGGCGTTCGTCTCGGTCGAGTTCCGGCGGCCATTGGTCCAGTGGATATTGCTCGACTAATACGCGTTCTGCCTTCATCACTCGAATCGTGGCATGCGCCCACCGCAGCCGATCCTGTGGACAGTCGTGCAGGAGAAATTCATTGGCTACAGATTCAATGGCCGGGTTTTTCCCGATCCATGCCGGGTTGATCATTTCCGGTGCATCTTTCAGCCGGTCCAGGAAGCTTGATCCGATGCGCGGGACCGTGGCGGCCAAAAACACCATTCTGCGCAACCACGATCATCGCAAGCAATCGCCTCGATATGACAGCGGTAAGCGAATCATCGGCGGGATCGAAGCGGGGAATTTCCTCACCAGCCTCATCGGAGCTACCCGTGGCCTGTCAGATCCTTGGGATAGATTAGTGCAACGATATCGTCATCGAAAACAGAAGATGCTATGGCGCGACCCAGCGCCAGACATTCGCGCGGATCGCGAGGGCTAACGTGCTTGAGTTCACCGATCTGACCAATTGCGGCACATGCCAGACATTCCCGCGCAGCCCGTGCCTATTAGAGTGAATTTCTGCACGGATAATGCTCGAACCCCGTCTCGCCGTGACACGCTGTGCGGCCTGAACCCGGGAAATTCAGCGAGGAAACGCGGAGAAAATCGTCGCGAAATCCGGCTATGCAGGGCTCTGGTCCCTGCTTGTGACAGCGGTGAGGAGCCCAACCGCCGCAGCCGCTACAGCAGGAACCCAGAGCAGGCTGAGTGGGCTGTGGCTGATGGCATAGCCGCCCAGCAGCGGCCCGGCTGTGCCGCCCAGCAGGCTGAGGGCGATGATGGCTCCGAAGGCGGTTCCCGTTTCTCCGGGAAAATGCTCTCCTGCCAGCCCCAGAACCGTGGGATAGATCGCGGAGATCCCCAGGCCGATGACGGTCACGGCGACGATCATGAAAGGCGTGCTGCGCGCACTGACGGCGATCAGAACTCCGACCAGGACCAAAGCGACCGACAACGCGATCATGCGGCGATTGCCGAGCCAGCGCAGCCACAATACCGTGCCCAGGCGGCCGAATCCGAGGGCCGCACCCAGGCAGGCCAGCGCCAGACTGCCTTGGGCCGCCGAAGCATGCATTGCATCGCTCACGAATTTGCCGGTCCACACAAACATGCAGTTCTCGCTGCCCGACTCGAAAATGAGAATGAGCCCGAAGAGCCATACCAGCGGCTGATGAAGGACTGAGAGCAAATTGCGCACGCGCACCCCGGCCTGCAGGGGCGGGGGGAAACGGAAGAAGAGGACCGGAATCAGCAGCAATGCCGTGAGCCCGGCGAGCAGACGCAACACCACCGAGGGGGAAAGCGCTCCGGCGACATTGGACATGAGCAGGGGCCCGACGATCGCTCCTCCACTGAAGAAGAACCCCAGCAGATTGAGGGCGCGGGTGCGGCTCTCCGCGTGCAGGTCAGAGATGAGGACATTCGTTGCTGTATTGAGGATTCCGCCGCCAAAGCCATACGCGAGGCAGCAGATCTCGAATTGCCAGTAGGACTCGAGAGCGGGGATTAAAGCCAGCGAAGCGGTGATCAGAATCAGCGCCGCAATCAGCATCTGCTTCGCCCCGTGAATGTCGAGCACGGGGCCGACCACCACACTGGCCGCCAAAATGCCGATAAGAGGGAGCGACCCGAGCCTGCCGGCGTGCTCATAGCTGATATGGAGCGTTGGCAGCAGAGTGCCTGCGAGAAACAGGACAAGGCCGAAGACAAACATGCAGCCATAGATCGTGAAGATCAGGCTGTTGCGCGAGCCATTGGCGCTGGCGGGGAGGGTCGTGGTTCGTGCGTTCAATCGGCGCGCCTCCGTGATTTCAGGCTGCGATATCGGTTACGGGAAACGGCAGGAAGCTCAGCTATGCCGAATCCCATCGAAAGCGAGTTTGGCTGCTCCCAGCAGACTCGCCGCATTGCCCAACTGACTGAGTTCCAGGCGGACCTGGCGGACAGCGATGGGCTGACCCCAGCGCATCATGGTTTGCCGCGCGCTTTTCAGTACGAGATCTCCCGCGTCCGCGACACCCCCTCCGAGGACGATGATCTCCGGGTTGAGAGTGCTGACGAGGTTGGCCAGCGCCAAACCGATGTAGACGCCGGCCTCGCGCAAAACCTCGCGAGCCAGCGGATTCCCTTCCCCAGCCAGACGGGTTGTTTCCTGGGCAGAGATGCGCCGCCTGAGTTTACGGCTGGCGGCGACACCAATACCAGGTCCAGCCGCGTGGCTTTCAAGACACCCGATGCTGCGGTATTGAGAGAGATATCGATCGCGAACCGCCATCCAGCCAAGGCAGCCGGCCAGCTCTCCACTTCCGCGCAGCAGGCGGCCATCGGCGAGGATGCCGGCGCCGATGCCGGTCCCGATGGCGAGGAAGACCACGTTCTTACAGTTGCGGGCGACGCCCTTCCAGGCCTCTCCCACTACAAATGCATTGCGGTCGCTGTCCACGACCACGGGCAGGCGCAGTTTTCTGCGCAGAAGGTCGCGGAGGGGCATCCGTTTCCATCCCCGGATATTCGGCGCCCACACATCGCCGTTGTCGTAGGCCAGGCCGGGAACATCCACGCCGATCGCCTGCACATTCTCGCCCGGAAGCTCGCGGAGCAGGGCCGCCAGCGCCTCGACCACAGCCGCGCCACCAGACGAAGGCGTGGGCGCGTGCTTCAGGTGGCTGATGCGGCCTGTGTGGCTCACCCTGGCCACTCGGATATTCGTAGCACCGAGGTCGGCGGCCAGAACGTACTCAGGCATGAGGAGTCCTTCCTGCGGGAAGTGTGCCGGCGAGGGCAGCCGGCACGAACCGTGTACGGTGATTACCGGATCTGAAGATCGACAACCCAGACCTCTCGCGGGGCAAATGCCTTATGCAGCGTGACCACGCCCTGATTCGGCTGGACCGGCACCTGCTGGTCGTCGGTCCAGTCCACTGCATGCTGGATGGGCACACCGGCATTCACTGACAAAGAGGCATCCACCGGGCGCTCGGACTCGTTGAACGCGAAGACGATCTGCTCACCCTGGCCCTCGAGCAGACGGACTTCCATGACTGAGCCGGGCGCTCCGGCAACGGTGACGGGCGCCGACACACCGGCAAGCCGGGTAAGAGCGACGAGAAATTTCTGCGTGGCCGGATCAGGATCTTCATCGTAACCAAGGGCGGTGAAGGATCCTATAAGGATAGCTTTTCCCTTGCCAAAGGAATTCTCGAGGATAGCTGGCTGGCCGTCCTGAAAGCGCCCTAATACACGCGAACCCGGATAGGGATCGAGAGCCTCCTGAAAAGCGCCGCCTTCGATGGTCGTATCTCCGCTCAGCCCGGGCAGATCGGCGGAGGAATCCAGGTTGATATGGATGTGATCCTCAGGGGCAATGACTTTCTCTCGTCCTCCAAAAACCTTGTCGAGCCCGAGCCCGGGAATCACATCGCTGGCAAATCCTCGTTCGTTATTCCAGGCGAAACGTGCTTCGCCGACTACGACGCCACCATTTTCGACATAGCGGCGGATTCCCTGCGCGACATCGCCGGATAACATCACAGGAAAGGGGACGAAGAGGATCTTGTACTGGTCCAGCTTTCCTGCTGCGACGCTTTCTGTGGAGACGAAGTCAACCGGAATCTGCTCTTCCGCAAACGCCTCGTGAAGACCAAGCGCCGAGTTAATGGGAGCGCGGCCGAGTTTGGACATTGAAGGCTGGGAACCGCCCACCATGTAAGCCAGCCGGTTATAGAGGATGGCGACCTGAGCGGACGCTGGAGTCGCGTTCAGCAGGCTCGATGCATGCCGGGCAACAATGGCCGCAGCTTTGCCGGCGGCACGCGCGCGAGGGGTGATGGTGCCATCGAGGTTAGTGAGCCCATAGCCGTTGGATTCAAAACCGGAACTCATCGGGTACCAGGAGTAGACGGCAAACTCGCGCGCCCCATGCGCAACCGCCTGCCAGATCCAGAAGGTCTCGTCCCCGGGAGTTACCGGAACGGCAATCCGCATCCCGGTAGCTCCCTGGCCGGCCTGCAGTTCGCCGATCCAGAAACCTTTGCCAACGCTGTGTCCGGCCGAGCGGGAGAAGTCGAGCGCGGTGTCCAGAAAGGCGCTGGACCACGGCTTCGTGGACTCGGAATGTTTGGGGTACATCGAGGTGCCGTAATAGTCGGTGCTGGCCGACATTTTGAAATCGTTCGGCTCGCCATAGCCATCCGTGGGCGACGTGAAAAGGCTCGGCGCATCGGAGTGGCTTGCGATGGGATGCGTGGGATCCGCGCTGCGAATGGCGCGGGTGCGCATGGCGAGATCGCCGGCGAGCTTGTCGTCGATAAACATGCGCCAGTCGATGTAGTCCGTGTACGAAAGGATGGTGGGGAAACGCGGGGCTTCCACCTCATCCCAGCTGGTATAGGTTCGATACCAGGCAGTATTCAGCGCAGCCAGAGTTCCGTATCTGTTCTTCAGCCAGGCGCGAAACCGGGCCTGCGTGGAACGATTGAATCCGAATTCGGGATTACTCAGATAGGGGAATTCGGCCCAATTGATGACGTGCGGCTCGCTCCAGACATCCCAGCCGTAGAGAGCGGGAGAGCGGTTAGCCTCCCGTGCCAGAGCCTCCAGAAAAGCGATAGCTTCCTTCTGGACGCCCGGATCATCGAGGCTGTATCCCGGCGCCGACTGCGAGGTGATCACGGCGCCGCTGCTGTCGACGAATCGGCCCTCCGGGTAGAGCCGCCCAATCCAGTCCGCCGCCGAATCCATATAGATCTGAACAATCACACGCAGGCCCCGCTCATGGGCCAGGCGCATGAGCAGGTCCAGATTGGAGAAATTGAATTTGCCGCGACTCGGTTCCCCGGTTTGCCAGTCAATCCAGGTCTTCACCGTGTCGAAGCCGTCGGCCTTGATCTGGTCCAGATCCGCGCCCCATCGTTGCGCGCTGGTTGCATCCACCGGCTCGAGCATGGGAGCGCGAGCCTTGCCTCCGCTATACCAGACGGCTGCGGGATAGAACGAATTGCCGTCCTGCGGCGCGGCCTGGCCGGCAGCCAGAGGGGCTGCTGCCAGAACTGCGCCGAGGAGCATGAGTATGCACTTGTGGGAGTTTTTCATGGCAGGGCCTCCGTCGAGACCGAATTGTTCACAGAACTGACCGCTTCAGACATGAAAATCTCCCCTTAGGTGCGTGTCGTACAGACGCCAGTCCGCATCGCCCCGATCGTTATCGTTCGCGCTGCACATTCCGCATAAATTCCCCAAAAACTTGCTGATTGTGATCGGGGGACAGCCCAACGTTGGGCGAGACAAAGGTGGATGGACGACGTCCTTCCTTAACCAGACGACGGCCGGTTTCGGCAACCAGCGTCATGGCGATGGATACGGAGGCCACGGTAGATCCTGCCGCGAACTTCTCGGGAATGCCGTCGGCGGCGATCAACGCGTCTTCCGGGGGAACACAATTGTCGATGGCAATGTCCGAAACATCGGCAAGCTTCTTTCCCGTCGAATGTCTGGCCGCAGCCTGATGGTAATTTTCGTGCGAGGAAACGGAGACGACCTTGACGCCCTTTTCGCGTGCCTCGATTCCCACCTCGATCGCTGCGGCGTTCAGCCCCCCGTGGGAAAAGATCAGGATCGAATCTTTCGGGGTAAGCGAGTAACTGGAGAGAACAATTTTGACATAGCCCTCACGCTGTTCCAGCCACAGCAGCTCCCGCGCTCCGCCCGGTCCGACCACATTGAACCACATAAGGCGGGGATCGTAGATAGGGTAGAACCCGACAAAGCTTCCGTAGCGAGGGAAAATATCCAGAACCGGGATAACCGAATGGCCGCTCCCGAACATGTAGACGCGCCCTCCCGATGCGATGGACGCCGCAAACTGGGCAGCGGCTTCCTCAATTTTGCGTTTCTGCGTTTTATTGATTTTGGCAAGGATGTCGGTCACGCAGGTCAGATACTCTAATTCAGGCATACACAAGTCCCCTTCAGTTGTAGTAGCAAAGCTGACCGATCTTACATCGGCCGGGCGGCAGTTAACAGCGCGCGGTTCAGGCGCGTCAGGCGATTGACTATCTTGTATCGGTCCCCGCGATAGGTGGCTTTCACATACTCCACGGGCTGGCCGCTCTGGACATAAGAGATACGTGTAAACATGAAGACGGGGCTCTTCTCGCTGATGCGCAGCAGTCGAGCTTCTTCCCGATTCGCAAGGCCGACCTCGACCACCTCGTCGGCAATGGCCATATGCAGCCCGTAACGCTCGGCCAGTGTCTTATAGAGAGAAGTTCGTGGATCGAAGGTATCCACAAGACCCGGACAAAGCTGCAAAGGCAGAGAACTGCACTCAATGCCCATGGGCAATGCATTCGCCTGGCGAACCCGACGCAGTTCGATAATCTGATCGCCGGTGCGGAGGCGCAGAGCTTCCTGAATTTCCCGGCTCGCGGTGCGAATCTCGAACGACAGGACGCGCGAGCGAGGGCGGGATCCGCGCGCTTTCATTTCCTCGGTGAATGACAGGACCTGGCGAAAGTCCTTCTCCAGCTTCATTCCCGAGATAAACGTTCCCGTGCCCTGGCGGCTGTAGAGCACTCCCAGGTCGCAGAGAGATTTGATGGCCTGGCGCGCCGTCATGGGACTGACGCCGAGGGTTGCGGCGATCTCCTGCAGGGGCGGCAGTGGCTGGCCTGCGGCGAACTCTCCGGATCGAATATGCTCCAGGAGCTGTTCCTGAATCTGATAGTAGAGTGGCACAACGCTGTTTCGATCGAGCTGCTGGAGCTTCTTCATACTTTGCTTCCCTGGTGTGACCCCGGTCCGGGCGGGCTTATTTGCGAGGATGAGAGTCCGTCTGAAGAGACCGGAGGATCCGGACCCGCTGGCTGGCCGGCGACATCAGGCCGACGGCATACTGGCAATGGCTCAGACATCCACACTCGACAGCACGGCTCGAATAGTAGTCGTTGTAGCGAAATCCAGTTTCTCCGCGCCACATAGGGAATGCGCTGCACGCGTTGGAATAGAGCTCAAAAACCGGTGAGATATCCAGAAACGTATCTGCGGTATAACCGTCGGCATCTTCCCAGTTGTCCGCGAAGAAGGTCTGCCTCACCCCGTGAGCCGGCGCGTCCCGGACGACCGTGGGGAGAGCCGCATAGAAGACGGCATTCTGCACGATGTCGTAACAGGCGCGGTGATCTTTATGCCAGCTGCCTTTCCAGTGCGTCACCACCGTGTCTGGTTTGTGCTGGCGGATAAGATCGCATACGGCGAGAGTGACCTCATCATTGTCCGGGAGCTGTCCGTCGGGATATTGAAGAAACAAGGCCTCGGCGCCAAGAATGCCTGCCGCTTTGACGGCAGCCTGACGCTGCATGTCGGCATACTGCGCCGGCGGAATGGTGGTCGAGCCGCGTTCCCCCAGCGTGAGGCTCAGAAAATATCCCCTTCCTCCCTGGTGGGTGGTCAGAGCGACGGGAGCGCCCATGGCGAAAAATGCATCGCCGGGATGAGCGGCAATCGACATGATGGCGGAAGTT
Source organism: Acidobacteriaceae bacterium (assembly GCA_049579805.1). Classification (GTDB taxonomy): domain Bacteria; phylum Acidobacteriota; class Terriglobia; order Terriglobales; family Acidobacteriaceae; genus Palsa-343. Next base: position 10,491 of record JBAUOP010000032.1, read on the forward strand.
GCTTCCGGCTGGGCGGACGGGGCGCCGGCCTGGCCTGGAAGCTGGGCGGCCTCGAGCGGGGATCCTGCGGTCGAAAGGGCCGCTACGGCTGCACTGCTCATTCTGATCATTTCGCGCCGCGTCGGGGTGAACATACGTCGGAACCTTTCCTTTTGTGTCGCTCAGCACGAGCGCTACCAGCCTCCGGCACACACCGGCTGCGGCGCAGAGTCACCGCGCAGCCGGCGTGCCGGACAGGTCAGAACATATATCGGGCCGCAAACTGGAACTGTCGCGGCATATTAACATCGCTGGTGATCTGTCCGAATCCAGACATATTGGCAGAATTCGGCGATGGATTCCAGAATACGCTCGGGTAGCCAAACTGAACGGAGTTTGTGAGGTTATAGGAGGATACCTCCAGACGCAGGTTCCGTCCTTCTCCCAGACGGAAGTTCTTGTACAGCGACAGGTCTAGGTCGTGAGCGCCGTTAGTTCGAACATCGCTGAGCATACGTGAACTAGTGCCGGCGACGAACTGGCTGGCCGGCTCCGCAAAGCAGGTCCAGTTGAACCATTGCGTCGCAGTGTGGGGAGCCCGGCTTCCCGGATTGCAGACCTGGTTCACACGCTGGTTGAAGTATGGATCGCCGGTGCCCGCAGGGGCCTCGACCGGAACACCAGTACTCAGATAGGTAATGCCATTCACCGTCCAGCCCCCGAAGGCCTGGTTCTGCCACCCATGCAGGTTGATATACCGGCCGCTGCCCAGCGGCAGATCATAGGACGCCTGCAGGTTGAACTGATCGGCGACATCCTGCGCGCTCAGTGAATGTTCGAGGTTCATATCGCGCCAGTCCTGCGCAGAACCACCCGAATATCCCACGATTGAGAGAGGCGGACCGAAGTCGTCAGTCATGAGCTTGCCCCAGGTAAAGGTTGCCAGCGTGGTGAAGTGACTGGTCAGCCGCTTCTCCAGCTTCACCTGCAACGAGTCATAGTTAGAGCTGCCTGCGGGATACCCGTAGGCTTCGACACCACAATTGATGGCGCCGCAGGTGAACTGAGGATAAGCCTCCAGCCCCAGAAACTCAGGTACGGTCGATTGTCCGTAGAACGGCGTACCCACCGGATAGGCACCTTCCCACTTATTGGGAATACTGTTGTTCATCAGCCCCGACTGATATTGACCAATGACGCTCAGGGGAAGCTGGTTCAGATCCACCCCAGCCAGTGGCAGAAAACGCCCCCTGCTGCCCACATAGGCCAAGGCAAGAACCACTCCATGCGGGAGCTGACTTTCGGTGCCCAGGTTAAAGTCGTAGGTGGTGGGCGTCCGCTGTGAGTGCAACTCCGTGGCGAGTTCATTACCCAGGTTGGTTTGCGGCCCCAGTGACGAGCCCGTGGGCTGCGTGACTCCATTTGGAAAGGCATTTCCCAGCGGGGCAACCAGTGTAGTATTGCCGTCTGCATTATAGGCAGTGGAACTCCAGAAAGTCGCTGCGAAGAACCCGTCGCTGTTGAGTGCTGAGTTAGCAACCATCTGGCTGCTCGGACCGTAGTAGATCCCCGAGCCTCCGCGCAGGACAAGGTCTTTTGCCGCCTGCCAGGCGAAGCTGACGCGGGGCCCGAAATTCTTCATGTTCGTGGTGAACGGGCTGCGACTGTGTCCGTCGACCCCTGCGAACTCCTCGCCTCCCGTCAGAGGCACGCCGTTGGCCGAGTACTGCACGCTGGGATCGAAATATTCCAGCCGGTTGTGGCGTTCGGTCCGGCCTCCGAAAATATCCCATCTTAGCCCGAGATCCACCGTCAGATGTTTCGTGACCTGCCACGCATCCTGCGCGTAGGCAGCATAGTAAGGATTGGCCTCGGCGCCGAAGATGTCGTGTGTGAAGTTGTCGTACTCGTAGCCGGGAGCCGAACCCATCCCGATCAGGAAGGAGGCATAATCGCTTCCGTCGCCGGCAAAGGTCGTGGAGCTGGTCGCGGTATTGTCGAACTGATACCAGCCGCTGGGAGCGATCGGCTGGCCTTCATTCATAAACTGCTTTTCGAGTTCAACACCCGCGCTCAGTACGTGTTTACCCTTGTTCGTCGAAAGCGCTGCGATGAAGTCGTATGGATTCTCGCTGACATACTGGAATGTAGTCCACGGATTGGAACCCATGCCTGCGGTGGTGGCGAAGGAAACCATGGGAATGTCCTTGTACACCTGCTGGGCGGCCAGCGATGAGGGAAACCCGAGCTTGGTCATATCGAAACCAACCTGGCGAGGATCGCCAGTCTGGTTTTCATAATGACGCGTGAAGGAATAGCGGAACTGGAGCAGGGTGTTCTGGGTCAGGGTGAAGTCATCCGCGAGCAGGAAATTCCGCGCGTTTGTCACGATGTGGTAGTAGTAGGGATCATAAATATCCGAGCTTCCGTAGAGGTCCGCATTCGCGAGCAAGAGGCGGGCAAATGAGAATCGCCCGTAGATGTGTTGCTTTTGCCCCCGATACCCGTCAAGGCGAATATCGAATTTCTGAGCGTCATTCGGATCCAGTCCCGATCCGGAATAGTTATTGAGATGATAGGGCCCGATGCCGACGGCGTTGGGCGCCGGGAGCTGCGGGCCATAATTCAGTGCGATTTGATTCAGGTCGCCCTGCGGAATCTTATTGCCGGAGAACGCCTGTCGCTGCCCGTTAGGCAGATCAGGAACCAGCGGGTTGTAAATCGTGAAGGAATCCGCGGAAAAATCTCCGTTGCGTTCGGCCGCCGTGGGGACGGTGTAGAAGGCGGTTTGGAGCGAATCCTGCTGTGTCGCTTCGTAATCAGCGAAGAGGAACAGTTTGTCGTGCAACAGTGGCGCCCCGATCGAGCCACCTTCCTGATAGCGGTGAAAATCCGGCGCCTGGTTCGGTGTGCCGTTAGTCGCCTCAATCTGTTTTTCAAAGTAATCGTTGGCCGACAACGTATTCGGCCGAATATAGACAAAGGCGTCACCGTGAAAGTGGTTCGTCCCGGATTTGGTCACTAGGCTGATTGCGCCTGCCCCCCCACTTTGATAGTTCGCCGGGGTATTCTGCGTTTCCACTCGATACTCCTGCACATCGTCGAGCGGTATCTGCATGGCGGGAATCTCCGCCCCCAGATTGTTTTCACCAATGCCGATCGGGCTTCCATCCACCAGGAACTGGACGGAACCGGGAGTCGCGCCGTTGATGGTGTATCCCGCCACGTCCGCGCCGGGTCGGGCATTGAAAACCGCCGTTGTGTCGGACGCATTTGGAATGCCATTCGTGGGGATCACCCCCGCGCTCAGCTGCACCAGCTGATAAACGTCGCGCGTCAGCAGGGGCACGCGGTTGATCGTCGATTCATCGATCAGCTGGCCCACGGTCGAATTGGCGGTTTCGATCGGCGAGGAGGTGCCGGCGACCGTGACCACCTGATTCACCGAACCCACCGACAGAGTCGCATTGAGGATCGTGTTTTGATCGACGGTGACGATCACGTTGCGGTGAACCGAAGTCGCAAACCCCTTCTGGGAGAAGGTCACCGCGTATGTGGCTGGAGGCAGCGACGCGATCGAATACACCCCGGTAGTATTCGTCACCCTGGTAAGCGCAACGCCGGTCACGTCACTTTGGACGGTTACGGTCGCCCCGACGATCGTCGCGCCCGAGGAATCGCTCACAATCCCGCTGATGCTTCCGTTGCCGGCCTGGCCGAATGCCATGCACGTGGCGGCAGCCAACAGCAGGGGAATCCACAGATATTGTCCGGCACGGTGTTTTTTTATATCGCTGGTTGTCACGGTAGAGGCCTCCTGACTGATTCGCCGTTATACAGAGGCCGATCCGTTCTTGTCAAGCAGTCTTCTATAAGACTAGACTATTCGTTATTATTCAGGGAGGGGATTGCCTGTGCGATGAGAAGGCGGCTCAGGAAGCCCGTTTCAGCTCTAGCAGGGTGCTGAAAAAGTCACTTCAAATCCACGGCAAGGTCGGTTAAGAAGGAAGCATGCGAGGAGCCGATCAACAGCAGTCGGGGATGTTCAGTTATCTGTCGCCGGAGCAGCGTGTGCGGA